>NZ_JBEZMM010000001.1:0-774982 GCF_040652715.1 Streptomyces sp. NPDC048196 | reverse complement strand
GCACTACCGATCAGCGCTGCGCGCTGTGCAAGCGGACCGCCTCGCTTCGCTCGGCGGTTCGACCCGCTCCGCGGGTCGAACCGGGTTGCTGCGCAACCCGGTTGCCCGTGGCTTCGCCACGGGTCGGCCCTTCGGGCCGTCAGATCCCGCGCTTCGCTTGGGATCTGAGTGCGCTTCGCGCAAACGGGTCGCTTCGCTCCCCTTTGCGCCTTCGGCTTCGCCTTCAGGCAAGCCCGCTGGCGCGGGCAGTCGGCTACGGGGTGTGGTTGGTGTCGTCGAGGTTGCCGCGCATCGCGGTGCGGAGTTCAGCGAAGTGCTCTTCCCCAGCGGTCGCTGAGGTCTATGTAGCTCTCAATGAGGTCTCGCAGGTCTCTAAGGGTCCGGAAGGCTGTGGTGGACGCTTCGATGACTGGTGCTGGCGCCATGAGGGCTATCTGGTACCGCAGCTCATAGGCGTTGTCCTCTTTGAAGGCTTCGATGGCTTTGCGGGCTCGTTCCTCGGGTGAGGTGCGGGCGGAGCACGCTGCGAGTCTGAGGTTGTTTCTGGTGCGTGCGAGGGCGGCGAGGTAGTTGGCGTTGAGTTGGCGTCTGGTGTTGTGGTCGTTGTCCTGGTGGGTGCGTTTTGCTCTGGCCTTCTGCAGGGTGTGCATCATTTTTGGGTCTGGATAGACTCTGGAGTGAGAGTAGCCCGCCACGTGATGGTCGGTCCTGTCCGTGGTGAAGGTCATCAAGAGTCGAAGGGGTCGTTGTATGGCAAGGACGGTTCTGCGGGCTCATCAGCGGGAGGCCGTGGACGCGGTTCTGCGTGCGCTCGAACTGCCCGCCGGTGCGCGGGTGCCTTCACGTGGGCTTCGCACGCAGGTGGTCATGGCGACGGGTTCCGGCAAGAGCCTTGTCGCTGTGCGCAGTGCGGAGGAGCTCCACGCGGGCCGTGTGCTGGTGTTGGTGCCTTCGCTGGACCTGCTCGCCCAGACCGAGGCCGCCTGGCGTGAGGGGGGTCGCGCAGGCCCGATGGTCGGGGTGTCTTCCCTGCGTGGGGAGGAGGTGTCTTTCCCCAACACCACGGACGTGGAGGAGCTGGTCGACTGGGTGCGTCCGTTCGACCGCGTGACGGTGTTCGCCACGTACGCCTCGCTCGGGCTGGGCACGCTGGAACGTGCCCACAGGGCCGGCCTTCCCGGCTGGGACCTGATCGTGGTCGACGAGGCACACCGGACCTCCGGACGAATCGGGAAGCCATGGGCGGTCGTCCACGACAACCACAAGATCCCGTCCCTGCGCCGCCTCTATATGACCGCCACACCCCGGCTGTGGCAGGGGGACGAGGACGCCGGCCAGGGCGCGCCGGGTGAGTTGGTGGCGAGTATGGAGGACGATCCCGGCTCGCTTTTCGGGAGCAGGTGTTTCACGCTGACGCTTTCGGAGGCCATCGGCAGGGGGATCTGTGCCCCCTATCAGGTGGTGTGTGTGGACATCACCGACCCCCAGCTGCAGGCGGCGCAGTTGCTGGGTGCTGAGGGGCGCTCGGACCAGGTGCGGGGGGCGCGGCTCGCCGCGTTGCAGACCGCGCTGGTGAGGGCGTCGGCCGAGGAAGGCTTCCGGCGCACGTTGGTCTTCCATCACGTCGTCAAGGAAGCTGAGGCGTTCGCGGCCGGTCTTCTTGATGTCGGCGCACAGTTGTACGCCGTCGACCCTGGGCTGTATCCCAAGGTGATCTGGGCCGACTGGCTGTGCGGGGAGCACAGGCCTGAGCATCGGCGTCGGGTTCTTGGGGAGTTCGCCGAGGGGATCGCCACGGACGGCACGGTCGTGGAGAAGGGCTATCTGGGGTCGGTGAAGGTCCTGGGCGAGGGCGTCGATATCCGCAGCTGTGACTCGGTGTTCTGGGCGGACGTGCGTGGGTCCATGCCGGATCTCGTCCAGGCGGTGGGCCGGGCGCTGCGGATGCAGCCCGGTGAGGGGAAGGTCGCATCCCTCGTGGTGCCGGTGCTGCTTGAGCCTGGGGAGACGGTGGACACCATGCTCACCTCGCGGGCCTACAGTGGGCTCGCGAAGCTGCTGGAGGCTCTTAGGGCGCACGACACCCGCGTGGTGGGACAACTCGCCGAGCAGCAGGCACAAAGCCGTGTCACAGGCGTGCAGAGCCGCAGCGAGGGCTCTGAGGGGGATGGGGTCGACAGCGGCCGAAGTGACCGGTTGTCGGTGCCGGCCCGGCAGCTGCTGAAGTTCAGCACTCCGCGGGACCCGGCCGCCCTGGCGGCGTTCATCAACCTGCGGGTCCTCAATCCCGAGCACGAGCACTGGCGGCGCGGCATCGAAGCCGCCGTGATCTACGCCCGCACCCACGGTGATCTGCGCGTCCCCTTCACCTACCGCGTGCCCGGCCGCGACGACCAAGAGGTCGAAGCCGAGGGGTGGCCTGCCGCGCTCGCCGCGTTCCCGCTGGGGCAATGGATCGCCGACGCCAGGAGGATCTACGCCCGTGGAGAGATGGGTGCCGACCGCATCGAGCAGCTGGAGAAGCTGGGCATGGTCTGGTCGCACTTCGATGTGGCATGGGAGGAGGGCCTGGCCGCCGCCCGCGGGTGGGCGGCCGAGGCAGGCCACCTGCTCGCACCGCTGGACGCCACCCACCAGGGCTACAAGGTGGGCATCTGGCTGAAGAACGCCAGGGCCGCCGCCCGGAAGGCTGCCGAGACCGAGCAGCGACGTGCCCAGGGCCTACCGGTGACATCGACGGCCGGCGCCCTGCCGGAGGAACGCCGCGAGCAGCTGGAGAACATCGACCCGTCCTGGTGCCCCACCTGGCCCGTGGCATGGCAACGGTGCTTCCACCTGGCCCGGCTCCACCTTCACGCCGGCCGCCCGCTGCCGACCGCGCCCGGCGACGTCGTGCACCAAGGCGAAGACCTCGGCCGGTGGGTGCGCTCGGTCCGGCACGGCTGGGACAACCTCACCACCGCACAGCAGTGGCTGTGCGAACACATCCTCGGAATCGAACCCGCCGGCGAGAACGAAAAACCCAAGCCACACCACACGCAAGCTGACAAGTGGTCCAAGAACTACGCCGCAGCCCGCCAGTACTACCAACGCGAAGGCCACCTACAAGTACCCCGCAAACACATCGAACGGATCATCGTCAGCGGTGACGGGAACGGCGGCAGCAGTGAAGAGCAGGAGGAGCGAGAGGTCCGACTCGGAACATGGATCAACAACCAACGCTCGCGGGCCGCAACCCTCTCCCCGGAACGGGGAGAGCAGCTATCCGCCATCGGCATGCGATGGACATAGCCGAGCGCGGACACCAAGGTTCAGGCTCCTCTCCATGACGTTGGCGTACAGGCGTGCGCCCCCGATCTTCGGGTGGAAGGACTGGGCCGACAGGCCGTACTCCCCGAGAAGAGGTGCCGACAGGTTCCGGAGCCACTTGACCGACGACCGCCAGCCATCGGTACGGTAAGCCAACTCGACCAGCTGACCCACCCTTTGGACGAAAGGCACCGCACATGCCCGAGAACACCACTCCTGCCGCAGTGGTTTCGGTGCCCGTGGGCCGGGTGGTCGGCGGCCGGGCGGAGGTCCGCGACGACGAGTGGGGCAAGGAAACCGCGATCATCCGCCTGGACGCCGACCACTACGGCCCCGAAGCCGTGGCAGGCCTGGACGCCTTCTCCCACCTGGAAATCGTCTACCACTTCGACCGCGTCCCCACCGACAAGATCCAGACCGGCGCCCGGCACCCCCGCGGCAACACCGACTGGCCCCTGGTCGGCATCTTCGCCCAGCGCGGCAAGAACCGACCCAACCGCCTCGGCGTCTCCCGCTGCCGCCTCCTCAAAACCGACGGCCTCGACCTCCACGTCCAAGGCCTCGACGCCGTCGACGGCACCCCCGTACTCGACATCAAGCCCTACATGACCGAGTTCGGCCCCCAAGGCCCCACCACCCAACCCGATTGGGCCACCGACATCATGCGCCACTACCACTGACCCACCCGGACCTCCGCAAGCGCGTGGTAGCCCCGGCCGGCCGCCCTCGGCATCGAGACCGAGGGCCACCGCCTCCTGGCCAGCCTCACCGGCGTTTCAAGATCGGAAGCCCGAAGGGAGGGTGTCGTGCACGCCGTCGACTGCGAAGAGGCGCCGAGCCGGGCGTCGGGGTGCCGCTGGACCGGGCGCTGGACGTAGCCGAGCAGCCAGGGGTGCGGCTGTGCTCGCTGTGCGGCCCGCCGCCGGGCTTGAGCCGTCCTGAAAGGCTTCGACCACGGATTCGGATGGTGCGCGGGTCAGGCAGCGGTCCGCGCCGCGATGAGCCGGTTGGTGAGTTCCACCGTTCCGAGGTACCACCAGAAGATCCAGCCCAGGAACGCTTCGTCGTAGTCACCGCGCTGGTCTGCCTTGCGGTGGCGCAGGTCGTAGCGGTTGGCGATCTCGAACAGCGCCCCTTCGTCCTTGCCGAGCTTGTCTTTGAGCAGGGCGCGGCGTTCCTCGAGGATGCCCGCGAGGGTGACGATCGCCGACCGCTTGCTCTCTACCGTCGTGTCCCGGCCGCGGAACAGGGCGATCGCGTGGCGGATCCGGGTCGTGATGTCGGGAGCGCTGTCATTGAGTGCCCGGTGCACCAGCGCGCTGCGGACGTCGTCGGTGACGGCGACCAGGCGCCCGAGGTCCTCGCCTCCGGCAGCCAGCTCGTACTCGATGCCGGCCTCGCGCAGCAGCTCGTTGACCTTGCCCCGGTACAGGATGCGGGCGGGCCCGGTGTGG
This sequence comes from Streptomyces sp. NPDC048196, assembly GCF_040652715.1. Lineage (NCBI taxonomy): Bacteria > Bacillati > Actinomycetota > Actinomycetes > Kitasatosporales > Streptomycetaceae > Streptomyces > Streptomyces sp. NPDC048196. Next base: position 770,219 of record NZ_JBEZMM010000001.1, on the reverse strand, counting down.
AACTCCGAGTGGTGCCACCCGCAGTTGTTCCAGGAGTGGAAGCGGCGGGTGCGGGGCCGGCTGACCAGGTCGTGGAAGACCTCGATCAGGCCGAAGAAGGTGTCCTCGTCCCACGTCTCCGGGGCCAGAGGCCACAGGTCCGGGATGGCCGATCGCCGCTCGATCACTCGGGAGGCGTCCGGCAGCTCGGTGGGGTCGTCGACGCATTCCTCGCCGAAGACCTCCACCAGGTAGCCGTTGTCGACAAAGTCGCTGATGATCCGGGCAAAGTCACGGCGGGTGTCGCGCGCTGTGCTGCCGTCGTGCGAGAGGCCGCGGCCTTGCCGTTGTGGCCAGTACGGTCGCGGCTCTGCCGCATGCCGCAGTTCGTTGGCGCGGCCGACGAGCTCCGTGAGCCAGTCCCGCTTGTCCATCCTGCCCCGCTTCCCCCAGCCGGGGGTCTTGCTGGCCCATGGATCGTCCGAGGGCGCAGGGCGATTGGACAGGTCCTCGAAGTCGGCCACCGCTGTGGTACCGGCCAAGGCCTCCGTCAGCAGCCATATCGCCTGATCCTCCCACGAGGTACTCGACGAGCGAAGGACACGCTCACCCTCGGACACGAACAGCGACGTCGGCCAGCGGAGTTCGTAGTTGCTCAGATCCACGACTCACCGCGTCATCATCCCCACCCAGGTTGGCGCCAACTGGCCAACGGAGCATGAGCATTCGGCCGGGAAACGGTCCTTGAACGTCCTACGCGGTGGACAGCATCCCTCATGGCGCTCAGTCCGAGAGACTGATCCTCTGCGAGCGGATAGAGGTCGCTCCGTTCCTCCTGTGCGGCCGGTGGGACAAGGCGCTGGAGGTCGTCCTGCTGGACGACCTCCAGTACGCCTGAGGGCCGCGCATCCGCCTCGGTAAGCCGAAGTCGAGCGTCTCCTACGCGAAGTCGGCCGGGGCCGAGCTGGGCAGGGGCGGCGGCGGTGCGCCGTCCTGGCGTGCGCCCTTCCAGCGGTCAGCTCGTCCTTGTATCCCTTAAGCGGGCGGCCACGGGACGCCCCAGGCGGCGAGTTGTGCCCTGCTGTAGCCGCCCTTGGGTGAGCGTGGCTTCGACCTCTTCAGATGAGGGGGGTTCCGTCAATGAGTGTGAAGGCTCCGCATGCAGAAGTTGTCCCGCGAAAGGGTGTTGGAACATCGACAGGTCGGTTGCCTTGAGCAGCGGGAGCCACGTCTGGGGCATTGGGGAGCGCGCAAGCCAGGGGGCTTGAGCGCCGACGGGAGCGTAAACACTTCGGCGGTCTCTTCCCACACGGTCGATTTCAAGGTGGCCTGCTCACCGAAGAGCTCCTGGCGGAGTTGCAGCAGACCAGCCTCGTTCAGGGCTCGGATGTAGTTCAGGAGCTCAATGGTCCCGACCATGGCCCAGGCGACCAACGGCACAGCGGCGCGAAACCGGTTGCGCAACCCAAAGGCATCGCCTTCCCGACGGCGCTCTGGATCGTGATGCACCACGTCTCCATAGATCCAGGCCGTAGCCAGCCCGTGGGCATCAAGGTCACGCTCTTCACCTGTGACTTTCCCGTGGTGCCGGGGCGTCGGTGGGGGCCGGGCTGGTGGTGGTCGGCGACTACCGGGTGGGTGCCTCAGCTGTTCGCCCGGTACGCCGACGGCACCGGCCTGCTCGCCGACTGACGCTCCAGCCCGACCGCCGGTGGAGACAGGGCGTAGCGGGCGCGGATGGTCTTGGAGGCGGCGTGTGCCCGCGTGGGCTGGGCGTACCAGCGGCTTGAGCCACCTCCAGGGTGGTGGCGGCAATCTGCGGTGGCTGGCCGGCTACCGCCACCCACGCAATCAGGGCCCGCCCGGGCTGCGGGCCGCGTTGACTGAGGCGTTCGCCGTGCCCCGGCCGCTGGCCGACGGCGCAGCCGTGGTCGGCGATCCTCTGCAAGTACTGCCGGCTGTCTATCACGCGCTGTGGTGCGGGCATCTGATGGTGCCTCTTGAGGAGCCGCTCTGACTTCGATGCTCCGTCACGCCCGGCTGACCGACCAACAGGGGGACGGGATCCATCCGTTGTTGCCAAGCAGAGCTGGCCGGCGTGGCAGAGCGTGGGCCGACCACCGCCGTATCGTGGAGGCGACATCTACCGATACCGCACCGGCATCCCCTGGCGAGACCTCCCGAGCAGGTTGGGGTCCCGGGCGGAACGACACCTCGACCTGGGGCATGAGTCCCGTGGGTCGAGGAGGCGTAGGGGTTCACCATCGATGTGGGCTGGCCGGGTAGGTGGCGCGCAGGTACTACACGATGCTGACGAGCCGCCGATACGCAAGCTCACCCGAGGCGGCCACCACCCGCAGTGGTTGACTGAAGTGGTTCCTGCCGCCGGAGACCGTAGCACCATGAATGGCCCCTGGTTGGGGCTTCGGCATCGACGGCTTTCTGATGCCGGGCGGACCGTTCGAGCTGGTCACCCTCATCTCTGCCGGCATGGTCAGCGAGTCAGCGGTTTCGCCGCGTCCCCGACCGGGCGGCCGCAGCGCGTTCGGCAACACGTCTTTCAGGACCGGGAGGCCCAGGCGGTGGCTTCCGCAACGCCGAGAATCGCGCTTCGCACGGAGCACACGGGCTGGTCGGGTTGCGCGAGCGTGCTGCGGCAACGGCAGCGTCGATCCTCTCGAGCAGCTGTGGCTCCCCCTTCACCAGACAGCCAGCACCATGGACCAACTGCTTGGCTTGGCTTGGCTTGGCTACGGTGCCTCGGCTATGCCTGTCCGCTGAAATAACGGTGAAGCCGCTCCTGGACTTCCTGAAGCGCCTGGGTGTGCTGTTTGAGCCTGGACAGGCGTGCCCGTGCCGTGGCCGCGTAGCCGTCCTCTCCCTCCGCCTCCGCATCACTCAACGCCGCAGCAAAGAGATACCCACCCAGAGCGTCCACGGCCGATGCCGGATCGGCGTCCTGTCCGCTGCGCAGCAGGCAACGGTCCAAGGGCACGTTATTGTCGGCCACCACGTTGGAGACCACGGAAGGCTGCCAGTCCTCTGCGTTGTTGAGCGTGGGATGGGTGTCGAACCGAACGGTGACTGATTCACCGGAGGGAATCTCCACGTCGTAACGCCCTTCATCGTCCGTATAGACGTGCTTGATGCGCGACAGATCGCGACGATAGACGCTGACCTGGATCAGCCGAATCGGTTCATTTGCCTTGATGGTTCGCACATGGCCATGCATGAAAGTCTCCTCCCGGCGATACGCGCCGTTTATGGCGCGTACGGCCGACACAACCTTGGTCGTACGAGGCATCGGCGGTCGGTTTGGTCAGCTCTCGCTTTCGCTCACAATGCGCGAGGTGCTGACGGCGCGGTCGATGCTCCCGTCGAGTCCGCACTTGGTCGTTGGTCAGCTTGCCTGGCGTTTGGCGCAACCTCGACGTACCTCGACGAGCAGCTGGCGCTCCTGCAGGCGAGCGGGCCAGATGCCGGCCGCCGGCACACAAGCGTCTTCCATCCGTCCCTCTCACCCAGTCTGTCCGAGCTCAAAACCTGCCACCACTTGAGGCGGCAGGTCACTGGACGAAGGCTTGAGAGGACAACACCGGTGGCACAAGAGAAACCGTTGAAACTGTCGAGAGAAACCGTCGAGTGGCGGCCCTCCGGAGCCGGCGTCATCCTTTTGCTGAGAGACCTCTGGAGTCGTCGCCTCCGGCATCGCCACCTCTGGAGCCGTCATGGCCGTGCACTTCGACATCAACCTGATCGTCGTCTCTGAGGACATCTTCACTCCGGCCGAGTTGAAGCAGGTCAACGACTCCGTGGACATCATGAAGAAGATCTTCGCCACCCTTGGCCCGGTGATCGGTACGGTGAACCGCTTCAAGATCGAACACAGGCTCGCCGGGGTGGACGCAATCATCTTCAACTCAGCCGACGCCATGGCCCTGGCTGACCGGTTTGCCGTGCGCAGCAACGATGCTCTCGACGTGTTCGTCGTGAAGCGCATGTTCCACCCCACGGACGTCGGATACTCCCCCACGCCCGGCGCGTGCGGGAAGAACAGGGCCAGGGGTGCGCTGAGAGCGCCGGTGGTGTCCCTGAACGGAAGCACGGCGGACAGCGGCAACACCTTCGCCCACGAGGTCGGTCACTTCCTGGGCCTGCCGCACTGCGAGAAGGACGAATCGCTGTGCGGCCCCGCGAACTTCATGCGGGCGCAGTCGGGTACCAACACCGGGATCACACCCGCCCAAGCGGTCAAGATGATCACGCATTGCCAGGTCACCCTATAGGTCGGACCCCTGTCACACCCCAGTGTCAGAACCCAGAGGGTTGCGAGAGAGGCACGGACACCATGACCGACCGCATCGACCAACTGCTCGCGTCCAAGGACGGGGCGGACCCCTCGCTCCTGGCCGCGCTCGACTCCGACGACCTCGCCGACGCCCTCAGCCGTGCGCTCGCCGCGGACGACGAAAACCGGGTCCGCGCTCTGGGCATCCTCTCCCTGATCGACCCGAGCCCGCTGGGGGCGCTGGCCCAGGCGGTCGGACAGGTGCTGGCGGAGCCTGCGCCGGACCCGTTCACGGTTGCCGCAGCGCTCGGCCGTGCCGCGGTGATGGGCCAGGAAGCCGTGCCGTTGGCCCAGGCCGCGGCGCTCTCCGACGACCCGGTCATCGCGCTGGCCGCCTGGCGCACCCTGCAGCAGGTGGCTCATTCCGATTCCCTGGACGTCCTCGCCCAGATGGCGCCCCCGGCCGGGGATCCGGTCGGCGACCAGGCCGCCTTCACACTGTCCGTGATCGCCTACCGGGCGGGGCGGTCCGGCTTTGAACTCAGCCCCGCGGACGATTCACGCATCGTTGCGATCCCGGCCAACGAGGACAAGGTGTTCTTCATCAACACCTCTGCGCCGACGGAGGAGGACTTCGCGCTGCTGAGCCGGATGTCGGCCGGCGAGCTGTACCTGGTACGGCCCGAACGGGAGGGGGTGCTCGCCATCGAGTGCGGGGACGAACGGATGCTGCTCTGCATCGACTCCGACATCCAGATGGGAATGCCGGACACGTTCCTGCAGGGCCCGTCGCTGGCCGGGGTGGTCACCACGCTCGCGCCGCTCGGTACGGACTACTCGGTGCGCTACCTGGTCCTCACCTGGCCCGACGGCACCGGCGGATTCCACGTGATGCTCTGCCAGCCCAACGGGGTCGAGGCCTATTTCGGCCACGCCAACAGTGATGAAATCGCCGATGGGACGGCCACCTTCGGCCTCTTCGCCATCGACCGTCCCGGTGCCTGCCCCATCTCGCTGACGCCGAGCGTGACCGCGAGCGGAGTCACCCTCGGCGGCGACTGCCTGTCGATGACCGAGATCGTCACCGACCGGCTGGAGCCCGAAACCACTGACTGAGCCGCCCGATGGCCGAGGGCGCGCGACCCGCCGGAGAAAGTCCTTCAAGCCCGGTCGATCATGCCCGACCGGGCTCAAAGCATCACCTGATCGCTGATGCCCATGGCAACCCGCCGGCTGTCAGGCTCACCGGCGGCAACCGGCACGATGTCACTGAGCTGCTGCCCCTGCTCGACGCGCTACCCCACCCAAGGGACACGCCCAGGCCTCGTCACCGACCGCAACAGCTGTTCACCGACCGCGGCTACGACTTCGCCAAGCACGCCGCCTGCTGTGGAAACGAGGCACAAGTCCATCATCACTCGACGAGGCATGCCACATGGTTCCGGGCTCGGCACCGTTCGCTGGGTCGTTGAGCGCACGAATGCCTGAATCCATGGCTTCCGTCGACTGCGGATCCGTTGGTCGACTGCGGATCCGTTGGGAGATCCGCGACAATGTCGATCGGCGCAGGCGGTGGGGTGTTGGTGCCGGGCCGCCACGGCTGCCCTGGCCTGCGGTCGGCCGGGGTCGGCACCCTCAGCGCCTTCTTCAGGCGGGGCACCAGGGTGAAGCGGCCGGTGTGGTAGGCGGAGGTGACCGCTCCTGAGCGCGAGCGGCACGGCGAGCTGGGCTGCGTGTCGCACTTCGGGCAGGCGTGCCGCTCGACATCGTCCGCGTCCGACTGCTCGGAGGGGGAAGGGGTTTGAGGGTCCGTCAGGGGCCCGGATTTTCGCGCAATGCAAGTCTCAGAAGGGGGGCCATGCCGCTTTTTGAGTGAGGACGGGTTGTGAGAACCGATCGAGGATCGGCGGGGTCCGGCAACCGTTCTTGATCATGCTCGGGCAAAGGACCGTTTGTGAGAGCCTGGGTGACCGCCACGGCGACGATGACGGATCAGCGCCCCGACTGCCCCACCAAGGGGAGACGCTGTCGGGGATCCTTCTGTGGTTCGTTCCGGCATGGTCGGGGCAAGGCCGCGCATGCTGCCGGCCGAGTCGTGGTCCGCCTGTTTCTGCTGTCTCAGCAGGCCATTGGTGCTGGCGATCGTCGATATGTTTCCTCGGCGCCGACCAGGGCGACGGGGCCGCCGCCCTTACGTCGTCCGCAGCGTCGGGTACTGCCTGGGCGGCGCGATAGGCGGCCTGGTCCTGGCCACCGGCACCGGCACCGGCACCGACAACGGTCGTCTCTTCCTGAACGACCACGCCTACACCACGGCAGCGCTGGTCGGCATCGCCGCGATGGCGGTCCCCACCCTGGTGTGCGCCCGGCGCAGAGGTTCGGATGAACCACCGGGAAGCGTACGGTGCGTCGTGGCTAGGTGGGGATGGAGCCCGCATCGCCGGCGGCCGGATCCGGGGCACGGAAGGTGCGACGGTACGCCGACGGGGCGACTCCGGCCTCCGCCGCGAGGTGCCGCCGCAGCGAGGTGGCGGTGGCGAATCCGACCTCGTGGGCGACGCGTTCGACCGGCAGATCGCTGGACTCCAGCAGGTGCCGGGCCCGCCGCAGCCGCTGCGAGGTCAGCCAGCGGCCGGGGCTCAGACCGGTCTCCTCCTTGAAGCGCCGGGCGAAGGTACGGGTGCTCATCGCCGCGTGCGCGGCCAACTCGCCCAGCGACAGCGGCAGTTCAAGCCGCTGCAATGCCCAGTCGCGGGTCGGTCCGGTGCCGGTTGCGCCTGTCGGCGGCAGGGGCCGCTCGATGTACTGTGCCTGCCCGCCGTCCCGGTACGGCGGCATGACGCAGAAGCGGGCGACCTGGTTGGCGACCTCGGTGCCGTGGTCCTGGCGCAGCAGGTGCAGGCAGACGTCGAAGCCGCTGGCCGCCCCCGCTGAGGTCAACACGTCACCGTGGTCGACGAAAAGAACGCCGGCGTCGAGCTCGACCCGGGGGAACAGTTCCCGGAAGCGGTCGCTGAGCGCCCAGTGGGTGGTGGCCCGACGCCCATCGAGGAGACCGGTGCCGGCCAGCAGGAAGGCACCGCTGCAGATCGACACCAGACGGGTGCCGGGCCGGACGCTGGAAAGCGCGTCCAGGGCCTTCGAGTGCGTGGCGGCGGCCGAGCCCGTGATCGCGTACCCAGGGATGATCACGGTGTCCGCCTCGGCCAGCACCTCAGGGCCGTGCCGGGGGGTGACGGTCAGGTCCGAGACGGTGCGCACGGGCTTCCCGTCCACGCCCGCGGTCACCACCTCGTAGCGGCCACCGGCGGAGCCCAGGACGTGGTGAGGTATGCCGAGTTCGAAGGGGTAGATCCCGTCGAGTACGAGGACGACCACCTTGTGGGCGCCAGGCGCGCCAGGCCGCGGTTGTGGGTGCATCGCGCGATCCGGTTCGGCGGTGCGATCGGCTAGGTCGCGGGCGCCGGGAGTACCGGGGGCGGCATGGTGGACGGGCATGGCGAGAATGTATCGGAGGCTGACCTTTGCGCCATGGCCGAGGCCGGCTCGAACGGCAAGGATCAAGGCATGACCTCGACGAAGACATTTGGGAACCTCGACCCCCTGGGCCTTCGTCGGATCGAGCAATCTGAGTGTCCATTCGAAGTCGGACGTGTCCGGCCGAACACAGGAGGTTTTCCATGGCCAAGGGCTACTGGGTCAGTGTCTACCCCGCCATTTTCGACCCTGAGGAGCTGACTGACTACAACGAGCTGGCCGGTCCGGCTGTCCGGGCTGGGGGCGGGCGCGTCCTGTCCAATTTCGGTCGAGTCGTCGCCCACGAGGCCGGAATCACCGAACGCGTCGTTCTGATCGAGTTCGACAGCTTTGAACAGGCCGTCGCGGCATACGAGAGCGAGGCATACCAGAAGGCGCTGGTGACCCTCCCCGACGGCTTCGAGCGCGACTTCCGCATCATCGAAGGCATCGACTGACCCGCCGACTGACCGGCGGGCCCAGCCATCGCTGAGCATCCGTCACCCGATACGCCCACGGTGCTCAACGACGACTCACCAGACGAGGTCCGGGCCGGCTGGACTGTCTCGCTGACCTCGTCGACGAAACTCACGCTCGCCCGAAGCGAACCGCGAACCGCTTCTCACACGACAGATCGGTCCAGCGCACACACGGCTTCGATGACCAGGGGCGCATCCTGCATCCATCTGGGCTGTAACCGCCCGAAGGCGTCCGGGCCATCACCGCAGAGCCGACTGACCCGACCGGCTCGCGACCGTGTGGCGCAGGTTGAAGATCAAGGCGAGGCGCCGCGGGTCAGCGCCCGCGAATGACACCCGCGCAGCCTGGGAAAGCCCAGGTCAGTCCAGGGCCTGGTCGTCCTCGTCCAGCTCGGGCACATCCGGGTCGCGCAGCGGGCGCAGGTCCCGGCCGGGGCTGCTGGCCTTGATGTTGAACAGGTAGCGGCCCAGGAAGGTGATGTGCCGGTCCTTGAGCGGGGAGAGGCGGGCGACGTCCTCGTCCTTGATGTCGTGGCCCTCGGCGTGGAGTTGGGCGACGGCGGCATCCAGGTAGCGGGTGTTCCACAGGACGACGGCGTTGAGGACCAGACCGAGCGCGGCGAGCTGGTCCTCCTAGCCCTCGCGGTACGCCTGGCGGATCTGGCCCCGCGCCGCCGTGGCAGATCGCACGGGCCAGGCGGTGGCGGGACTCCTGCACGGTGAGCTGCCGGTTCCTCAGCCGCCGGTAGGTGTTGTCGACCGGGTCGACCACGGCGAGCAGGTGCCTGGTCGTGTCGATCCGGCCGTACTCGGCGAACGCGGCCCCCAGCGGGGTGGGGTGGCCTCGGGGCCGAACATCCGCAGCAGGTCGTACGTGCGCACCTGGTTGGTGATCAGCGATCCGGCGACGCGGAGCATGTCCGGCCAGTGCGTGACTATCCGCTTGAGGTTGACCTTGTTGCAGGCCACTGCGTCCAGCGGCCCGTATCCCGACGGTTCGTCGCCGTCGGGCAGGTCCGCGCGCCAGAACCGCTGTTCGTTCAGGTCACGGAAGCGCGGGGCGCAGCGGAAGCCGAGCATCTTGAAGAGGCCGAACGCCATGTCGGAGTAGGAGGCGTTGTCGGTGGCGACCATCTCCGTCTTCACCCCGCCGTCCTGTTCCTGGAGGCCCGGAGACTCGCGGGAGAAGCGGGTGGACCCGCCGAGCCGACGATCGTAGCGCCGGTGGCGATCCGAGCGGCGAGTCCGTCGAGGGAGTCGGTGGAGAACGGGAACGAGGAGGCGTGGGCGATGTCGTGGTTCATGCCCCGCACCCTCATACATCGAGTTGAGTTGAGGTCAAGCGCCCTGCCAGCCAGGCGTCCGGTCAGACGGCCAGTCAGACGGCTCCCCGCGCCGCCGACCCCGGCCCCAGTCGCTCCCACGACTCCCACCGCTGTCACGGCCCCCGTCAACTCCCGCCGCGGTGCGGGCAGCGCACAGACGGCCTTGCCTGCGCCGGCCCCCGCCGGCCGCGCGGATGGCCTCGATCGTCTCCACCGGCCGCGCCGACGCACACACCTCCCGGCCATGTGGGCCAGCCCTACGGCCGCCCCGCGACTGAGTAAGCCACCGCAGTCGAAACCCTCCGCCCCATGGAAGGACGGCACCGGCGCCACCGCGGCGGTTTCGAAGGCGACGAAGCAGCGTTCCGGCGACGAAGCAGCGTTCCAGCGCCTTGACCGGCTCCTCAGTCCATGGCGCGACCAGGGCGCGTCGTTCGGATCAGGGTGTCCCGGCCCTCCGGACGGCAGCGTCCACACCAGCGGCAGGGCGCTCTCCTCCTGCTCGTCGGAGGCTCGTGCGGATCCGGCTGTCAGTCTTCCCGGATGAAGCCCTCGCGCACCAGCCAGTCCTTCGCCACCTCGTGCGGGTCCTCCCCGTCCACGTCCACCCGCGCGTTCAACCGCTGGGCCTCGGCCCCCGTAAGCCGCTTGGTGATCGGGGCGAGGAGGTCGGCGATGGCGGGGTACTTCCTCATGGTGGCGCTGTTCATCTCGGGTGCCGCGTTGTAGTTGGGGAAGAAGTGCCGGTCGTCCTGAAGCACCTTCAACTTGAGTGCGGGAATGCGGCCGTCGGTCGTGGCCGCCACGCCGAGGGCGCAGGCCGTGCCCTCGGCGACCTGGGTGTAGACGACGCCGTCGTCCATCTTTTTGAAGTTCCCGCGCCGAAGGGCGAAACCGTACGTCTTCGCCACGCCCGGCAGGCCGTCCTCGCGCACCGAGAACTCGCTTCCGCCGCAGATCGTCGCCGCGCCCGGGTCCTTCTTCGTCAGACGTGCCACGTCGGAGAGTGTGCGCAGCCGGTACTTGTGCGCATTCGCCTGGTTCGCGACCAGCGCGTAGGTGTTGTTGAGCGGGGCGGCAGGCAGCCAGGTGATGCCGTTGCGGCGGTCCTGATCGCGTACGGCCTCCCACTGCTCGTGCGGGTCGACGACCCGCTTGGTGTGACCGAGGTAGGTGATCCAGGCCGTGCCGGTGTACTCATACATCCCGTCCGCCGCACCGGACTTGACCGCCTCGCGGGCACCGATCGAGCCCTGGATGTTCGTCCGGTCCAAAACTTCCGCGCCGGCCGCTTTGAAGACCAGCCCCATGATCTGACCCAGAATGATCTGCTCGGTGAACTCCTTTGACGTCACGGTCAGTTGGGCGCCCTTCAGCGGTCGCCCCTGCCCGAGGGAGCCGGGCTGCACCGAGTCCGCCAGCGGACTGCCGCTGGTCAATCCGCAGCCACTCAGCCCTGCCGCGGCGAGCAACAGGGCACCCACCCCCGCGACGGCCGTCCGTACCCGGGCCATGCGCATCACTCCACCTCCAAACCGCGTGGGCGTAGCAGCAACTCGACGAGCGTCCCCGGCCAGTCCATGATCAGCGCCATGGCGACCGTCACTACCATCAGTACGAAGCCGAGCACCAGCACCGACGTGCACTGGTGGGTGATGCCGGAAGAGCCCAGGTCCCCGAGCCCTCCTCCTACCCCGAAGGCGGCCGGCGTCGCGGTGCCGGCGTTCAGCACGAGCGCGGTCCGTACGCCCACCAGAACAGCGGGACGACCAGGGGCAGTTCGACCCGGAACAACATCAGCAGCGGCGACATCCCGATGCCGCGCACCGCCTCCACCAATGCCGGGCCGGTGCCCCTCGCGCCGGCCACGGTGTTGCTCACCTCCTCACCCCAGTCCCGCACCTCCGCGCAGGATTGGCCAGCCATCTTCGGAACGAGCCCAATGTTCTCAGTGACGGTCATGTGGGGAAAGAGCCCCGTGGCCTGGATGACGCAGCCGAAGGTGCGGCACAGCACCACAGGACTGATGCCGGTGACGTCCTCACCGCCGATGGTGATCTGCCCCGAGGATGGCTCGATCAGCCGATTGATCATCTTCAGGGTGGTGCCCTTGCCGCAGCCCGAAGATCCCATAAGGATCACGGCTTCGCCGGCCGCTTCGTCCCCGGTCACGTCCCCCACGGCCCGGGCTCGGCTGCCCGGACAGCGCTTGGTGAGGTTAGCCAGCCGGATACTCCCGCTGGCGGCGACCGGCCGGCCCGGCGCATCCAGCAGATCGGGCGGATCCACCGCGGCCCACGGCACCGGACGTCGAGCAGGTCGGTCCGACGAATTCGACAGAGTCAGTCACGGATCCCCCCTGAGATGGTGAGCCGTCCGATCAGCACGTACCCGGCATCGAACGGCAGGCCGCGACGACGATTCCAAGCGCCCCCGACACTACTTTGATGAGCATGTTCGCACCGCCCAGGCCAGAGAACCCACGGAAGATCTGATTGCCAAGCCCGGGCCCTGACGCATAGGCCGCGACCGCCGCAATACCCACCAGCACCGGGACCAACACCCGGACACCAGTGTCGGTGTGTGGTCTCGGCCCCGACCCCGAACCGGAGAAGAGGTACCACCCGTCATGAACGGGAACGTGCATCTGCTGGCTCCGCCGGCCCCGACTTCAGGTCGTGCTTCAGGTCGTGATCGAAGGCGTCCGGTACGAGGTCGAACCCGCCGTAGCCGACGGCCCGGTCGGCGCCCTGTCCCGCACCTGGTGCGCCGGCTGTGGGGCCGAATACATGCACCCCTTCCGGCGCGTCAGGGAGCAAAACGGTGCTGAAGGACGTGCGGGGTTCGCTGGCTGTGTGAGACACCCCTCTCCCGTCGTCGTGGCGCTGGTGGCCTGGGAAGGTGGACCATGTAGTCATGACCTCCTCGCCCCGCCCGCCGCACGTCCATGGCCGACCGGATCCGCTAGGCGGCCCTACCGCGCTCGGTGCAAAGTCCGCTCCCGCCCGCGGGTACCTGCTGGACAACGCGCGCGCCGAGGCGGGCGAGCGATTCGTTTGGCTGGCCGAGCTGTTCGACGGTGTGACGCGCGGGCACTTCGAACGCCTGGGGGTCAGGGCTGGCTCGCGCTGCTGGGAAGTGGGGGCCGGTGGCCCTGGTATCCCGGAGGCGCTCGCGGCGGCCGTCGGTCCGACCGGTCACGTGCTGGCAACAGACATCGACCCGTCGTGGCTGAAGGCAGGCGACGGGTACGAGGTGCGCCAGCACGACGTCGCCGCTGATCCGTCCCCGGAGCCAGGAACCTTCGACCTGGTGCACGCCCGGCTCGTGCTGGTCCATGTACCCGACCGGGCGCGCGCGTTGGCCACGATGGCGGCAGCGCTACGGCCCGGCGGCTGGCTGCTGATCGAGGACGCCGATACCGCTCTGCAGCCACTGGCATGCCTGGACGACAGCGGCCCTGCGCAGCGGCGGGCCAACCGGCTGCGCGACGCGGTCCGGGAGCTCCTGGCGCGCCGCGGCGCGGACCTGAGCTACGGCCGGACACTGCCGCGAGCCTTGCGTGAGGCCGGCTTGGTAGATGTCGCCGCGGCGGGCTCTTTCCCGGTCGGTGGGCCGGCCTGCGACCGGCTGGAGGCGGCGACCATCCGGCACGTGCGCGGCGAGCTGCTCGCGGCCGGCCTGGCCGACGACGCCGAGATCGACGCCCACCTGGCCGCCCTCCACGCGGGCGAACTCGACCTGACACTCGCGCCGCTGATCTCGGCCTGGGGACGCCGTCCCGCCGAGCGGAGTTCCACGGCGATCGACGATCAGTTGATGTTTGGCACCGGGACGGGCCCGGTCGACCGGCGGGGGGCCGACGTGTCCCCCTTTGAGCGCCCGGACGTGTGACCCGTCCACGGGGCAGTCGTCGAGGTCCGGCAGGTCGGCACGGCGCAGCTCGGTCAGCAAGGCGGCGTGAAGACGCGGCCACACGCCAGTCTCTGTCCCGTCCGTCAGCCGGCGCCAAACCGTCACTCCGAAGGAGCCCACAGTCTCCGCGGGGACGCCGCACCAGGCGACATCGGTCCGCAGCACGTACATCACTTCCTCACCCTCGGATGCGCGCTGATCCGCTGGCGACGCCTGAGCTCAGCTGTCGACCGCTAGTTTTTCTGCAGGGTGCGGGTGACACCCGCGATGACGGCGGTCGTCAGCACCCAGCCGAAGGCGATCAGTAGGTAGGCCAGCCACTGGAGGCAGCCGTTCGACCAGTACCAAGCCGTGCGCTGACCCAGACCGCCGATGGGGATCAGCAGGTCGAGTGTGTAGACGAGGGGCTGAAACGGGGGGCCTTGTCCTCGTTGGACCGGGTGGGGGGAGTGTGTGCCGAAGGACAGTGTGCCCAGCAAGGTCAGCGCGAGGAGCCAGACGCCGGCCAGCCAGGGGCGATAGCCATAACCGACGGTCGCATCAAGCAGGTGCCCCCACCCACGCGCGGCCGGAGACAGAGTCTGTCGCCGCTGGCGCTGTTTGGCCAGGAGTACGCGCCGGGCGTCGTCGTCGTGGCCCGCCTTCCGATACCAACTTGCCAACTGCTCGTACGGCTGGGGGCTGTAGCCCGGGCTGCGTCGAATCCACGACAAGCGGCGGGCCACGGAGTCCAGGCGCCCCACTGCCTCTCGCCGCTCGCCAGCCTCGTCCACCTTGATGGAGCCGTAGACGAAGCCGTCCAACTCCACCACGTCCGGCCAACTGTGGTCGTTATCGTGAAGATAGGACACCTGTGCGCCCCGCAGGTCCACGGCGCCGGACGGTGGCCGGGCAAGGGTGAAGTCGAAGTCGACGGCCTGCATCAGCAGGGCGACCAAGGAGGGGCCGTGGCCGCCAGGCGGCCCGTTCAGGACGGCTCCTTCAAAGGTCAGGTTGTCCGAGATCCGGGCACCCCGCAGCCGTATGGTTCCGTTCGCGATGAACCCGCCGGAGAAGTTGAGCGTCGAGGCCACGGCGTTATCCAGGGCGATCGCCACCCCGCGCCGGCCGGGGCCCACCAGGCGTGCGCCCCGCATGTGCAGTCCGCCTGGCAGCTGTGCTCCCATGAGACGGACTTCACCGTGCGCGACAAACCCGTCCTGACAGTAGACGCCGCCCTCGGCGACCAGTCCGCCGGCGGACACTGCCCATTCCTCGGGTGCGGTGATTTCGGCGCCGTTGAGGTTCACGGCGCCGCTCACGTGAGCGTTGATGAGCGACAAGGCGGTGACCCTTCGGTGGAAGGGCGAGGCGGAGCCGCTTTCCAGGCGAGAGCGCCGCAGATCGATGCGTCCCTCGACACGGATCAAGCCGGCTTCCACGCCCGGTACTCGGCTGCCCACGATCGCAATCGACTGGGTCGACGCTCCGGAGAGGTCCACGCCCTCCTCGAACCAGCAGTCCTCAAGCCAGAGAGCGTGAGCGATGTGCGCGCCAGCCAGGTTGACATGCCCGGATATCCGCGCCCCGGCGAGCCTCAGACACGCGACAGCGCCCGGCTGCGCGGTGTTCGCGCCCTGGAGGAGCGCCACGATCACGGCGGCCCGAACCGTCCGCTCGGTACCCCACTGTCCACCTTCGGCCACACGGTCTTCCTCGGGCACACCCCTACACAGGTCCACGCAGCGTCCCTCGGGGAACGCATCCCACAGCTCACGCTCTGGTGAAGTCAACTCGTCATAGGAGAGCACCCATGCAGAGTAGTGATCTCCTTTCGCGCTCGCCTTGCCTTACCGCACGCGGATCGGAGAGCTGCTCATTCAGTTAGTGGTTCTTAGGCCACGCCCGCGTGGGCGACAACTGTGTGCGTGTCCGTGCCAGTGGAGGGATTGAAGTCGGTGCTCCCGCTGAAGGTGGCGGTGACCGTGTACGGGCTCCTGGACGTGGTGGTGAAAGTGTGGGTGACCGTGGCGGTGACGGCCACCGGCTGACCCGCCACCGAGGGATCCGGTGAAGAGGTCACCGTCGTGGTGGTCAGGGCAGCGTGAGCCTGCACGGTGTGGGTGTCGGTGGCCGCGGCAGGCTTGACGTTCCGGTCCCCGCTGTAGTTCGCGGTCACGGTGTACGGACTGCCGGCCACACCGGCGTACGCGTGCCGTACCGCCGCCGCGCCACGGCTGACGCGCGCGGTGACCGGTGGCGTGCCGTCGCCACCCCGCGCACCCGGTTGGGCCGGGAGGGTTGCGTCCTCCGGCCCCGGTCCTTGCGGCCGGCTGGGAAATCGGCTGTGTGTCTACGACGACGGGTTGGGGACCTTCCCTCCGGGTGACTGTCGAGGGAAGGCGCGGCGGTAGTCGGCAGGGGGGATGCCGATGTGCTTGAGGAAGTGGTGGCGGAGGTTGTTCGCCGTGCCGAGGCCGCTGAGTTGTGCGATCCGTTCGACCGGCAGATCCGTTGACTCCAGCAGGCTCTGGGCCCTGCCGAGCCGCTGGTTGAGCAGCCACCGCAGTGGCGTCGTGCCGGCGGCCTGCCGCAGCCGCCGGTAGAAGGTGCGCGGGCTCACGGCGGCTCGCCGGGCCAGGTCCTCGATCGTAAGCGGCTGGTCGAGGCGCGCCTGCGCCCACTCCAGCACGGGCCCCAGGCCCTCGTCGTCAGTGGCGGGCACCGACAGGTCGATGAACTGCGCCTGGCCGCCGGGCCGGTGGGCGGGCACCACCATGCGGCGGGCCAACTGGTTGGCGACGTGCGCGCCGAGGTCGCGGCGGACCAGGTGCAGGCACAGGTCGAGCCCGGCGGTCATGCCGGCGCTGGTGAGCACGTCGCCGTCGTCCACGTAGAGCACCGAGTCATCCACCCGTACCTTCGGGTAACGCTCGGCGAGCTGGACGGTGTGCATCCAGTGTGCGGTGGCGCGACGGCCATCGAGCAGCCCCGCCTCGGCCAGTGCGAACGCGCCGGTACACAGGGACACCATCCGAGCTCCCGCCTCGTACGCCCGGCGCAACGCCTCGATCAGCCGCGGTGGCAGCGGGACGCCCTCCTCGACACAGGGGTCCGGCACCGACGGCACGATGACCGTGTCGGCGCCGACCAGGTCCTCCAGCCCGTAGGGGGTGCGCAGCCCGAAGCCCGGTGAGCCGGGCGAGTCCGGCGACCGGTCCCCCGTTCCACACAGCCGCAGGTCGTACCACCGGTCTGCGAGATCGGGCTGCGGCTTGCCGAACACCGTGGCAGGGATGCTCAGTTCGTACAGGTCCCAGGACGGGACCTCGATGTTCTCAGTCACCACCAGGGCGACGGAACCAACGCTCATGCCCGCCATCGTACGACCACGAAGTGGCAGGAATTTGGTGGGAGTCGTCATCAGTGTCACTGGTGGGCTCAAGCCTGCGCTGCGACTCTCGTACGTAGGTGATAAACAACCGCTCAAGGAGAACTGACATGACGTCTGCCCCACAGCCGGTGACCGTCCTCGGACTGGGGAACATGGGCTTCGCACTGGCCGCCGCCCTGCTGGACCGCGGCCACCCGGTGACCGTGTGGAACCGCTCGCCGCACAAGGCCGTGCCGCTGACCGACCGGGGCGCACGCCTCGCCGCGACCCCTGCGGAAGCGATTGCGGCGAGCCCGCTCGTCATCCCCTGCGTCATCGACTACGACGCGCTGTATGCCCTTCTCGAGGGAGCAACCGGCTCCCTCACGGGCCGGGCAGTCGTCAACCTCACCTCCGGTAGCCCGGAGCAGGCACACCAGGCACTGGCGTGGTTCCGCTCGCACGGCGCCGACTACCTCGACGGCGCGATCATGACGACCCCCCCGGGCGTGGGGAGTTCCGAGGTGATGTTCCTGTACAGCGGCCCACGCGAGGTGTTCGACGCCCACCGCGCCACCCTGGCGGCCCTGGGCGACCCCCTGCACCTCGACGCCGACCCCGGCCTGGCATCCCTCTACGACGCCGCCCTGCTGGGCCTGATGTGGGCCACCATGACCGGCTGGCTGCACGGCACCGCGCTGGTCGGCGCCGAAAAGGTCACGGCCACGGCGTTCACGCCCGTGGCGATCCGCTGGCTGAGCACAGTGAACGGCTTCCTCACCCGGTACGCCGGCCAGGTGGACACCGGCCGCTATCCGGGCGACGACGCCACCGTGGACGTGCAGATCGCGACCATCGACCACCTCATCCATGCCGCCGTCGCCCGCGGCCTGGACACCGCGCTGCCCACGCTCCTGAAGTCCACCATGGAACGGGCCAAGACCGCCGGCCACGGCTCGGACAGCTTCGCCAGCGTCATCAAGGTGCTCGCCGAAACGGAGTCGAAGTGAAGACCGTCCCCGAATCCACACCCGTCGCCCTCCCGGCCCCCGTCACCGTCATCGGCCTCGGCAACCTCGGCCAGGCGATCGCCGGGACCCTGCTGCGCGACGGCCACCCCGTGACCGTCTGGAACCGCTCCCCGGCCAGGGCCGAGCCGCTCGTCACGCGCGGCGCCACAGCAGCGGCTACGGCCGCCGCGGCCATCGCCGCGGCTGACCTCGTGATCGTCGCCCTACTCGACTCCCCCGCCGCCCGCGAGGTGCTCACCGGCGCGGCCGGCGCCGTACGCGGCCGGGCCCTGGTGAACCTCACCTCCGGCGGCCCCGAGGACGCCCGGGCACTCGCCGCCTGGGCAGCGGAGCAGGGCGCGGAATACCTCCACGGGGCGGTGTACGCCGTGCCCCAGACGATCGGTACCGCCCAGGCATCCGTCAGCTACAGCGGCTCGCCGGACGTCCACCGGCGCTGGCGGGCGCCGCTCGACCTGCTCGGCAAGGGCACCTTCCTCGGCGCCGACGCCGGCCGTGCCTCCGGCTACGACGTGGCCGTGCTCGCCGGCATGTACGGCATGCTCGGCGGCTTCTTCCACTCCGCGGCGATGGCCAAGGCGGCCGGCATCAGCACCGCCGAACTCACCCCGAGGCTGGTGTCCTGGCTGGCCGACTTGTTCCCCGCACTGGCCACGTTCGCCGAGGAGATCGACAGCGGCGACTACACCACCGGCGAGTCCAGCCTGGCCATGAACGCCGCCGGCCTGGAGACGATCATCCGGGCCAGCCAGACGCAGGGCATCCCCGCATCCACGCTCGCCCCCCTCAAGGCCCTGATCGACCGCCAGGTGGCAGACGGCCACGGCTCGGAAAGCCTCGCCCGCGTCGCCGAACCGCTCCTGAGCGGCACCTGAGCATCACCATGCCGCCCTTCGCGGATCTGTACGCCGACTTCCACGCCTGCGCCGGGTCCCTCATCCACGCCACGACGGTCACGGTCGACGCATCGAACCGGCCCCCGACGCGGGTGCTCAGTGCTCATCCGGTGTGGGAGACCGTCGACGGATCCCCGGCGCACGGGTGGCCGTGCAAGCTGCTCACCCGTCGGCTTGCTCATGCGATGACGAGTCACCGACTCTGACAGTCCTGATGGGCCGTGCCGTGCCGCCGGCCCCGCCCAAGCGGGCCGTTGTCGCGGGGCAGTCCCGAGGTGATGACGTGGCGACACCATGGGGTAAATCGAATCGCCGCCGATCGGGTAGACCGAAGGTCCGGGTGGCTCGGACCCGGACCCCGCGCCCTTGTTGGGGTCGCAGAGTGATAGCGCTCCCGCCGGTTGCGCACACGGCGCCAGGCAGGGGTCCCTGCCACAGCGGGCGGGGACGCTGGCCAAGGGACCTGCGAAGTAAACGCTGGTGGCGGGCTCGGCGTCGGCCGGTGCCGTCCACGGGTTCGGTGGACGGGCGGGGCGTCCGGAAGCCCCGGGGGTACCGAACGGGCCGGAGGTCAGCAGCGGGGCGAACGCGTAGGTCCAGTCGGCGAGTTGGAAGCGTTCGAGGACGGCGACGGCCCGCGCGACCGGCACGGTACGGCCCGCGGACCGGCGCGGTGACGATCCAGGTGGCTTGAGCGGCGTGGGCGCCTCGCCCTTGAAGGCGAGGCGCCCGCCCGGCGAGGCGGGCGAGTGCGACGACCAGGTCGCCGCCGTGGCGCAGGGCATGGGTCACGAGTTCGGGGACACCAGGGCAGGGTTTCCGAGGTATGAAGGCCAGGGCCGCGTCGAGGCTGTCAGGCGCCAGCACGGGCGGACGTTGCGGGCGCAAGGGAGCCTGCGGGGCTGTGCGCTGACACCCGGTCTGGGCCGGTTGTGCTGCGGCTCAGCTTGTGGCCGCCGTGCTGCCCCTCAGTCCAAATGTCACTCTTCCGGGTGTACCTGAGGCAGGACTCCCCTCACTCGGGGTTGAGAAAATCTGCCATGGGGAGAGTAGACATTGGCGCGTGCGGGAGTTAGCGTTTTCTCGTAGCCCAGAAGTCGAAGAGGGCACGGCAGAGATGAACTGCCGTGCAAGCAGGCCAGGCAGGACGCGGAACGGCAGTGGAGTGTGGCGGGGCCGGAGATGGTGGGCTCCTTCACTGACTGCCGGGCCGAGCGGCCCCAGGGGCCGCATGCAGTACCCGCGGTATCCAGCAGTACAACCGAGTAACCGAATGAGGTAAGGAGCAGACGCCATCAGGATCGCCCGGGCGAAGCAGAACACCGCTCGGGTACCGCAGGCCCCGGATTGGAAGGTGGTCCCCGGTCACGCAACCGCGATCCCCGCACCTCCGCCCTCCCAGGCGGACCAGCGGAACAAGAAGGCCGGCGCAGTCAGCCGGTAGATGGTGTTGAAAGCTCGGGGCCCGAGTGCCAGTACGGCACTCGGGCCCCTCGATGCGTCCCCGAAAGAAGAGGTCTATGCCCCCTCGCAGTACCCGCCCCGTCGACAAGCTCGACGACGACGACTACCCCGCCTACACCATGGGCCGGGCCGCCGAAATGCTCGGCACCACCCCCGCCTTCCTCCGTGCCCTCGGCGAGCACCGCCTGATCACCCCGCTGCGCTCCGAAGGCGGCCACCGCCGCTACTCCCGCTACCAGCTGCGCATCGCCGCCCGCGCCCGCGAACTCGTCGACGCCGGCACGCAGATAGAGGCCGCCTGCCGCATCATCATCCTCGAAGACCAGCTCGAAGAGGCCCAGCGCATCAACGAAGAACTGCGCACCCGCGGCGCCACCTCGTAACGGCGTTTCGACACCGACCTGCCGAGCTGATCACCGCCGCGGGCACGGCCTGACCCGCGATGGCAGACGCGCAACCGGCGGACGGGCCCACGCCATGCACCGGGCCCGTCCGCGGCACCGAGGCTCTGAGCGCCTGGCATCGCTTGGCCGACGGACCCCCGGCATGACCGACCGGCGGGCCGGCCAACTCTCATGCTCAGCCAACCCTGGTGTCACTGCGCGGGCTGGACGCGGCCCACCCGGCGCCCACCGACGCCGACCTCACCAACTCACCTGCGACGGCGAACGGCGGCTGCGGCTGCGGCTGCGGCTGCGGCTGCGGCGAGAGGGTGTTCGGGGCCCGGCCGACCGGCGACCTGCCGTCGATCGTGTGGCACCCGACACGGCGCGGGCCCGGTTCCTCCACTGGCTGGCCGCCGGCCAGGGCGAGCGGTGTGTCTGATCGGGACTCCGGCATCGGCAAGTCCACCTGCTGATCGCCTTGGGTACAGCCGCCGCGATGGCCTGCCACCGCGTCCGCTACACCACCACCGCCCTCGTGAGCGAACTGATCGAGGCGGCCGACAACAAACAGCGCAGCAAGACCATCGCCCGCTACGGACGCGTCGGCCTGCTCGAAATCGACGAACTCATTGGCGGCCCCTTACCTTCTGCCGAGGACGTGGAGCCTTGTCATGCCCCCTGATGCCCTGGCCCGTCAGGTGGGATTCGGGCTCGGTATCGCCGGTCTGGTTGCGCTGGCCCTGGGTGCCGGTCGGCCATCTGGCGGACCGGCACGGAGCACGCGGCGGCTACGCAGTCACCCTTGTCGTTCAGGCGCTGGCCACGGCCGGCTTCGTCTGGCGCACAGCTTCTGGCCGTTCGTCCTCGCCGTCTGCGCGGCCGCCGCGGCGAAGGCGGCCGGAACAGCCGCCCGCTCCCCGCTCATCAGGCACTACGGAGGGGACCGGCACCAGGAGCCATGGCGCCCCTTCGACCGCAGCGCTCACGTGATCGCCGTGGGCGAAAGTTCCCCACCGTATCCGCGAGTTCACCCCGCTGCCCACCGCATTCTGAGTGTCCTGATCGAGAAGTTGGGCTTCACGGTCTTCGCCATGGAGCATGGAGCCGCTGAGGCCCGCGCCGTGGACGACCTCCTGGCCCGCGGCCAGCGGAGCTTCTGGCCGCCCCCGGCCCGGCCGGGGCCGGCGGGGGCTTACCTGGTGCCTTGATGTCAGCCTCTGGGCAGTTGAGAACTGGGCGGGTGCGGCGTCGGTGTCTTGTGGTGCTCTCCGGCTGTGCGGCCGGTTTGCTGGGCGGGGATCTGGCGTACGCATTCGATGAGGTAGTCGCCGGTGCCCGGGTCGAGGGTGACGCCGTGGGTCTCGCTACGAAAGCCGGGGAAGCGCCGGTCGAAGGATTCCAGAGCGGTCAGGTAGCGCAGCAGCGGGCCGTCAGGGCTCCCGGTGTTTTCGCCGGGCATCAGGACGGGGATGCCGGGCGGGGTGACAGTGACCATGGCGGCGGCCACCCGGTCGGCCGCGTCGGCCAGCCTTACGCGCTCGGTGCCGCCGCGGATGAGGCGCTGGTAGCAGTGCTGGGGCGGGGTGACGGGCTCGGGCAGGTCCTGGAAGGCGGTGTCGAGCAGCTCGACCAGGCGGGCATCGCGCAGGTGGTGGTGCATCTCCTGGCACAGTTCGCGCAGGGTCTGGCCGGTGTAGCGGTGGGGGTGGGCGGCGACCAGCTCGGGCAGCACCCGCTCCAGAGGCGTGTTGTGGTCGTAGAGCGTTTTGAAGTCCATGAGGGCGTCCATCAGGGTTCCCCACTTGCCCTTGGTGATCCCCATGGAGAAGAGGATGAGCGTGGTGTAGCTGTCGGTCTTCTCCACCACGATGTTCCTGGTGGCCAGGTAGGCGGTGAGGACGCGGGCGGGGATGCCCCACTGGGACATCTGTCCGGTGGCGTCGATGCCGGGGCAGGTGAGGGTGACCTTGATGGGGTCGAGCAGGCAGTAGCCCTCGGTCAGGCCGGTGAAACCATGCCAGTCGGCGTCGGGCGCCAGTTGCCAGCAGGACGGTTCGGTGCGCAGCAGTTCGGGCGGTGCGTCGGCGAAGGGCAGACGCTCGCCGGTGGCCGGGTCGGTCACGGTCGCGGGTTGCCAGACGCCGAAGAACCAGTCGGGCCGGTCGCCGGCAGCGGCGATGCGCCGGGCGACACGTACGACCGTCTGGCGGAAGCGGATGGCTTCGGTCACCGCTTCGTCGATGAGGCAGCGTCCCTGGGGGCCGTCCATCATCGCGGTGGCCACGTCGAGGGAGGCGATCATCGGATACAGCGGTGAGGTGGTGCCGTGCATCATGAACACCTCGTTGAACCGGTCGTGCTCCACCGGCGCCCGGGGTGCGGGTTTGATGTGCACCATGGCGCTCTGTGACAGGGCGGCCAGCAGCTTGTGGGTGGATTGGGTGGCGAAGACGGTGGGGCGTTCGGGGCCGGGGAAGGTGTCGGGGCCGACCGCCATGCCGTAACGGCCGGCGTACAGGGGGTGGAAGCGGGCGTAGGCGAACCAGGCTTCGTCGAAGTGGAGCCGGGGGGTACTGGGTGCGAGGGCCTGGGCGACCTGGAGAGTGTCGTAGCACAGGCCGTCGTAGGTGGAGTTCGTCAGCACCGCGTACTGGGCCTTGGGCGAGACGGCGCCCTGGGTGAGGGGGTTGCGGCTGGTCCGGGAGGCAACCGACTGTGCCTCAATCTCGGCGGGCGGCAGGGGGCCTGCCAGTCCGTAGCCGTTGCGGGTGGGGACCAGGTAGACCGGCCGGGCTCCGGAGAGGACCAGGCCGTGCAGGACCGACTTGTGGCAGTTGCGGTCCACCAGGGCGATCTCGTCCTGGGTGACGCTGAAGTGACCGACCATCCGGTCGCAGGTGGAGTCACCGTGGAGTACGAAGTAGGTGCGGTCGGCGCCGAAGACGCGGGCGGCGTTGCGCTCAGCGGCACCGACCGGGCCGGTGTGTTCGAAGAGGGAACCGAGTTCCTCGACGGAGATCGACAGGTCGCTGCGCAGCAGACGTTCTCCGAAGTAGTCGTGGAAGACCCGGCCGACGGGGGACTTGAGGAAGGCGACACCGCCGGAGTGGGCAGGGGTGTGCCAGGAGTACTCGTGCGCGTGGTCGAAGCGGCGCAGTGCCTTGAAGAACGGTGGCAGCAGGTTGTGCTGATAACCGCGGGCGGCGCTGGCGATGCGGCCGGCGATGAAGGGTGCGGTGTCCTCCAGCGGCCAGATGTAGCCGATCACCGTTTCGGCCACCCACAGGGGCAGGTGTTCCAGGTCTTCGCCCGCCGTGACCAGGAAGACGGGGAGATTCTGGAAGCGCCCGGCGGCGTGGCGCAGTACCTCGGCGCCGCCTGTTTCACCGTCGCCTCCGGTGGCCCGGGGAAGGTCCCAGTCGACCACGGCGGCGGCCATACCTGCCTCGGTGCGCAGCACCGCCTGGGCGTCGTCGGCCGTCGTGGCCCAGCGCACGTCGAGACCTCGGGCCTCCAACTCGTTGCGTACTCTGCGCAGTTGCTCAGCGGCAGCGCCTTGGCTCCCTGGGAACTCGTGTACCGCGAACAGAACCGTCCCGTCGGTCATAGTGGCCCCTCTGTTCTGCGCGTGTCGGCGCATGGTCTGCTGGTGCGTGCCATGCCTGCTGGCCGAGAGACAACCGGAAGATCACCGGCAGCGCCCCGTTGACTGGTCGAAACCACTCCCACGAGGGAGATGGGAAATCACGTCCCTGACCGCGCCATGTGAACGCATGTGGCGGCGAAGTCCGGTGGGTCCGCCCTCTGTCGAGCGCTACGAATGGCGGCAGGCCGACTGGGCCGAGGGCGAACCGGTGACACGGCAACACACCAGCGTTCACCGACGTCATGGCCCGCTTTACGGGTGCCCGGCCCATCGGTCGGGTCGGCCCAGGACCACACCGAACATGATCCTGGCCGACAAGGCCTACTCGTCCCGCGCGAGCCGTTCCCCTCTCCGCCGGCGCGGAATCCGGGCCGTGACCCGCAGCCCGCCACCAGGCCGCCAACCGCAAACGCCGTGGGAGCCGCGGCGGCAGACCACCGGCCTTCCACCGTGACGCCTACAAACAACGCAACACAGTCGAACACTGCATCGACAAACTCAAGCAGTGGCGCGGCCCGGCCACCCGCTACGACAGGATCGCCACCATCTACCTCGCCGGAATCTACCTCGCCGCCATCTTCATTTGGCCAGCGAGATGACCGAGATAAACGTCCTAGGCCTCAGGGTCGACAGAAGTGCGTCTGTAGTGACATGGGTAGGGATAGGGGTCCCCTCCGTCCGCGTGGACAGTCCCATCCATCTGCAGCTCTCCATGCTTCAAATAGAAGTCCAGAGTCTGGATGTCATTGTGATTCTTGAAACTCAGCATCAGATAGGGCGGCAGGCCAGGGTCTTTGTTGACCCCATGCCATTTCCCGTCGGATGAACGGCGTGTCACCTGCGCGTCCGGCACGGGTCCGTCCCACTGGACCGGAAAATCTTTGCTGGAAAAGGTGTAATCGTCACGTAGTCGAAGTATCGGCGATCCACACTTCCGCTCCCCGTCCCATCGGCCGACCAATTCGGAATGAGTTACGGCCTTTGGAGTGATGACGGGTTTGCCTGCCCCGCAAGAGGACGGGGCGAGTGCCGTCACGGTGGCAGCTGCAAGGCTTGCACTGATGCGAAATATGTCGGATTTCACGCTATCTTCTTCCGGCCGTGTTTAGGATGGCGCCCAGTATGCCGGTCGATGACCCGAAAGAGACGGCCTGGCTCTACCAGGGGCCCGACCCTCCCTTTACCACGCCGACCAAGCGGCACCGGTGAGAGGAGCTGACGCCCGAACAGCGAGCGGCCAGATGGGCACAGGCGCGACTGAACGGGTCCCGGCCGAGCGCGGGGTCGCCCGGCTGAAGGCATGGCAAATCTTTCGCGGCTCCCGCTGCAGCCCGAATCGCAATGTCGTCAATGGCCGAGGCTGTCCTCACGTGGTGTCCACACCTTCCTCGTTGAAGACGTCCAATTGCTGCCGCAGGTAGCGGGCCTGTTCGTCTTCGTCGCGGATGCAGTCGCCAGGGAGGCGGGGCGGGTCCGCATCGTGGTCGACGACGGCCCACCAGCCGAGGCCTCCGCGGGCGGCGCCGGGTCAACGCACGCCGAGCGAGGGGACGTTGCAACGATCGGCGACCAGTGCACACTGTGGCCGAGACTCCCCCAAGCGGAGGAACCGCACCCGATGCCAGGACGCAGGCTGACCAGAGCCGACCGGCAGCAGATCGCCGCCGGGTTGGCACAGCGCCTGAATTATGCCGACATCGCCCGGCGCCTGAACCGTCCCACCTCGACGGTGAGCCGCGAGGTCGCGCGCAACGGCGGACCCGCCCGCTACCGCGCGGAACTGGCACAGCTCGCGACCACCCACCGAGCCCGGCGCAGGCCGCAGCCGCCCGCGTCGGCGCAGCGGACCATCGAGCGCCCCGGCGCCGGCCCCGACGCAACGGCTGCGTTCGTCACCGACCTCACCGCGGCACTCGTCGAAACCAGCCTCCCACGCACCGCCGCCCGCGTCATGGCCTGCCTGTTCGCCTCCGAGACCGGCAGCCAGCGCAGCACCTGCACGTCAGCGCGGCGACCATCTCGCAGGCGGTCCGCCTGTTGGAACGGCAGAACCTGATCCGCCGCGGCCGCGACGACGGGAGTCGCCGCCACCGGTATTTCCTCGACGACAACGCGGGCTTGCGGACCGTCGTGGCCAGCGCCGCCGCCAACCATCGGCTCGCCGCCACCGCGCTGCGCGGCGCCGAGGTCTTCGGAGCCCAGACCACTGCCGGAGCCCGGCTGGCCCTGGCAGGCCGATTCCTCGAACGCCTCGGCGACGACCTCATCCGCTCCGGTCCTATCAGGCCGCGCCAGGCAAGCCATGGGCTGCCTTCCCGGCGGTGCTGACCAGTCTCGCGGTCACCGGCGGCCTCGTCGTCCTCGTGGCGCTGAGCGCGGTCGGTCGATGGCGCGTTCTGGGTGAGGTCAGCGTACGTACGGGGTGGTGGTGGCCAGCGGTACGAATCCGAGGCGTCGCAGGATCGGACGGCTCTGGTCGGAAGCGTCGACCTGGAGGTAGCGGTAGCCGTGTTCGGCTGCGATGCGGGTGCGGAAGGCGACCAAGGCCCGGTAGACGCCCCGGCCGCGCCACTCTGGCACTGTGCCCCCGCCCCACAGGCTCGCGAAGGACGTACCCGGGTGCAGTTCCATCCGTGCGGCGCTCACCGGCACGTCACCGGCCATGGCAACGATCGCGGGAGGCAAGCCGGCGGCCAACTGGCCGAGCAACAGCTGCCGGTGGTACGGCCGCGCTTCGCCGAACGCCCGCTCCTGCGCGGCCACCGCGAGCTCGACCCCGGCAGCATCGGTCACCGGGAGCAGGCGAACACCCTCGGGTAGTTCGATGCTCGTGGGCAGGTCTTTGATGTCGGCGACCATCAGCGTTTCCTCGGGCTCGGGTACAAAACCCGCTGCCCGCAGCCGCCCGGGCAGGTCAGCCGGCCGGTCGTGCCCGTACAGCTTCCACTCGAACCCGCGCCCGAGGGAGGTGAAGTACTCCACCTGTTCCGCGACCGCGGCGTCCGCAGTGGCTTCGTCCAGGTCCGACCAGACGATTCCGTTCCAACCGTCGGCGTCTGCCCCGACATGGCGTACGACGCCGCCCACCCGCTCTACCCGGGCTCCGGGCCCATCGGCCCGGACGCCCTGTCGCATCTCGCGATCGAAGACCGCCAGCACTGTGTCCTGATCCATCCGCTCACTCCAGCATCACCAGGCACAAGAGGCAACGAAAAATGAGCGGACCGAGACGGCCCCTATTCGAAGCGGGCCCAAGCCACGGCCTCGCGGTAGCCACCCTTGCCTGCACGGACTTGAGGCGACGACGGCAAGAGTACGCACAAGCCGACACCATCACCGCTGTAAGTCCGCCAAGGACTGTCCAGCAGGTCACGAACGAAGCCAGAGCCGAATGGCTGCAACGGTCACGGTGCCGTGGAAAATGTACGCTCTCTTGTCGAAGCGGGTGGCTACTCCTGATCCGACAGACACCCCGCCCCACACCGACCGAACGACGTCAGCGCGAGCAGGTCACACGACCCATCGGACAGTTCCTGGGCGGCCAGGCGGTAGTCACATGACCGCGCGGATAGGTCCGTTACGGGCCGCCCAGTGCAACCCGCCTGTGTCGTGCCCCGGCCCGGCTCAGGGCGCAGCGGGCCGGCGCCCCGGCTCAGGGCGCGGTGGTTTCCCAGGCCGCCTGGATCATCCGGAAGACCTCGTCCACCGTGGCCCCGGGATCGTCCGCCTGGCAGGCCAGCGCGTAGGCGTCGATGACGAACCGCGCGGTCGCCCGGCAGGCCGTCGTACTCCGGGACAGGTGGGGATCGGCGGCCAGGGCCGCAGCCAGCGCCTGCGCGTGACGCAGGCTCACCGACTCCTCGTACTCCCGCAGGGCGGGCGATCCCTCAATCATGCGCCGGACGGGGGCGCTGCCCTCCGCCGTGCAGTGCCGCACCAGGGCCTGGACCTCGCGGTGCAGCGCCGGGATGAGCGGCTCGCGCGGGGGCCGGTCGGTGACCGCCCGCGTGAGGCGCTGCTCGAAGTCCTGGTCGCGCTCGAACACCAGGGCCTCTTTCGAGGCGAAATGGGCGAAGACGGTGGTGACGGCCACGTCGGCCTCGGCCGCCACGTCACGGATGCCCACGGCGTCGTACCCGCGCTCCAGGAAGAGCCGCAGCGCGGTGTCAGCGATCTTCTGACGGGTTGCGGCCTTCTTGCGTTCGCGGCGTCCGGGCGGCTCGGTCATGCCCTGACACTACCAGGTAGCAATCCCTAACCGTTGCTTAATCCTAACCGTTATGGCTATCTTCGACCGCATGAGGAAAATCAGCTTCGCCGAGTTCGGCGGTCCCGAGGTCCTGCAACTGGTGGAAGCCGAGGAGCCCCACGCGGGCCCCGGTCGGATACGCATCGCCGTACGGGCGGCGGGTGTCAACCCCGTCGACTGGAGGATTCGGGAGGGCCAAGTCCTGGGAGCCCATCCGGTCGAGCTGCCCGCCGGGGTCGGACTGGACGCCGCCGGGGTGGTGGATGAGGTCGGCGACGGCGTCGAAGGGGTCGAGGTCGGCGACCGCGTGTTCGGCGAAGGCACCGACACGTACGCCGAATTCGCCGTGCTGTCGGCCTGGGCCCGGATGCCCGAGAGGCTGACCTTCGAGGAGGCGGCCGGGTACCCGTCGGTGGTGGAGACCGCGCTGCGCATCATCCGCGAGGTCGGCGTGCGGTCCGGGCAGACGCTGCTGGTCAGCGGCGCGTCCGGCGGCGTCGGGTCGGCGGTGCTGCAGATCGCCCGCGAGCGCGGCATCACGGTGATCGGCACGGCCGGGGCCGCGAACCAGGATTACCTGCGCGGCCTGGGCGCCCTCGCCACGACCTACGGCGAGGGCTGGGTCGAACGGGTGCGGCACCTGGGCCGGGTCGACGCGGCCCTCGACCTGGCCGGCTCGGGCGTGATCCGCGAACTCGTCGAGCTGACCGGGGACTCACGCAAGGTCGTCTCCATCGCCGACCTCGATGCGCCGCAGCTGGGCGTCCGGTTCTCCGGCGTGGCCGGGAGCGTACCGGACGCGCTCGCCGAGGCCGTCGACCTCATCGCCCGGGGCAGGCTCCACATCCCGGTCGAGAAGTCGTACCCCCTCACCGAGGCAGCGGCGGCGCACGCCGACAGTCGCGCCGGCCACACCCGGGGACGCCGGGTCCTCGTCATCTGAGCCGCCGCCCGCCCGGCGTCCCCTTCTGCCTCTACGTCGAACGAGACTTCCGTCAAGCGCCGGGCTAAGTTCGACTCGTGGACGACACTGAGATCACCATCAAGCTCACCTCCGACGAAGCCCTCGTCCTCTCGGACTGGCTGCAGCGAGTTCAGATGACCGATCTCAGCCGTCTGGTCGACGACCCAGCCGCGTGGGCCCCGATCCACAAACTCGCGGGGACATTGGACACGGCACTTCCCGGGATCTTCGCTGCTGATTACGCGGAGCGTCTGGATGCGGCACGGTGCCGTCTGAGGGAGACGATGGGCAGCTTCCCTGAAGAGCACGACGGTTGAGCCAGCTGTCCGTCCGTCAGCGCGGTTCCGTGAATCTTCCCAATGCCCAGCGAAGGTGCTCTCCGCGCAACAAGAGGTGAACCGGACGGCCGGCCTACGGGCAACGTCTGGTGGACGTGGTCTCCGCGCGAGCGGAAATGAACCGCCCGTCCGTACATTGGCCAGCGTCGAACGCCCGTCAATGCTCTTCGCGCGGCACCCAACTACACACAAAGGGCTGGCACGAGGAACTGCACGCTTCCGCATCCTGAAGCCCCCTCCACGGGGCAGCGGCGCGTCAGGGCCACTGCCCGCCCAGGCATGCCCGAGCCCCGCCTCGAATCCTCACCAACCGCAGCGAGGCAATCCCACGAAGGAATGAAGCATGCCGTTCGAGTTCCCGCCCCCCTGCAACCCAGGCTCCATCTACCTTCAACCACTGAATAGAACATCCGGCCAGAATCTGCCCCTTCGTCACCCGTTACGGGGAGCAGAAAGGACCGTTCTTTAGAGCACCTGTACCCATCACCGCCTCCTGGAGAAGCCGTGAATCCCGCGCGCACCATCACCCCTCCCCCGGTTCGGTGCGAACGGAGGCAGCCCACGCCCGCGGCCACCTGTCTGCCCAGGCGCGGAGTTGACGCCGTAATTCGCCGTGCACTGCGCTCGTCACGACCCGATACGAGGTGGGGGGCATGAGCGAGTCGACCGCCTCAGCCGGCACGCCCGAGCCGCACGGGAAAGTACCCGCTCCCCGGCGCGAGGCCCTGGGCCTGCCGCCGACGGCTATGCCTGCAGGACCGCCGAGCGACGACATCGCCGACGACCTCAAAGAGGCGTACTGGTCGATCTACGACGGCGCCGCTGCCAAAGCGACGGTCGGGCAGATCCTCGGCCGGCTGCCCCGCATCGTGCGCCAGATCGGCCAGTTGGCGTGGCGTGCCGACCGGCCGGCGACCGTGGCCGTGGTGGTGCTCCAGCTGGCGTCCGCGACGATGTCCGCCTTCGGCCTGGCCGCGTCCGTCGCCGTTCTGCACCAGCTGTTCGCCCAGGCCCCGACCCCGGACAAGGTCCGCTCGGCCGTCCCGCAGATCCTGCTCGTGGTGGGATTCCTCTCCGCCCGAGCCCTCCTCGAAGCCGGCGTCTCCGTCGCGCAGGCCCACGTAACGCCGAAGATCCGCACCGCCTTGGAGAGCAACTTCCTTCAACTGACCGCTCACGTCAGCCTGGAGGTGGTGGACGACGCCGACTGGCACGACGACGTCTACCGGGCCAATGACCGCGGCCTCTTCTATGCCCGGCAGATCGTCGGCCAAGTCATCTCCATGGCCTCCGCCTTCCTGGCACTGATCGGCACAGCCGGCGTCCTGACCGTCCTGCACCCCTTGCTGCTGCCCCTGCTTCCGCTGTCCGTCCTGCCGGTGGGAGCCGCGGCCGTGCGCACCGCCCGAGCGCACTTTCACAGCTTCCGGCGGTGGAACGCTCTCCAGCGCCGAGTGCGGGTCTTCTCC
Organism: Streptomyces sp. NPDC048196; assembly: GCF_040652715.1. Lineage (NCBI taxonomy): Bacteria > Bacillati > Actinomycetota > Actinomycetes > Kitasatosporales > Streptomycetaceae > Streptomyces > Streptomyces sp. NPDC048196. Next base: position 738,922 of record NZ_JBEZMM010000001.1, on the reverse strand, counting down.
TGGCTGCTGCTGGACCGCGACTCGGCCGCCGAACTGCGAGCGGACACCGCCCAAAGAGCCCTGCTCGACGAGCACCACCGTCTCACCACTCGGATCGCCGAGGAGGACACCCGCCTGGGGGTGAGTGCCGCGCTCCTGACTCTGGCCGGGCGTGGCCTGGGTGGGATCGGGGCCGGAGTCACCTACGTCGCGCTGGGAGCCATGCTGATCGCAGGGTGGCTTCCGCTGGCGGCCGGTGCCGGAGCAGTGATCGCCATTCAGGCAGGCCAGACCTCCCTGACCCGGTTCGTCGACGTCGCCCACCTGGTCTACGAGCATGCGATGTGGGTCAGCGACCTCCTGGCTTTCCAGGAACGGTGCCGCACCCTGCAACCCCGCCGCGGACAGCAGACGGCACCCGGGACCGTGAAGACCATCGCGCTGCGGAATGTCAGCTACACCTACCCCGGCAAGGATGCCCCAGCGCTCGATGACATCTCCTTAACCCTGAGTGCCGGCGAGACCGTCGCCTTCGTCGGCCTCAACGGGTCGGGGAAGAGCACCTGTTCACGGTTGATCGCCGGTCTCTACGAGCCGCAGACGGGGGCGGTCCTGTGGGACGGCGTGGATGTCGCGGATCTGGACACCGAATCCCTTCAAAGGCGTGTGGCCACCGTGCTGCAGGATCCGGTGCGCTTCCCCTTCAGCGCGTTGGCGAACCTCACGGTCTCGCGCGGCACGCTCACCGAGGCCGATCCCCAGCGGGCACTGGACGCCGCGCGGGCCTCAGGTGCCGAACAGGTCATCGCCGGTCTGCCCGGCACCTGGCAGGCGCTGTTGTCCAAGCGGTTCCGCGACGGCCAGGAGCTGTCGGCCGGACAATGGGCGAAGATCGCCGTGGCCCGCGGTCTCTACAAGGACGCACCGGTACTGCTGCTGGACGAGCCGACCGCCAGCATGGACCCGCGCGCCGAACACGACGTCTACCAGGCCGTGCTGCGCGGCAAGTTCCGCGACGACCGGATCACCGTGCTGATCTCCCACCGGCTGGCCAGCGTCGTCGACTGCGACCGCATCTACGTGTTCGACGGCGGGCGCATCACCGAGTCGGGATCCCATCAAGAACTCATGGCTCTCGAGGGCGACTACGCCCAGATGTTCACCCTCCAGGCCGCCGGCTACCAGACCGCGTCCGCAGCCTCCGCCTCTGACTCTGGCTCCGGCTCCGGGACGGTGCACCCGTGAATGACAAGAGGCGACAACGCGTCTCCGCTTCACCGACGGAACCGGAGCCGGAACCGGAGCCGGGAGCCGAGCCGGGAGCGGAGCGAGGAGCGGAAGCGGAGATGGCGAACGCCTCGGCACTCATCCACAATGGGTCCGGCGCCTACCTGCTGCACCTGCGGGACGAGCTCCCCGGCATCTGAACCGGGCTCGTGGTCCCTGCTCGGCGGCGGCCATGAACCGGGCGACCGGCCCCTGGAAGAGACGGTCCGGCGTGAACTGCGCGAAGAGGCCGGCCTCGACATCCCCGACCTGGTCCCCTTCGCCGTACAGGAAGCAGGGACCAACGACGGTATCGCCGTCCGGCTCTGAACTGGGACGATTCGCAGACTGCAGGTCTGCGACGGCGAGTTGAGGCCGTTGCTGTCGCGCTTCCTGGTGGTCCCGAGGGGCGGGCAGGGGGACGTGCTCAGATCAGATGGTTGATCCCGCTTCGGTTGGCTATTTGATGTGGTCGAGGAAGCCGAGCACCCGGTGGGTGGCCTGCATGGCAGCGTGCTTGTCGTACGACGGCAGGCTGCTGTCGGTGAACAGATGCCTGTCGCCGGAGTAGAGGAACAGCTCAGCATCCGCCGCCGTATCGAGGAGCGCGCGGGCCGCATCCACATCGCCCTCGCCGGAGAAGAACGGGTCCGCGTCCATGCCGTGGACCTGGACCGGGACGTCCTGCGGCCAGGCAGCGCCGAACTCCGAGACCGGGACGCATGCCTCGAGCAACAACGCGCCCTTCGCGCCCGGTCGGGTCTGAGCCAGCTTCTGCGCCGGCAGGACACCAAGTGAGAACCCGAGGTAGACGAGCTCCGCAGGCAGCCCCTCGGCGACGGCGGTTCCGCGCGCGATGACCGTGCCGAACCCGATCCTCTCGGCGTAGTCGATGCCCTCCTCAAGACTGTCGAATACCTGCCCCTCGAACAGGTCGGGGGCATGGACGGTGTGTCCGGCCCGTCGCAGCTGCTCGGCGAACTCGCGGACACCGGCAGTCAGTCCGTGCCCGTGGTGGAAAACCAGCACCTCAGCCATATCGCTCGCTCCCCTCGTGATGCAGTGCCCAGGCGGCGCCGCGGCACGAGTATGACCCGCAGCACTGACAACCACGGGCGGGTCCCCAGCCTGGCAGGGTCAGGTGGTGGAACCAGGATCAGCGATCTGTGCTTCACGGCACGCGCCGCATCCACCGCTCCCGGGGTGATTCCGATGATCCGCAGCCCGCGGCGCTGGTAGAACCGCAGCGCATCCAGATTGTCGTTCGTGGTGACCAGTCAGATTCGTCGTGCGCCGGTCTGCTTCGCGGTCTTGGCAGCAGCGCTCAGGAGAGAGCTGCCGACTCCGCTATGTTGAACCACCGCGTCCAACGAGACGATCTCCAGTATTCGTGCGAGACCGTGTAGGTCAGCAGTCCGACGATCCGGCCGCCCTGCACGCCGGCCGACCGGAACTCAGGCGGGGAGCCGAGGGACGGCGGCTTTCCGACGGCCGACACCCTTCCGCTGCGTACTCCACCGGGAACTCTCATTCCCCCGTTCCTCATCACCAGGGACGTGGTGCGGCTGCTGCGCCACGGGAAGCCGCCGGCCTGGGCGTTCTCGCATTCACCAGGCTCTCTTGCACTCTCATCTGCTACCGCAGACTCACCACATGAGACGACTTCTCAGTTTGAGTTTCACCTCCACGCGGTTAACAGGAGGCACTGGGTGACGTGAACGGCTACGAGCAGGTCCGGCTGTGGTGGACCTCGAACGGGCCCGCTTGGTGGTGACGGCCGCCGTCGAGGCCCCGCGCTGGGGGCCCGACAGCGAGTGACGTCAGGCGGGCCGGCTGACGTCGTCGAAGTCGGTGGAGGCCGACAGCTCGGCCCATGCCTGCATGTCGCGCTCGAAGGCGTCGCGTCCGGCCTGGACGAGCCGAAGCGCGTCGGTGCCGAGCAGCAGGCGCGTCGGCGGCTGGTCGGCCACCACGATGCGCAGCACCGCGGCCGCGGCCTTGTCCGGGTCGCCCGGCTGGTGCCCGCTGCCGTTGATGCGCCGGGCGCGCAGCGGCTCGAACAGCTCGTCGTAGTCGGCGATCGCACGGGGTGCGCGGATCATCGAGCGGCCGGCCCAGTCGGTCCGGAAACTGCCCGGCTCGACGGCGGTGACATGGATGCCGAAATCGGCGACCTCCTTGCCGAGCGTTTCGAGGATGCCCTCCACCGCGAACTTGCTGCCGTGGTAGAAGCTGAGGCCCGGCATGGTGATCAGCCCGCCCATCGAGGTGACGGCGATGATGTGGCCCGCACGGCGCTCCCGCATGTGCGGCAGCACGGCCTTGATCACCGCCACGGTTCCGTAGACGTTCACCTCGAACTGACGGCGAAGGTCATCCATCGACGACTCCTCGAAGAGGCCGTCATGGCCGTACCCGGCGTTGGCGACGAGTACGTCGACCGGGCCCAGGTCGCGCTCGGTCTCGTCCACGACCGTGTCCACCGCGTCATGGTCGGTCACGTCCAGGATGCGGGCGTGCGCGTCGTCGGCGAGCGCCTCAAAGGCCCGTGCGTCGGCGGGCGTGCGCACCGTGCCCACCACCCGGTGGCCCGCGGCCAACGCCGCGCGTGCGAGTGCGCGGCCCAGGCCGGTGCTGACGCCGGTGATCAGGAATGTCTTGGTGTCCGACACAGGAGTTCCCTTCATACGTTGCGAACAGAGGCCGACCGGGGTGGTTGAGCCCCGGTCGGCCTCGACACGTTCCACTTCAGCACCGAAATCGGCTGCTGATCGGCTTCCGGGGGTTCCGCTTCGGCCCGGGGACAGCCGGACCGGGGGACTGCCAGTCCCCCTTTCGCCGGCCGTCGGGGCGATCTCGGGCCCTATCGTGAACGGCATGGACCGCAACACAGCTCTCGGCGAGTTCCTCCGCTCTCGACGGGCACGAATCACCCCGCGCCAGGCGGGCCTGTCCGACGACGGCGGCTCTCGGCGAGTGCCAGGACTGCGCCGCGAAGAGGTCGCGCAACTGGCGGGCGTGAGCGTCGACTACTACGTACGCCTGGAACGCGGACGCCGGCTGAACGTCTCCGGGACCGTGCTGGACGCCATCTCCCGCGCGCTATGCCTCGATCCCGTCGAACGCGCCCATCTGTTCCAGCTCGCCAAGCCCGCCGCAGGCAGGCCCCGCCGCACGGCGACGCGTCCGCAGCCGGTCCGCCCGGGGCTGCGCGACCTGCTCCGGATCCTGGAGCACACCCCCGCCCTCGTGCTGGGGCGGCGACTGGACGTACTTGCGTCCAACCACATGGCACGTGCGCTGCTCACCGACTTCGACGCGTTGCCGCACCGCGAGCGGAACCTTGTGCGGTTCATGTTCTGCGACGAGACCGCCCGCTCGCTGTATACCCACTGGGAAACCCACGCCCAGGACATCGTCGCCTCGCTCCGGCGCGACGCCGGACGCCATCCCCACGATCCGCTGCTGGCCGAACTCGTCGGCGAACTCTCGGTCCGGGATGAGGACTTTTGCCGCTGGTGGGCCGACCAGAACGTGTATCGGCACACGCATGGCAGCAAACACTTCCACCACCCGATCGTCGGCCCTCTCACCCTCAATTACGAGTCCCTCACCCTGCCCGCCGACCCGGACCAGCGGCTGAGTGTCTACACCGCCGAGGCAGGCTCCAGCTCCGAAGAGGCACTTCGGCTACTGGCCGCGTGGATACGGCAGCCCGAGACCTCGCACGGGCAGCACGCAGATCATTAGACGCCCGCCGGTCCACGAGGAGCGGTCGGCCACCTACCGCGGCGGCCGCGGCAACGGACGCCTCCGGCATCGGGATGCCCCGGTCCATCAGGCGCAGGTTCGCGACCCCTGCGGCTGGGTGTCGAGAACGCTGGAGGTAGGAGGCGGAGGTAGGAGGCGGTCAGGACTGCGGCGACCTCCTGCATCGGCCCTGCCTCGAATCATCACCGGCTCAGTCGTTCCTCTTGATCGCCTCCCACGGGGCGTCGTGCGCGTCCAGCGGCCCGCTCGCCACGGCGGCGGAGCCGAGCCGCCGCGCGAGGATCCCGAGCTGCTTGGTCTTGCCGGTGTTGTCCGCGCCCCTTCTACTCAACTTTGACTAGAGTTGCTGGTATGAGCGAGAAGACGATTCCGATCCTGCCGTGTCGGACCATCCAGCCTGTTCTCGACTTCTATACGACCCTTGGGTTCGAGGTGACCTTCCAGCAGAAGAGCCCCAATCCGTACGCAGTCGTCCAGCGCGGCGGCATACAGCTCCACTTCTTCGGGATGAAGCACTACGAGCCCGCCGAGTCATTCAGTACGTGCATCGTCCAAACCGATGACGTCGACGGGCTCCACGAAACCTTTCGGGCCGGGCTGAAGGCGGCGTACGGGCGAGTACCGAACCGCGGGCTGCCGCGAATCGGGCCGCTGAAGAACACGTCACACGGCGTGCGGCAGTTCCTCATGACCGACCCGGGCGGCAACTGCATCCGCATAGGGCAGCAGACGAGCGACAACCAGCACCACCGCCCCGCTCCCAAGGAGACCTTCGCCCGGGCCCTGCATCACGCCTCCCTCCTAGCCGACTCCAAGCAGGACCTGGAGTCCGCCGCGAAGATCATCGACCGGGCACTGCGCCTACAGGAAGAACGGCCAACTCCCGTACAGCTGCTTCGTCTTCTCGTACTGCGTGCCGACATCGCCACTCGTGCCGGCGACGAAGAAACCGCGAGATCCGCGATCGCCGCGGCCACCGCAGTCCACCTCACCCCGCAGGAGCAGGAGTCCGTGCACGACGACCTCAAGCGCCTCACGCAGTTGTTGGACTGAGGGTCAAGAAAGTGCTGGTCACAGCCGCTCGTTGAAGACTGTGACCAGCACGGCCGCCTCATGGCGGACGGCGAGCTTGTCGCATCTCGTCTCCACGGCTCGGTGGCGCTTGAGACGAGTGACCCCGCACTCGACGGCATGCCGCTGGCGGTAGTCGGTCTTGCCGAACGTCGGCGGCCGACCGCCCCGGAAGCCGAGTCGCTGACGGATGCGGACCCGGCCCGCCGGGACCGGGACGGTCGCCTTGCCCCCTCATCTGCGCAAGTAGGCTGGGTTGCGGCGGGAGTCGTACGCCTTGTCGGCCCGCACCCGATCGAGCCTCTTGCGGGGGCGACCGCGCCCCAACCGGGGCACCCGGATCGCCTCCAGAACCGGTTCGAACTGCGGGGAATCGCCCCGCTGCTCGGCCGTGATCAGCACGGACACAGGCTTCTGGCCCTGCTCGACGGCGAGACCCACGACGACCAGAATCTCCGGCCCTCTCCCCCACCCGCATACGACGAGGGGGCCGAACGGTTCGTCCAGTCCCCTCGGGAGCGCCTTGCCGTGCGGCGGGCGGTTCTACGGAGCCCCGGCCCGCTTAAGTGGCCGACGGTCGTTCCGGCTTGTCAGATCTGGAAGGAGGCGGCAATCGGAAGGTGATCGCTGCCGGTGCGGGGCAGTGACCAGGAGGAGACCGGGACGATCCCCTTCACCATGATCTGGTCGATCCGTGCCATCGGGAAACCAGCCGGGTAGGTGAAGCCGAAGCCCTCGCCGGCTGCCCCCTGGGCCGAGCGCATCTGCGCGGTGACCGGGGCGAGCGAACGGTCGTTCATCGTGCCGTTGAGGTCACCGAGCAGGATGACCTGCTTGAGGCGCTCGCGGGATATTTCCTCACCGAGGGCAGCGGCGCTCCTGTCGCGCCGCTTGGCAGTGAATCCCGCGTCGAGTTGGACCTCTACCGACGGCATGTGGGCGACGTAGAAGGCGACCTGCCGACCGCCGGGCACCCGGACCGTGGCACGCAACGCCCGGGTCCAGCCCATCTTGGTGTCCACCGGCGCGGCGTCCGCGATCGGATACTTGCTCCACAGCCCGACCGTGCCCTGCACGGTGCGGTACGGGTAGGTCTTGGCAAGCCGCTCCTCGTACGTGCGCCGTGCGTCACCGGCCAGTTCCTCCAGGGCCACCACATCCGCGCCGGCCTTGACGATGTCTTTGGCCGTGCCCACCGGGTCGGGGTTGTCGGCGAAGACGTTGTGGGTGACGACGGTGAGGTTGCCCCCGGTGCCCCTCTTGTCCGTGACCTGGCCGCCGAAGAGGACGACCCAGACAACGGCAGGCAGTACCAGCGCGACGATGGCGGTCGCGGAGCGGCGCAGCACGGCGGCGACCAGCAGCACCGGGATGCCGATGATGCCGAGCCACGGCAGGAACGTCTCCATGAGACTGCCCAGGTTTCCCACGCTGTTGGGGACTTGGGCGTGCAGGATCATCAGCAGGCCGAGCACGACTGCCAGCACCCCCAGTGCGATGCCGCGGTGCCACATGCCCTCCGGTCGCCACCAGTCACGCAGGCCCGACGCTCGGGAGGCGGTCCGCTCCGGGTCTTGGCCCGGTCCCAACTCCGTCATGTATGCCTGCGCCATGTCGCCGTCCTCACTGCTGTGCCCCGTAAAACCGCCTGGAGGCTGCGACCGTAGGCAACGGCCGTAAGGCGCCTTCTTAGAAGTGGGAGGGGAAGTATTGACGGTCCCCAGGCCCTTGCTCCCGGGGGACGGGGCGGCGCGGGCGGAACGAGCCGTGGCCGGGCCCGCCTCACAACGGGACGGGCTCCGCATCTGTTGCCAGGCGGGCATGGAGTTCCACATCCAAGCGGACACCGTCGTATTCGAGCTTCTGTCGTTGCTGCCCCTCCACCGCGAAGCCGGCAGCCCGGGCCACTCCGCATGAGGCGGGATTGTTCACCCGGTGCCCGAGCTCCAGCCGGAAGAGTTCCGCGTCGTCGAAAGCCCAGCGGGCCACAGCACCGCAGGCCCGGGAAGCTATGCCCCGGCCACGGGCCGTTGCCGTCGTCCAGTAGGACACCCATCCAGCGGTCTACGCTCGCACCGCCGCCGCAGAAACCCTCCTCGAAGCCACATCAACCACCTGAGCCGCCGTCAACCCCGAAGGCTTTCGAAGCCGACCGCTTAGGACCGCGGTAGTGCCGGGCTCGGCAGGCCGGAGGGTTGCCACCGGGTCCTCAATTGCCCAGTCCCCCACACATCGGCTGCGGGGGCCTCAACCCCCACCAGGCGCCGTGGCCGACTATGACGGCTACCGTGGGGAGGGGCGGGGAGGAGATAGCGGGGGCGGCCGACAGTGAGGGCGGCTGACTCGCAGTCGTCACAGTCCGACACGTTCGAGCGTCTCAACGCCCTGCTGGGCGGCGGCCAGCAGAGGATAGTCGGTGTATCCGGTCTCACCGCCCGTGTACATCAGGCCTTGGTCTTGTACCTGGTTGATCGGTGCTCCGATGCGCAGTCGTTCCACGAGGTCGGGGTTGGCGAGGAACGGACGGCCGAGTGAGATCAGGTCGGCTCCGGCGGCAAGAAGCCGCTCGCTCTCGTGCTTTCCTCCGTCGACCGGCAACGGCTTCCCCCACCCGAGGACCGGGTTGGCGATCAACGTGCCTGGCCAGGTCTTACGGATTTCTTGGAAGAGCGGCTGGTCCGGATCCGCGAAGACAAGGTGCAGATAGGCAATGCCGGCATCGGCGAGGGCGGCGATGAGCGCCGGGTAGATCTCCTGGGTATCGCCCTCGTCTATGCCGTTGACGGTGAGTCCGGGTGCGATCCGCACGCCTACCCGCTCGGAGCCGATCGCGTCGGCGACGGCCTGGACCACCTCGACGGTGAACCGAATGCGGTGATCCACCGATCCACCGTAGGCGTCGGTGCGGTGGTTGGTTCCCTGCGCCAGGAACTGATGCAGAAGATAGCCGTTGGCGGCATGCACCTCCACACCGGCGAAGCCGGCGTCGATGGCGTTGCGTGCGGCAGCAGCGAAGTCGGCCACGGTGGTGTGGATCTCGTCGATCGTCATCTGACGGGGCACGACGGCGTTCTGGTGACCGCTGGGGGTGTAGATCGTCTCCGGGAGCGGAATGGGCGAGGGCGCAACCGGCGTCAGCCCGCTGGTGTCGGGATGACCGATCCGGCCGCCGTGCTGCAGCTGCAGGAACATCCGGCCGCCCGCGGCGCGCACGGCGTCGGTGACGTGTCGCCATCCGGCCACATGTTCATCGTTGTAGATCGCGGTGATGTTGGGGTAGGTCTGTCCGACGGCGTTCGGGGTGGATGCCTCGGCGATGATCAACCCCGCTGATGCACGCTGTGCGTAGTAGCTGGCCATGATCGGTTGCGGGACGCCGTCGGCCGTGGCGCGGTTGCGGGTCATGGGCGCCATCACCAAACGGTTGGACAGGGGCAGGGCGCCGAGGATGGCGGGCTTGAAGAGGCCGGAGTCAGCCGGTGTGTTCGTCATGCCGGTACGGTAGAAGTTGACACTGGTGTCAGGTTCAAGTCCGGGGTTGGCAGGCGAGGTGGGGAATGCGGATCGGTGAACTGGCTCGGCGCAGTGGCGTCAGCGAGCGTTCGCTGCGCTATTACGAGGCGCAGGGGCTGCTGAGAGCCGAGCGTACCCCGGGTGGCCAACGGCATTACGGTGAGTGGGCGGTCGACCGGGTCATCCGCATCCAAGCCCTCTACGCCGCCGGGCTGAACAGCAAGAAGATCGCGCAGCTGCTCCCCTGCATGCGGGACACGGACGGGGCCCCGAACGAGATTGCCACGCCACGGCTGGTCGACGAACTCACTGCAGAACGTGGTCGCATCGATCGACTCATCACGGACCTGCTCCGCTCCCGCGACGTCCTGGACGAAGTCATCGCCACAGCCTCGGCCGGAGTACACGACTCCGTCATCTCTCGCGCCGACACGGTCGGGGCCAACGACGGATAGAGCCAACCTGGCCCCCATCACCAGAGGCAGATTCCGTGAGCGGGTCGGGGAACTTGCAGGTGAGTTGGGGGAATCCGGAAGTCGCGTGTCAGGTGATCCACGACTCCCCGTGTCGATGCCGGTCCAATCCCACAGCCGAGAACTCGTCCTGGCCGACGCATGCCACTACGCCCAACCGCCGCAGCGCCTGAGAAATCGGGCTGCCAGCAGGGGGAAAGGGTATGCCTTCCTCCACGCGGAGCGGTCCCAGCACAACGGCGCCGCCATCCCAAACGGCAGCCCGCTGCTCGCCCGCACCGCCGAAGTACTCAGCTTCCACATAAGCCACCGGCCCACCGGCTGACCACTCAGCGAGAGCCGCATCGAACCCTACTGGCAGTCGCCAAAACCCCAAAGCGCCTACGTCGCTGCCGTCTGAGACGGAATCGAAGAGGACGTCTGTCATTGGCATCAGTAAGAGGCCCTGTCCGATGGACGCCAGCCGAGCAGCAGGCAGATCACGCGCCATGGCACGCAGCACCTCCCCTTCGGCGATCACAGCTTGAAGGTCGTACCCCATCCCTGCCTCTTCCAGATCAGAGGTCCATCTTTCCCACACGGCGAAGCGATCCTCGCGCGGTATCCCCGACCAGCTCCACCACGGCCCCAGCGGGTTCTCGCCAGAGCGCCGCCCGTGTACCGATTACGTCACCGGCGGCACCCCCGTGCGCCGGTCGTTGAGGTACTGCCCCCAGCTCACCGCGATCGCGGCACCGGAGACCGCGGAGGACCGCGGCAGCGGCTCAAGGGCGGTCGCGCCGCTGCAGGTCGCCGTAGGTCTCACGGCGCACCACGGCCCGCGCCTCGCCGTCGCGGCAGAAGACGACGGGCGGCCGCAGCGCGCCGTTGTAGTTGTTGCTCAGCGAGAAGCAGTACGCACCGGTGACCGGCACGGCGATCAGGTCGCCGGGACGGGGGTCACACAGCGGTACGCCGGCGCTGAGTACGTCGCCGGACTCGCAGTGCCGGCCCACCAGGTGGTACGGCTCGCCGCCGCCCACCCGGGTGGCGACCGTGGCCTCGAAGCGCTGTCCGTACAGTGCGACTTCGAGGTTGTCGCCCATACCACCGTCGACGGCGACGAAGGTCGGCTTCCCATGTTTGACGGTGACCACCGGGTAGAGCGTCACTCCGGCCTCGGCCACCATCGACCGGCCGGGCTCGATGATGAGCTGCGCGTCGGCGGGCAGGGTCCGGTGGGCCGCGGCCACCAGGGTGTTCAAATACTCCTCGATGGTGGGCGGGCGGTCCTCGTAGGTGTAGCGGGTGCCGAGGCCGCCACCGAGGTCGTAGACGGCGAAGGTGCCGAGGTCCGCCACTGCCTCCACCGCGCGGGCGAACGGCTCGGTGTCGAGGATCTGGGATCCGATGTGGACGTGCACCCCGTCCAGGCGCAGCCGGCTGCCGGCCCGCAGCCGGGCGATCGCCTCCCGGGCCTGCGGCAGGGTCAGGCCGAACTTCGAGCCCTCCTGACCGGTGGACACCGCGGCATGGGTGTCCGGGCGGATACCGGGTGTCACACGTACGAGGACGGGCTGCTCGTCGGTCACGAGCCGCTCCAGCCGGTCGATGTCGTCGAAGTTGTCGATCACGATCAGTCCGGCTCCGGCCTCCACCGCCATCCGCAGTTCGTCCTCGGTCTTGGCATTGCCGTGGACCACCAGCGAGGCCGGGTCGACTCCCGCTGCCAGGGCCAGGGTCAGTTCGCCGCCGCCCGCGACGTCGATGCTCAGCCCCTCCTCGGCCAGCAGGCGGTACACCGCCGTGCAAGGAAATGCCTTGGAGGCGAACGCCACCCGCGAGTTGGCCCACCGGGCGGCGAGCCCGTCGACGTAGCAACGGGCGCGGGACCGCAGCGCGGCCTCGTCGACGACCAGTGCCGGCGTGCCGAAGCGGGCCGCGAGGTCGGTCACCGGGCAGCCACCGATCACCAGCTCTCCGTCCTGGCCGAGCGCGGTGCCTGGCGGGAACAGTCCGAGCAGTGCCTCGTGGGAGGCAGCGGCGTCGGTCCGGGACTTCCCAGCGGTAGCTGGGCGAGCGACCGGAATGGCCATGGAATCCTCCTGCTTGCCGTGTGGCCGGTCCCGCCCTTCGGGCCGGCCGCATCATGTTCCGGTCCACGCACCGGGCCGCGCCTTGTCGCGATCGCCTAGGGTCGAGGCATGGTTCCGTCGGAAATGACAAGCTCGCACGCCGGAAGCGGCCACGGGGCCGGTGAGGAACTCTTCGCCCTCGCCGACGCCATCGCCGCGGTCATCGGTGGATCGGTGGCCATCGAGGACTTGGAAGCCCGGGTCGTCGCCTACTCGACGCGGCCGGGACAGGCCATCGACGAACTGCGCCGCCAGGGCATCCTCGGCCGACGGGTCCCCGAACAGCCCGGCCCACAGGCCGAACGGCAGCTCCGCCAGTACCGGCAGGTGCTCACGGCACCCGGCGTCCTACGCATGCCTGGGCTGGCCGAAGGCGAACTGCCGCGCGCCGCGGTCGCCGTGCGCGCCGGAGACCTCCCTCTCGGCACCATCTGGGCGATCGAGGACCGGAGCCCACTCGACGCGGCCGGTGAGCGGGCGCTGCTGGACGGCGCCCGGACCGCCGCACTGCACATGCTGCGCCGCCGCAGCGCCACCGCCCTGGAGTTGCACGCCCGGGAACAGGCCCTCCGGGCCGGCCTGGACGGCACCGCACCCGCGACGGACACCGCCTACCGGCTCGGCATCCCGGCGAACACGCCCCTGACCCTCCTCGGCTTCGCCCCCGTCGACGTCACCCCGGACGCCGGCACGCTGCTGGCCCGTCTGGGAGCCGAGCTCGGTCGGCACTGGGCCGCGGTACGCCCCTCCGCCGCCGTCTGCACCGGCCCGCGCACCGTGTACACGCTGCTGCCGGACGCCGACCCCGACTCGGCCCGCCGACTGGCGGCACAGGCCCTCGCCGCCGCCTCCCGTCCCGGCAGGCAGCCACTGCGCGCCGCCCTCAGCCGGCCCGCCACGCTCCTGACCGAGCTGCCCGAGCTGCGCTCGGAGGTAGATGACGTGCTACGGGTGACCACGGCCGACCCCAAGGCGCCGGACGTCGCCGCACTGACCGATGTCCATGCCCGAGTGCTCCTCGCTCACCTGGCGGACGAGCTCGCCCAGCGGCCCCGGCTGCGCCACCCGGGCGTCGAGGCGATGCTCGCCCACGACCGAACCCACGGCACGCACTACGCCGCCTCGGTCGCCGCCTGGCTTGACGCGGTCGGCAACGTAGGCGAAGCGGCCCGTCGGCTGACAGTGCATCAGAACACCCTCAAGTACCGGCTGCGCCGCGCCCGCGAGCTGTTCGCCCTCGACCTGGACCAGCCGGACGACCGCCTCTCCTGCTGGCTGCAGCTACGCGTCGACGCCACCCGCCGCTGAGCGCCAGATCGCCCGATCGCCCCGCCCGTGGAAGAGAAGCCACAGCCTCATCGGCATCCCGGCCCGATGCTCGCGAGGCAAAATCGTCTGGCAGCCGGGATCGGCCAGACGATGTTCGGCGTCGGAGAGAGGATCGGCCAGGCGACGTTCGGCGCCGGCAAGCTGACGACGCACACGGCCGGTCTGCTTCACATCCCACGGTCGCTTCCGTTCGGCGAGCACCGCGCCCACCGCACCCGCCGGGTGCAAGCAGTTCCCGTCAGGGCCGAGATCGTTGTCTGGAGGACCTCCAGTGCCGCCTCAGCGCCGCGCCTGACGCCGAAGACCCGGTCCGCCAGGTGCGCGCCCTCCACCGCACCGAGGGTGTCAACCAGCGCGGCCGCGCACGCGTCGTAGTCGGCCCAGGGCACGCAGCGGGCCCGGCTTCCCTGGACAAGTCGCAGGCACCGTTCCAAAATGCCGAGCTGGCCGACCGCCTCGGGAACCGCCGGCGCCACGATCTCCACCCGGTGGCCCACCCTCCGGTGCTCGGCCGCTGGGAAGTTGCCGGTTTTCCTGGACCAGCTTGTTGACGACGCGGACCACGCCCTCGCGGTCTCCCCGCAGTTCGGCGATTTCACCTGGTCCACCACGCGGTGCCGACCGCGCTGGTGCATGCACCGCAGGGCGTCGTCGCAGGGCGTCGTCGCCGGGTCGGCATCGGCGGCGACGCCGTACGGGCTGTTGGGGCGTGTCGGTGCTGCGGACCGGGTCATGGTCGGCATCGAGCAGCGGGCTCTTATCGAGGTCGAGGTCGAGGTCGAAATGTGACTGGGCCTTGGGGGCGGCCAGTTGAGCGCGTGGGCGGGCGGGGCGGCACGGATCGCAAGCGCGCAGGTCACGCTGCGGTGGTGGCCGCCCAGCTTCCGCTCTGCTCACGGCGATGCTCGGGCTTACCGCCGCCTTTACGGATCAGTCCTCCAGGGCTACGGCGATACGGTCGAGATCGGTGAGGAGCGCCGCGACGCGCTGGGGTGGGATCGCCTCGACCATGCGCTGTTCGACGGCGTACACAGCGTCCTGGACCGCGGCGAGACGCGCCTGGCCCTCTTCGGTAAGGCGAGCGGGCCGGGCCCGGCCGTGATCGGCGGTGGCGGGGCGGGCGATCAGCCCTGCTTCCTGCAGGCCCCGCAGGACGACGTTCCCGGACTGTCGGGTGACGAACGTCGCGCGGGCGAGGTCGGCGTTCGACATACCGGGGTGTTGGGCCAGGAGTTCAAGGGTGGCGTACTGCGGCACGGTCAGCCCGTGCTCGCGCAGCACCTTGTCCATGGCGCCGCGCAGGGCAGCCTGGGCGCGTTTGAGCAGGTACCCCACGTGGTGGGTGACATCGTCCGCCGGGCGGAACGGCTCCGTCGACACACTCTTCTTCATGTCAGCATTTTGACATGAGGGACGCGGCTCCCTAACCTTCAATGTCAAAGTCCTGACATCGAAGAGTGAGGGAAGCTCATGCCTGTTGCCATCGACGGCCCAGACTTCATCGCCCTGCAGGTTCACGACGTGGAAGCTGCCGCAGTCTTCTGCGAGCAGCACCTGGGTCTGCGTCGAGCCGCGGTTTCACCCCCTCACGCGATCGTGTTCGACACCGAGCCGGTCCCGTTCGCCGTCCGCGCGCTCCTCCCGGGCGTCAGCCTCGCCGAGACCGCGCGGCCGGGCCTCGGCGTGGTGCTCTGGTTCCGCACCCCCGACGCCCGTCAGCTCCACGACCAGCTGGTTGCCGCCGGGATCAAGATCGTCGAACCGATGACGGACAGCCCCTTCGGGCCGAAGTTCTCCTTCGAGGGCCCGGAGGGTTACACACTCACCGCGCACGGAGGCTGATCGAAACCGCCGCCCTTCGCGGGATGACTTTTCGCGCCAGATGACACCGGCGCTGCTTGCCGCTACGAGCTGCACGGTCACACGGGGATGAGCGGCCGCTCCAGCAGACCTCACCACCCGCCTGATCGCCGCCCACCATCCATGCGAGGTGGGCGGCCCGTCGGTCCTGGGCCCAGCAGGGATCTCGACCGACGGGTGGTGCCAAGCCCCTCAGGCCGTGACGGGAGCGAGCCGTATGCCTGGGGTCGGCAGCTCGCCAGGAAGGGAACAGCTTCAGCCAGTCGTGACTGGCGGTCGGGGCCGGCCAAGAAGTGGCCGCGAACTCGCGGGTCTGGGGACTGGCAGGGTCACCTTCCCTGGGAGCCGCGACAACGCCAGGGACGCGACAGCAGCGGCATGTGCTGACACGGGCTTGTGTGCAACGTCCACGATCAGCGGCCCACCACATGGACGGGGTGCCTCAGCCTCTGCCACCCGCTCTCGGTAGGCCGATCCGGCGCTCGGCAGATTCGCCAGCGAGGGCCGGCCACAAAGCCCTTCGAGGGCCCCGGCGTGGAAGCACGCAGCGCGACTGAGTGGAAGCCTCGACCTCGCCGAGGGAGGCTGTATCCATGCGGACACTCTTCCGCCCGACGACACCTCTCTCAGCAGCGGGCGGTCACAGTCGGTTGCTCTTCAGACTCGCGCAGTGCGTACCTTTCCTGATCGTACTGCTCGGGCTCGGTATCGAGCTCTCGCCCGCCCACGTCGTGTATACCGGCCCCCTCCTCATCGCCATGCCGGCGCTGGCGTCCCTGACGATGGGACCGAAGGGCACGCTCGCGGCAGCCGGCGGGGCTCTGATCGTGAGCGTGACGACCACCACCCTGCACCAGGCATGGGGTGGCCAGCAGATCTACAGCAACCTCCTGGCCTTGTTGGTGGTGTCCGCAGCCAGTGTCATGACCAGTAACGCTGTGCGCACGCGCAGGCAGAGCGAACTCGACCGGATCCACCGCATTGCCGCAGCAGCACAAAGAGTCCTGCTCCGTCCCGTATCGAGCCGACTGGGCCAGGTGCACGTCGCCAGCATGTACCTGGCCGCCGAGGCGGGGGCACAGATCGGCGGCGACTTGTACGAGGCCGTTTCCACGCGGTACGGGGTCCGGATGATCGTGGGGGATGTCCGAGGCAAGGGGCTGCCGGCCGTGCGCTCGGCAGCAGCCGTGTTGGGCGCGTTCCGGGAAGCAGTGCACTACGAGAGCGACTTGGTGGAGGTGATGAACCATTGCTCCGCAGCGCTGAATCGGGACTGCGCCGTGCCGACCGCGTTCGACCAAGAAGAAAAGGCTGATATCGGGGAGGACTTCGTCACCGCGCTGGCGGCTCAGGTGGTGCACGGATCAGTGATCCAGGTGGTCAACTGCGGGCACCCTCCTCCGCTGGTCCTGCGCCAGGGCAAGATCGAAGCGCTGCACGCTGCCTCACCACGGCCGCCCCTGGGCCTTGAAGACATCATGAACTGCCCTACCGCTGGGCCGGACAGCTATACCTTCGCACCGGGTGACCGTCTCCTGCTGTACACCGATGGAGTGGTCGAAGCACGCAACATCGACAACGACTTCTTCCCTCTCCCCGAAGCGCTGGAAGCAGCTCCTGCCTGTACGCCCCCGGACTTCCTGGAGTGGCTGCATCAGGCGTTGATCCGCCATACCCGGGGGCAGCTGACAGACGACGTGGCGGTACTCGTCATTGATCGATTCAGGGATGACACGGAGTCCAACGCGGCTGCAGACGCACTTGCTGCCGGACCTCCACCGTCGGGTGATACAAGGCAGTAGAAGAGGAGGTCCGGGGATGCGTGGGGTGGTGACGGTTGTCGTCAAGCGCCTGCTCACCCATCTTGTGGTGCCGTCCGCTACAAGCAATGCGTTGGTAGCCGTAACAGCTATCACCGCACCCCTGGGCCAGATGTTTGGGCGCTGCGTGTCGTGCAGCCGAGGGCGCTTCCTGTCTCCCCTGGCTGCGGCGATCTGCGGTTCTGAGTGCGAAACGCCTCGCTCCTGGGACTGCAGAAAACAATCCGGCCGGCGCCGGCGGATTCTTCCTGTCGGAGGACGAGTACATGCCTGCGGAGGACGAGAACTACTCGGTCTTCTTGATGCCGCCGGTGCCGACCCGTACGTATGGGAAACCCTGCGCCTGTCCGGCTACGTCCCCCTCCCCCGGACGCCCCACGCAGCCCGCCCGAATCCCCGAGGCCTCGGCCCAAAGCACGAAGTCCAAGGCATCCGTCGACCAGGCCGACGTCCGCGCTTGATGGTGGGTGTAGCTCCGTCTCGGGGGCAGCTGATCTGGGGTGTTGCGACGACCGTTGACCAGCCCGGGGTGTGGTGATGGGCGGTGCTCGGTCGGGATATTCGCTGTCGCCGCTTGTTGATGGTGGTCATACTGCCGCGATGGATGCAGTGACTCTCGAGACCGACCGTCTGGTGCTGCGGGCCTTCACACCTGCCGACGTGGATGCGGTGTATGAAGCCTGCCAGGACGAGGACATCCAGTTCTACACCCCGGTGCCGGTGCCGTACCGGCGTGCGGACGCGGAGAAGCTCGTCGGCGAGAAGCTGCCCGCTCAGTGGGCCGAGGACAGGGACTACACCCTCGGCGCGTTCCGCAAGGACACCGGCGCCCTGGTCGGCTCGTACTGCCTGACCCTCGTCAGCCGCGGCGTCTGGGAACTCGGTTACTGGGCGGTCAAGGAACAGCGCGGACGCGGGTACTCGGTGGAGGCCGCTCAAGCCCTGTGCGACTGGGGCTGGGCCACCCTCGACGTCCACCGCATCGAGTGGTGGGCCATGGCCGGGAACACCGGCTCGCGTGCCGTCGCCGAGAAACTCGGCTTCACCGTCGAAGGGACACTGCGCAATCGCGGCATCGCCAACGATGGCAAGCCGCACGACTGGTGGGTGGGCGGACTGCTGAGGCCCTGATGCTCGGGCCGGTGCTTGGCCGGCTACGTTTGCTCTTCTGCAGCGAAGTTCCGAGCTCGGACAGTTCCCACAGAAGAGCCACACCCATTGATCAGCGGCGGGCAGCTGTGACGTGGCAGTGGCCGCTCGGGTTCTTCGAGTGTGACCAAGAAGAAGTGGACCCTTGCAGCCTTGACCCATCCTGCATCCTGCGGCGTCTCGCATACACATCTCAGCGATTTGAGCGAATAGTTGGCCGATCTGTGGCTCCTCAGGAACGTGCCGGTCAGGTTGGGCGGTGATCCGATTGAAGAGCTCCAGGCCAGGCTGGTCTCGTGGGTGTGCGCAGAGCGCGACCGCGATGACCTGGAGCCCGTGCCGCCCTGGACGCCGATGCCGCGCGGTCGTTCCTGGGCCAAGTAGGCCAGGACCACGATGCCGGCCGCGTTGCCCAGCCGTCCCAGGACCCGAGCACCTGATGCATCGCGGCCCCCAGGATGCCGCCGGCAGCGAAGAGCGCGTGCCGCCGAGCCCGACGGCGTCGCCATTTCCCTCCGGCGCCGCCGTTTCTCCTCCGGCACCGCCGCGTAGCCACCGTCCAGCGGCCCGACGGTTCGGCAATTTCCTGATGAAGAGTCAAAAAGCGTACACGTAAGGCCCATCGGTGCCATCGTGGACAGGACAGGGACACGAGCCGGCCGGAATCGGGGGGTGGGCGGTGGATCGGTTCGGTAGGTGGGTGGTGGCGGTCGCCGTGACCGCAGTTGCTTTCACAGCGGGTACGGGGCTTTGCGGAGCGCTGCTGTTGCCGGTGATGCAGGACACGGCTGTGCGGTGGACGGTGGCGTGCGGGGCAGGAGCGGCGCTGGCCGCACTGGCGGCCATGTGGGGCTACGGCTACGCCGGCCGCGCAGGCGCCACCCCGGGGCCGGGCGGGCAGCCGACCGTGCAGGCGTCCGGGGCACGCGCGGTGGCCATCCACGGCAGCAACACCGGTGCCGTCACCACCGGCGACGTGCATGTTCCGTCCGGCCCCAGGCCGCCCGGCCACTCGACCCCAGCGTCCCGGGGAATGCCCGGGGCCGCTCCCACCGCCTCCGGAGAGCGGGCCATCGCCATCGGCGGCGACAACGACGGTCCGCTGTCAACGGGCGACACCCGGAACGAAACGCCAAGATGAGACCGCTGTTCCGCAAGCGGCGGCGGTCCGGCAAGCGGTCCGTCTTCATCGGCGGCAACAACTCCGGCGACATCACCACCGGAGACACCAGAGTCGAGCTGCCTCCGCTCGTGCGCATGCCGTTGGTCGTGCTGCTCGTCTCCGTCCTGGGTGTCGGTGCAGGCTGGCTCTACTTCGACTGGCTCGCACCGGAGCTCGCCCCGAATTACCGCACCCAGTTCCTGATCGACACGGCTGACGGCCCCGATCCCAAGGGCATCGCGGCGATCTCCACGTCACTGCGTAAGACGGTCGGGAACTCGGGCGATCACGACGCGCTCGCCCTGCGCACCTTCGGCGGCGAGTGCGGCGCCTCCGACAACACGTCGCAGGTGGTCGGCTTCGACGTCGGCAACCAGCAGAAGATCACCCAGGCAGCGGGTGGGGTCCGGGCGGACGGCAAACCGACGCTGGTACGCGGAATCGTCCAGGCCGTCGAGGACTTCTCCCAGCCGTTCGATCGCAAGGCCCGCCAGGTCAACCGGATCATTGTGGTGACGCGTCACGGTGTCGACGCCTGCGAGGACGACGTCTCCTTCGTCGAGAAGGAGATTCGCGAGCGGGTCGGTGCGGCCGGACTCTCCCTGCAATTCCGGGTGATCGGTTACCAGGTACCGAAGGGGCAGCACCGCACGCTCGACCGGATGGCCACGGCCGCCAACGCGCCGCCTCCGGTGTACGTGAAGAACGCGCCCGACCTCGCCAGGACCCTCGACGGGTTCTCCAACGTGGAACCGGTCCTCAAAGGAGCCCAGCGGATCGTCAGCACGCTCAACGCCACAGTCACCCAGGTCAACACGGCCGTCCGGGCGACCGAGGAGGGTCGTCTGGACGCCGCCGACAGCACTCTGCGGCAGGCTCGACAAGCGGTCAACGGCACCGGCCCCGAGTTCGACGACCTGACCGGCCGGACCAAGAGCGCGGATGCCCAGCACGTGCGCGACAGGGCGGTCCGGCTGCGGGAGAAACAGAAGCAGGTCGTTGACGCAGCCTCCCAGCTGCTCAAAACCGCGCGGGCCGGCACGCCGCTGGAACCGCGGAGGAAAGCGTTCCAGCGGGCCGCCGCACACTACAACGACGAGGTGAACGGCATGAACAAGCTCCTCGCCACCCTTCGCGGAAAGCTGACCGAGCCCTCATGAGGGGCAACTCCCTCCCGAGGCGCAGGAGTTGGCGTCGCGTGCTGCTGATCGGGGGTGCCGCTGTCGCGCTGCTGACCGGCATCGCCGCCTTCCTGGTCCTCCGGACCGTCCCGGACTACCGGACCGCCTTCCTCGTCGACACCTCACTGGCCAAGAACGACACGGACCTTCCCGATACCGCGGACGCCGTCGGCTCGGCCGCGCAGAACTCCGCCGACGAAGACTCCCTGTCCTTGCGCCGCTTCGGCGGCAGCTGCGGCGACCAGGGGAACACCGCGTCGGTCGTAGGTCCGGGCACGGGGCATGCGCAGAAGATCAACACCTCCGTGCACGCGTTGTCGGCGTCCGGGAAGCCCACCATGGAAAGCGGACTCCTCGCCGGGATCGATGACTTCTCGGGCTACTACCCGTTCCGCGGGAAAAAGCGGAACCGGATCATCGTGGTGACCTCGCACGGCATCGACGCCTGCACGGCGGATCAATCCGCGCTCAAACAGGCAGTCGGCCGACGGGCCAAGGACAGCGCAGTGCAGCTGGACTTCCGGTTCGTCGGCTACAAGGTCCCACGGAAGGAACGGCAGCCGCTCGCCCAGCTGGCCGAGGCCACGAAGGCCCCCAAGGTCCGGTTCGTCTCCACACCGGCGGAGCTCACCGCAACCCTCAACAAGCTCGCCCTGCCCGAGTCCCCAGAGGTCCAGCACGTCGACGTCCCCTCCCCGACGGCAACATCGCCGTCCGCGCCCGCCGCGTGGCTCCGTTTGTCCACCTCAACAGTGAAGGCGGGCGGCACCTGCACGGCGAAGTCAGGCGGGATGGAACCGGGCGAGCCGGTTGTGCTCACCTGGACCGGCCCGTCGAGTGGCAGCATCGGGACGTTCACCGCGGGGCGGTCCGGGGAAATCGCGACCCGGTTCCACCATCCGGACAAGCCGGGTTCCTACCTCCTCCGGGCACAGGGGACACGTTCCGGCCGGAAGGCGTCGGCGCCGTTGCGGGTCCTCCCGGCCGACGTCCCCACGCCTCACACCACACCCCAGCTGACCCTCAATCCCTCCACCCTCAAAGCCGGCCGGCCCACCACAGCCACGGCTTCCGGCTTCCAGCCGGGGGAAACCGTCGATATCTACCTGGGCCCCTGGGGGCACAGCGGCAGCTACGCCCACGAGCGGGCAAACAGCTCAGGAGTCGCGGTCGGCCGCGTGGGAGAGGGGTGGGGGCTCGCGGAACCCGGTGGCACCTATCGTGTCACCGCTGTGGGCGCCGCGTCCGGCCGCCAGGCCCATGCCGAGCTTCGGTACGAGAAGGAGAAGCGCAGCGGCCCCGTGAGCGCGCACGCCAGCCCCGACCCGGTCACGCCCGGCCGGACGGTCACGGTGACCGGCACCGGCTTCGCACCGCACCGCACCGTGCAATACCGCTCCACGCTGTTCGCCGACGCGACTACCGCAGCAGACGACGGTGCCATCGAGTTCACCGCCGCCATCCCGCAGGACACCGCTGCAGGCAGGTACACCATCCGCATCTACCAGATCGCCTCGGGAACCGAGCTCGCGATCCCCCTCGAAGTGCGGCCGGCCACCCCAAGTCATCCGCCCACTCCCCCACCGACCGACGCCTCGCCGTCAGGAACTCCTCCCGGAACGACCAGTCAGACCCGCGCGACGATCAGGCCCCGGCTCCGGACGCCGCGCACCCGGTAGACGCCCTCCTGCACACCACAGTGGTGGTGCCCGCGGGAGCGGAGGCGAGCCGCTCTTCGACGGATCGGTTTTGCCCCAGCAGAGCGCATGTCGCTCCGCCGACGACGAGGGCTGACAGCCAGCACACCCGACCGACCCGGCCCCTCGCCGCGCCCGCGGGTGCCTGGTACCCGACTTGTTGTGATGCCTTCGCGGCAGGCGTCACAACAAGTCGGGTGCACTCTCCTGGGCGGGTTCCTTGGATGCCGGGCGATCTGGACCGCCGGCCGGGGCTGCGGCACGCAGCGCCGCTTCGACCCGGCGGTTGCTGGTCATGGATGCCGTGACGGCCGTCATCGCCAGGAGGAGGACGGAGGCTGCGTAGAGCGGGGTGCGGATGTCGTAGGTGGTGGCCAGCCAGCCGCCGAGGAAGGCCCCGATGGGGGCGGCGCACATGGCCAGCATGCGGGAGGTGGAGGCGACCCGGCCCATGAGGTGGGCCGGGACGATCGCCTGCCGGAGGGAGGGGCCGAGCACCATCGTGGCGCCCATGCCGGCCCCGCAGACGGCGAGCGCCAGCCCGGCCACGTACGGGTTCGGGGCAGCGGCCAGGCCCAGGATGGCAAGCCCCTCGACGGCAGCCGTGCAGGTCAGTGCGGTGCCGGTGCCGAGTCGTCGGCCAAGGTGGGAGGCGATGCCTGCGCCGAGCAGACCGCCGGTGGCCTCCGCCGTGAGGAGCAGGCCGAAGCCGTAGGTGTCGATGCCGAGGCGGTCGTGCGCGAAGAGGGCGAGGACGGTCTCCACAGCGAGGAAGGCGACGTTCCCGACCGCCGGGCGGAGCGCGAGCCCGAGCAGCAACCGGTCCCGGAAGACGTACGAGGCCCCGGCCCGCGCCTGTCGAAGCAGCGACTCGCGGGTCTCCGGCACGGGCCGGGGTACGGCGGGAAGCGACCGTACGAGCAGTGCGGAGAGCATGAACGACACCGTGTCGGCGAGCAGCGGAACCGCCCGCCCGAGCGCGAGCAGCGCACTGCCCGCAGGCGGCCCCGCGAAGCCGGACATGGCGGTCTGGGCGCCGCGCAAGCGAGAGTTGGCTCGCTCCAGGAGTGCGGGGTCGCGGCCGAGGAGATCCGGCAGATAGGCCGTGGCGGCCGTGTCGAAGAAGAGTCCACCGAGGCCGAGCAGGAAGGCGACGGCCGCGAGCAGCGGAATGCTCAGCACGTCGAGCGCGGCCGCTGCCGCCGGTATCGCTAGCAGCACCGCACGCGCCGCGTCCATGACCCACATCGTGCGCCGGCGGTCCCAGCGGTCCACCAGCGCACCGCCGAGCACCCCGAAGAGCAGCCACGGCAGCGTCCCGGCGGCCGTGACGACGGCGAGCGCCATCGGATCCCGCGTCAACGTCAACGCGATCAGCGGCAGCGCGGCATGCGACACCCCGTCGCCGAGTGACGACACCGTCTGAGCGGTCCACAGTCGTCCGAACCCGGTCGGCAACTTCCGTACGCCTGAGGTCACTTGGCGCCCTCGTCGGCCTGCTCGCGCGGTGCCGGGTGGAACAGTGCGAAGACGAGTGACGCGTCCGGCAGCGACGGGTCGGACAGCTTCCGGTACTCGTCCGCCAGTGCCTCCAGCCGCGCCCCCAGCTGCGCGAACTGCTCCTCGGTGAGGCGCAGATGGGCCATCCGTACGTACCGCTCGCCCTCCGCCGGCGATGCCTCCAGGTCCGCCACCGCATGCCGCATCAGCACATCCGGCTGCCCCACACCGGGATCCGGCAGCTCGATCGACCGTGCGGCCATCGCGTAGTACCGCTCGGTGACCCCCCGCACTTTCCGTGTCCGCACCACCTTCACCAGGCCGGCCCGCTCCAGCAGCCGCACGTGATAGCTGGAACTCCCCTTCGCAAGGCCGACCCGCTCGGCGATCTGCGTAATCGTCGCAGGCTCGAAGCGGAGCACGGCCATGATCCGGTGACGCGTGAGATTGGAGACGGCGCGCAGCTGCTCGTCGGTGGTGACGTGAAACGTCTCGGGAAGATCATCGGTAGGCATACGAGCAATGGTCAACGGTTCTTGACCATTGCGCAAGGGGATTTCGCGCGGACATCCAGAATCTGCCGTCCGGCGCGCGAGACCTTCCGTCAAAGGCCCCCCACCCGCTACCGATCCGGGGAGCTGTCAAAAACCCTTGGCACCCTCAAGTGATCAACGCACCACCCACGGATGAGCCCGCTGCGTCAAAGCGAGGTAGACCACAGCGCCGCCACCGCCAGCAAAGCCTCGCGCTCACCCAACGGACCGGCGCCACCCGCTGCGTCCGCCGGATCAGCCACCTCGCAGACGGCTACACACCCCACCGGAAAGTACAGGGAGTTCAGCAGTTCCTCAGCCTCGTCCGAGCAGCGGCATGACACCCCCAGACAGCTCCTCATGAACAACGAGGCCACAAGATCGCCTGTCGGATCGGACTGCCCCAAAAGGCCCAGGCGTCACCACCTGATACGACAGCGGCGCCGGGCCGCGGGTGGCCGGCCGAGCCGGATGGCCGCCGAGCGGTGGCGGGCAGGGGTGGGGCGTGGTCCGCTGGCGGCATGCGTGTGCGGACCGGCAAGGCTGCGCCCGCCTTCTCTGTGACCTGCGAGCGGGAAAGAACAGACACCCATGGTTACCGAATCAACCTCCAGCAGTCAGCGTCAGACCGTGCGGCCCGAAGAGGCGGTCGAGCTCCTCACGCACCTCCCCGACTTGGAGCAGGCGCTCGCCTTCTACCACCAGCACCTGGCGCCCCCGACCGCGATCGACCTCTCCGTGGCGGAGAACGTCCTCGTCTACCAGGACTCCATGCAGAAGCTGGTGTTCGATTACACCCGTCTGCTGCCCGAGCAGTACATCAACTATTTCTCCCCCTACGGCACACCGGCCCTGCGCAGGCAGGTGGCCGAGCTTCTGACCAGGGCGTTCGGCGCCAAGGTGGCTGCGGACGATGTCTTCGGTACGGCGGGGGTCGCCTCGGCGCTGGAGTGCCTGGCCTTTGCCCTCAAGGACAAGCCGAGAGGCTCGGAGTCCGGGCCCCCGCCACTGGTCGACGGGGACGCGGTGTTGCTGCCCGCACCGTTCTGGCAGGGGTTCAACTGGTCCTTCGAGCAGCGGCCCAAACTGACCTGTGTGCCGGTGAATCTTCCCACCTCGGGCCCCAAGCGCTTCCAACTCACCCTCGACCTGATCAAGGACCAGTACGAGGCGACCCGCAAGCGCACCGGCAAGGCACCGCGGATGCTGGTCCTCACCAACCCGCACAACCCCTTGGGCGTGAACTACCCCAAGGAACTGCTGGAGCAGATCTACGCCTGGGCACTCGACCATACGGACATGCACATCGTTTCCGACGAGATCTACTGCCACTCCCAACTGCCCAAGACCACAGTGCCGTTCACCAGCGCCGTTGCACTGAGCGCCTACGCGAAGTCGCCTGAGCGGGTGCACGTCGTCTGGGGCTTCGCCAAGGACTTCGGGCTCTCCGGCCTCCGCACCGGTTTCCTCGTCTCCAAGTACGGGCCGGTGCAGCGCGCCATGCTCGGAACGCACGACGTGGCGGAGAAGCGCCACCCGATGTCCTGGTTCACTCCGTTCGACTCCCTCAAGCACTTCGTCATCGGCGCGGTCCTGACCACCACCGTCAACGGCAGCTCGGAGCTGTACACGACCTATGCGATGAAGCGCTGCCCCGGGCTTCTCGACGCCAGCTTCACCAAGGTGAAGGCCCGGCTGGACGCGAACAAGATCCCGTACGTCCACGAGCCCCAGAGCAATGCCGCGCAGTTCTTCTGGCTCGACCTCACCAGTTGGCTGGGCAAGCGCCCGCCGAAGAGCAGCGACGATGTCAGTGAAGTGCTGCCTCTCAAGGCTCACGACCTGGACCCCAACGAGGTCTTCCTCTTCAACTACCTCGCCGGCCCCGCCGCCGAAGTCACCCTTCTTCCCGGAGGCGTGATGTCCTGCCCCGCCCCCGGCTTCTTCCGCCTCTGCTACACCGCCCGCCAGCCCGACGAGGTCTGCACGGCCGTCGACCGGGTGGCCAAGGCACTGGGCAGGCTGGGAAACAAGGGATAGCCCGGCAACCCACGTCCGAGCGCCCCTGAAGCGAGCCGTCGACCGGCCCGCCGACGTCCCGCTGGTCTGCGGACACCTCGACTACGTCCCGGCCGTGTCATCCACTGGCACCACCACGGCACGGCGCCGCTGGGCCACAACGTCGCCCTGGCCCTCGAAGCCGTGCCTGCCCTTCAAGGGCGGTACGAAGGGCTACCAAGCGCTGTGACCGCATGGGTTCGCCCGGCTGGACGATCAAGGCCATGTGAGGAGCGGTTGGCCTCGGCTTTGAGAGGGGTGAGGGACATCGGCACGAAGGCCGGTGCTGAAAGATGGTTGCATGTGGGTTCAGCGAGTGATCGAACTGACCGGGTGGGAGCCGCTCGGGATCTCCGTCGACTGGGCGGCGATCGAAGGAGAGCTGGGGGCTGTGCTGCCGGCGGACTACAAGGAGCTCTACGAGGCGTTCGGCGGCGGCGCCTTCAGTGATTCCGTCTACTTTCTGGCGCGCGACGAGGGCGTCTCGTTCGACCTCCTGACACAGTGGCGAGTCTCCCTGTCGGCCGACCAGGACAACAAGTTCACAGACGTCTCCGCCGCCGATCCCTGTGCAACCTACGCGCCGGGCGGCAAGGGACTGGTTGAGTGGGGCTCCACCGAATGGGCCGACGAATACTGCTGGCTCATCGATGCCGAGCAGCCGGGCGATTACCCCATCCTCGCGCGGTCCCACGACGTCGGCGGATGGCACCGGTACGACATGTCCACCTCCGAGTTCCTCTACCGCATCCTCGCCGATGCCGATTTCCCACCCTTCGGGATCGCGCAGTACCACCTAGACACGACATTCACCCCCGGCTCCAGCGACCCCATCGACAGCCAGCCGCTCTGACGAGCCCCCGGCCGCCCCACCTTCGCGGACACGGCAGCGCCGTCGATTCCCATCAGGACCGTGAGCCAGGCAATGACGAGTCGACTTCATTTGATGCAGGTACGTTGTCGATTGGCCGAGGGTTGTCCCGCATTGTTCTGGCCGCGGCGAGCAGCCGACTCGGCCGAGGCGGTACTGTGCGCTCCGTGATCAGTCGGCCGTTGGTCGAGTCGCGGTGCACTGGCCTCGCCGATGGGCTGCTTGATGGCTCTCTCACGGCACAGTCTCGTGGAGGTCGAATCAACCATGTGGACCGAAGTCGTCGCTGCCCTGCCCGGCACGACCGCCTTCCAGGCTCCTGCATCGGAGTCGTCGCTGCTCCGCTGCGCCACGGTCCTCGGCCATCCAATGCCCGCTGCCCTCACTGCCCTACTCCGCGAGAGCAACGGCATCGAGGGTGAGTATGGAGCCGGGCTCATCTGGTCTGCCGAGCGCATCGTCTCCGAGAACCAGAGTCTCCGCGAGGACAGTGAGCTCACCACCCTGTACATGCCGTTCGATCCACTGCTTTTCTTCGCGGACGCGGGGAACGGAGACTTGTTCGCGCTCCTCGCCAAGATCGACCGGCCCGATGTCTTCGTCTGGAACCACGAGGACGACAGCCGCACCTGGGTGGCGCCGAGCCTGGGCAAGTACCTCGAATGGTGGCTGACAGGGCAGATCGAGCTCTAGGCTTGTCTTCAAACGTCACGCCCACATCAGAGGCGATGTGGCCGACACCCCGCCGCCTGAGCCAGGCCCGGATTGCCGTGGAGCTGGGTGCAGTCGCCTGCGTTCCCGCCTGTGGCGGTGAAACCGAGCGGGCGGCCCAGGCATCGCAGGCCAAGTGAACGTTGCTGGTCAGGCCGCCGCGGGAGCGTCCGAGTGCCGGCGGGCGAAGCGCCCTTTGAGCGCGGTGCGGTCGTCCAACTGCTTCCGCCCCCAAGGACTCGGGCAGCAGTGACCGGTCTGACGAACTCGCCCTCGCCATACGACAGTTCAAAGCGGCATATCACCCAACCTGTGATCCACCCATGCAAGATCATCTGAAGACATCGCCCGGAACGGAAGGAAGGCGATCACGTTTCCGGGCACCATTCCGGGCACGCTTTCCCCAGTTGCCGTTCGCTGGGCCCTCTCCAGATCTTGAGTCTCGTGCGTGCGAGACAGTTCTGTGAGACTGCCGTGGACCTGACGCCAGATCAAGTTGCAAGCAAGGTGGAGGGAAAACGACCTGCGTGGCCATGCCACCACCGCAATCACACAGGCAGCATCACTACAGCGCATGGGCTTTGGACTGGACTGGCCGTTCGTAGGGTCGCTGAGGGGCTGTGGCGGCAGCCTGGGGGATTTCTTAGTCCACTTGGCCCCAAGCGATGATGGTAAAGGCATCTATTCCACCTCGTCGTGCTTCCATGCCGTCACGGAGGTGTTGATATGACGGCTGAAGGTAGACAGCAGGACAGCTACCCGCACGCAGGTGCGCCGCGGCGCCGTGTGCTGGCCGCGGCCGCCCTGGCTCCGATGCTGGCCGGGGCACCGTCCCCCGCTCGCGCCCTGCCCACAGGGACGGCCGAGGCGAACGGCCACGGCCTGATCAAGCCAGTGTCCACTGCTCGGTCGCATTGGAAGAGCGTGGCCAAGACGCTGGGCCGGGCAGGCGATATGAAGCGAAAGATGATGTACCACACCGCCTTCCCACGCCGGGACCTGCGAGTGCACTCCCGTCACGTCGCCGTCAAACCGGAGCTCGCCCTCGGCTCGCACGTGTCCTTCGTCCGTTACGCCGACAAGAGCACGATGGTGATGGGTGATGTGGTGGTCACCGAGCACGAACTGCAGCCGTTCATCGATGCTCTGCACGAGCACAGGATCGGGCTGACCGCGATCCACAAGCATCTCCTCTCCCAGAGTCCCCATATCTGGTGGATCCACATCCATGCGCATGGTCACCACCCGATGGCTGTGGCCCGCGGTCTCCGCGCAGCGTTCGACCTCACCAGCACCCCGCCCCCGCTGCCGTCGACCCGGCGACAGCACGTCGACCTGGACACCGAACGAATCGATGCCGCGCTGGGTGCGAAGGGCTCCGTCGACGACGGCATCTACAAGTGCATCTTCGTCCGCCGCGAGACCATCACCGACGGCAGACTGGTGCTTCCCCCCGGCCTGGGGTCGACCAGTGCGTTCAACTTCCAGCCGCTCGGCGGAGGTCGAGCCGCGATCAGTGGCGACTGCGCCATGATCGCCAAGGAAGTCCAAGACGTTCTCACGGCCCTGCGGCGTGCCGGGGCGGAGCTCGTTGAGCTGCACAACCACGGTTTGACGGATGAACCTCGCTTGTTCTTCGTCCACTTCTGGGCCGTTGGCGATGGCGCCAGGCTCGCCCGAGCCCTGCGCCCCGCGGTGGACGCAACCAACGTGGTGCCCGCCGGCTGAACACCGTGCAGACAGCAGTCTCGACCTGGCGGAGCGTGCCTGGGGCGGTGTCTTCCGCCTGGTGACCTGAGTCGGGGATTCGGCTGCAGTAGGTGGCGACTTTTTCGTTCCGCTTGTCCGTACGGCGCCGTCCGGACTCCCACGCGCTCATCACGTTCGTGTCCGTCGACCCGCCGGTGATCGCGTTGAGCACGAGCACGTCGGCCTCTTCGGCCGGGCGGCGTTCTGGCCGGAGGCGCCCCGTGGAATGAGCTGGTGCTGTGACCGGATAGGTTTTGCTGGGTTGGCGGGCGCGGGGCGGATCGTGGCCGGGGAGGGGCGGGGAGGCGGGCCAGTGAGTGACAACTACCTGACGGTGATTCCGACGGATCCGTACTGGCGGCCCGGTAAGGATGCGGCGGATCGCGCTGCGGCTGCGTTGTCGTGGATGCTTCCCGACGACGATGCCCGACGTGGTCTGGAAGCCAAGTGGCACGACAGTGTCGAAGTCGTCTGGTGCGGCGCCAACCTGAAGAGGATCTCCTGCCCGCACTGCGGTGCGGAGTGTGCACCCGACTGGTGGGCCGAGGCCGTCTCGCAACGCTACGACGAGGGCTTCCCGACGCTCGTGGTGACGGTTCCCTGTTGTGACGTCGAGACGTCGCTCAACGAGCTGGTGTATGACTGGCCGATGGGGTTCGCGCGGTTCAGGATCGAGGTCCTGTATCCGAACCGGGCATGGCTGACCGACGAGGAACTGACCACCCTTACGGACGCGCTCGGGCATCCCCTACGACAGATCCTCATCCATATTTAGTGCCGTCAGTGGGCAGCGCCGTCGCACCAGAGCACGGCCGTTGCCATGCCCGGCCAACGCCTTCGCCGTGTGGCAGCTACCTCAGGCAGGGCCGGCCGCCCTACCGTGTGAGCCATTTGGTCAGCGAACCGAAGCCCGATCCTCACGCGGGACGGACGCAGCCCGGTCTCCGGGCCCTGAGACACAGCCGGCGGTGACGGCCAGGGTGCGCAGGATGCTCGTTCCGGCGAGTACGACCGAGGAGACCGGCCGTCCCAGCCATCGCGTCAGATCGCCTCGTAGGTCGGGATCGACCTCGACGGTCACTCGGATGTATCTGTTCTGCAGCGTGGTGACATTGGCGGACCGGGGCGACGAGACGTCCTGCTCGCGCCGCAGTGCAGCACGGTAGCTTTCCTTGCGCTGGCTCATACCTCATCCTGACGCTTGATCAGTTCCTCTGCGAAGTCCATGTATGCCGAGCCCTTGGCCTGGACCGGGGTCCCGAAGGACTGGGCGTACAGGTCGAGCCGAGCGATCTGGGTGTCCAGCACCTCGAAACCGCGCTCGGTGAGTGCCTCGCGAGCGTCCGCGTCCGGCCCGGTGCGGGTGGCATCGGGTCGATTGGTGCGGTTGAGCAGGACCGCCGTGCGGGCCGGCTCGCTGCGCAGGGACTGCACGTCCGCCATCTCGCCGAGGATGGGCGCCATCCGGTCCAGTTCGATGGGGGCGGGGGTCACGGGCACGATCCACTCGCCGGCGTACCTCATGATGCTGCGGGCGATGCGGGGATGGTCCTCCAGCTGAGGCGCATCGAGCACGACGGCCTGCCGGTTGCCGAGGAAGTCGTTCACGCGACGGTGGACGTCCCCCACCGGCAGGGCGATCACCGGAAACGGAAAGCCGTCGGCCAGCTCGCTCCAGCGCAGCGCGGAGGCGGCCGGGTCACCGTCGACGAGCAGCGGTGACAGTCCCGACTCATGAAGCGCGTGGGCCAGCCACACAGCACTCGTCGTCTTTCCGACGCCCGGCTTGAGGTTCACAAAAGCACAGCTCAATGTCACAAGAACCGACAATAAGGGGCATGATCGCTCATTCTCGGGCGGCGCGAGGGCGTGGCTTCGTGGTTCACCCGCAAGCAGTGAGAAACGTCGGACACCCCGTGGCGGTCGCGGCCAACCGTGTGCACCACCGGTTGCGTCTCTAGGCGGTCGGACACCGACCGGATGATCCGCACGAGGTGTTCCGGTACGCCGACCGGTCGCTTCGCAGCGGAGGGCCCGGCCGTCGATACGGCCCTGGGTGAGCCGTGCGCACGGGTGCCGCGTCTCCCGCGCCGCCCGGCCCCGCCAGGCATGTGCCGGCCCCGCCAGGCATGTGCATGATCCACTACCGCCCGCGCGGACTGAGCCACCAGGGGCTGCGGCAATCACGGCCGCCGATGCTCGGTCGTCGCACGGTCCGCAGCGGCATGCCTTGCCAGCTCCCGAACGCCACGGGGTAAATATGGACCATGACCGGACATTCAGGGCGCTTTCGGCGTTGGTTGAACCGTGCGCCCAGCCGTTCCGATTCCCGGGGCGTCTTCCGCACCGGGAGCGATCCGGACGACCGGCAGGACGAACACCCTGCGGGGGCCGGGGGCTCGCGGGGCCTGCGGGCCTGGTTGACGACGCGCAGCGTCGCCCGGGAGGTCTTCCTGCTCCAGCTGGTGCTCGTGGTTCTGCTCATCGCGGCGGCGGTGCTGGCCATCGTCGTCCAGACGCAGCGGGACATCATGACCGACGCCCGGCACCGGACGCTCGCCGCCGCTGAGTCCTTCGCAAACTCCTGGGGGCTCCAGGACGCGCTGAACAGCAACAATCCGACCGCCAAGCTCCAGCCCCGCGCCGAGGCGGCCCGCAAGGCAGCCGGCGTCGACGCCCTCATCGTGTACAAACTCGACGGGATCACCCTCACCCACAGCGACCCGCGGCAGATCGGCAAACACGTCATCGGCCCCTATGCCGAAGCCGCCCGGGGCAAGCCCTTCACCAGGACCTTCCAGGGCGCCCTGGGCCTCTCCGTGATCTCTGCGGCCCCCGTCAAGGACTCCTCGGGCAGGGTCATCGCCATCGTCTCCGCACCGGTCACGGTGGAGAACGTACAGAAATCGGTCAACCGGCAGCTGCCCCTCTTCCTGGGCACTGCAGTGGGGGCGCTGGCGCTCGCCGGAGGCGGCGCGGGACTGGTGAGCCGCCGGCTGCGCCGGCAGACCCACGGTCTGGGGCCGACCGAGATGACCCGGATGTACGAGCATCACGATGCGGTCCTCCACGCGGTCCGGGAGGGCGTCCTCATCGTCGGCCGCGGCGGGCGGCTACTGCTGGCCAACGACGAGGCACGGCGGCTCCTGGACCTGCCGGCGGACGCGGAGGGACACCACGTCGGCGACCTGGGCCTGGACGGTCGCACCGTCGACCTCCTGACGTCGGACCGGACCGCCACCGACGAGGTGCACCTGGCCCAGGACCGCCTGCTGGCCCTCAACAAGCGGTCCACCGCCCCTTACGGAGCCCATCACGGGAGCGTGGTGACCCTGCGCGACACCACGGAACTGAGATGGCTGACAGGGCGTGCCGAGAGGGCGCGGGAGCGGTTGCGGCTGCTGTACGACGCCGGGGTACGCATCGGCTCCACGCTGAATGTCGAACGCACCGCCGCGGCGCTGGCGCAGGTGGCGGTCCCCCGGTTCGCCGACATCGTCGCCGTCAAGCTGCGGGAACCGGTCCTGCAGGGCGAGGAGCCCGCCGCGGCGGGTACCAAGCTGCACCGGGCGGCCCTCGCCGGCCTGGCCGCGGACCATCCGCTCCACTCCGTCGACGAGCTGATGGGGTTCGTTCCGGGCACCCCGGTGGCGGCGGGTGTGGACCAGGGCCGCTCCATGGCCGTGCCGGACCTGGCCGGCTCTTCCGATTGGCGGTCCCAGGACCCCGAACGCGCCCGACGCATCCTGGACCACGGGGTGCACTCCTTGATGGTCGTACCGCTGCTCGCCCGGGGCGTAGTGCTGGGAGCGGTGGACTTCTGGCGGTCGGGAAGCTCCCCGCCGTTCGACGACGAGGACCTGTCCTTCGCCGAGGAACTGGCAGGGCGGGCCGCCGTGGGGATCGACAACGCCCGGCGCTACACCCGTGAACGCACCATGGCGATGACGCTCCAGCGCAGCCTGATGCCCCGCGGTCTGCCCGAGCAGGACGCCCTGGAGGTGGCGCACCGCTACCTCCCCGCGCAAGCGGGCGTGGGCGGCGACTGGTTCGATGTCATCCCGCTGCCCGGCGCCCGGGTCGCGCTGGTCATCGGGGACGTCGTCGGGCACGGCCTGCACGCCGCCGCCACCATGGGCCGGCTGCGCATCGCCGTGCACAACTTCTCGGCCCTGGACCTCTCCCCCGACGAGCTGCTGGGCCACCTGGACGAGCTGGTGACCCGCATCGACATCCAGGACGAGGACACCGAGGCGGGGCCGGCCATCACCGGCGCCACCTGCCTGTACGTCGTGTACGACTTCGTCTCCGGACGGGTCACCGCGGCCACGGCCGGCCATCTGCCGCCGGCCGTGGCCTACCCCGACGGCAGGGTGGAGTTCCTGCACCCGCCGGTGTCACCGCCGCTGGGTCTGAGCGGCGGCCTGCCCTTCGAGCTCGCTGAGCTGTCGCTGCCGGAGGGGTCCCGTCTGGTGCTCTACACCGACGGGCTGGTCGAGGACCGCAGCCGCGACCTCGACGAGGGGCTGGAAGCGCTGCGTGCGGCCCTGGCCGGACCGGACCGTACGCCGGCGGAGACCTGCGTCACCGTCATGCAGGAGCTGCTGCCGACCAGGTCCGCCGACGACGTCGCGTTGCTGGTGGCCCGGACCCGGCGGCTGGACCCGGCACGGGTCGCCGAGTGGGACGTGGCCCGCGACCCGGCGGCCGTCGGCCCGGTCCGCAACGCCTGCGTCCGGCAGGTGACGGACTGGGGTCTGGAGGACCTCGCCTACAGCACCGAGCTCATCCTCAGCGAACTGATCACGAACGCCGTTCGCTACGGCTCCGAGCCCATCCACGTGCGGCTCCTGCACACCCGGACCCTGATCTGTGAAGTCTCCGACGGCAGCAGTACCTCCCCGCACGTCCGCCAGGCGAAGGACACCGACGAAGAAGGCCGTGGCCTGTTCCTCGTCGCGCAGTTCGCCGAACAGTGGGGCACCCGCTACTCCCCCAGGGGTAAGACGATCTGGGCCGCTCAGGCGGTCGGATCCTACGCCCCGCCTCCGGACGAAGGGCCGGGCGAGCACCTCCCCGGCCGTCAAGGGAACAGCGGGGAGGGGTGAGACCGTGGCCTGGCGGCCGCGCCCGGGGACGAGGGTGGTGCTCGTCAGTGCCTGGCTACCCGCGTGGCGCCTGCTCGCCGCGGTGACCTGGCCCGATCACCGTCGTGGCCGAGCTCCGCAAGGGGAGCGGAGTACTCTGGTGCGGACCGTTGCTGAAGAGAGAAACGTCAGACAGTGGCATGTCGCCTCGGTGTGGCGCCGGGACCGCCCGCATGCCAAGTCGTCGACGGCCCCGTGGAATGCCGAGGACACCCCGCGCAACGAGCCTCTCAGGCCCCTCGGTGTACCGCCCGCCCCACCTCCGGGTGTGCGCCGTTGGCGGTCGGGCCGCTGTACCGGCCGTGCTGCGACCGCACTCCTCGTGGCCGGCGCTGTCTGCTCCGCCGGTCACCGGCGGACCCCCACCCCGCATTCCTGGAGGCGTCGTGGCACCACACCATCGGGTCCGCACAGGCGCTCTCGTCTGTTGTCTGGGACTCGCGGCGCTCGGGCTGAGTGCCTGCCAGGGAGAGCAAACCACCCGGCCGGTCGCGCCGGCCCGGGCCCAGTCCGCCGCGGAAGCGGGCGGCACGGCCGCGCTGGTCAAGGCCGCCAAGCAGGAGGGCAGGCTCAACGCGATCGCGCTGCCGCGGCCGTGGGCCAACTACGAAGGGCTGATCAACGGCTTCGAGAAGAAGTACCGCATCAAGGTCGTCGTCGACAATCCCTACGGCCACAGCCAGCAGGAGATCGACGCGGTCAAGCGCTACCGCGGGCAGAAGCGCGCCCCCGACGTGCTCGACCTCGGGGACTCCTTCGCCCAGTTGGCGGCGCGGCAGAAACTGTTGGCCCCTTACCGGGTCGCGCAGTTCGACCAGATTCCACCGGAACAGAAGGATCCCAAGGCCCGCTGGTACAACAACTACGGTGGGTACATCTCCATCGGCTGCGACGCCGCCCGCGTCCGGACCTGCCCCGACTCCTTCGCGGATCTGCTCCGGCCGGAGTACAAGGGCCTGGTCGCGATCCACGGCGATCCCACGATCGCGGGTTCGGCCTTCGCCGCCGTGTACGCGGCGGCACTCGCCAACGGAGGGTCATTCTCCGACATCCAACCGGGCATCGACTTCTTCGCCCGACTCGACAAGATCGGCAACTACAACCGGACCGACCCCAACCCGGCCGCCATCGCCCAGGGCAAGACACCGATCAGCATCGAGTGGGACTACCTCAACCTGCAGCACGTCGACCAGCTCCGCAGGAAGGGCGTGGACTGGAAGGTCTCCATCCCGTTCGACGGCAGCTTCTCGCAGTACTACGCACAAGCCATCAACAAGCACGCCCCCCACCCGGCCGCGGCGCGCTTGTGGGAGGAGTACCTCTTCAGTCCGGAGGGTCAGAACCTCCGCCTCGTGGACTACGCGCGCCCGGTGCTGATGGACGTCATGGCGAAGAACGGCACCCTCGACAAGACCCTGGCCTCACGGCTGCCGACGGTCGAGGGCACACCGCAGTTCCCGAGCGAGGCCCAACTGAACAAGGCGTTGCGCACCGTCCGTCACAACTGGCCCCAGGCCGTCGGCGACTGATCCGTCCTCGCCGGACCCGGTGCGGACGCCGACGAACATGAAGCCGTCCGTGCTGTCGCCGGATGATTGATCGCGTGAAGGGCTGATCCACCTGCGCCCCCGGCAGTCGATCCCGGGGACGTACGGGGACGTACGGTGTCGTACCGCCGGCCGACGGCGATCGCCAGGCCCAGGTACAGCAGCCGGGAGCACCCACCAGGTCGGTCGGGCGCGGGGTCGGGGCCGGCGATGGCGTAGGCGGGGGCCACGGAGCGCAATTGCGGCCGGGTTCTTTGGGCTCGCGGACCGAGGACGGCGGGTGAGGGCTGCGATTGGCTCGGGGTGTGGGCGGCAGACGCCCTCTGGCCCGGCCGCCGGATGCCGCTCCCTGGTGCCCCTGTGCGCCCGGTCCGGTCGGGCCGTTCCGCACGAGACCTGTGAGGCGTGGGTGGACGAGGACGAGATCGTCGGTGGCTGGAGTCTGGTGCACTGTTCGGTCGAGCGGGCCGGGAAGAAATCCCGGCCGCTGGGCGAGCGGCCCGGCGGGATGCTGTTGTACACCCCTGACGGCTGGATGAGCGCGCTGCTGACGACCGATCCGGCCATGGCCCTGGCAGAAGCGGCGACCGAGGCAGGGGTGTCCGGCGGGACCGTGGCGCATGCCGGGCGCTGGGAGCGGACGCCGGACGGGACGGTGCGCCATCACGTCGCCGCGAGCCACTACGGGCCGTGGGTGGGGACCACCCTGGAGCGCGCCGTCCACAGCGGGCCCGACGAACTGTTGCTGACGGCCTCCACCGACGAGGGAGCCCGCCGGCACCTGCGGTGGCGCAGAGCCCGGGCGAGAGCTCCACGGGCACCCGTGGCCGCCTTTCCTCTTACCGCGCCGCCGCACCGACGGCGCACACCCCGCTCCCCTTCCCCCTTCCCCCTTTCCTTCCGGAGGTGGTGCGCCATGCGCACAGCAAATCTTGGTGACCGTCTGGTACTTGTCCACGACGACGGGGCGGTGGACGTCGAGAAGGCCAGTCACGGCCGCTTCCCGTCCGACCCGCAGGCCGTCTTCGACCACTGGGAGGAGTTCACCGCCTGGGCGCGGACGCCCGCCGCCCCGGAGGCCGAGCGCATCCCGTTGGCGGACCACCTGCTCGGTGCTCCCGTGCCGCGCCCGCGCCAGGTGTTCGCCGTCGGGCTGAACTACGCCGACCACATCGAGGAGTCCGGCCTCGACACCCCTGCGCAGCCGGCCGTCTTCACCAAGTACCCGACATCGCTGGCCGGTCCGTACGACACGGTGGAACTGCCCAGCACGATGGTGGACTGGGAGGTCGAGCTGGTCGCAGTCATCGGCGCCCGCGCCCACCGGGTGCGCGCCGAGGACGCCTGGCAGCACATCGCCGGGCTCACCGTGGGCCAGGACCTGTCGGAGCGCCGCATTCAACTCCAGGGACCGGCACCGCAGTTCGCGCTCGGCAAGTCGTTCCCCGGGTTCAGTCCGACCGGGCCGGTCATGGTCACGCCCGATGAGTTCGACGACCCCGACGACCTGGCGCTCGGCTGCACCGTCGACGGCGAGACGATGCAGGACTCCCGCACCGGCCGGATGGTCTTCCCCGTCGCGGAGCAAATCGCCTGGCTCTCCGCCATCTGCCCACTGCTGCCCGGCGACCTGGTCTTCACCGGTACCCCTGCGGGCGTCGGAGGCGCCCGCAAGCCACGCCGCTTCCTTGCCCCCGGCGAGCAACTGCACAGCTGGATCGACGGCATCGGCGTGCTGCGTAACCGAATGGTCGCCGGCCCCGGTTATCCCGACGGCCCCAGCGTCTGATCCCGACCGACCTCCCCGCCCTCCCTGTTATCCCGACCGGCCTCCCCGCCCTCCCCTGTTTTCGAGGAGCTGTCATGCCCTTGCACCGTCTCGCCCGGATCACCATGGGCGTGCCCGACGTCGATACCACGCACGACTACTACGCCGACTTCGGGCTCACCGCCTTGGGCCGCGGGCGCTTCGCCTCGGCCGACGGCGGCGAGCAGCTGAAGATCGTGCACGCCGCCCGACGCCGACTGGACGAACTGGTCGTCGCGGTCGATGACGCCGATGACCTCGGCCGTATCGGCACCGCCCTGGACCGGCTGGAGATGCCCTACGTCCGCGACGGGCACTGTCTGCGCGCGGTCGATCCGGGGACGGAGGTGACCGTCACCGTCGAGGTCCAGCCCCGGCTCGTGCAGCTGGCCGCCGAGCCGGTGCCGTACAACGGGCCCGGTCGTGTCGAGCGGCCCGACGGCCGGGCAACGGCCGTACTGCGCGAGGGCCCGGTCCGGCCGCGCCGCCTGGGGCATGTGGTGCTCGGCTCGACCGATCAGCCCGCCTCACAGCGGTTCTTCACCGAGGGCCTGGGCTTCAAGATCAGTGACCTGGTCCCAGGTGCCGCCTTCCTCCGTTGCTCCACCGATCACCACAATGTCTTGGTGCAGCAGGCCCCGATCCCGTTCCTGCACCACTCCTCCTGGCAGGTCGACGACGTCGACGAGGTCGGGCGCGGCGCGACGCGCATGCTGGAGGGCCACCCCGAACGCCATGTCTGGGGCCTGGGGCGCCACCACGTGGGCTCGAACTTCTTCTGGTACCTCAAGGACCCGGCGGGCAACTTCTCCGAGTACTTCGCCGACATGGACTGCATCGTCGACGACCAGCTGTGGACGCCCCGGGTGTGGGAGGACGCCCGCTCGCTCTACAGCTGGGGCCCGCCGGTCCCGCCCTCCTTCCTCCAGCCCGAGGACCTCGCCGCGCTGATGACCGGCGCCCACGACGCGAGCTGACGAACCGCGAGGGAGGACGACACCATGAACGAGAAGCACAAGGACACCGGGCCGGGTACTGGGACGGACATCGCCCAGGGCCCCGTCCCGGCCACCGGAGTCACCGGCAACGACGCGTACGACGTACTTGTCGTCGGCGCCGGACCAGTGGGACTGACCACCGCGATCCAACTCGGCGCACAGGGATGGCGGGTCGGCCTCGTCGAACGCTGGCCCCGGCCCTACCCGCTGCCCCGGGCAGTGGTCTTCGACCACGAGGTCGCCCGCATCCTGGCCTCACTGGGCCTCGCGGACGACCTGGCCGCCTTCAGTGAACCGGCCGCGGACTACGAATGGCGCAACGGCAAGGGCGAGACCCTCCTGCGGCTGGCCTTCGAGGACACCGGCCACTCCGGCTGGCCGGCCATGAACATCTTCACCCAGCCGCAGCTGGAGGCCGCCCTGGAGGCACAGGCCCGCCGCACCGCGGGGGTCGAGGTGCTGCGCGGCTGGGAGGCCGTGGACCTCACCGACAACGCGGACGGAGTCTCGCTGACCGTAGCGGAGAGCACCGGGGTTGAGCCCGTGATACGTGGCGGTGTACGCAGGCATCGCACGCTGCACGCGCAGTATGTCGTCGGCTGCGACGGCGCCAACAGCTTCGTCCGCTCCCGGATGACGACGGCGATGACCGACCGCGGCTTCCAGCACGACTAGCTGGTCCTGGATGTCCTCCCGCACGACCGGGGCCGGGACTTCGTCCCACGCAATCTCCAGGTGTGCGACCCCTTCCGGCCCACCACCGCCGTCTCCGGCGGGCCCGGCCGCCGGCGCTGGGAGTTCATGCTGCTGCCCGGCGAATCGGCCGCGGAGTTCGACAGCGCACAGAGCGCCTGGCGGCTCTTGGCCGACTGGGACCTGCACCCGGGCAACGCCACTCTGGAGCGGCACACCGTCTACACCTTCCGGGCCCGCTGGGCCGACGACTGGCGCGAGGGCCGGCTGCTCCTGGCCGGGGACGCCGCCCACCAGATGCCGCCCTTCGCCGGGCAGGGCATGTGCTCAGGCATCCGCGACGCCGCCAACGTCGCCTGGAAACTGGACCTCGTGCTCGCCGGCCACGCCGACGACACCCTGCTGGACACCTACACCACCGAACGCTCCCAGCACCTGCGGCACGCCATCGAACTCTCCGTCTTCCTGGGCGGCATCATCTGCGAACCCGACCCCACCGCCGCGGAGATACGGGATGCGCGGATGCTGGCCGACCGGCGGGCCGGGCGGGATCCGCTGGCGGACATGCCCCCGCAGCGCCTCACCGGAGGACTGCTGCAGCAGGGAGCGGACGGCGCCCCGCAGGGCCCCGCCGGACAGCTCGACTGCCAAGGCCGGGTGCGCTTCCGCGGCCGCACCGGCCTGTTCGACCAGGTCGTCGGCACCGGCTTCGCCCTGCTGGCCACCGAGGACCCGCGTACCGTGCTCGACGATGAGGCGCTCGGCTGGTGTGAGCGACTCGGCGTCCGCCTCCTGCGGCTCACCGACGACCCGGCGGCGGCCGGCCCCGCCGACGTCATCGACCTCGACGGCACCTACCGCGCGCACTTGGCGCACTGCGGCCAGGAAGCCCTGCTGCTGCGTCCGGACCACTATGTCTTCGGCGGAGCGTCCCGCACGGAGCAGGTGCCCGGCCTGGTGGCGGCACTACGGCGAGCGTTCGACACCTCGTCCGCCGCTGCGGTGACCGCCCGGTGAGGTGACGCCCTCCCTCCGGTCCCCACCGGGAGGGAGGGCCGGGCCCCTATACAGGAGGTAGCGGT
This sequence comes from Streptomyces sp. NPDC048196, assembly GCF_040652715.1. Taxonomy (NCBI): domain Bacteria; kingdom Bacillati; phylum Actinomycetota; class Actinomycetes; order Kitasatosporales; family Streptomycetaceae; genus Streptomyces; species Streptomyces sp. NPDC048196. The sequence goes on along the minus strand of NZ_JBEZMM010000001.1, from coordinate 697,841 downwards.
GATAGGGGTGGGGCAGGCGCGCGAGGACACGGTGCGGTCACCGGCTCCCGCCCCACGCACCCGAAGGGCGACACTCATGACACGTCAGTGGCTCCGGCAGCTCCGCCCGGACCCGGACCGCCCGTACCAGGATCCGGCGATCCCGCCGGCCGCCGTGACCGCCACCGCCGCCGTCCTCGGGCCCGACCCGGTCCGGTGGGCGCTGCAGACCGCCGATGCCATGGCCGCGGAGGTCCTGGAGCAGGTTCCCGAACACGGCGGCGGCCCGGCGCCGCTTGCCACCCTGCGGCGCTCGACCGAGTCAACGGTCCTGGCGGCCCTGCGCCTCCTTTTCGCCGAAGGCTCCGGCGACGGCGACACACTGCCCGAGGAAGCCCTGGAGAGCTGCCGCGAATTCGCACGCCGGGGCCTCCCGCTCGACCGGATCCTGCGCGGGGTGCGGCTCGGCCACGCCCGACTGACCCGGGAACTGACCTCGGCCGTCGAGCGGTACGTCCCGGCGGGCGAACGCCTCACCGAGCTGCGCCGGATCACCGAGGAACTCTTCTCCCACGCCGACACCCACGCCAGCCTGATCGCCGAGTCCTACCTCGCCGAGCGGGACCGCTGGCGTGGCAGCGACGAAGCGGCCCGCCGCGCGACGATCGACGACCTGCTGGCCGCCCGCCCGGTGGACCCGGAAGCCGCGACCCGACGGCTGCGCTACGACGTCGCCCGTACGCATCTGGCCGCCGTGCTGTGGTGCGAGCGCGCCGACGACCCGCTGCCCGCAGCGGAAAGGCTCCAGCACACGGCGACCGCACTCGCCCGCACGCTCGGCACCGGCCACCCGCTGACGATCCCCGCCACCGCGGACACCGCCTGGCTGTGGCTGCACGCCCCCGACGACCTCACAGGCCTGACCGACCGCGTGCGGACCGACACCGACCGCGCCCCGGGTGTCCGCCTCGCCCTGGGCCCGCCCGCCCACGGCACGGCCGGCATGCGCCGCAGCCACTACGGCGCACGCGAGGCGGAACGCGTCGCCCGGCTCGCCCCCGGCGACTGGCTGACCGACTACCGCGAGGTACGCCTGGTCGCCCTGGCCACCACCGACCCCGAGCACGCCCGCTGGTTCGTGCACGACCTCCTCGGCCCGCTGGCCTCCGAAGGCTCCCGCATGCGCGAACTGCGCGAGACCCTCCGCGTGTACCTCGCCGAGGAACGCAGCCTGAGAGCCGCCGCGGGCACCCTCCACGTAGCCCGCAACACCGTCACCTACCGGGTCAAACGCGCCGAGGAACTCCTGCCCGCGCCCACCACCGCAGGCAGCACACTGGAACTGCGCCTCGCCCTGGAGATCGCCCGAGCCGAGCTCGGCTGACGGCACCCCCGACCGGAACACGAATCCCGCCGATCGACACCCCGCAACCGCTGATCGCAGCGTTTCCCCAGGTCAGCGCCGCTGCTCGCCGCGGCCGTGGTCAACACCTCCAGCGGGCCGCGGGATGGCCGGGTGGCCGGGGCGCCGGGGGCCGGGGGGCCGGGTGGCGACAGGCCGGCAGATGGACGGCGAGATCGGCACGGCCTTGCTCAACACCGTCGCCGCCACCTCCCCACACCGCCCGGAAGAGCTCCACCGCCGGTCCGCGGTACGCGACTTCACCGATCCGGGCGTGCCGTGCAACCCGTTCACGGAGATGCCGGGCCGCCGGCCGCCCGGCGACCGCCGGGAAGGTGACAGGATCGGTTCCATGAGCACCGAGACAGACTGGGTGTACCGGGTGGAGGAGCCGCACGGCTCCGAGGGCTGGCGCCCTTACGGCGACCGTCCCGAGCGGTGGCGAGGGACCGTCACCACCGACGATCCCAACGAGGACGCCGAGTACGTCGCCGCCCTCGTCGTCACCGACCTGGTGTCCGAGTGGGACAGCCGCGGCGCCGAGCAGAAGCACGTGCGCGTGATCGTCTGGCAGCAGGGGGAAGGCGCCGGCCCCGAGGACGCGGCTTTCACGGTCGAGATCCAGCCGGACATCGACGGAGAGTGATGCCCCTGGCGGCGGATCCGGCGCAGGGCGGGCGGAACGGGACCCCCGTGCGTGCGTTCCGTGCTGCGTACGCGGCCCGACTCTGTCAGCGGCGACAAGGGATGAGGGCCCCAGGCAATAGAGCCACTGCTGTGACCGGCCCGCTACCCGTAAGCGCGGACCAGGAGGCCCACCGCCCCATGCCTACGCAGCGCAGGTGGCCGCCCACCGACGGTTGCACGCCCTCGAAAGCTTCGGCGCCGGCGCCTTCCGCTCGCGATTTCGGTCCGGCTCGCCGCTCGCGCTCTGTGAGACCAGCATGGATATGGCGGAGGGAGACACGACCGGCTTCCGGAGAACGGAGGAGGCGACGATGGTCACCGACAACCGCGAACTGATCGTGGGGGCGTACGGCGCCTTCGGGGCCGGCGACATCCCCACAGTGCTTCGCTCTTTCGCCGAGGACATCACCTGGCACGTTCCGGGACGTAGCCCGCTCTCCGGCGACTATCGCGGGCACCAGGAACTCGTCGGTTTCTTCGGGCGGGTCATGGAGCTGTCCGGTGGCTCGTTTCGCATCCAGATCGACGACGTGCTCACGGACGAATCGCGGGTCGTGGTGCTGTGCACGGTCAGCGCGGAGCGCAACGGTCGAACCTGGTCCTCGCCGGAAGTACACGCCTGGGAGGTCGCCGACGGCAAGGCCGTCGCCTTCCGCGAGTTCCAGGGGGACCAGCAGACCGAGGACGAGTTCTGGTCCTGACGAGCGGCAGACCACGCGCAGCACGGATCCTTCACCACGTCAGGTCAGCCCGCTCCGACCGGCGGTAGCCTCGGGCCTTATGAGTTGGCTGCCTGATGACTTCGTCCACCCCGTCCACGTACCCGTGCCTGACACCGCGCTTCATCTACGGCCGATCCGGGAAGCGGACACCGCGCTCGACTACCCCGCCGTGATGGGCTCCCGAGAACGCCTGTGGGAAATCTTCGGCCCGGCCTGGGGTTGGCCCCAGGAGACGATGACCTATGAAGAGGACCGCATCGACTTGCTGCGGCACGAGAAGGAGATAGCCGCCCACCAGTCGTTCAACTACGCGCTGCTGGACGAGGACGAAACGGCGATCCTCGGCTGCGTCTACATCGACCCGCCCGAGCGCACCGGCTCCGACGGAGAGGTCTCCTGGTGGGTGGTGGACGACCTCGTCGGCGGTGAAGTGGAGCGCGCGCTCGACGCGTTCGTGCCGCAGTGGATCGCCGCCAACTGGCCCTTCCAGCAACCCCGTTATCTGGGCCGCGACATTACCTGGCAGGACTGGCTCGCGTTGCCGCGCGCCTTGTGACATGTGTGAGGCGGTGCCTGAATCACGGCGTTGAAGACCGTCCGATCGTTGTGTGGATGTGCTGTTGACGGATGTCCAGTGGGCGTGGACCGGGCCGTTGCTCCCTGACCGGTCGCCGCGTCGCGGCGGCCGGTGGCGAGACCACCACGCTCCGAACCGCCCCGGCGAAGGCGCCGTGGTGGCCCGGAGCGCCGACGGACGGGCCTGGTCGCGCTACGACGACATGGTCCCCGTGCCCGGCATGTCGGGCGACGTGGAGGCTCTCGCCCTCTACGCGGGCCAGAGCGCCGGGCTCGTCCATGACGTCGGCCCGGCGGGCCGCATCGTGGCGGACATCGCCGCAGATGCCGCGGCCCTCATGAGGCAGCCGCGGACCACCTGACACGGTCGGCACCCCGCCCACCACATCGCTCCGGCCGTGAGCCACGCTGCGGGGTCGCCGGCGGACCCACCACCACCCCTCCTCCGAACGGACCGGTGACGAGCCCGAACCCCCGCCACCGGCACGTGCCACCGGACCGGACCTGCTAGTGCAGCGTCTTCAGCGCCGCCGCGTCGTACGGCTTGAGCTCCTCGAACCGGTTGGCCAGCACCTTCGCCGCCCACTCCGGGTCCTGGAGGAGAGCGCGGCCGACGGCGACCATGTCGAACTCGTCGCGCTCCAGCCGGTCGAGGAGGTTGTCGATGCCCCGGACCGGGGCGCCCTGTCCCGCGAAGGAGCGGAGGAAGTCACCGTCGAGGCCGACCGAGCCGACGCTGATGGTGGGCCGTCCGGTGAGCTTCTTGCTCCAGCCCGCCAGGTTCAGGTCCGAGCCGTCGAACTCCGGGAGCCAGTAGCGGCGGGTGGAGGCGTGGAAGGCGTCGACACCGGCCGCGGCCAGCGGGGTCAGGATCGCTTCCAGCTCCTCGGGGGTCTCGGCGAGGCGGGCGGTGTAGTCCTGCTGCTTCCACTGCGAGTAGCGGAAGATGACCGGGAACTCGGCCGACACCCGCTCGCGGACCGCGGCGACGATCTCCGCGCCGAACTTCGTGCGGGCCACCGGGTCGCCGCCGTACGCGTCCGTGCGGCGGTTCGTGCCCGCCCAGAGGAACTGGTCGACGAGGTAGCCGTGGGCGCCGTGGATCTCCACGCCGTCGAAGCCGATGCGCTCGGCGTCCGCGGCGGCCTGCGCGAACGCGGCGACGACGTCGTCCAGGTCCTGCTGGGTCATCGCCCTGCCGGTGGGCTCGGCGCCCGCGGTGACCAGGCCGGACGGGCCGACGGCCGGAGCGTCGGCGAAGGGCGGCTCCCCCTGATTGCGGACCATGCCGATGTGCCACAGCTGCGGCACGATCGTGCCGCCCGCCTCATGCACGGCCTCGACGACCTTCGTCCAGCCCGCCAGCTGCTGCTCGCCGTGGAACCGCGGCACCCGGTCGCTCTGCCCCGCCGACTCATGGCCGACGTAGGTCCCCTCGGTGACGATCAGCCCCACACCCGCGGCGGCGCGGCGGGCGTAGTACGACCGCACATCCTCACCGGGAACGCCGTCCGGGGAGAACATGCGCGTCATCGGCGCCATCGCGATGCGGTTCGGGACGGTCAGGCCGTTGAGCGTGACGGGCCGGGACAGGATCTCGGCCGCGCGGGAGGCGGCGGACACGGTGTCGGTCACGGGGGCTCCTTCTGGGTACCAGGCGGTATGTGCACATGCACTCAATGCATTGCAGGCGTCAACCTTCACCCCCGCCGACGGCATTCCGCCCGCCCGGCAGCCCGCCCTGTGATTCCGGCCACGTACCCGAGACAGACCTCCGGATGCGGTACCTCCGGTACCGGGCCACGGCGGGGAACTCCAGCTCTCGGATGAGGCGCGCACACTGCTGTCGCTCGGTTCGCTGTCACCTCTCCTCTGTCGTTGCTCACAGGAACGGCGGGACCCTGCAACCACCACCGCCGACCAGCACGTCGCAGCCGGCCGTCCCACGCTGCTCCGAACTGACACTCGTCCACGCGCCGGATGCCGAGGCATGCTGACGCGCGCTGCACCACTAGCTGTCGGACCCGGACCAGCGAGAGAGGGCGTTGTCAGCTCTGCCCGCTAGTTGCTCGCATGACTTACGTAGCGGGCAAGATCGAACGTGTCCGGCCGCAGCAGTTCCACGAGACCGTCGGCCTGGAAGACTGGCGTGTCCTGAGTGAGGGAGCCTGCGCATACTTCCGCGCCGGGTCGTTGGCCGTCGGCGCAAGGCTCGTTCAGGCGATCAGCGAACTGCCCGACATCGGGGCCGGGCACCCCGACGTCGATGTGCGATACGACGACGTGACCGTGCGGCTGATCACGCTCACCGACGACTTCTACGGGCTGAGCGAGCGGGACGTCGAACTCGCCCGGCAGATCTCGGCCGTGGCACGCACCCTCAACATCCCGGCGGACCCGTCCGCCGTGCAGACCGTCCAGGTCACCGTCGCTGCCCTTGCCGGCCCGGATGTGGTGCGGTTCTGGCGTGCGCTGCTCGGCTATGCCGATCGGGCGAACAGCCCTGAGGATCTGATCGACCCGCAGCGGCGGGGAGCTCCGTTCTACTTCCAGCAGATGGACACACCACGCCCTCAGCGCAACCGGATGCACGTCGACGTCTGGGTGCCCTACGACCAGGCCGAAGCGCGCATAGCAGCAGCCATCGCGGCTGGCGGCCGCCTGGTGAGCGATGCCCATGCTCCCTCGCACTGGGTGCTGGCCGACCCGGAAGGCAACGAAGCCTGTATCGGGACCGCCGGCTGGACCGGCCCGCAACCCGCTCGGCCGTGAACTCCCCCACCAGGCCTGCGACGGCTCGTTCGGCCGCGCCTTGGTGTGGGCAGGCGAGCGGACCACTTCGGTGCTCGACGTGGCCCTGCTCAACTTGCCGGGAAGTTCAGTTCCAGTGGCCCGCGGCGGCGGTCTTGGTGACGAAGGCTGCGAAGAAGGGAGCGGCGGTCCCACCACAGGGACGACGTACCTTGTCCGCGGTCATGGCGCCCACTCGTCAACGACCGCTCCTTTACGGGTGGGCAGCGTGATAGACGTTCGCTGCGCGTTGGGCCGAGGGTCGGCGCTGCGCGAAGACCTGCTGGACGCGGGCGTCGGAGCGGGGCAGCTTCGTGCCACCCTGCAGGATGGATCCAGGAACTTCGAAGTCGTACAGGACCTCGTCGCAGGCATCGTTGACCGTCACCGTCGTCCTCATCAGGACGGCCCGGACTCCGCTGAAGTGGTTACGGAGCTCGGTATCCAGGTAGTCGATCTGGGCATCCATGTTGAACACCGCGCGCGCTCCGAGCCCGCCCCCGCCGAACGGATGCGTGAACAACCCGGCGCGCCGGCCCCCTGACGTCCACTGGGCCAAGCCGATACCGGGGAGTGCAGGGCCCACGTTCTGTGCCGGGTTGCGGTTCATGATGTCGTCCGCTTCGTGGTCCACGACTACGCCCGCGAAGTTCTTCGATCGCATCGGGGTGTCGGCGGCGCTTCCCTCCACGCGCGGCGGGATCACACCGGACTCGGCGACGAGGTTGCCCAGCAGCCCGGCCGCCCCGTTCACCGGGTACCCGTAGTGGTCAACGAGTCGTTCCATCACGTAGAGAAGCCGCTGGTCCAGGGAGAATTTTTCCCAGGACCAAACCTCGCTCCAGTTGACGATGGCATCAAGGTCGCTTTGGAATTCTTCCGGGAGCGCGGGCCAGAAACGGGAGATCTCGGTGGGGCCGACGTCGACCGAATCGCTGCCTATGTTGTACCGCAGATAGCGGTCATCCTTGAAGAAGTAGGCATGACCGTCCCCCCAGTTGATGGTTGTGTCCAGCTTGCTCTGGAACTCTTCCGGGAGCGCGGGCCAGAAACGGGAGACTTCGGTGGGACCGACGTCGACCGAATCGCTCTTGATGTTGTACCGCAGGTAGCGGTCGCCTTTGAAGAAGTAGGCGTGACCGTCTCCCCAGTTGATCGTGGCATCGAGATCACTCTGGAACTCTGCCGGAAGCGCAGGCCAGAAACGGGAGATTTCCGTAGGACCGACGTCTACCGAATCGCTGCCGATGTCGTACCGCAGATAACGGTCATCCTTGAAGAAGTAGGCATGACCGTCCCCCCAGTTGATCGTGGCATCGAGATCGCTCTGAAACTCCTCCGGCAAGGCAGGCCAGAAACGGGAGATCTCGGTGGGCCCGACATCGACCGAGTCGCTGTCGATGTTGTACCGCAGATAGCGGTCTGCCCTGAAGAAATAGGCCAGTCTGTCACTCATGATTCTCCGATCCGAGCCGCCGGCTGGACGACCGACCGACAGGCCAGCGACCCGACCGAACCGGCCCGTGCGAACGCGTCAGTAAGGGACCTCGCCGATGCACGAGGTCTGCTCCCGCCAGTACCACTGCGGATGCTCGGGCTCGCCCTGATGCGGCCTCGCACGTCCACGGCAAAACTTGCCGTCGCGGACCGGAGTGCCCCGCTCAGGTGCCCCCAGGAGTACCTCGCTCGGGTGCCCCATTCGAGTGTGCGCGCCCCGCCGTCATCGTGCACCCTGGCAGTAAGAGGGTCCCCCTCAGGACGTTCGCGCCGGTTGGGCGAGCCTCAGCGCCGGCTCCACGGATCGGTCATCAGCTCTCATCAGCTCGCAGACCCGGGCCGTCCACACCTCGGTGCACACGGAGGGCGTGTGTCACGAAACCCGCTCCGACCTGCTCTCACCCAAGGGGAAGCTGAGCCGTCTGCCCAGTGACGCACCGGCCGGCGGCTGCGCTCCGTATCCCGTCCCGCGCGTGGCAAAACAGAGAGGTGTCCGAGCGATGGTCACAGCACCAGTTCTATGGAACAACAGCAAGGCCTACATGTTCGACGGCGGAAACTACTACCGCTACGACGTGGCCACCGACAAGGTTGATCCGGGCTACCCGAAACCGATTTCCAGCGGCTGGCTCGGGCTGTTCACGTCACGGGTCGACGCCGGTGTGGTGTGGAACAACGGCAAGGCGTACTTCTTCCGCGGCTCGGAATACGTCCGTTACGACATCGCTGCCGACAAAGTCGATCCCGACTACCCGAAGCCGATCTGCAGCGGCTGGCCCGGCCTCTTCACGGACCGGATCGACACCAGCGTGGTATGGAACAACGGCAAGGCCTACTTCTTCCGCGGCTCGGAATACGTCCGCTACGACATCGCCGGGGACAAAGCCGACCCGGGCTACCCCAAGCCGATCTCCGGTGCCTGGCCCGGCCTTTGGACGTCCGACCTCGACGGTGGCGTGGTGTGGAACAACGGCAAGGCGTACTTCTTCCGCGGCTCGGAGTACATGCGCTACGACATCGGCGGGGACAAAGTCGACCCCGACTACCCGAAGCCGATCTCCAGCGGCTGGCCGGGCCTTCCGTAGGTGCGCTCGTCACCTCTTTCGGCCGTCCCACCAAACTCGGCGAGGGGTCCGGCGTCAGGGGGCGCAGGCTGCCGGCCGCCGGTCGGGTCGTCACACCGCTACCGTGGGCCGCATGCCCGACCCCACGTTCTGGACCGTGCCCGCCGACCGCCCCATCACCGGCAGCGGCACCCGCTACGAACTCACGGTCCTCCTCCCGCCGTTCGACGTCGACGCGGCCGACCTTCCACCCAACGACGTCGCCAAAGCCGCCGAATTCGCCCGGTCGCTCGACACCGTCGATGACGTGATCGAAGACCTCGGCCCCCGCAAGCAGAACGACACCTTCACGGTCTCCACCCGGGCCGAACTGGACGTGGTGCAGGTTGGGGTGTGGGGGAACCTCATGTCGATCTCCGACCCGGCGTTCGCCGATGATGGCAACAACATGCCGCTGCTCGCCGAGGCGAACCGGCTGCGCGAGCGCTTCCCCGACGCGCGGATCGTGGGACGGGTAGAGGTCCACTGCGGCGCCGAGCACACCGAAGACCTCGTATGGCTGCCGGACGGCACCATGTTCCACGCCTGCGGCTGGCCCGGCGATGAGCCGTTCGTCGTCGTCGGCGACCCACAGGCCGTGATGGATGCCCTCGACATCACCACGGAAACCCTGGAGGACCTCGACGTGTTCTTCGACCTGGACGACGAGCCGAACCAGAACGATTGGGGCGCCCTCGCAACCGCGTGCCTCCGGGACGCGGACCCGTGGGGGAGCTCTGTCCTGGAAGCCTCGTCACTGCGGGTGCGACACAGCGAGGACGCTACCAGTCACATGGAATCGCTGTACTTCATCGGCAGCTGAACGGCCCGTCAGCTGTTGGGAGTTGTTCCAGCGGGTGGTACCGGATGCGCCGTCGCGGCCTCAAGGCAGCGGACGGCGCCGGCATGGTGACCGGAAGTGCTGGCGACGCTCGTGTTCGTGGCCACGTCTGGATGTACCTGGCAGCAGTTGCCGTCCGCGTCGTTCGGCCGTCCGGAGCGACGTTCCACCGGCGCTTGACCGAGTGGACGAAGGCGCGGGTGCGGGCCAAGCCTGCTGTGCTGCGCCTGCCCGAAGGCCGCCGTCATCGCCTCGTAGGTGTGCTGCCCGCGGGCTGGACATTCCGGGCTGGCCAGTACCGGACGTTCTCCGCATGGTGCCGCCTTCGCACCTCGTGCCGCTGGCGGCCCACTCCCAGCCTGGATTGTCGGCGCGATGCGTATCGCCTCGGCAGCCACCACGGGGTCAGTGACCGCGAGCGCGACGACGCGACGCTCTCTTCCGGCCGCCATCCGCATCAGGCCCCTGCGGGCATCGCCACTGAGCCGCCAAGGCCATCAACCCATCAGGCCATCAGGCCATCAGGCCATCAGTGCCTGACCCGGCACTTCGTCCGCCTCGTCCGCTATGGGCGTCCGAGGAGTTGGCTGCCGGCCGTGTTGTCGGTGCGGGCGGTGAAGTAGTCGGTGAAGGCCTGGACGAATTCGTCTTCGGTGATGCGGCCGTCTCCATCCTGGTCGAGCTGGCGGAAGCCGTGGTTGAGCTCGGCGGGGTGGACCCGGGAGCCGCCGAAGATCGCGCGGTACTCATCGGCGCCCAGGTGTCCGCTGCCGTCGGAGTCCGCAGCGCGGAAGATCGCCCGCAGCGCGATATGCAACCCCTGCTCGAGGTAGCCCGGCCCGGCATCGACCCCGGTGAGCATGGCGGTGACGAACTCCTCGCAGGTCACCTGTCCGTCGTTGTCAGCATCCATGCCGGCCCGCAGGTGCTGCCACCAGGTCTCGAAGGCGGCATAGACGGAGGCTTCGCGCTCAGGAGTGAGTTCGAGCGGCCAGCACACGTTGTGCGCCATGGCCTGCATATCGGTCGAGCTGATGCGGCCGTCGCCGGTCTGGTCGAGGACCTGACGGAAGAACGTCCGCAGACGCGCAGGGCGGCAATCGGCGCCCTTGCGACGGCGTGGTGCGGGAAGCCGGACGGGGCTCGCCTCTGCCGGGGAAGGACGGTCGTTGGAGGCGGTGCGAGGCTGCGAAGTCGAGGAGGTGCCCGCCAGTGGGGTGCGGTAGCGGCGGTGCTCGGGCAGCGCATTCATCAGCACGCGCATGCCACGGTGCAGGAAGAAGGACAGCAGGGCCGCGCGGCGGGTGCGTGGCAAGTCGAAGCGCTCACGGAAGGCTTCCGGCAGGTCAGCGATGGTCAGCGCGCCGATCACGTGGGCGGCCACCGTGCGCACAAGCGGCCAGGCCGGCTTGAGGTGACCGAGGCGGCGGGGTGCGGGTGCTTCACGGAGCATGTCGAAGAGCAGGTAACGCACGGGGTCGCTGTATTCGAGACGCTCGCGGATCGTGCGGTCCATATACGCGGGCACGTCCGCGGCCGTGGCCGGGAACAGGTCGTCGGAGAGGCCGAACTCGCTACACACTGCACGGAATTCTCCGTACATCTGCTCCAGTTCAGGCGGTGTCAGTGGGCGTCCGGACAGTTCCCGCATCGCCGTCATGCACTCGTACAAGGTGACCAGCACCCACACCCGCACCGCCGGGTCCAACGCCGTGAACGGCCTGCCCTGGTCGTCGGTCCCGGCCAGACGGCGGTGCGTGCGCTCCAGACGGGCAACCTCACGGCGTAGCCCTTCACGGTCGGTGAAGAACAGCCGCTTCCCGCTGTCCATGGTGTGCTCGATGCGCCGCCACGGGTGCGCGCGGTAGGTGGAGAAGTTGGCCATACCGGCGGCGACCGCCGGATCCGCGGTCTGCAGAACCAGCAGTCGCCACGCCACCAACCCGATCCGCCACTCCCCCAGCGTGCGACGCAGCAGCGAATCAGGACCAGGAAGTTCAGCGCTAGCCAAGGGGACGTCTCCTCAAGCACGTGTACCGGAATGAGCAGGGGATGCCGAAGAGCGATCAGAAGAGCGATCATCCGGCTATCCGCCCAGCCCAACGGTCCTAGCCGGAATCCGGGAGCGGCCACGTTCCCGAATTCACCCATCCGAGACACGCCACAGGGTCGCAGAAACGGTCGATTCAGACACGGGACTTCTACCAGGCCCGCCTCTACCCAGGCACGACATTGCGAGCAGAGCGGGCTCTCCTGAGCGCCGCGAGCGTCCGGTTGGAGTTGACACAACTCCAAGACAGGGAGGCGACTTCTTGAACAAGCACGGCTGGCAAGCGACTTGGGAATACGGACCTGGCGGCGGAGCTGGCCAATCGGCGTTCGATGAACGGCCAGGGACTCGGCTTCCGGTCAGCGCCCAGGAGCTCGGCGATCGCTGTCGCGCAGCGGGATTGGCGCTGGAATGCCCCGTTCTCCCGTCTCGACCTTGGTGACAGTTGGCGTAAGGCGGTGACGGCTGTCTCGGCTCGGCACACTGCGCCGGACACCGCCGTGAGCTGCTAGGTTGCGCCTGGGCGAACATATATACGGAGGTAGTGCTGTGATCGGGCTGGGAGCGATAGCGGGGGTCGCGGTGGTGGAGCTCGGCATGGTGCTGACGCCAGGGCCGAACATGATCTACCTGGTCTCCCGCTCGATCGCCCAGGGCCGCCGCGCGGGGCTGACCTCGCTGGCCGGGGTCTGCCTCGGCTTCCTGGTGTACCTCTTCGCGGTGTCCGCCGGAATCGCCACAGTCTTCGCGTTGGTGCCGGAGATCTACCTGGCGATCAAGCTGGCCGGAGCGGGTTACCTGCTCTGGCTGGCCTGGAAGGCCGTCCGGCCGGTCGGCCGATCCGCTTTCGCGACCCAGGAACTGGCGCAGGACGGGTCCCGCAAGCTCTTTCTGATGGGCTTCCTCACCTGCCTGCTCAATCCCAAGGTCGCCATCCTCTACATCTCGCTGCTGCCGCAGTTCGTCGACCCGGAGCGCGGCCATGTCGGCCTGCAGGGGCTGCTGTTGGGGCTGACCCAGATCGCGGTGGGGGTTGCGGGCAACGCGTTCTTCATCGTGACGGCCGGCTCCGTCGCCGGGTTCTTCGCCCGGCACCCACTCTGGCAGCGCCTGCACCGCTATGTGATGGGCACGGCTCTGGCGGGCTTCGCCGTCAGGATCGCCACCGAACGAACGGGCGCCGTGGTCGCCCTGCGCTGACGGCTGGGCATTTGCAGGGCGACCACTGCAGGCGGACGGTAGCTGATCCTCCTGCGAGAGGATCTTCGAGACCTCATACGGTGCCTGCGGAGGAACGGTGTTGTTCCGAGTACCAGCAAGGCAAAGGCGGTCAACCGTTGCAGGCCGGGCTGGGCAAAGAGGTCGCCGGCTGAAGCGGCCCGGAACCCGCTCGGCTTTGAGCACCCCAACCAGGACGGCGACGGCTCGTTCGACCTGCGCTTTGAAAGTGGGCAAGGCGAGAGGACCACTTCGGTGCTCAACGTGGCCCTGCTCGACTTGGCCGGAAGTTCAGTCCCAGTAGCCGGCGGCGGCGGTCTTGGTGACGAAGGTTTCGAAGGTCCTGGCGGGTCGGCCGAGGGCTCGTTCCACGCCGTCGGAGAGCGCGGCGCCCGCGCCGTTCCGGATGGCTACCAACAGCCCCGTCAGCAGCCGGGCGACATCGGGTGAGGCGCCGGCGGCGACCTGGCGCTCGACGAAGTCCGCCGGATCTACGTCAACGTGACGGACCGGACGGGCGGTGGCCCGGGCGATGAGGTCGGCAGCCTCACCGAAGCTGATCGCGCGTGGGCCGGTCAGCTCGTAGATCCGGCCGCTGTGGCCGTCTTCGGTCAGTGCTGCCACGGCGACTTCGGCGATGTCCTCGGCGTCGACGAACGGAGTGCGCCCGTCACCGGTGGGCAGGGCCAAAGTGCCGGCGAGAATCCCGTGCCGCCAGGGTCCCTCGCTGAAGTTCTGCGCGAACCACTGCGGCCGCAGGATGGTCCAGTCGACGCCGGAGGCGCGTACGGCCTGCTCGGCGGCATGCAGGGGATGGCCGTCCTCGCCCGCGCGTGGGGCGGACAGCAGCACCAAGCGGCGCACGCCGGCGTTGACCGCCTCGTTCACCAACTGCGGTATGCGCGCCTGGTGGTCCGTGCTCCCCGACAGGTTGGGCTCCACGAGGTAGACGGCAGTGACGCCGTCGAGCGCAGGCGTCCAACTCGCCGGGTCGTCAAGGTCGAGGCGGAAGTCGCCACCGGTGCGGGAGGCCGTGCGGACCGGCAGGCCGGCGGCCTTGAGACGCCGGGTGATGCGGCTGCCGGTCTTGCCGGTGCCGCCGAGGACGAGGATGGTCTTCATGCCGTCCAGACAACCCCAGGAGTGCATGGACGATCCATGGGAGAACGTCCCCACTTGCTTTGTGTTCGTCTAGCGTTGGGGCGTGGACATCCTCAGCGATCTGTTGCACCGAGCCCGGGCCAGGAACGCGATGGTCAGGCAACTGATCCAGCGACCTCCGTGGTCGCTGAGCTTCACCGACCCGCCACCGCTCACGGTCGTGACCACGCTCGCCGGTCACGCGTCGGTGCGCATCGACGACACGGACACCGCACCGGTACGGCTCGCAGCGGGCGACATCGCCCTCATCACCCGCCCCCGCCGGTACACCATTGCCGACGCCCCTTCCACCCCACCCCAGGTCGTGATCCACGGGCAGAGCAAACGCGTCGTCGACCGGTCCACACCAGCGCCGGACACGCAGCGGAGCCTGGCTCCCCGCACCTACGGCGACGGTCTGCCCGGGGCCACGACCATGCTCCGCGGCGCCTACGACCTCAGCGGAGACGTCGGCGACCGCCTCCTCGGCATGCTGCCGCCGCTGGCGGTCGTACCCGCCGGGCCCGCGACCCGGGCGGCGCTGGACCTGCTCGCCACTGAGGCCACCCGCGACGAACCCGGTCAGGACGCCGTGCTGGACCGGCTGTTGGACCTCTTGCTGGTGCTGGCGTTACGGGCCTGGTGGGCCGGAGCGGAGGCGGCACCTGCCTGGTACCAGGCGCTGTCCGATCCGGTGATCGGCGAGGCGCTGCGCCTGCTGCACGAGCATCCAGCCCGTCGGTGGACGGTCGCCGAGCTGGCCGCCCGGGTCGGCACGTCCCGGGCGACCTTCGCCGCCCGCTTCACCGCGCTGGTCGGCAACCCGCCGCTCACCTACCTCACCAGTTGGCGTATGACCCTGGCGGCGGACCTGCTGCGGGACGCCGAGACGACCGTCGCCGCCGTGGCCCGCGAGGTTGGATACGAGGATCCCTTCGCCTTCAGCGTGGCGTTCAAGCGCAACCGGGGCGTCAGCCCCTCGATCTGGCGTCGCCGGACTCACTGATACGAATCAGTGCACGTGTGGGCGGATCTTCACCGCGCTGATGGCTCGGGCCGACGCCGATGAGGACCTGACCTGGGCCGTGTCGGTGGACTCCACGATCCTGCGTACCCACCCAGCATGCGGCCGGGGCCCGCAAAAAGGGGACCCGGCCGGAGAGCCAGCAGTTTTCGTCGGAGCAAGTTAGCCCACCGGCACGTCGTTGCCGGTCAGCTGCGCCTGAATGCCGTTCTTCGTCACGGAGATGTCGCGTAGTCGAATGTCGCCCGGCAGGTTGTCCGGCAGCTGCACGGAGAACTCCATCTGCTGCGCGACCTTCGGCTCCCGGAGCTTCTGCAGACCCTGGATGAGCGAGGGATCGATACCGGTGGGCTTGAGCAGCAACGGATGGTCCACGAGCGTGTCCAGCACGCGACCCTTCATCATCTGCTGCGGAAGGACGTGCTGTCCGGTCGCCTGTTGCAGCTCGTCCTCGTCCATCTTGTCGGCGACAGGTGCAGTCAGCTGCACACCACCACCCTCGCCAGGCACGTACGTGAGCACGCCGGGTATCACCACGCGCGTGTCCCGCACGGTCATGCGCAGGCCGCGATACCCGGTGCGCTGCAACTGCGCACGCCCCCGGATCTGGGCCTGTTTGTCGCCCACCGGCAGGTCGCCGCTGGCCAGCACTGTGTTCTCCGCGGGGCCGGGCCTCAAGTGGATCTGCGACGCACCGACTTCGCGGTTCAGGTCCTGGAAGTCCAGCCGGACATCACCGCGCACCCGGCTCAGCACCGCGCCCTTGACCGAGGACGGCAGGCTGCCGACGATCCGGATGTTGTCCACCGTCCCCTTCACCTGAGCGACGGAGACCGGCCCGGCGTCGACGTCGGGGACGTTGACCTCGACGTGGTCGATGTTGCCCGCGAGCACCTGCCCGATGAACGGGAAGCTGTCGATGTGCACCTCGGGCTCGGCGTGCAGCTTCAGCGCCTTCTGCACCTGCTGCGCCGCCAGGTTCTCCGCGTAGAGCACGGCCCACCGGTCGCCGAGCGCAAGAAACGCAAGCACGACGGCCAGTGCGACGACCACCTTCGCGGTCCTCCGCACGATCCGACGCGGCTTGCGCTCGGCCCGTGGGCGCTCCTTCTCGTCGCCGGTGATCGTGTGGTCGGTGCCGGCGCCAGCTCCGGCACCCGAGTCGGTGCCTTTGTTGGTGAGGGCGGTGGCGGCAGTGGCGGCTGCACGGCTCGTCGGTACCCGCGCCTCTGCTGGAGGTTCGTTGGAGAGCATCGCCACCATGCGATCACAGCCCCGGCACTCGAACCAAGTTGTGCACAGTCTTCGAGAGACCACGCCGGGGCCCAAAAGCCCAACCACACACAGCTGCCTGCCCCTTGGATCGGTGGTGGAGCGCTCGCCGGGGCGGCCCGTCAGTCTTTCGGCCTCGCCGGCACCCTGGCGCAGAGGTACGGACGCGCGAGCAGCAGGCCGGTGCCGGTCATGGCGATGCCGAAGTAGACCGGTGCGAGGTGGATGAAGTCCACGTAGTGGATCGCGCCGTGCACGACGACAGTCGGCAGGAAGCCGGCGGCCGCCGCCGCAGCCAGCGTCCAGAACACCCAGGCTTCACCCCGCCGCCAGCCCCACGCGCTGAGCAGGATGATCGCCACGGCGGCGGCCATCAGGGCGCCGCCGAACCCCGCACGGTCGTGGGCGACGAACGGCACGAGCCGAGGGCTCACGGCTTCCAGCGTCTGCGCGCTGGTGCCCAGGAAGACCAGGTCACTCGGCACGAAGACACCGGTCAGACCGACCACCGAGATCACCGCCCCGCCGACGAACAGCCCCGCCCCCGTGACGATCAGCAGCAACTGGCCGACCAGCGCCCGTCGGCGTTCCGGCTCCGGCCCCTCGGGCGTCAGGCGCCACCGCGGTGCATGCGGGGTCCGCCGGACCGCGGCCACGAACATCGGGAACAGCACGATGACGGTGGCCGTGTGCAGGGGTTCCACGAAGCCGGTGGCCAGGAAGTAGAACAAGGTGGGGAAGCCGATCAGCCCCGAGAGCAGATACACCTCACGGGCCCAGGGCCAGCCGCGTCTGATCCCGCCCACGGCAAGGCCGGTGTAGAGGGCGCCGATCGCCACCATCGTGCCGGCCATGGTGATCCGGTCGTGCTGGAGGAAGTGCACGAGGTGGTGGTTGGCGGCGTGCAGGTCGTGCAGCGTCATGCGGAGGTAGTCACGGTCGTACCAGAGCAGCACCGGCCCCAGCGTGATCGCCGCGGCCCCGAGCCCCGCCCCCGTCATACCGAGCCCGACGAGCAGTGCCCACCACCAGGCGGGCCAGCGGCGAGGATCGCGGCCGACGTCCCGCAGCCGCGGAGCGGGCGCGGTGGGCGTGGCCGCCTCGGTGACCCGTGCGAACCAGCCGGGCCCGGCCTCGACGAGCACTCCGGGCCGGGCGAGCACGACGGCCTCCGGCTCGTCGAGCGCGGCGGCCGCGGCGGTGACGGACGGGTCGGACACATGCACCACGTGCGGATCGCCGCTGCTGGTGAACCCGTCGACATGGGACCTGAGGGCGGCCTCCACCTCCGGATCGCACGCCCGGGCCACGACCGGGATCGAGCGGCCGGCAGCGGCCTCACGTACCGTCTCGACGTCGGCCGCCGAGACGGGCGCCACCTCGACGACACCGGCCCCGAGCGGGTGCATGGCGCGCACCGCCTCGCGAGCGAGCGAGGGCGGGACGGATATGCCGAGCCGGACGGTCACGGGCACGCCGGCGATCTCGCCCGCGAGCCGCTCCGGTGGATGGCGGTGGCCGAATCCCCGGGCGATCAGCCGCGCACCGGCCGCACGGGAGCCGATCGACGCCAGCAGCCGCAGTGCGGTTCGCTGCGAACGGCGCCGGCCGACGGCGGCGGCCGCCAAGCCGCGCAGCGGGTGATACGTCCAGTCCGGCATCAGTTGCTCTCGCTCTCCGTCGCGGTCACCGGGTCAACGGGTGCCGTCCAGCTAAGCACCGACGTCATGGAACGCAGCGTGGCCCCCATCGGCGTCAGCCGGGCGGCCGTGTCGCGCAGTAGCACCGCGGGCGGCCACGACAACTGGCCGACCGCGCCGAGCCGGGCGGAGCGGCGCGTGATGGCCTGCGTCCGCGGGCGGCGCAGCAGGTCGTACGAGCGGAGCGCGGCGGCCACGTCCGGGGTGCCGTCGAGGCAGTGGGCGAGGGTGACCGCGTCCTCCAGTGCCTGACACGCGCCCTGGCCCAGATTGGGGGTCATGGCATGGGCCGCGTCGCCCAGCAGCGCGACCCGGCCGCGGACGAAGGAGGTCAGCGGCGGCAGGTCGTACAGGTCGTGGCGGAGCACCGCATCCGCGGGGACGCCGGCCAGCAGGGCGGGGACGGGATCCGGCCAGGATCCGAACCTGCGCAGCAGTTCGGCGTACTCCGACGAGCCGGAGATCGTTCCCGCCGGCAGTGACGCGGTCGCAAAGCAGTACATCCGGCCGCCCGGCAGCGCCGTGTAGCCGAACCGTTCCCCACGCCCCCAGGTCGCCGCACCTTCGGCGGGCGGCTCGGCGAGAGGCTCGGTGACCATGCGCCAGGCGGTGTAACCGGCGTACCGGGGGCCGGCCGCGTCGGGCCACAGCGCGTGTCGTACCACACTGCGCAGCCCGTCGGCGCCGACCACGAGATCGGGCCGGGACGCGCCCCCACGGTGTTCGACGACCAGACTGTGGTCGTCGTCGCGGACCACGGACACCTCGCTGCCCGACCGCAGGCTGTCGGCAGGCAGCGCCTCGGTGAGCACCCGCAGCAGATCGGCGCGGTGCAGGACCACCAAGGGATGGCCGAAGCGGCGTGCCAGCTCCGCGTTGTCCGTACGGGACAGCCAGCGGCCCCGGCGGTCGCGTACGCCGCCCGTGGCCTCGACGGCACCGTACGCCCGGACGGCGTCGGCCAGGCCGAGCACCTCAAGCGCATGCAGCGCGTTTGGCCACAGGGAGATACCGGCGCCGATCTCGGTGAACTCCGGTGCTCGTTCCAGCACTTCGACGCGCCAGCCCCGGCGGTGCAGGGCGATGGCAGCCGCGAGGCCGCCGATCCCACCGCCGACGATGGTCGCGGCGCGCTGCGGCATGGGTCCTCGCTCTGAGTTCGGGGGCGCCACCCCCGGTCAAGTGGCGGTCGATCCGGTGCCCTAGCGGCATGCAATGCGACGCAGGTCCAGCTGAGCAGCGCCTCATAGCAACATGTCGACAGAAGCCTGTCAACGTTCCGAGGGGCGGACCTGCGTTGGGAGGAGTGGCTGGAGCGTCGTTCCCTTTGCAGTGGACGCCTCAACTCACTACGCCTCAGCCCTCAACGCCCCACCCATCCAGGGCAAATGCCCGGATCACGGAGTTGTGCAACACGCTTCAAGGGCTGTCTCGCAATGATCGCGGAGTCCAGGAAAGGTCGTCCTGGCACAGGCCGATCCGCGGGCTGCCGTTGCGCAGAAGGCCATGCGCGGGCAACGCACAAGGGCGCACTGCTGCGAGGCAGCGCGCCCTTGTCTGCGGAAGACGGGGGGGACCGTGTGCCCATGACGTCGATCGCTCGTGTCTGCGCTGGCGTGCGTCTCTGTGCTGGCGCGCCGAGTCGTTGAGCTGGGCCGGTGGTGCGCCGGTGCGGCGGTGGCTGGGCCGGTGGTGCCGCCGGTGCGGCTGTGAAGGATCGCCGCACGACATGGTGCCCGGCGGCTGGCGCACGAGCCGCTCGGCCGGCGTCCCTGACGCGACCTCGGCCCCACATATCGATCCGTCAATGACCGCCTAAGCGACTGGCCGCACTCCCCCGCCGACGCCCGGCAGAGCGTCGAATTGTCCGTGTTTTTCCAGGTCGGCGTCCGCGGATTTCCAGGTCGGCGGCGACTCGGCGGAGCGGATGGACTCAGGCGGCGCCAGCGCGTACGGCGGTCGCGGCCAGCGTGGTGTAGTTCATCGTGAAGCGTCCGCCCAGGGAGTCGATGGCTTCCCCGACCGCGTCCAATATCTCGGCCAGCTGATCGGGACGGAGCTGCGTGAGGCCACCAGTGGTGGGTAGCAGGTCCAGCCATTGGTCGCGCGTGTAGGACTGCTCCCAGTCGAATCCCCACTGTTCGGGATCGTTGAACTGTTCGCTCTCGCGGATCTTGTCGGCGACCTTCGCGTATGCCGCCTGGTAGAGCTCGAGCGGACGTCGGACCGGTTGGCCGTTGAGCGGGGAGTCGGGCGCCGCCCGCCGGTAGGCGGCGGCGAACGGTTCGGCCACCTCGGCAGGCGGCTCGTACACGTGCCCGAAGATCGCCAGCCGTCCCCCTGGACGCAGCACATGTGCCGCCTTCAGGGCGCCGGTGGCCGGATCCACCCAGTGCCATGACTGGGCGGCGATGACCGCGTCGAACGTCCGGCCGGCCGGCTGCCAGGCTTCAAAGGCCGCCACCTCGACCTGCAGGCCACGGGCTCGCGCGAAGTCGGCCATCCGCGCATCGGGTTCGACGCCGAGCACGGTGCAGCCGGCGGCCTGGAACTGGCGGGCTGCGATGCCGGTGCCGCAGCCGACGTCGAGCACGTCAGGCCCGGGACTTCCGGCGACGATCCGCGCCACCAGTGCATCGGGGTAGCCGGGTCTGGCTTGGTCGTAGCGTTGCGCGTCCATACCGAACGATTCAGCCATCCGCCTGGCCTTGTGCGGCTCCGCCGGAGACGGTTCTGATTGCTCTCGCGGTAAAATGGGCATGCGCCCACCTTAGTGGGCGTGTGCCCACTGGGCAAGAATGTCAGCAGATTGACGCACGAGAGGATCTGCGAGTGCCGACTGGGGTGCACCTTCGCGACGCGCGACAGCAGCTGTTCGACGCCGCCGAACGCATACTTCTGCGAGACGGGCCGAACGCGCTGACCAGCCGGGCCGTCACCGACGAGGCGGGCTGCGCCAAAGGCGTCCTGCATCGGCACTTCACCGACTTCGACGCCTTCCTCACCGACCTGGTGCTCGACCGGGCCGCGCAACTTGAGACGCACGCGAGTGCGCTGCGCGAGGCCGTCGGCACCGGCACGGTGGCCGACAACCTCACCACCGCGCTGACCACCCTGTTCGGACCGGTTCCGGTGGCCATCATCCCGCTCATCACCTTCCGGGACGAGCTACGCGCACGGCTGCGCCAAGCCAGGCCCGGCGGCGGCATCGCGATCCTCGCCCAGGCCACGACTGCGATCTCTGCCTATCTGACCGCCGAGCGTGAACAGGGCCGCATCGCGGCCGACGCCGACATCGACTCCCTCACCCTCTCCCTGGTCGGCGGCGGGCATCTCCTGTTCGCAGACCGCGACCCCGGCCCGCCGACCACGACAGCCGTCAACAAGCTCGTGACAGCGGTCATCGCCGATGCCGTCCAACGACGACCGGCCTAAAGGCCGTCTGGTGACTCTGTGATCAGCCTTGAGTGAGGGCGAGGTTGTGCATGGGGGCGACGCTGCTGGCACGGACAGTTACCTGGCCGCAGGCATCCGCGATGCCTGACTCGGCGAAGGCAGCGCAGTCATTGCGGTTGCCCGGCTCGGCCAGTGCGCCCAGCACCTCGCCGGCGGCGGCCCTCAGCACCCCACATCTCCTCGCCCCTTGGCGGGCCGCAATCCCACGCCGCTGCCGCAGCGTTGCGCAGTCCTCCTGTCCCGCGCCATCCAAATCGAGGCGATTGACAGCGAACGTTGTCGCTCGGGGTGCCGGAAACACAACATCCAGGGCCCTGGCGAGAAGGCCGGGGACCTGCCGCATGTCCGAGGTGGCCACCGCATTTGCCGGATGCTTCAACTCATTCCGGGAGTACTGCAATAGCCATCAGCTGAAGGGAAGCTCAAAGGCTGTCCAGTCGCTTACCGCCCGACCGGGTTGAGGTAGGTGCCCGGGTGGGTGGCGCCGTCCTGCTTGAGGATCTGGCCGCCGAACGGCCACTTCAGGGTGAAGTGCGCGGTCTCGTTCGGCGGTGTGACCAGGAACTTCGCCGGAACGAACTTCTCCTTCTGCGGCGTGGACCTGGCCACCGGGAGCAGGGTGATGCTGAAGTCCACAGTGTCCCCCTGCTCCATGATCATCTTTTCGGGCTTCTTGGAGGAGCGCGCCAGCGACCAGGTGCCGTCGGTCCCCTGAGCGCCGATCATGTCGACACCGGCGAAGCCGGACAGGGTGCAGGTGCGCTTGCTCTGGTTGGTGAACCAGATGTACGCCTGGGTCTGCTTCTCGGTCTGCTCCATCTCCGGCCTCGCGTCCTCCCCCGTGGCGAAGCCGGCCTTCAGGTCGGAGGTGTGGCAGCGGGTCGGCTCGGCTTTGGCGGGGGCGGCCGAGGCCGGGGTGGCGGTAACGGCAGCGCCGGCGACGACGACGGTCGCGAGGGCCACGGCGGTCAGCTTGCTCTTCATATCGGGTTCCCCTCGAAGGCGAATCGGCACGCGAGGTCAGCGCGCGCCTACACACCTGAAGAGGTGCAATGCCCGGGGAAGGTTCAGTGTGCCGGACCCTTTCCCGACGGTCAGGGAGCGGTCCGGCCAAGCCAGTTCGTGTCCTTGACAGGCGGAGTTGTCGACTGTTGTCGACTGTGAGTTGGCGACCTGGGCGGACTTGCGGCCCATGCGGCGGGAGGCTCGGCGTGCTTCTCGTGGGTCGCCGATCAGTAAACGTCGACGTGTACCGAGGTGACGATCACTCCGCTGATCTAGGGTCTTTGCGCTGGTTGGCGTTGAAGCGCGCTTTCTTCTGACGATTCCCGCACGTGTTCATGTCACACCACTTGCGGGTGCGACTTTGACTGGTGTCGAAGAAGGCGGCTCGGCAGGTTGGTGACGCACACAAGGCCAATTTTCCGTCTCGTTCGCCCGCGATGATGCTGATCGCGTCGGCGGCGATCACGCCGAGGGCATCTTCCACGCGGGAAGCCGAGCTGAGCCGCCACTGCCGCTTGCCCTCGGGCGTCAGGATCGCTGCCGCCCGACCCTGAGCGCTGCAGTCATTGATGACTTGGACAGCAGCTGCAGGGAGAGCGTCCTGGACCGCGGCCGCTGTCGCGGCGGCGTGAATCGACTCCCTCAGTTCCCGAGCGAGGTCGAGCTGGGCAGCGGTGCAGGAGTCCACAGCGAGGCCGCTGACTGTCAGCCAGTCGACGAGTCGCTGCGGCGTGGGAATGCGCTCCACAGCGTTGCCATGCCGCTCCGAGTGAGTCCCCGTGAAGCTGGTCGCCAGCACGGTACCGAGGCGGAAGTCAGGGAATTCAGCACGCATGGAACCAGCTTAGCCGGTTGCGGTGCGGCTCGAAGAACTGCTAGAACCGTCTTAGCCGGTTCACAACAGGTCGTAGCCGGTTCCGCGATGGCCAGGAGGTCTCATGCCCCGTCCAACCGGCGACGTACAAGCATTTGAAGCGCACACAACTGACGCTGACCTCGACGATCTGCGGGCGCGACTGGCCGCGGCGCGACTGCCCGAGGCCGAGACCGTCCATCGCGCCGCGCCCGGCCCCCGCCGATGGGAGCAGGGCGTTCCTCTCGCCGACCTCGTCGATGTCGTGGACTACTGGCGCACCGGGTACAACTGGCGGTCGTTCGAAGCGCGGCTCAACCAGATCGGCCAGTTCCGCACGACCATTGATGATCTGGGAATCCACTTCCTGCACCGCCGGTCCGCGCGCGCGGACGCCACTCCTCTGATCTTGACGCACGGCTGGCCAGGCAGCATTGCCGAGTTCGTCGATGTAGTGGACGAGCTGGCAGATCCGAAGGACACAGACGCGCCGGCGTTCCACGTCGTGGCCCCGTCGCTTCCAGGCTTCGGTTACAGCGACAAGCCGGCCACCACCGGGTGGGGAACCGAAAAGATCGCGGCCGCATGGGTGGAACTCATGGAACGGCTCGGCTACAGCAAGTTCGTAGCCCACGGCGGCGACTGGGGAGGCAATATCACCACGGTCATCGGTGGCAGGTTCCCGGCGCAGGTTCTCGGCATCCACACCACGTTCGCGGAGGGCCCGCCCGGGTTGACGACGGACGGGCTGACGGCGGTCGAACGCAAATGGGCCGAGGAAACCCGCCATTTCTGGCGCCACCGCGCGGCGTACGCGAAGCAGCAGGCGACCCGACCGCAGACCATCGGCTACTCGCTCGTCGACTCACCGGTCGGGCTTCTTGCCTGGATCCTCGACAAGTTCGCCGAGTGGTCGGACACCGAAGACAGCCCGTTCGAGAGGATTTCCAGAGACCGCATTCTCGACGACGTCACCCTGTACTGGCTGACGCGGACCGGCGCCTCGGCGGCCCGCATCTACTACGAAAGCCACAACTCGCTCGACCCCGAACTTCGGGTCGACGTCCCGTCAGCAATCACTATCTATCCCCGCGACGTCGAGAAGTGTCCGCGCGCCTGGGCACAGGAGCGGTACCGGCAGATCGTCCGATGGAGGGAGCCCGAAACCGGGGGACATTTCCCGTCGCTGGAGGTTCCCGAGTATTTCGTCAAAGATCTACAAGAGGGCCTCGCGGCAGTGCTGGCCGCTCATCGGTAAACGCGGCCGGGTGCCGGCACTCGATCACGGTAAGACGAACGCGTATCGGCCAGGACTCGTTGCAGGAGTTCTGGCGGGTATCTGGTCAGGAGCGCAAGACGTCCGAGGTGGGGTTTTGCCGAACCAGTTCGGCGAGCCGGTGAGGAGGGCGTGCAGGTAGGTGGGTGAGGAGGACGTGCAGCTAGGTGGTTTGAGGTGGTTGGCGCGAGCCGGGTGCCGCGAAGAGTTCGAGGAAACCCCCCAGCGAACGCCCAGGCCCTGGCCCTGGCTCTGGCCCAGGCCCTGGGGAAAGGCCGGTAATGACGCCGGGGAATCCTTGAAGAAGGAAGCCCCGCCAGCTTCCGCCAACTTCCCGTGACCCCCTGGGAACTTCACCCTCCCGCCAGTAGCATCCGGCCGGCCAGTAGCACGCCGCCCAAGCAGCCACCCTCGAAAGGGGCTCCGGCATGCGCTTGACCTCCCGCGTCGTCCCCGCCGCCCTCGCCGTGGCCGCCCTCCTGCTCGGCGTCCTCCCCGCGCAGGCCCAGGCCCACCCCGACCGCTCTACCGACCACTCCCCCGGCCGCTCCCCCGACCGGGTCACGGTCGGTGACCGCACCTTCATCGCCGACGGCCAAGGCCGCGCGCTCCAGTGGCGCGGCTTCAACCTCGCCGACAAGAGCAGCCGAGGCACCAACGCGTTCGCCGACATCCACGAGAGCGACCTCAAGGACATGGCCGCCCGGGGCTTCAACCTCGCGCGCCTCGCGTTCTTCTGGGACGACCTCGAACCCGCCCCCGGGCACTACGACCGCAGCTACCTCACCAAGATGCGCCGCATCCTCGACTGGGCCAACCACTACCACATCAAGGTCATCCTCGACGCCCACCAGGACGTATACGGCCCCCACTTCGGCTCCCGCGGCGTCCCCGACTGGGCCACCCGCGACGAGGGGCTACCGTTCGAGCCGATACCCGACGACTGGTTCTCCGAGTACTTCGAGCCATCCGTACAGGCCTCCTTTGACCACCTGTACAAGGACGCCGACCTCCGCGCCGCGCACGCTCGCATGTGGATGACGGTCGCCTCCGCCCTGGGCAGACACCCGGCGCTGCTCGGCTACGACCTGATGAATGAGCCGTTCGCGAAGTTCCTCGAAGGCGAAGACCTCCCCGCCGCCGCGGCCCGCTTCGAGGCCACCGAGCTCACCGAGCTGTGGAACCGCCTTGCCCAGGCGATCCGCCTGGTCGACCACAGGTCGTGGGTCTTCGTCGAACCAACCGTCATCGTCGGCACCGGCGTCCCCACCCAGCTGGGCCACATCAACGACCCGCACGCCGGCTACGCGCCGCACTTCTACGAGACCGCGATGGAATCCGGCGCCGACTACGACCCCAACGGCACCTTCATTCCCGCCTACGAGGCCGCCATCAGCGACTACCCGACCCGTCACCGCATGCCGGTGATCGTGGGGGAATGGGGCGGCAACCCCTACGTTCCGCACGCGAGCCAGTTCGTCACCGACATGACGGCCTCCCTGGACCGCTTCTCCAGTGGCTGGACGTGGTGGCAGTGGTGCCGGGGCGGCGGCTACTGCTTCCTCGACCAGTCGGGCGCCGCGAAGCCCAGCGCCCAGCTGCTCGTCCAGCCCTACGCGCGGGCCGTCGCGGGCGACCCGCTCACGTTCGCCTACGACCCGGCCGCACGCACCTACACGCTCACCTTCCGCACTCGCGACACCGCAGAGGGGCCCACCTGGATCACCGTGCCCAGGGACACGTATCCGCGCGGCTACCGTGTCAATATTCAAGGCAGCAAGGCCAGTTGGGGACACCACGGCCAGACCGTCACCGTGAGCACCCACGGCAGGGCCGGCGCCACCTACAGGGTCACGATCAGCCCGAAGTAGCCCACCGCCCACCCGATTCGCTCGGGAGCTGCGGCCCGCGGCCCCCGCATCAACTCAACTGAAGGCCAGTAGCAGTCGGACGCACATGGACCCCAGCCCCCACCCCGCGACCTGGGGTGGGGGCGGTCCTGTGCGTCCGTCAGGCCCTGGGGATCAGGAGCGACGGCAGCTCGCCGGCCCGGACAGCCGCCGGGTCGACGGACAGTGCGCAGTAGGCGCCCACTGCGGTGAACACAGCCGCAGGGAGCCGTTCCCCGTGCTCCTCGTAGTACACCGCCACTGTGGCTTCGTCCGTGTCCCCCATGTTCGGGAACACTGCGCCCGCTGCGTGGAGTGCCGCGTCCAGGGCGGATGCCTGGCCGGTGTCCTCTCCGAATGCGGCCCGCCAGGCGCGGCCGTCACCCGGTGCGTGGATGACCGTCCTCGGGGGGCTCCACCAGTTCAGCGTCACGCAGACGATCTCCTCGTCCGGGCCGGGCCGCATCGACTCCACCTTTCGGTAGCCGGTGGCCCACGTCGCCATGCCCCAGTCCTCCAGCACGTACACCCAGGCGCCGCTCGTCCCGTACATGACGGCGTTGGCGTGGGGCGACGGCCTGCCTGGCCGTCCCACCGGCACGGCGAGATCCTTGTACGGGGTGCGCTCGGCAAGCTCGTCGAGGTCGGCGCCCAGTGCGATGAGGAACTCGTCCGCGTCGACGCCGCGGGCGCAGGTCAGCGATATCCCGCCGAGCATTCCAGGCAGGGCGGCGGACTTTCCTGTGGTGCTGTGTGTGCCTATCCAGGCGATCCCCTCAGACATGTCCGGCACGCTATCGGTCGGCCCTCACGTGCGCCCCTTGCCATCGTCTTGCCAGCCGGGCGGCCCAATTCCGCAAGCCGGCCCCGCACCAGGGCGGCGGGCCCTCCTCACTCCCCCCGAGCTCACCTCCGGTTCAACCCGCGAAGTCGGCCCCGCCTCGTGATGCGGTGGGCGACGGCGGGTAGTCGTCGACGGTCATGGAATTGTGGAGGCGTGCGCTCTTGGTGGTGAGGCGGAGCAGGGCGCGGCTGGGTCCCGCGGGCAGGGCCGAGATCAGGCGGGCGCCCTGGGCCAGTCCACGCACGCCGAGGCGTGAGGTGGGGATCAGGGTCTTCGCCGCGCTCAGCGCGGCCGCGCGGCTGCCGCGCACGTGCTCCGCCATCGCGCGCTCGTAGGCGGGAAAGGCGAGCTCGTGGTCACCGCCCGCCCGCGCCAGCTCCCCGGCGAGGACGTACGCGCCGACGACGGCCAGGCTGGTGCTACCGCCGACGACCGGGCCGGGGCTGTAGCCCGCGTCGCCGACGAGCGTCACCCTCCCCCGCGACCAGGTGTCCATGCGGAGCTGGGCGATCGAGTCGAAGTAGAACGCCGGGGTGCGGTCGAGCTCGTCCAGCCAGCGGTCCACGTCAGGGTGCATGCCGTCGAACGCACGGCGCAGCAACTCCTTCTGCCGGGACACGTCGTGGGCGTGGTGGTCGAGCTCACGCTCGCTCCGGAACAGGAACAACGCCCGCGCGTCGTCGAGGTGCCGCACGCCGTACATGCCCGCAGTGCGGCCGACGCCGACGTGCATGAGGAGCTCGCCGTCGAGCCCGGAGACATTCGGCAGGGTCAACACCCCGAAGTAGGCCCCGATGGAGGCGCTGAAACGGGACTCGTCGCCGAAGACGAGACGGCGCACGTTGGAGTGCAGCCCGTCCGCGCCGACGACGAGGTCGAAGCGGCGCGGCGCGGCGTTCTCGAACCGCACCTCGCCGTCGGGCGAGATCGCGGTGATCGAGTCGCCGAAGAGGTACTCGGCGTCGTCGCGTGCGGCGTCGTAGTAGATCTCGCTCAGGTCGTCGCGCATGATCTCGACGTGCCGCTCGGAGGTGGCACCGAAGATCTTGGAGAGGTCCACCTGGACGGGTCGCCGTGCCCCCTCCTGATAGACGGTCATTCGGCTGGTGCCGGTGGCTCGCTCCTCGACGCGCCGGAGCACGCCCATTTTCTCCGAGACGTTGATCGCGGGCCGGAACAGGTCGACCGCGTGGCCGCCGGTCTTGCGCGGGGTCGGCGCGCGCTCGACGACGGTGACACAGAAACCGTGCCTGGTGAGCCAGTACGCCAGCACCGGACCGGCGACGCTGGCGCCCGAGACGAGGATCCGCAGGGCACTCCTCCTTGTCATTCAGTCCACCCGTACGGCGTGGAGCGTGGTGAAGGCCAGCAGGGGCGTGGCGGTCCGCGGGGGATCCTCGAGTATGGGTGAGTGTCCGAGACCGGGCAGCAACTCGACTTCCGCACCCGGAACGGCGCGGTAGTCGGCGGCGGATGAGGATCGCCACCTGCGGTCGTCCTCGCCGAAGAGCACCAGTAGCGGCTTGCCGAGGGCCTTCAGACGGTCCGGGAGTGCCTGCTGCTCCAGGTAGTCGCGGGTGGCCCGCATCGTTGCGGTGAACGTGTGGTGGGTCATGCGGCGTACGTCGTCCAGGAGTTCTGGCGGCATCTGGTAGCCCGCGCGGCTGAAAGCGGTGCTCGCGAAGCGGCGGATCTGCTCGTCGGTCGGCGGCCACTGCGCGAGTCCGGCGGGGGCGGACTGCGGGGCGATGAAGGCGTCCAGGCTGGGTCCGGTGTTGAGGAGCGCGAGCGCGGTCACCAGGTCTGGTCGCTGTTCGGCGACGGCGGTGGCGACCACGCCGCCGCTGGAATGACCGACGACCACGGCGCGTTCGACGCCGAGCCGGTCCAGTACCACGCCGGCCCGGCGTGCCTGGTCCGGAAGCGCGTAGCTGCGGTCGGCCGGTTTGGCCGACCGGCCGTGCCCGAGCAGGTCGATCCGGATGACGCGGTGAGACGTGGTCAGCAGTGGAACCAGTGGCTCCCATGAGCGGGTCGAGGATGCGGACCCGTGGATGAGCAGGAGTGCGGGGGCGTCGCGGGGGCCGTCCTGGCACACGTGGAGGTCGCCGACGTCCAGCGACAGGGTGGAGCTCTCGGTGGCCTCGGCGCCGCCCTTCACGTGCGGTCCGCCATCAGAAACAGTCATGAGCCCACTGTCGCCGCGGACCCCCGTCGGCGGATTGGATAAATGTTCCCCTCATCCGGCTCACGTAGCATGGCGCGGTGCGGACTTTCATGCACGGTGCGGCTGTGTGGGACGTCGCCTGCCCGCAGCGGCCCAGCAGGGTGGCCGGTCTCACCATGGCCGGGTTCCGTGTCCGTAACCTGCCGGCGCTCCGGATGATCCCGCACCCGGCCGTGACGCTGCTCCTGGAGTTCGGCGCCGGCTCGCCCGTCCTTGACTGTGCCGCCGGGCAGCAGCAGGGAAGCCTCGTCGCCGGGCCCGGGCTGGGAGCCGGAGGCGCGGTCCGGGCCCGGGGAGAGAACCTCGAATGCGTGCAGGTGCGCCTGTCCCCGGTGATCGCACGCGCGGTTCTGGGCGTCTCCCCCACCGACCTCGACGGCGCCGTCGTCTCCCTGGGCGACCTGTGGGGCCGGGAGGTGTCCCGGATCTGCGAGCAACTGGGCGAGGTCTCGTCGTGGCAGGCGCGCTTCGCGTTGACGGATGCGCTGCTCGCCCGCCGGCATGAGGCGGGGCCGCTGGTGGACCCGGAGGTGGCCTGGGCCTGGCGCCGGATCGTCGGCAGCCGTGGCCTGGCCCGGGTCGACGGACTCGCGGCCGAGGTCGGATGGAGCCGTAAGCGCCTGTGGTCCCGGTTCCGGTCGCAGCTCGGTGTGCCGCCCAAGCGTGCTGTGAAGCTGGTCCGCTTCGACCATGCCGCCCACCGCCTGGTCGCGGGTCAAGGCGCGGCCCACGTCGCGGCCGACGCCGGCTACGCCGACCAGCCCCACCTGCATCGGGACATCATGGCGTTCACCGGGGCAACCCCCGCGACGGTGGCCGGCGAGCCGTTTCTCGCGGTTGACGACCTCGCGTGGCCCGACCGTGGAACGCTCACCGGGCCGCACGTCCCCAGCGGTGCCCGGCTCGGTCGCCGGCCGGAGGTGCGACGGCTACCGCTGTGAACGTCGCCGCGGTCGCCTGCGCTGGGCGGTCCGGTGGCGCTCAGCGGTAAAGGGCGCCGACCGTACCGGTCGCACCGCGACGTACCGACCGCGAAGACTCGTCCAGTGCTGTGACCATATGGGTTGGCCGGGTTGGTGCTCGTGGCGGATTGAGGTGCGGGCACGTCCATTCCGGCCGCTGGAGGTGCGATGACGTCCATTCCGACCGCTGTCGGCGCGGTGGAGACGATCGCGAAAGTCCGTCCCGACGCCGCGAGTTGCTCTTGCCACCCCTCCCCGCTCGCGCCCCCATAGCGTGTGAAGTCCGCGAAAAGGCAGGAATCAGGAAATGCAGGAGGGCGATGTGCCGTGGTCGGCAGGATAGGGGCATGGACCAGGAAGAGATGGGGTCGGGCGGGGCGTGGCCGGTGGTGGTGCGGTTTCCTGTAGAACCGGTGGAGGCCGCTGTGGAGGCGGACGCGATGGACGCCGTGGTGCAGGTCGACACGCTGGCGGTGCGCGGCCCGCTGTTCGGGGTGGCAGCGCAGAGTGTGGAGCAGCGACCGCAGTGGCAGGTGGTGATCGCAGTGACTGCCGGCTGTCCGCAGACGGCGCGTGACAGTCTGAACTCGCTGCTGTGGTTCCGGGCGAAGGACGATGCCCAGGACAGGACGGAACGGCGTGCTCTGCTGGCGGCGGTCGCCCGGTTGGAGCGCGAACGCGTCGACGAACTCACCGTGCTCGGGACCCGCTATCGGATCGTGCGTGCCGAGGAGTACGCAGGCATGGACGCGGACGGCATCGAGCAGCCGCGCCCGACGGATCCGGAGCCGGTCAGGCCCGACTGGGCACGCAGCACCATCGAGGCGCCGATCGATGACGGGCTGCTCCTGGACCCCGACGCCCCCATCACCCCAGCACAAGCCGCGGAGCGCCTGGCGCTGCGCACCTTGGCCTACACCGGTTCCCGGTTCCCCCACGACGTACGCAGTGACTCGCAGCGGGCGGTGGACACCCATCCCGACGTCTTACTGCTGCCTGCGACGTTCGCGGTGGTGGAGCAGGCCGCGGGTGGTGGGTGGATGTCGGCCAGCGCCCTGCACGGCAGTGCGCACGAGGCCCGTAAGACACTGGACTTTTCCCTGACATGGTGGGAGCCACGCAGACGGGGTTTCGTCCCGGTGGGCGCTCACAGGGATGTCGACGCACGTACCCTGGTCGCCGAAGGTGTCGACCCTGCGGCCTCGGAGCTGGCCCCCTACGCCGAGGCCGCCGACCAGCTCCGCGCCGGCCGGGTCAACGAGCTTGAGGTCGAGGGCACCGTCTACCGGATCGGCCGCACCCGCCGCCTGCTGCGCTGGGGTCCCGACGGCCCCGAAGGGCCCCGCCCGTCCGACATCAACAGGCACGGCCCTGAGCGCATCCACCCGGTGCTCGACGAGGACGGCAACATCCTTCCCGAGGACGAAGACGACGAGGCCGAGTCTTCGATCTAACACGTCCACCGCCTGCCTGACAGCGAACGGACACCCGGCGCGGCGCAGGCGTAGTTGGCCTCGGGGTAACGGGTGGCTACCCGCTGCCGCCCGGGTGACTGTGGCGTTCGGCTGTGCGGGAGGCGCTCGGACCTCACGGTCTTCCGCACTGTCGGCCGCCGCCAGTCCCAAGTGCCGCCACTTTGCGGCAGGGCTGTCGTCCGTGCGTGCTGTGCCCGCCCGCTCAGCAGCCCGGTCAGCCACCGGTGACATGCATCTTCGACCCGCTCAGTTGCGCCGCTGTAGCTGTCCGCCCGGTGGCACTACGAAGACTACGAAGACGTGGTGGGGCGGCGTTGTCGCGCTGGTGCCGGTGCGGCTTGTTGCCGCGATGCGAGGGCTTCGACCAGCCAGCAATGCGTGATCCCCAGGTTGGGTCGCCGAGCGGCCGAGATCGTGGCGACGTGTTGCCAGTAACGGCGAAAGAGGGGGATGGTGCTGTGCAGCTGCGCGCCCATGAAGGTGCGGAATCCGGGTGTGTCGTCCTCGCCACGGGAGCGGGCACAGGCTCGGGAGAAGTGGTCCAGGGCCTCTCCGGGCTGGGGTGGCAGGCCGTCGGCGACCGTGTCGGCGGCGAGCTCGGAGGTGTCGAGGAGTTCTGCGTACAGCGACGCCTTGTCGCGCACGTTGGGGCAGGCCCAGTAGGTGGGGAAGTCCTGGTGCCGGGTGAGTGTGTGGAGTTCGGCGTAGGCCAGGACCACATCCGCGGTGGGGTTCTCCGGCGGGTCCGGAACGGCCTGCGCGGTGATGGCATCGGCAAGGCGCGCCGGCACGGCGGTGGGGATCGTCTGCCCCCATGCCCCTGCGAGCCGGTCTTGGGCTTCCGGCAGACGCTGAACCTGGGACAACACCTCCAATCGACGGAGCCGCTCCTGTGCGGAGCAGTTGTCCAGTGCCTCCAAGGTCGCCTGGCGCCAGTGGAGTTCGGTTAATCGGCTCCGCACCAGGCCCATCTCGTCGGCGATGAGGTCGCCGAGGCTGCGTTCGCCGGATGCCAGCTGGGTGATGGTGGAGATGGGGGTGTCCAGCGTGCGCAGCCGCTGGACCAGGCGCAGTTGTTCCAACGCCTCCGGTCCGTAGCGGCGGTGGCCCCCAGCGCTTCGCTCAGCGACGGGCAACAGGCCGACGTCGGAGTAGTACCGGACCGTCTTCACCGGCAGCCCGGTGTGCGCCGCCAGCTGCCCAATGGTCCATGTGACCTCACTCACAGCTACTTGAACCTCCAGTGCACGGGAGCTCTTAGCGTACGAAGTGCCGGTCGGGCACGACCGCCGGAACCGGCCAACGCTCAGCCATCTCAGGTGCTTCACCTGAGAACTGACCAGAGGAGAACACCTCATGCGTATGCGTCACATCGTCGCCGCGGGTGCCGCCGCGACCGCACTCTCGCTCGGTGCCGCGCTGCCGGCCTTCGCCGACGGTCACGCCCCGGTCGCCGCCGACCAGGCGGCCGCCGCGAAGCGGAAGGTCAAGGTCTACCAGGACGCCAAGTACAAGAACAGGAACACGACCTTCACCGAAAACATGCGGAACCTGAAGAAGGACGGCTGGAACGACACCATCAGCTCCGCCAAGAACCTGGGCAACCGCACGGTCACGTTCTACCAGCACAAGAACTACGAGGGCGCCCGCTTCTCCCTGGCACCGGGCGAGAAGGAGCCCCACTTCGGCGACCACCCCGGCATGAGCGACGCGACGAGCTCCGTCAAGTTCCGCTGACAGCGAGTCCGTCAGCAACGCCCTGCTGACGGGCGGGGTGCGGCTACGGGGGGCCGCACCCCGCCCCGCCTGTCACCCCGCTCAACGCGCACCGCGCACCGCACGACGAGAGGCCACCATGTCGCCCTCCCGCGCCCGGGCCACCACCGCGCTCGCACTGCTGCTCCTGGCCACCACCGCCTGCACCGCCGCGGAGCACGAATCCACGCCCGCCTCGCACCCACTGCCGGTGGCCCGGCAGGCCAAGCAGCTCCAGCTGCCACTGGACGCCTATGCATCGACCGTGGCCGAGACCCATGTCATGGAAGACGCACAGGACCTCCTCATGCGCCGGTGCATGAACGACCGGGGCATGGAGTGGAAGCTCCTGCCCCCGGTAGCCGCCCGGGACATCGAGTCGCAGAACGTCGGCCGATACGGAGCCGACGAGTCGGCAGCTGCCCGCTACGGATACCACCCGCGCCCCGATCCGCCGTCGGTGGTACGGCGCAACCGGGCGTGGGACGAGCGCGAGGCTCTCCCCGCCGAGGTGCGGCGCGCGGCCTACGGGACCGCCGGCAAGGGCGGCTGCCTCAAGACCGCCCAGCACCAACTCGTCGGCGCCAGACCGCCACCCGACTATCACGCCTTCAACCAGCTGACCGGCACCGCCCTGGAAGCCTCCCGG
The DNA here is from genome assembly GCF_040652715.1 of Streptomyces sp. NPDC048196. Lineage (NCBI taxonomy): Bacteria > Bacillati > Actinomycetota > Actinomycetes > Kitasatosporales > Streptomycetaceae > Streptomyces > Streptomyces sp. NPDC048196. The sequence goes on along the minus strand of NZ_JBEZMM010000001.1, from coordinate 663,449 downwards.
CGGACCCCCGAAGTACGCGACGCCCTGCGCACCTGGCACGCATGCATGGCGAAGGCGGGCTTCGACTACCCGGACCCCTTTGCCGCCGCCGACAGCGAGCGCTGGGAGACGACCGAGCCCACGGTGGCCGAACGCGCCACCGCCCGCACGGACGTGGCCTGCCAGAAGTCGGCCAAGCTGGTGACGGTATGGGCAGCGGCCGAAACCCACATCCAACACCGTCTGATTCAGCAGAACTCCGACCGCCTGCACGAGGCGAAAGCCCGCAAGGACCGCTGGCTGGCAGCCGCCCGCCGCGTCCTGGAGCGTGCGGGCGACTGAGGCAGGGGCCAAGGCCCGTCGCCGGCACCCCCGCCGCCCGCGGGCCACCAAGACCCCCCACCCACCTGAAACACCCCACACGCCAGACACCGAAAGAGAAGCAGGCTTTCGCCGGCGTCGGCGGGCGTTCCCGCGTCGAGCGATCAGGTCCAGGCGGGCTTTCGGCGCCCCTGCCGGTTGGTCAGTAGCGAAGGGCGGCGGCGACGTGGCCGGTCTGGGAGAGGGTGTCGTCGGGGACGAAGGTGACCTGAGCGCCGGTGTCGAGGGAACGCTCGATCACCTCGTCGACGATGTCCTCGCGGGCTCCGGGCTCGTCGGCCTCGGCGGGGACGAGGTGCTCACCATCGGCGCGGACGATGGCGCGGAACTGCTCCTCGACGACCAGGTGGGTGATCCGGCCGTCCCCCGCGGCCTGCCAGACCTCGTCCAGACCGGCGGCGTACTCCTGGCGGCCACGGGCTGCGTCGAGCCGGGCGAGGGCATCGTCGATCTCGCGGTCGGCTTGGGCGCGCAGGGCAGGCGCGACCACCTGGCGGACGGTCTCGGCATCGGCCCCGGCGAGGCCGCCGTGCCGGATCTGCTCGGTCGCCTCCTTGGCGATGGATCCGACGGCGTCCAGCAGGGCGAGCGCGCTGGCCTCGCCGACCACGTAGAGCGGGCGGCGGTCGGTGGCGAGGACCTTGCCGATCTCGGTGTCGGCCTGGCGCAGGAAGGTCTTGGTCTCCTCGTCGCTGAAGGTGCTGGGCGTGCCGCCGGTGCGTTCCTGCCGTTGGGGGTCCGGCGCGTCGGGGGTGCGCACCAGTGGGAAGCCATGGCCGGCCTCTTCGGTGACTCGCTCCTGGTTGCCGCCCCACAGCACGACCCGGTCGGCGGCGATCGCGAGCACCCAACAGGGGCGCTCGGCAGCCTGGGCGGCGACCAGGTTGCGGGTGAGGAAGGTGTCGGACAGGACCACCCGCGCGGGGGCAGTACGCCCGAATGACCAGACCTGGTGCTCGCCGGGTGCGGCGAGGATCGCCAGGCCGTCCTCGGCGTGCACCAGGTCGACCTCAGACAGGCCCCGGTCGAGCTGCTCCAGCACGTCGATCCGATCGGCGCGGGAGACCGCGGGGTCGGCCTGGATTCTTTCCTTCGCCTCGGCCAGCAGTTTGCGCAGCCGGACCGGATCGTTGGCGTTGTCCGGCTCCCGGCGGTGCGTGGGCATCAGGATGGAGACCGCCGGATAGCGCCGAGGCCGACGCAGCTCGGCGAGGACGGTGGGGCTGAGGGCGTGGCGCACGGAGACCCTTCCCGAAGGCGGTCCCGCCTTCTCTGTGTGTACCCACGAAGTCTGCCACTTGTCTTGAATGCCGCAAATGCGACTGCTGCCGTAAGAGCACACACGGGAGGTCCTGCGCCCGCCAAAAGGGGCAGGTCAGGAAGGTCCGCCGGATGAGCTGGGCGGCCTCGCGCAGCCGCTTGTCGCAGCCGGGCTGCTGCGGCAGGTAGGGGAACACGTGCTCCAGTTGGGTGCGGGCGTACCGCAGCCATCGCGCCTCGGAGGCGCACCCGAGCATGGCTCGCATCATCGCCGGGGAAACCAGGAGACCCGATCACGGTCCGGAGCTGGCGGCAGCGCTCGGATTGGTCGTGTCGAAGGAGACCCAGTCCGCACCCGGGTCGAAGTAGAAGGCGCCGGAATACGTCCCGCCCGTCACCTGACGGTCGAAGGACTCGCTCCGGACCCACCTGGCGCTCCTGGGCATGAACCGCACGAACTCTTCCGGCAGTTGGCGCGGCAACGCAGGCTGAAAACCCCGCTCCGATGCCCCCACAATGGCCGCGACGCCACCCGCTCTCAGCCGGGCGAAGCCCACCACACGGACATCAGTGGGGGCCGGAACGGACACCTTCGAATCGGTGCCCAGCACGACACCAAGCCAATGTGTGTCGGAGAGCGGGCCGAGCGCGGCGAACCGACGTTCCAGCGGTTCAGGGTCCGTACGGACTCCGTTGTCCTCTCTGCGTTTCGCCGGGGACGTACACACCGCGAGTACCACGTCGCACCCGCGCGCCGGCTCACCACTGCCCGTGAACGTGGCGTCAGCGAGCGGGTGGACGTGGACTTGGCCTCCTCCAAGCGAGGCGGGCGATCTTCAGCCCGCTACCCCCACGTCAGCAAGGCCAAGTCGAGACTTGGGACGGCAATCCACTGTCAGAACAATTAAGGGCCCTCATGTAACCGCCCGTCGACGGTCCACACCTGGTCGCTGGGTCGGCTCAGTCGCCGGAGTAACCCCAGAAGTAAATTTCCTGCGGTTCACCCTCATCGTCGTGGAGCACGGCGCACCGGCCGTACCAACGCCAGAAGTCGAATTCCTCGAATCGTGGCACGTGAGCCCGGGTGAGCCTCCGCGTGCCCAAGACGCGCAGCGCCTCCTCCTCGGTCACCTGCTTCAGGGTGCAGTAGTCCGGCTCCTCGTCCGGCCCGATGATCCGGAAGATGTCGAGTATCGAGTGCGTCCCCTCGTGCTGGACGAGTTCGTGCTCCCACAGGTTGTCCATGGTCTTCGGCCACGGCAGCCGCTCTTCCTCCGGCCTCCAGTCGGCACCAGGACCCCAGTAGTACTCCCGCTCCTCAAAGACCTTCTGTCGCAGTCCCTCGAATGCCCCGACGAGATCCTCCTGATACTGCACGGAATAGTTCCACCCTGACGCGCCCATGCGGTCCCTCTCTCCAACCTTCCGGAACGGCCGGACCCTAACAGCAGCCACTGACACGCGGGCCTGAAAGGGAGCGCCAGACGGAGACGGTTCTGGCTCAGTGCCAGGTCGTCTCAGCTTCCGTCTCATACAGCTCATTCAGCTACGTTCACTGCCGTACAGACGGAGCCATCGGCAGAGACCGCCCCGGCGCTCCGCCGCCCATGAACGCAGGTGAACAGCCCTGGGCGCACCCCTCACGCCACCAACAGCCCTGGAGGGCGTGTTCGGCACCAGGCGGTACCGACCGCTCGCCTCAAGGAGGATGAGGGGGGTGGGGATCCACGGCCTGCAAACATAGTCCCGAGGTGGCTCCCGGGGACCTTTGTGCCCACCCCCCTTGACCGCGGACCTCGAAGGTTCTCTGACCGGTCTCACTCCACCGGACAAACTAGCAAGCACCACTGACAACGGCCCGCCACCGGGCGGCGCTTGATCACCCGGGCCCGGGCCGCTGGTTCAGCAGACGGTCCATGGGGCTCACGGCCTCCCGTTGCGTGTCCTGCGCGACGTGCGTGTACGTGTCCCTCGTGATCGCGATCCGGCTGTGGCCGAGGATCTCCCTCACCACGCCCGGAGCGGTACTGGCCGCGGTGAGCAGGCTGGCGCAGCCGTGCCGGGCATCGTGCAGCCGGATCATCCGCAGATCGGCGTTCTTCGCGACCCGGGTGTGGGAGCGGTACAGGTTCCGCGGCTCGATCGGCTTCCCCGTGCGGGTCGTGAACACGTGGACCGCCTCCTCCCCCTTGGCACCGGCCTGACCACGCATGGCGGCCTGCCTCATTCCTGCCACCGGAGCGGCGCGAGGCAGATGGCCGGCAGCGGCAGAGTCTGACGAGCGCAACAAGCACGCGCCGCCCGCCGTCGGCGGGCGGCGCGTCGAGGCGTTGGGCAGCCACCACCATGGGTTGCGCCTCTGAATGGGTTGCGCCTCGGATACCGGGACCCAACCGGGCAACCGTGGGCAGGCGAGGAGCCGACCCGATCCGCGGGCTCGCGTACGGGCCCCGCTCTCCTTCGGTCACTCACGGACAGCAGGTACGAGAACGACCCTCCGCCCAAAGACGCTCGCGGGGGCCGCTGTCAGCGCCTGTGGAACTCGGCGTGGTGGTGGTGCTCGTAGTGCTCGGAGCGGATGTCGCCGTTGATGCACGTGTTCCCGACGGCCGGGTTCAGCAGACCGATCACGTTGATGGTGTTCCCGCAGAGGTTGATCGGGATGTTGATCGGCACCTGAATGACGTTGCCGGAGATGAAGCCCGGGGAGCCCACCGCTTGGCCTTGTCCCTCGGAGTTGGCCGAGGCCACGCCGGCCATTCCTGTGACGGCCACCCCGGCAGCGACGGTCGCCACGAGTGCCTTCGCGATATACGACATGCTCTCTAGTCCTTCCACGTATGACGTCAGATCACGCTCCCACCCATGAGATACGGCTGGGGTTCTGATCAACGCACGACTGACCGATATATGACGTAATGCCCCTCCGAACGGCTTAATGCGCGGGGTGCTGTGCTCGTCCACCTGATCGGCCGCCTGCCGTCCACCTGATCACCCGCATGATCGGCAATCGCTTGATCATGGCCGTTGCTCAGGTGCCGGTAGATCAGCGCCGTCCGCGCGGACGAGTCCGCCATGCGGTGCATCAGCTCACGGGTGGTCGCGCCGCCGGTCGCGGCGAGCGTGTTGCTGCGGGTGCCGTAGATCGTGGAAGTGCTGTCCGAGAGGCCGGCGTCGCCCAGGGGTGGGAACCGGTGAAGACCAAGCGGCGCTTCCCGCCCCGCAGCCTCCCGCGGTACCTCTTCCGCCTGCCGGCCGGCCGCCGGCCGGACCAGGGGACACGCTGGCGCCGCCTCCCTGTCGACCGGCAGACTCTAGGTCTCGGACTGCCGGCCCCGCAGACCTTGCCCCTCGCAGCATCGTGGGATCGCGTCAGCCAGCTGTGCGGACGTGCGACCCGGCTCATGTCCAGCGGTTCCGCCGGCGCCTCGGCGGATCCTAGGCCGGCCCGCTGCGTCGTGTGACGCCGACCGCCGGCAGGAAGCAGCCGACTTGCTGCAACCGTCCTCTAAGCCGTTTGGCAAACTGCTAAGGAAGTTGGCCATGCGCTACGAACATGACGTCTACTTCCACCGGTGTCCGATCGAAGGGCAAGGCGACACCATGACCACACGACAGGTACGCAAACGGTGTCAGGCGCTCGTCAAGACGCTCGACCTACCCCGGCCGTTCTCCGTCGAGGCCTTCGTCAAGGGGCTGTCGGTGCGGCGAGGTCGGCCGATCCGGATCCACACGGTGCCGATCGGAGCCGCCATCAACGCCTGCGGATTGTGGATCGCCACCGCTGCCGACGACAACATCTATGTCGAGGAGAAGACCACCAAGTTCCACCAGGAGCACATCATTCTCCATGAAATCGGGCACATCCTGTGCGAACACGGCCGCAGCGACCAGGAGTTCCACGAGGTGCTCGCCATGCTGTTGCCCAGCATCCGGCCCGAGATGATCAGCCGGCTGCTGGGGCGTAGCAACTACACCAATGAGCAGGAGCAGGAAGCCGAGCTCGTCGCCAGCCTGATCTACTCGGCCGCGGGGATCCTCACGCCCTCACCGTCGACGGGGGTGCGGGGCAAGCTGGAGGCCGCACTCGGGATCCGGGAGTAGGGCCATGAGCACACTTTCCCTCTACGAACTCGGCTCCCGCATCGAGTTGTTCGGCGCGGCCGCGCTGTGGCTGGTGATCATTCTCCGACTGCCTGCCGCCCGTCACTCCCATCAGCAGAAGATGTTGCTGCTCGCCGTGGTCGGGATCGCCGGGTCGATCACCGTCTACCTCGACCCCGTCACCGCGTTGGTGAACCGATCCCTCACCTTCGCCCAGAGCTGCGGGTTGTTCATGAACGCCTGGGGAGTCCTCAGCTCGGCCCTCATCCTCGATTTCGTCCTCGCGGCGATGTCCCGGCGCCGTCCCTGGCTCATCTACGGCCCCATGATCATCACCATCGTCGCGCTGATCACACTGAACTTCACCATCGCGCCGCACGCCGGCTGCGTCACGACGCAGGCCGTCCCGTGGTACAGCCCCTTCTGGTGGATTCTGGTGGCAGCCCATCTTGTCGGCACGGTCCCCTGCGCGGTGCTGTGTGTGCGCTACGGCCGCCAGGCCCATGACGACCGGCCTTTGCGCACCGGCCTGTTGCTGCTCGCCGCCGGCTTCACCTCGTCCTCCCTGTTCTGGTGCGTCGTGCTGGCCTTCCTCCTGGCCCGCCCCGCCTGGCTGGGCGCACTGTTCCCGTTGAACATCGGCGTCACCGCCTGGCTGATGACCGCAGGGGTCTGCCTGCCCCTGGCGCTGACCATCCGCCGCGCGGCCCGCGACGCACGCGCCCTGTGGTGCCTGAGTCCCCTGTGGCGTGACCTGACCGAGGCCGTCCCGCACGTCACCCTGGAGAGGCCCCACCGGCGGATCCGTGCGGTGGTGGGCAGTCCGCAGGCCATCCGGCTCAGGCTCTACCGCCAGGTCATCGAGATCCTCGACGTCCTGCTCGTCCTGCAGGATTACGTGCGGCCCGAGGTGGTGGAGCGCGCCCGACGCCACGTCACCGAGCAGGGTGTTGCCGGAGAACACCTCGAACCGGCCGTCACCGCGTGCTGGCTGCAGAGCGCCCTGCAAGCCGTGGCGGCCGCGGGCGCTGCCCAACCGAATCCGCTCACGCCGGTCAACCTCAAGGACGACGGGCTCCGCAGCGAGAGCGACTTCCTGCTCGCCGTCCTGCGAGCTCGCACACTTCCCGCCGTCCGCTCTTTCGTCCACTCCACCGCCGCACCCCCGCCCTCGTCCGCGCCCGCCGCCGCCATGCCGGAGGGACGCGATCACCCCACCCCGACCAAAACCACCACCTAGGCGATTTCATGACACAGCACCCCACCACCACGGCCCCCTACCGCACCGGCTGGCTGAGCAACCAGGCCCCCCACGAACGTGAACGCCTTCAGTCCATCCAGAACAGCGTCGATGCGTTCACCATCGAAGTCCTCCAGGAACTTCCCATCGAGGCCTCCTCCAACTGCCTGGAACTGGGCGCGGGCGCCGGCTCCATCGCCTACTGGCTCGCCGCACGCTGCCCCCAGGGACGGGTGGTCGCCGTCGACCTCGACACCCGACACCTCGACGCCCACCACGCCACGAACCTGGAGGTCCAGGAAGCCGACATCACCTCTGAGGGCTACGCGCCCGGCAGCTTCGACCTCATCCACGCCCGCTACCTCTTCTGCCACCTCCCCCAGCGCGACGAGGTCATCGCGCGGGCCACCCGCTGGCTCGCCCCAGGCGGATGGCTCGTCATCGAAGAGCCCTACCACCTGCCGGCCGACACCTCGCCTTCTCCTCTCGTCCAGCGCGTCCTGGCCGCCTATCAGCGCACGTACCGCGACAACGGCGCCGACATGACGTGGGCACGGAGCCTTCCCTCCCTGCTCGCCCGCAACGCTCTGAGCCAGGTGTCCTTCGCCGGAAACCTCGGCTGCATGGGCGGCGGCAGCACCAAGGACCGCTGGCTCCCCCTGATCACCCAGGCAGCCCCCGCCATGCTCGCCGACGGCCTCATCACCGAAGCAGATCTGACGGAATTCACCACCCTCCTCGAAGACCCCACGTTCATCGACATCCCCCAAGTCACCATCGCCGCATGGGGCCGGCGCCCCGAAAAGGCCGCGAGCACGCACTGAGCCGACCGCCGACCTGCCTTGGCCTTCCCCCTGCGACACCGGCAGGCCAAGGCGTGCCGGAACGCCGCCCTCAACCGACATCCAGAAGTCAATGCCGTACCTGGAAGTCAAATGCCGTACAGGGAAGCGGCGTTGGCCGACGAGAACTGCCGGCGTTCCGCGTCTGAGGGGAAGTGCTTCAGGAAGGAATCGATTTCTTCTCTGGTGGGCCGTTGGAAGGGGTAGTCGGTCGAGAAGATCAATCGGCCGACGGAGGTGACGGACAGCGCGTGCTGCAGGAGGGCCGGGTTGAGCATGCCGGAGGTGGTGATGTGGAAATTCGACCGGACGTAGTCCGATACGGATCGCTGCAAGCCGGCGATGCGGGAAAGGCCGTCGGCCCGGTCGAGCCAGAACAGCAGCATCTCTCCCCAGTGGCCGAGCACGACCTGAAGGTCGGGATGACGGTCGAACGTTCCGCGCAGGATCAGCCGGAGCGCCGCGATTGCAGCGTCCATGTGCCACCCCCACCCGAAAGTGGCGAGGGCGAGGTCCGTCATGGGGTCGAATCCGCGATAGGAGGCGTCCCGTACCGCGTTGGAGGGTAGCTGCGGGTGGATGAAGACGGGCTGGCCGAGTGCTGATGCGGCGGCGAAGAAGTCGTCATAGACGAGGTCGTCGAGAAAAAGGTCGCCTGATCGGCCGTAGACCATGGTGCCCACATGCCCCATGCCCGCAGCTCCTTCCAGCTCGCCCGCGACGTCCTTCGGTGACGACATGGGAAGAGTGGACAACGACCGGAAACGGGTCGGATTCCGGGCGACGGCCGCGGCAGCCCTGTCGTTCGCGGCGCGGCTCAGCGCCAGTGCGTCTTTGGGCAGCAGCGGCTGAACTCCCGGCGGCGTCAGGGCGAGGATCGACACGTCGATGCCCTGCGCGTCCATGGCCGCGATGCGGCCGGCTCCCAGGTCCTCCAGACGTTCCTGATGGTCGCCCAACTCGCTCAGGCCAAGGCTTTCATCAGGGTGCGGCACAGCACGTAGGGCGGCCGTCACGTCCGGCATGACCCAGTGTTCTTCGACAGCGATGAGAGGCGTGGTCGTCGTCATCCTTGGCAATCTCCTGTGCGTCGGCCACGTGCGCTGAAGGGCAATGAGGGCGGTGGGGATTTCGAGTGAAAAGGCCGCTGAGGTGCCTGCTGTTCGTCAGGCCCTCCGCGAGGGCCGCCGACAGGGCTTACCAGGGCACTGTCCGACCCGAGCGGTCCAGGTATGCCAGACCGGGCGTGCCCCGTTGGGACAGCAGGACGTCCACCAGCAACGGGACGCTCTCCTCGACGGTGAACGGTGCGTCCGGCCCACCGAGCGCGGTGCGGATCCAGCCCGGCGCCATGAGGACGACGGCGCGCTGCGTCTCGGCCTGCCGGATCGCGAAGCTGCGCATGAACATGTTCAACGCCGCTTTGCTGCCCCGGTAGACCTCGCGGCCTGCGGTCGTGTTGTTCGTGATGCTGCCCTGCCCGGACGACATCGCTCCGACGAGTCCGGTAGGGGATACGAGGTCTTCGAGCGCCTCGATGACGCGCATCGGGCTGAGAGCGTTGGTGATCATCACCTCGACGAAATCGGCTGTCGTCACCGCGCCGATGGGGGTCCGCTCATTGTTCGTGGTGCCCGCGTTGACGAAGAGCAGGTCGAGCTCGCGTTCCGCAAGACGCTCGTGCAGGGGCGCAAGGTGGTCAGGCTCGTTGATGTCGAGATGCTCGATGGTGACGCGCCCCTCGGCCCGGTCGGCGAGCTCGTGCAGGGGCGTTCGCGCAGAAGTGTCGCGGACCGTGCCGATGACGCTCCAGCCCCTATCGAGGAATTCGGCCGCCATCGCGTGGCCGAGGCCGCGCGAGGCCCCCACGATGAGGGCGATCGGCGTTCGCTGCCCTATGACAGTCGATGACATCCAGCGTCATCTCCGTTCCTTACGTCGTGAGCTCACCTGGTGCGTCCCTCGCCGAAACCGCCTCGGGGGCGTCGGGTTGTGACGCTGCGGTGGCTCCTCATCGGTACGGGACGAGTCTGTTTGCCGTGCTGCCGCAGGCGCGAGTCAAGCAGGCCCCTTCATAGGATTCCCCCTATGGCTGGTGCATCGATGTCTGAATCCTTCGAAATGCAGCCCGACGATGTGCGCATCATTCGAGCCCTGCAGGTCGCTCCCCGGGCCACATTCGCCTCGATGGCGGTCGCGCTCGGCCTCACCGAAAGCGCCGTCAACCGCCGGTACCGGCGCCTGTGCGCCGACGGCGTCATCCGCGTCGCCGGCGTGGTCAACCCGGGAGCGTTGGGACAGAGCAGATGGCTGGTACGGCTACGTTGCCGGCCCGGCAGCGTCGCAGCGATCGCCGGCGCACTCGCCAAGCGCGACGATGTCAACTGGGTAGCCGTGGGTGCAGCGGGTTGCGAAGTCACCTGCGCGACCCAGTCACGGACGGACGCGCAGCGCGAAGAACTGCTCGGTCAACGGCTTCCGCGCACCGCGGCGGTGCTCGACATCAACGCCTTCGCCATGCTCCGCCAGTTCATGGGAGGCCGCGGCCACTACTGGGCTGCACTGCACGGCGTGCTGTCGCCGGAGCAGGAAGCCATGCTCGGGAGCGACGGCCCCCCTTTCACGGAGTCCCCGGTCGTCACTGGCGACCCCGTACGCCTCACCGCCGAGGACGAGCAGATTCTCGACGCGCTCGCCGCAGACGGTCGCGCCAGTCTCGTCGACCTCGCCACGGCGGCGGACTCCACACCGGGCCGCGTCTCCCGCCGCCTCCACGCCCTGCTCCAACAACGCGTCGTCCACCTCGACGTCGAGATCGCCGCAGCCGCCTTGGGCTATCGCGCACGGGCGAACCTGTGGCTGCGGGTGCATCCGTCAGCGGTGAAGAACGTCGGACGCACGCTTGCGCAAGAACCCGAGATCGCCTTCGCCGCGGCCATCTCCGGGCCCTACAACCTCCACGCCGTCGCACACTGCCGAGACTTCGACGAACTCTTCGAATTCACGTCGGACCGCATCGGGTCCCTGCCCGGCCTGCAGAGCATGGAGGTCTCACCTGTCCTGCAACACATCAAACAGGCGGGCACGCTACTGTCCGGCGATCGCCTCGTCGCGCCCGAGAATCCTCCCGAGGGGCCACGGGCCGGTTCGGACCGCTCACCGACGCGCGGCCGGACAGGCAAACGTCCGTGAGACCCAGGCAGGCCGAGCACGGCAGCGGCAAGCGTCACCGTTCAGGCACGCCGCAGTGTCGCGGTGGCGATCTCCAGGAAGTCGCGCAGCAGCCTGTCGCGCCGGTCCGCGGCGACCGCCAGACAGGTCTCGATCCCGGGGGCGTCCGTGACGGGGAGATGCACCAGGTCGGGGCGGGCGTAGGACCGCGCGACGCTCAGCGGGATGAGGGCGATGACGTGCCCGGAGGCGATGAGCTCGAACTTCTCCTCAAGCGACGACGTCCGCCGCCTGGGTACGTCGAGCATCCGCTCGCCTTCGAGGTCTGCGGAAGTGAGCACCGGGCGACCCGCCAGGGGATGCGTCGCGGGCATGCAGGCGACCCTGGGATCGTGGCCGATGGGAATGATGCGCAAGCCCGATTCGTCGAACTGCCGCCGCAGATAGCCGGCTTGGGCCCGCCCGTCCCGCAGCGGCCGGTCCGGCTCCCACCAGCTCGACGGGACGACGTCGATCTCGACGTCCGCATGGCGCGACGTGAACGCCCGTATCGCCTCCGACACCGGCAGCCCCGGTGAGAAGGCGACCACGAGCCGTTGCACGCCTTGATCGACGTCGTGGACGCGGCGGACCGCCGCGGCGGCCGACGAAAGGAGCTGCTGCGCCTCCTCGTAGAGCTGTTTTCCGGCGGCGGTCAGCTCCACGCTGCGGGTGGTCCGTAAGAGCAGTGTGCACCCCAACTCCTGCTCCAGGGACTTGATTTGGCGGCTGAGCACCGGCTGGGCGATGAAGAGCTGTTCCGCCGCACGGCCGAAGTGCCGGTGCTCGGCCAGCGCGGCGAAGTAGCGGAGTTTGCGTAGATCGAGATCCATGCCCTGAAGGTATCAATCGTCGGGAAGGGTATTGGACGCCACGAACGGACCGGCCCGAGACTCGACGCATGATCGTCATCACCACTCCCACCGGCCAGATCGGCGGCCGGCTCCTGGACATCCTGCTCAACGACCGCACACACGGCGAAGAGCTGCGCGTCATCGTGCGTGACCCCGGCAAACTCCCCGACGCGATCCGCGCCCGGGTCGACGTGGTCACCGGCTCGCACGACGACGCAGCCGTCGTCGACCGGGCCTTCACCGGCGCGGACGCCGTCTTCTGGCTGGTCCCCTCAAACACCCAGGCGCCGAGCCTGACCGCCATGTACTCCGGATTCACCCACGCTGCCACCAAGGCGTTCACCACCCATGGGGTCGGACACGTCGTCGGCGTCTCGGCGCTCGGCCGGGGCACCCCCGTCGCCGGCCGCGCCGGGCACGTGACGGCGTCGCTGGCCATGGACGACCTCATCGCGAGTACGGGCGTGGCCTACCGGGCGCTCACCAACCCCACGTTCCTCGACAACCTGCTGTGGCAGGTGCCCTCGATCCGCGACCACGGCGTGTTCACCGACACCGCCGCCGCCGACCGCAAGACACCGATGGTCGCCACCCGCGACATCGCCGCGGCCGCCGCCGACCTCCTGCTCGACCGCACGTGGACAGGGACCGGCGAAGTCCCGGTACTGGGCCCCGAAGACCTTTCGCCCAATGACCTGGCACGCACCATGTCCGACGTGCTCGGCCGCCCGATCCGCTACGAACGGCAGACGTTCGACGACTTGCACAAGGCACTGGCGGGACGAGGCATGAGCGATGCGCTCGTGCAGGGCTACCTCGACATGATGCGGGCCAAGGCCGACGGCCTCGACGACGCAGTGCCGCGCACCGCGCAGACCGCGAGCCCCACCTCCTTCCGCGAGTGGTGCGAGCAGGTCCTCAGGCCGGCGGTCCAGGCATGAGCACCAAGACCGCCCTCATCGTCGGGGCGTCCCGGGCCCTCGGGCTCGGCCTGGCCACCGAGTACGCCCACCGGGGCTGGAGCGTCATCGGCACCGTCCGGGGCGATCGACGCACCGGCCTCCACGACCTGGCCGAGACCTCCCAGGGCCGCGTCACCGTCGAGTCGCTGGACATGACCGAGCCGGAGCAGATCGCCGCGTTACGCGAACGCCTGGCGGGCCGCACTCTGGACCTGCTGTTCGTCAACGCCGCCATCGCGCGGGACAACATCCCCGGAGGTGAGGTCCCGACGGAGATGTTCGTCGAGGTCATGGTCACCAATGCTCTCAGTCCGATGCGCGTGGTCGAGTCCCTGCGCCCGCTGGTGGCGCCGACCGGGACCATCGGCATCATGTCCTCACGCCAAGGCAGCCTCACCCTCAACACCAACGGCGGCCACGACGTCTACCGCGCCAGCAAATCCGCCCTGAACCAGCTGATGCGCAGCTACGCCGCCCGGTACGCCGATGCCGCGCATACCCTGCTGCTCATGTGTCCCGGCCATGTCCGTACCCAACTCGGCGGCCCCGCCGCGCCGTTGACCATCGACCAGTCCGTCCCTGGTGTGGCGGACACGATCGACCGCCACAGCGGCGAACCGGGTCTGCAGTTCCTCAACTACCAGGACCATCCCGTGCCCTGGTAATTACCAGAGGCCGGCCAGGGCGCCGTTGAGCAGGGTGACGATCATGCCGCCGCCGAGTAACCCCAGGAACACGACGACCGCCCAGTCCTGCGCCATGGCGGTTGGCGAGGCCCTGGTCGGCGGCGGCGCCTTCGCCGCCAGTGCGTCGGGCGGGCGGGAGACCTTCACGGACTGCTCGTTGCGGGCACGACCGTCCGCGCGAGTACGGCGCGCACGTTCTCGACCGGACAGGAGAGGGGAGGAAGCAACGGCACCTGCTCAGCAGTTCGCGCTGTAGCGGACACACCCTGGCGGGGTGTGGTTGTCGTCCCACTGGTGCTGCGTGATCATCAGCACCCCGCCGGCCAGGAGAGCCACCAGCAGGTGCGCGATCACCGTCCAGCGCGCACGGAAGATTCCCGCGATAACTGCCACGACGACTACGGCGACCAGCAGCACCCACACCCGGTCCATGTGCGCGAGGCTCGCCGCATCGATCCGCTCCCGGTCACCCTGCGCCGCCCACACCCATACCGAGGCCGAACATCCAGTCCAGCACGAGCCACGCGGTCTCCAGCAGGAACAGCGGGATCGCGAGGGCGAGGTCCACACCCCGACGGGTTCGGTGGGACCAAGGACGCCAACCTTTCGGCGCCGGAAGGGGGTTCGTCATGGTTGCAGGGTGCCGAGTGCGGGAGTGATGCGCATGAGTAGCTGTACTCAGCTCTGAGCTGGCGGAGCGACTGGCGACTGGCGACTGGCGATCCCAGCGGAAGGCGGACCGTTCGGCAGGTCAGGCTGCGTGTCGGGAGGTCCGCTCCAGCTCGGTGACGTCCTTGCGCGTCACACCCAGGTAGACGACCAGACCGAGGATGACGGTCAGGAACAGCGCGCTGGTCACCACGGTGCCCAGCCCGACGCCGCCGTCGCCCGTCGGCTGGGAGAGGAAGTCGCCGATCGACGCGCCGAGGGGGCGGGTGAGGACGTAGGCGATCCAGAAGCTCCACACCGCGTCCAGGCCGAGGGCGAAGTGTGCGATGGCCACGGCGGCGATGGCCGCCGCGAACAGTACGGCGGACAGCCAGTACCCGAGGTCCATGCGTTCGGAGACCAGGTCACCGGCGGCGGTGCCCAACGCGAAGGTGAACAGCACCGCCGGCCAGTAGAAGGACTCGCGGCTCGTGGTGTCGATGTGGTGGATGGAAAGCGTCCGCTCGCGCCGGTACCAGACGACGAACACCACCGCGAGAACGAGGGCGAAGACCGTCGTACTCGTCTCCAGCGGGACGCCCATGTTGTCGGTGAGGTTGTCGCTGATCAAGGTGCCGACGACGCTGATCAGGGCCACGGCGAGCCAGTACACGCCCGCCCGGTAGGCCCTCGTACGGAACTGCACCACCAACACCACCGCCAGCAGCGCACTCATCAGCACCGACACGCCGGTCAGGCCGAGGCCGGCCTTCTCGTTCAGCAGATCGGCCGCGGTCTCCCCGACCGTCGTGCACAGCACCTTGATGAACCAGAAGTAGGCGGTGACTTCAGGCACCTTGTTCCAGCGCAGCCGGTGCCCCGCGGGAGCGACAGGCCCGCCGGTCTCGTGGAGGGTGGAGGTCTCGGATGTCTCAAAGGTCATGGACAGCGACCCTGCCACCGGCCACCTGAACGCATCCTGACTGCCCACGCGGCGCCCGGCGCACCGGACGGCCCGGCAGCCGCAGCATGGCCACCATGAACCAGCAATGTCCCTCGTCCTACCGGTACGCGGTCGTTGGACGGCGGATCGGATCGGGCGGCATGCTCGGCGTCGGTCCGCTGGCAGACGTAAGCCTCCGGGCGGACGTCGGGTGGTGCAGGAGCTGGCTACCATCCACCGGTGGATCAAGCATCGCCGCGTGCTCCGTGGCTGAGACGGTTGCCTTCCGGCGTGTGGACGGCGGTGTCCTGGTGCGCCGCCGCCTTGTTCGCGCTGCTGTTGTTCGGGTCGACGACCTATCAACTCGCGTGGGCCGGCCACCGTGGGGATTTCTTCACGGCGCTCTGGCTTCGGGCTGCCATGGCCGTCCTTCTTGCGCTGCCCGTCGGCTGGGCACGGCGTTGGCCGGTACCGGTCTTCGGGTTGGTCGCCGCCGAGTCGATGCTGACGTACGCGCTCGGTGAGAAAACCTGGCCCCTGTTCGCAGCGATGGACTGCTTGGTCGGCCATCTCGCGGCCAACCGGCCTCGCCGGACCGCTCTGACCGCGGCCGGCGGCGAACTGGCCCTGTGGATCGGACAGTGGTCGGCGGGTGACCATCACGGCGAGACATTCGGGGATGCGGCCAGCATCGTTCTGGGCATGGTGGCGACCACGGCAGTTCCGTGGATGATCGGCAACTCGGTACGCCAGCAGCGTCTGTACGGCCAGGCGCTCCGCGACCATGCCGCGGCCCAGGCAGTGATGGCGGAACGCCTGCGCATCGCACGGGAGCTGCACGACATGGTCGCGCACAGCATCGGTGCGATCGCCATCCAGTCGGGAGCGGCCGGCCTTGTGCTCGACACCCGGCCCGAACGGGTACGGCAAGCGCTGGCTGCCATCGAGGACAGCAGCCGGGAGGTATTGACCGGGCTGCGACGGATGCTGGTCTCGCTCCGCCAGGCCGGAGCCGAAGCTCCTACGGAGGGGCTGGAGGGTGTCGACCGGCTGGTCAAGAGGGCCGCCGAGGCGGGACTCCCGGTCGAGGTCGAGTGGCGGGGAGAGCGGCGACCGCTGCCCCCCGAGGTCGACCTTGCCGCCTTCCGGATCATTCAGGAGTCGGTCACCAACGCGGTGCGCCACTCCGGCGGCCGCGGCTGCCGGGTTTCGGTGGAGTACCGGGCCGAGGCTCTGGCCATCGAGGTCGTCGACGACGGGCGGGGCGGGACGGCGGGTGGCCCCGGTTTCGGAATTTCCGGGATGCGGGAGCGGGCTGCCCTGCTGAACGGGCAGTTCAGCGCGGGTGTCCGGCCCGAAGGCGGATTCCAGGTGGCGGCGAGGATACCGGTATGAGCATCCGTGTCCTGCTGGCGGACGACCAGCCGTTGGTACGCGCGGGGTTGACGATGGTCATCGACGATCTGCCCGACCTGGAGATCGTCGCCGAAGCCGCGACGGGTGCCGAAGCGGTCCGACTGGCTCGCGAGCTACGGCCCGATGTCGTGGTGATGGACATCCGGATGCCTGGCACGGACGGCATTGAGGCGACTCGGGCCGTCGCGGCCGGTAACGGTGCGCCCCGCGTGCTCATCCTCACCACCTTCGATGACGACGACAACGTGTATGCCGCGCTGCGGGCCGGGGCCAGCGGGTTCCTGGTCAAGGACATGGCGCTGTCGGACATCATCGCGGCGATCCGGGTGGTGGCCGGTGGTGACGCATTGATCGCGCCGGGGGTGACCCGTCGGCTGATCCGTGAGTTCGCCGAACGGCCCCGTCCCGCCCCGGTCCGGCAGGAGTTGCCCCGCATCACGGACCGGGAACGGGAGGTGCTGACCCTGATCGGTCGGGGCCTGTCCAACGGGGAGATCGCAACGCAGCTCTTCATCGGTCACGCCACGGTCAAGACACACGTGGCTCGTCTGCTGAACAAGCTGGCGGCCCGTGACCGCGTTCAGCTGGTTATTGCCGCCTATCAGGCGGGCCTGGTGTCCTGAGCGGACCGGATCACGGGCGCTGGAAGGTGACTTCCGGGTTCGCTGTCGAGGGCCCGTCCAGCAGGCGCTGGTGGAGGCCCTTGAGGGTCTGGTCGAAGTAGGAGCCGAGGTAGGCACGGGTGATCTCTTCACCACGTAGCCCGGGGATCTTCCCGGCGGGTGTGGGCTTGCCCAGCTCCGCGTAGAGCAGATCCAGGTCGGAAGCTGCTGTGATCCGCGCCAGCCACGGTCAGCCAGCGCTTCCAGCCGTTCATGTGCTGCCAGGCGTCGTCCCAGCTGCTCTCCTTGCCCGGGACCATGTCCTGCTGGTTGCCGAGCAGGAGGAAGGGGCGGTGGTTCAGCCCGGCTGCCGGGAAGGGCGCGAAGAAGGTGCCGTCCAGGTTGGCGCCGGCCCGTATCCGCTGGTCGGCAGCCATGGCCAGGGCAGTGGCGTCACCACCGAAGGAGTGACCTGCCATACCGATGCGCCGGGCGTCGATCAGGCGGGCGTCCCGCCAGGCAGGGTGGTGGGACGTCAACCGGTCCAGAACGAAGGAGAGGTCCCTGACCCTGCTGACGCCCACGGCCTTGGGGGTGATGTCCCGCCGGTCGCAGATGGCGCAGGCGAGCGTACGGCCATCGGGAAAGGTGACACCGAGCGCCTCATAGGTGTGGTCGACCAGCGCCACCACATAGCCACGACTGGCCAGGTCCTCGGCAAGACCGGTCAGGCTG
Source organism: Streptomyces sp. NPDC048196 (assembly GCF_040652715.1). Lineage (NCBI taxonomy): Bacteria > Bacillati > Actinomycetota > Actinomycetes > Kitasatosporales > Streptomycetaceae > Streptomyces > Streptomyces sp. NPDC048196. The sequence goes on along the minus strand of NZ_JBEZMM010000001.1, from coordinate 645,587 downwards.
GAGCGCTGAAGATCGAGTCCGGGTGAGAGCACCACCAGGGGGTACCTGCCGGCGACCGGCCGGGCGTCGGTACGCGCCCAGGTACGGGTCGAGCTGACCGTTTCCGCCGGGAGGGACCCGCCCGGAACCTTGGCCGCCAGCAGCAACCGGGCCTCCCCCACGGTCATGTAGGGAGCCGGGTCCCCCGTGCCGGCGTGGGCGGGGTAGTACATCGACACCATCAACTGACGTGCTCCCGCCGCCGGCACCCAGGGGTCCGGACGGTGCTTGTCGACCAGGTGCAACACGGTGCGGCCGACGGCATGGGGGCCGGTGGGACGGGGAAGCGCGAGCGGACCGTAGGCGTCGGAGCTCGTGTGGGCGGCGGGTCCCGGAGCGGCGAATGCTGACTGGGCGATGGGCAACGGCAGCAGGAGCGTGAGCGCAGCGGCTGCAGCTTTGCGTCGGATACCGTTCATGCGAGGACGCTAGGTCGCGAGCACGCTGTCTGACGTCACCTCCAGAGCGGACCCGCGCGTCCCCTCACAGGCGGACGGCACACCCCAGCGGGCCCGGCCCGACCACGTCGGTGCGGCCACTTCTCCTGATTCGCCGTACCGCACCGCCTTGGGTGAACCGCAGGCAACTGGCATACACCCGAGGGGGATTCACACCGGCCGGGGACCGGTGTGCCCGGATGATCAACGGCGCTCTACGCTGCTGCGGACCAACCGCGGAGTCGAGGCGCGGGCGACCGGACCCGTGTTCCGGCACCGACCGGCGCCTTCGCACCATCCGCCAGATGACGGGAAGTGCACGATGAACGACCTGCACGGAGTTGCCGGGGTCCCCATGAGGTGGGTGGGGCCACTGAAGATTTCGGGGAATGTAGCCGCCACGGAGACCGAAGTCCCGCTCGCCACCTACGAGTCGCCTCTGTGGCCTTCCGTGGGGCGCGGCGCGAAGATATCCCGGCAGACCGAGCGCGGTATCGTCGCCACCCTCGTCGACGAACGGATGACCCGCTCGGTGCTCGTCGAAGCCGAAGACGCGCAGACCGCGTACGCGGCCGCGCGCCGGATCGACGCGCAGTTCGACGACTTGAACAAGGTCGTGCGCGCCTGCAGCGGATTCGCCGAACTGGTCGGCATCCGGCATGAGATCGCGGCCAACCTTTTGTTCCTCCGGTTCGAGTTCACCACCGGCGACGCGTCCGGGCACAACATGGCGACGCTCGCGGCCGAGGCACTCTTGGGGCACATCCTGGACAACATTCCAGGGGTTTCTTACGGATCGATTTCCGGAAACTACTGCACGGACAAGAAAGCGACCGCCGTCAACGGAATCCTGGGCCGTGGAAAGAATGTGGTAACCGAACTGCTCGTGCCGCGCTCCGTGGTGACCGAAATGCTGCACACCACGGCCGCCAAGATAGCCGAGCTGAACGTCCGCAAGAATCTGATCGGGACACTGCTGGCCGGCGGAATACGCTCGGCCAACTCGCACTACGCGAACATGCTGCTCGCCTTCTACCTGGCGACCGGCCAGGACGCGGCAAATATCGTCGAGGGCTCACAGGGTGTGACCGTGGCCGAAGACCGGGAGGGCGACCTCTATTTCTCGTGCACGTTGCCGAACCTGATCGTGGGCACGGTCGGCAACGGCAAGGATCTTGACTTCGTCGAGGCCAATCTGACGCGGCTCGGCTGCCGGGCCGAACGCGAGCCGGGAGAGAACGCACGCCGACTCGCCGTCATCGCGGCCGCCACGGTGCTGTGCGGCGAACTCTCCACCATGGCAGCGCTGACGAACCCGGGCGAACTCATGCGCGCGCACATCGACTTGGAACGCAAGCAGGGTTAGTACTCCAGCAACGGTTCGTGTCCTGAGCTGGTCTTCTGACGCTCCGGCAGGTCACTTCGGAGGTCTTCGACGGCCGGATCGTGGGTCTGGTGCTCGCAGGCGCCGAGCCGCTGGTGGTCCGAGGTTCCCACCGGCACCCGGCTGGGCCCGTCGGACGAACGCGCGTGCCTGCTGAGCCTGTCGAAGATATTCCGTTGACCGGGGGACGTCCCAGGCAGGAAAGTGTCGCCCTGGTCGGGTCCAATGGCATACGGGGGACGGTGAGCGGTGGCTGGCTCGGGCATGGCCCATGACCTGCAAGTCAAGAAGTCCTCGTCTGAACTTCCGTTATGGACGACGGACTTCCGGCTGTTCTTCGCCGCCCGCACCACCTCTCTGCTGGGCGACGCGATGCTCCCCGTCGCGATCACGGCCGCCGTGATCCGGGCGGGATACGGGACGAGTGGGGTGGGCTATGCGCTGGCCGCGCTCGTAGCCCCGTTCGCAGCGCTGATCATCTTCGGTGGGGTGCTGTCCGACCGCTTCGGCGCCCGACGGCTGATGGTCGTCTCGGACACGGCCCGGCTGTGCTTCCAGGCGGTGCTTGCACTGCTGTTCCTGCTGGGAACGCCGCAGCTGTGGCAGATCCTGGTGCTGCTGGCCCTGGTCGGGGCAGGCAGCGCACTCTTCCAGCCGGGAGTCGCCAGCATCACCCCGCGCATCGCCCGGGACGTGCTGAAGGCCAACGCCACCCTGCGCATCTCCGAGTCCGTCACCGCCGTCATCGGCCCCTCGCTGGCCGGCCTGCTGCTGGTGGTCTCCTCACCGGCAACGGTGGTCGCCCTCGACGCCCTGACCTATGCGGTCAGCGGCACCTGCCTGCTCCTGCTCCGCTCGGTCCCGATGGGCCCGGCCGCGCGGGACGGCGCCTCGTCGTTCCGGGCCGATCTCGTCGAGGGATGGCGGGAGTTCCGGGCCAGAACCTGGTTGTGGAGCGTCATCCTCGTCTTCATGCTCTGGCAGCTGGCGGGCGCCGGCCCCACCATGACCCTCGGCAACAGCACGTTGGTCACCGACTACGGAGCACCGACGTTCGGCCTGGTCATGTCGTCCCTCGGCGCGGGAAGCGTGGTGGGCGGCATCGTCGCGATCAGGCTCCGTCCGCGGTATCCACTCCGGGCCGGCGCCCTCTCCATGCCCCTGTGGGCGCTCATGCCGTTGGGGGTCGCTCTCGGTCTTCCCGCGCCGCTCATCGCCGGGTGCTACGGGGTGAGCGGCGTGGGCATGGCGTTCTGGATCGTCATGTTCCACACGAGTGTGCAGACGCATGTCCCGCAGGCCGTCCTCGGCAGGGTGCACGCGTACGACGCGGCCGGCTCGCTGGTGATGAAGCCGGTGGGGCAGGCGGTGGCAGGTCCGTTGGCGGTCGTTGCAGGGACGGTGCCGCTGCTGTGCGTGTCCGCGTCCATGGCGCTCGTCGCCTGCGCCCTGCTGCTGGCAATTCCAGCCGTGCGCGGCCTGCAGCGCGCGCAGCGCTGAGCCGCCGCCCGTACCCCCTATCCCCTGACCACTGAACTTGAAATCGACGATCAAGGAGAAGGCGTGGAACGCTGTGCGGAGTGCGGTGCGTCCATGGAGGCGCGATCCTGTGACGACCTGTTCCATGTCTTGCTCGCGTTGGACCATGCACGTCAGGCACCGTGGGGGCCGTTGCACGGCGTCTCAGTCTCTTGCTTCCTCTTGCAGCACCCCAGTCGGCTTCCCGCCGACAATGGTGCGATGGCCTGGACGCTCCTGCACGCCTATCTCCAAGGCGGCCTCGATGGGGTGAACCGACTTGTCGGTCAGGCTCGTCGTGGCAACTCCCATCGCGGGAAGAACACCCCTGCACGAGTTGCCCACGACGCGGCGCTGCCGCCCCGGGACGCGCCGCCATCCCGTTTCGCTGTCACGATCGAAGATGTCGCTGTCGACGGGACGTTCCCGGCCGAAGAGTTCGCGGAACGCGTCAAGGCATGGGCTGCCGCCACGGTCGACGCATGGAGCCGCAACATGTGACCGGAAGACCGTGGGCCCCACGGAGGACGGGCCCACGGCATGCCTGACCGGTAGCGGGGGCGGAGGGCGAGGCGAGCGGCCGGGCGGGGCGGGACGGGGCGGGCCAAGGCTGCCCCGTCCGTGGCCCGGCCACCGAACGGTGAGGCCGATCTCCGAAAATCCCCGGCCCTGCTCGTGGCCCCCAGTCGGTTCGGACTTCGTACGGCGTAGGGCTCAGTGAACGGAGAGCCCACCGTCGACGAAGATCGCCTGCCCGGTGACGTAACCGGATGCCTGGCTGGCCAGGAAAACCGCCGCTCCGGCGAAGTCCTCGGCCAGGCCGTTGCGTCCGACCATCGTGCGTGCGGCCAGCGCCGCCACCTTCTCCGGGTCGGACGACAAGCGTGCGTTGAGCGGGGTCATGACGAAGCCGGGCACCAGCGTGTTGCAGGTGACGCCGTGTGGCGACCACGCCTCAGCCTGAGAGCGGGCCAGCGACTCCAGTGCCCCCTTGGAGACCCCGTAGGCGCCGCTCTGCACGAACGCCCGGTGCGCCTGCTGGGAGGTGATGTGGATGATGCGCCCGAAGCCCCGCTCGGCCATGCCAGGCCCGAACCGCTGGCCCAACAAATAGGGGGCATCCAGGTTCACGGCCATCGTGGCGTCCCACACCTCCTCGCCCAGCTCGCCCATCGGCGGCCGCAGGTTGATCCCGGCGCTGTTGACGAGAATGTCGGGCTCACCGAACACCTCGGCTGCCCGCTCCGCCGCCGCGCGCGCTCCGTCGCGGGTGCTCAGGTCGGCGCTCACCCAGGCCGCCCGGCAGCCGTTCGCCGTGAGCTCATCTACCGTGGCGGCCAGTTCCGACTCCTTGCGTGCCACGATCACCACGCTCGCCCCCGCTCGTGCGAGAGCCTCGGCGATCGCTCGGCCGATACCGGAACTGCCGCCCGTCACCACGGCGACCCGGCCGTCCAGCGAGAACAGTTCGGAGAGGTAGCTTTGCGAGACCATGCCCGCACCCTAGAAGGCGCGTCCACCGGCCCGGGGCCGAACGCATGGGATGGGGAGATCGGCCTGGTGGGCTTACCCCGGTCAGCTGTCGGTGTCGTGCACGAGGCCGCCGGGTAGGGGACGCGGTCGACCGCGCAATCGCATACGAGAAAAGCCCGCGACGTCGACGGTCATCCCCCGGATACTGGGCGTCATGGATGAGGTCAAGGTCATCGTCGCCCACTCCGAGCGCGCGACCCTGCGCGTCGGCGACGTGTTCCTGAAGGTGAACGCCGATCAGACGCGCATCGACGTCGAGATCGAGGCGATGGCCCTGGCGCCGGTCCCGACCCCGCAGGTCCTGTGGCGCAAGCCACCGGTGCTCGCGATCGCCGCGGTCCCGGGGAAGGCGCTCGGCCGCCTCGGCGAGCCGTCGACCGCGTCCCCGGCGGCCTGGGCCGCGGCGGGCGCCGCCATCCGGAAGTTGCACGACGCGCCGTTGCCGGCCCGGACAGGCCGGGCCGGCCGGGACCTCGACGAGCTGGCGGCGGAACTCGACGGCGAGTGCGAACTGCTCGTGGCGAACGGCCTCCTGCCCGCCGACCTGGTCACCCGCAACCGCCAGGTCGCCGAGGCCGCGCTCCGGCCGTGGACCCCGGCGTTCACGCACGGCGACCTGCAGATCGCTCATGTCTTCGTCGACGGCGACGAGATCACGGGCATCATCGACTGGTCCGAGGCGGGCCAGGGCGATGCCCTGTACGACCTCGCCACCCTCACGCTCGGCCATGAGGCGCACCTCAGCGACGTCATCGCCGGCTACGGCACCGACGTCGACCTCGACGTGATCCGCGCGTGGTGGTCGTTGCGAAGCCTGCTGGGGGTTCGCTGGCTGGTCGAGCACGGCTTCGACCCGTCCGCGCCGGGCTGTGAGGTCGACGTGCTGAGATCCCGGATGTGAGGAGCCTGGGCCCCACTGCTACCAGTGGTTCCTTCCCCGACCCAGCAGTACGCGCCCAGGCCCGGAGCCGTGTCCGGTGCCGCGCCCGTCGGTGTGCGGGGTGATCTGGAACCGACGGATCTTTTCCCGGGCCCGGCGGATGCGGGCCTGCAGGTGCGTCCGCTGGCGACCTTCAGCTGAGCCGGCGAAGAACGGCTCCTGGGCGGTCGGGGAAGCAGTCGTGCCGGTACGGGATCGGGGAGCCCAGCAAGGTCCAGCAAGCAAGGTCCAACTGTCCCTCCAGCGGCTTTCTTTCGGCCCTACGGAGGTGGTGTCATGCGGCGCGTGTCTGGCGTCGATAGATTCCGGGGGCGAGGCCGAATTCCCGCTTGAATGCCTTGGCGAAGGCGAATTCCGATCCGTATCCGGTCCGTGCCGCCACGGTCGTCAGTGGTGCGTCGGACTGCTGCAGCAGTTGGGCGGCCGTTGTCATGCGCCAGCGGGTCAGGTAGGCCATCGGCGGCTCGCCGACCAGTGCGGTGAAGCGGCGGGCGAAGGCCGCGCGGGACAGGCCGGAGCGGGTGGCCAGGGACTCGACGGTCCACTGCGTCGCGGGTGTTTGGTGGATGGCTGCCAGGGCGGGGGCGACCGCGGCGTCGCGCAGGGCGGCGGCCCAGCCCTGGGTGGTATCGGTGGGTTGGTCGTCCAGCCAGGCACGCAGGATGTAGAGCAGCAGGGAGTCGATCAGGCTGGGCACGATGCCTTCGGAGCCGAGGCGCGGGTTGTCCAGCTCGGCGCCCAACAGCTGGACGGCGGCGCTGAGTTCGGGGTGGTGGCCGTGTCTCGTGGGCAGGTGGATGATCTCAGGCAGCCGCGCGACCAGGGGATGTGGACGGCCCTGATCCAGATGGTAGTTGCCGCACAGCAAGCTGGTGAGCGGGCCGTCGCCGCCCAGCGAGACGGAGCCGATCGGCATGGAGTCGCTGAACTGCTCGGGGCGCGGCTCCTCGGCCGGTGTCGAGGGGTGATCGGCGAGGATGTGGCCGCGGCCGTCGCGTACGAAGATCACGTCGCCGGGGGCGAGCGGGATCGGCGGGGTGTCGTCCAGTGGGACGAGCCAGCAGGTTCCGTGGAGCACCACGTGGAATCCCGCTCCCGCGACCGGCGGCAGTCGCAGTCCCCATGGTGCGCGGCCGTCGGTGCGGACGGACGCCGGGCTGCCGGTGCGCATGGAGGCCAGTGCTTCGGTAAGGATGTCCATCGCCGCTCCCCCCTTCTACGATGACGCCTTCTTCGGTGACGAACGATGAATGACGAACGATGACGAAGGATACGGCCGCCCTCCAGGGAGAGGGCGGCCGGTATCGGTATCAGACCGAGCGGCCGGTATCGGTATCAGACCGTCAGTACGACCTTGCCCTGTACCCGCCCCGACTCGATCAGCTCGTGCGCCTTGCCGGCCTCGGCCAGTGGGAAGGTCTGCTCGACGTGGGGACGGATCCGGCCGGCGTCCACAAGCGCGGCGATCGCCTCCAGGCTTGCGTAGTCCGGCTCCACGGAGATTCCGGCGAAGCGCCGCCCGGCCGCCGCGACGGTGGCCGCGAGGTCGGTGTCGCCGTGTTCGAGGATGCTGACCAGCACGCCTCCCGGGCGCAGTGCGCGCAGCGAAAGTGCGCCTTGGGCGGTGGAGTCGAAGACCACGTCCGCGTCCTGTACCGCTTGGGTGAAGTCGGTGGTGCGGTAGTCGATCACCTCGTCCGCGCCCAGGCTGGTCACGAACTCGTGCCTGGCGGCACTGGCGAGCGCGGTGACGTGTGCGCCGTGCGCCTTGGCGATCTGCACGGCGAGGTGGCCGACGCCGCCGGCTGCGCGGTGGATCAGCACCCGGTCGCCTTCCTTGACGTGTGCCGCGTCCACCAGTCCCTGCCAGGCGGTGAGTACGGCGAGCGGCAGGGCCGCGGCGTGTACGTGGTCGAGGGTGGTGGGCTTGCGGGCGACCTGCCGCGACGGTGCGGCGACGTATTCGGCGTATCCGGTGGCGGCGCGGGGGAAGAACGGCATTCCGTACACCTCGTCGCCCACCGCGAACCGGGCGCCGGGTCCCGCCTCTTCCACGACACCGGAGATGTCCCAGCCGACGCCGAACGGCGGTTCGCCCAGGAGCGGGAACGCGCCGGATCTGACCGCGGCGTCGACGGGGTTGACCGCGCTGGCGTGGACCCGGATGAGTACCTCGCCGGAGAGCGGGCGGGGGCGTTCGACCTCGGTGACCTTGAGGACCTCCGGGCCGCCGAAGGTGTTCTGGATGACTGCTCGCATCGGGATCTCCCTGTTGATTCGGTGTGGTGCTGTCCACTGTAGGGAGATCCAATGAGCGTCTGAATGGCTCACAGTCTCACTCGCATGTCTGATCGTCTCGCGTGGCGAGCGCCTCACGGCCGGGAGGGTGGGGAGCCTTCAGGGTGGGAGTTTTCAACGAGCCTTCTTCAACCGGCGCCAGCCATGTCGCCCGGGCGCGTCCGCGCGGGGTACTTAAGGTGGCGCCCGGAGGTGGAGGATGCGAGTGGGGTTGCACGCGCTGGGTATCGGCGAGGGTGCCCGTCCGGAGGTGATCCGTGCGGTGGCCACGGCCGCGGAGACACACGGTTTCGCGAGGCTGTGGTGCGGTGAGCACGTGGCGCTCGTGGACGCGCCCGCCTCGCGCTACCCCTATTCCGCGGACGGCCGGATCGCTGTGCCGGCGGACGCCGACTGGCTGGATCCGCTGCTTGCCCTGGCCTTCGCGGCGGCGGTCACCCACCGGATCGAGCTTGCCTCCGGGGTACTGCTGCTGCCTGAGCACAACCCGGTCCTGGTCGCCAAACAGGCCGCCACCCTCGACGTGCTCAGCGCGGGGCGGTTCAGCCTCGGGGTCGGGGTCGGCTGGTCGGCCGAGGAATTCGCGGCGCTGGGGGTCCCGTTCGCCGGGCGCGGGCGGCGCACCGAGGAGTACCTCGCCGCGATGCGCGTCCTGTGGGCGGAGGATCCGGCTTCCTTCGCAGGGGAGTTCACGCGTTTCGAGGGGATCCGGGTCAACCCCAAGCCGTTGCGCGGCGGCCGGCTCCCGGTCGTGGTCGGCGGCAACAGCGATGCCGCCTTGCGCCGTGCGGCCTCGCTCGCCGACGGCTGGTACGGCTTCAACGTTGCGGCGGCCGATGTGCCGGGGCGCGTCGCCGTTCTTGCCGAGGAGTGCGCCCGCCATGGTCGCGCTGTGGAGGATCTGACGGTCGCCGCGGCACTGAGCGACGGCGTTCCCGAGCACCTGCCGGCGCTCAGGGCGGCAGGTGTCACCGAACTCGTCGTCGTCGGTGCGCCGCCGCCCGGTCCGGATGCGGCGGCTGCCTGGGTCGCGGAACTTGCCCGGACCTGGATTCACCCGGAGAAATAGCCAGGGCCGGCGGAACGTCAGCGGCCTGGCAGCCAGGGCGAGACCTGCGGGCGAAGGGTTGTGTGCACAAAACGGCCAATGTCTCTGCTTCCGCGCCGCAGCCGGCCCAGCCGGGCCGGAAGAAGGCCATCGTCGTAGAGCTGCGACGCCGAGGACCGCGGCCGCGCCCAGGCAGCGTTCACCACATTCGCCCAGGTCTACGGCGCAGGGCTCACCCGGGCCGGCTAGGAAATCACCGGTGGCCAGGGCGAGTTGATGGTGTTCTGGGACGTTCCGGCCGTGCTCTGGGTCCCCTTGCGCACCACGGTCCCCATGGAGTCGTCGGCCTTCCATACCGTCGAGCTGCGGGCCGTGGTGGAGGTCGGCGGCGGCCCTGGCTCCTGCACTCCCGCGCTGGCCATGGGGTTCAAGGGTTTTCGAGGGTGTACAAGCTCGTGGGGTCCACCCGGGCGCGGGTCGGATGCTGCCTGGGATCGGTGGGCAGGCAGACGTCCGATTCCTGCCCTTCCGCGTTTCTTGCGGGTCAATTAAACATGCCTGTGGCACTGGACCATGGCGCCGTCCCCACACTTCCTCACGTATCAGCACAGTGCCTCACGTATGCAGTGCAGTCCCTCACGTGTGCAGCGCAGTCCCACTCAGACCTTTCCGCGACTGGCGGAGATCGGTGGTTTCTCCATGCCGTTTCTGCACGATCTGCTGACCACCCAGGCACGGACGGACGGGGAAGGGATCGCCGCGCTCCTCGGCGATGGAACCCGGTCCGATGACACCGTGACCTTCGGGCAGGCCGAGACCGGTGCCGACCGGGTCGCGGCCGGACTGGCGTCCCTGGGCGTGCGGCCCGGTGACCGCGTGGGCCTGCATCTGACGCGGTCCCTGCAGTTGTGGCCGGCCCTGTTCGGTCTGCTGCGCGCCGGCGCGGTCTGTGTGCCCGTCGACCCGGAGGATCCGGCCGAGCGGCGCCGGACGATCCTGGAGTTCTCCCGGGCCCGCGTCGTGCTCACCGAACGCGCCCTGATCGGTGCGCCCTGGCCGTCCGGTGTGCGTGCCGTCGCCGTCGAGGACCTGCTGCACGAGGCCGCGGCACCGCTCGCCGGACCTGTGCAACTGGCCGACGACGCCCTCGCGTTCATCTTCTACACCTCCGGCTCCACGGGCGTGCCCAAGGGCGTCATGCTCACCCACCGCGCCCTGCTCAGCGGACAGCAGTGGCTGCAGCGGACGTTCCCCCTGGAGCGCGGTGACCGGCACCTGCTGCGGACCACCCTCAGCATCACCAACCTGGTGCGGGAGGTCTTCTGGCCCATGCTCTCCGGCGGCACCGCCGTGGTCGTGCCGCCCGGTGAGCACAAGGATCCGGACCGCCTCGTCGAATGGCTCGAAGCGGGCCGGGTGACGACGCTGATGGTGGTGCCGGCGCTGCTCTCCGGCATGTTGGACAACCCCCGCTTCGCGTCCCTCTCCTCGCTGAAGTACGTCTTCTGCAGCAGTGATGCGATGCCCGGAGCGCTGCCGGAGGCGTTCTTCTCCGTCGGTCTGTCGGCCCGGCTGTTCAACGTCTACGGCCTGACCGAAGCGTTGTATGCCGGTTATTGGGAATGCCGGCCCGGCGTCACGTACGACGGTTTTGTGCCGGTCGGCAGGCCGGCCGAGCTCACCCCGCTGATCCTGGACGAGGACCTGCGCCCGGTCCCTGACGGCGAGACCGGGGAACTGTGCCTCACGGGCACCGGTATGGCCGTGGGCTACGACCGCTTGTCTGAGCTGACCCGGGCGAAGTTCACCGACAGCCCGCACGGCCGGCTGTTCCGCACCGGCGACCTGGGCCGACTGGCGGCCGACGGGCGTCTGGAGCTCCTCGGCCGCCTGGACGACCAGGTCAAGATTGCCGGCTACCGGGTGGAGCTGGGTGAGGTGGAGGCCCGATTACGCGAGGTCCCGGGTGTGACCGCGGCCGTTGCCGTGGGTCGCCGGGGCGCGGGCGGCCACCAGCGCCTGGTCGCCTACCTCACCTGCGACGGGACACCGCCGACCGCGGCCGACATCCGCACCCGCCTCGCGGGACTGCTGCCCGACTACATGATCCCCGCCGCGTTCACCGTCGTCGACGCCATCCCGCTCACGCACAACGGCAAGGTGGACCGCCGGGCGCTGGCCGACCGGGACGGGGTCCGGCTGGAGCTGTCGGAGGAGTACCACCCACCGCGTAACGAGCTCGAACGGTACCTGTGCGGGCTGTGGGAGGAGGTGCTGTCCCTGCCGCGGGTCGGCATCCACGACGACTTCCTCGCACTCGGCGGCGACTCCATCCAAGGCTTCCTCATCAGCGCGAAGGCCAATACGAAGGGACTGGGGCTGAGCTCCACCCAGTTCTTCGCCACGCCTACGATCGCGGAGACCGCGGCCGTCGTCGAGGAACGGCGCCGTGACCGCGGCGACGCCGAGGGCGCATTCGTCGCCGCGCCCTTCGCGGTGGCCGACGAGGACCTGGAGGTCGTACGGCGGATCGCCGCCGAGCCCGACGGCATCGCCACGGTGCACCCCGTCACCGAGATGCAGAAGGGCATGCTCTTCCACTCGTTGCTCGACCCCGACTCGGGCGTCTACGTCGAGCAGTTCCTCTACACCCTCGAAGGCGAGCTCGATCTCGACGCCTACCACCGGGCCTGGCAGGAGGTCGTCGGCCGGCACGAGATCCTGCGGTCGTGGCTCGCGGTGCAGGGTTTGGCGGAACCCTTGCAGGTCGTCCAGCGGCAGGCTGCGCTGGAGTGGACCGTTCTCGACTGGTCGAGCATGCCTGAGGGGCGGCAACGCGGCCTGTTGGACGCCCACCTCGCGGAGGACCGGCGTCGCGGCTTCGTCTACGAACAGGCTCCGCTGTTCCGTCTGGCCGTCATCCGCACCGGCGCCGACCGGCACCGGCTCGTCATGAGCTACCACCACCTCATCCTGGATGTCTGGTCGCTCTTCCTGCTCCTGCGCGACTCCCTGGAGATCTACCACGCCCGCCGTCGCGGCGCCCCGCCCCATCTGCCGGCCACCCGCCCCTTCAGGGATTACGTCGCCTTCGTCCGCGCCCAGGACGGCCGTGCCTCACGGGACTACTGGACCGGGCACCTCGCGGGCTTCGAGGGGCCGACCACGATCGGCCGGACGGCCCGGCCCGGCCTGTCCGCCAGCCCCCAGGAGATGCACGCGGGCGCCGCCTACCCCGTCGGCGCCGACCTGACCGACAGGCTGACCGCCTACGCACGGGCCCACCGGCTCACCCTCAACTCCCTGATCCAGGGCGCCTGGGCGACGGTGATTGCCGGGCTCAGCGCACAGCACGACGTGTGCTTCGGGATGACCATCACCCACCGGCCCGTCGGCCTGTCCCACATCGAGGACATGGCCGGCATCTTCGTCAACATCCTGCCGATGCGGCTCATCCTCGACCCGGCGCGGCCCATAGCCGGCTGGCTGCACGAGGTCCAGCGCACCCAGGTCACCGCCCGGGCCCACGAGCACTACCCCCTGCCCCTGATCCAGGAACATCCCGACGTCCCCAGCGGCCGCCCCCTCTTCGAATCGCTGCTGATCTTCGAGAACATCCCCCACGGCATCGGGTGGGCCGGCCGCGACGGCGTCTCCGTACGGCACGAGCGCAACCTCGGCTGGACCAACTACCCCTTCACCATCGGGGTGATGGCCGAGGGTGAGCTGACCTTCCAGGCCGAGTACGACCTCGCCCACTTCGACCGGGAGACCGTCGACCGCGTGATGGGCGCCTTCCGCGACGTCCTGGAGGCCATCGCCGACGGCGGTGGCGAACCCCTGGGCAAACTCCTCGACCGCGTCGCCCGCTGCCTGCCGCCCCGCACCGCGCAAGAGACGGCGCCCGCGGCCACGGCCCCGCAGCCCCTCCCCGGTGGGCCCACCACCCCACCCGGTACCCCGAACGAGGCCGCCCTGGCCGACATCTGGGCCACCGTGCTGCGCACCGGCAGCGACGCGGTGGACGTGCACACCCCGTTCCTGGAACTGGGCGGCAGTTCCCTGGCGGCGCTCAAGGTCAGCTCGCTCGCCCGCGCGCAAGGGTTCTCCTTCGCGCTGCGCGACCTGTTCAGCCGCAAGGGCACCGTCCATCACCTCGCCTCCTTCCGCGCCGACGAGGAGGGCCGATCCGCGTGACCGGCACCTCCTCGCGGCAGTACCCGCACTACGGGCTGCTCGGCGTGGGCTTCGGCCCGTCCCACCTGTCGCTCGCCGCCGTGTGCGACTCCACCCGCGCCTCGTCCGTACGGGCCCGCCTGCACTGCCTGGAAGCCCGGCCCGCCTTCAGCTGGCATCCCGACATGCTCCTGGACGGCACCCGGATGCAGATCGCCTTCCTCAAGGACCTCGTCAGCCCCCAGGACCCCACCAGCCCGTTCTCCTTCACCAACTACCTGGTCGGCAAGGGGCGGCTCGAACAGTTCCTCAACCTCGGCACCCTGCACCCCACCCGCCGCGAATACGCCGACTACTTCGGCTGGGCCGCGGACCGGCTCGCCCACCACGTCTCCTACGGCTACCTCGTGGAAGGGGTCCGGCCGGTCACCGGTACCGACGGCGGCGTCACCCACCTGGAGGTCGACTACCGCGACATCACCGGGGACAAGCACACCATCGCCGCCGACCATGTGTCCCTGGCACCCGGCGGCCGGCCCGTCGTTCCGGCCGGGGTCGAGCGCGACGCCCTGGACAGCGGTGTCACCTTCCACAGCAGCACTTTCCTGCCCAGCATCGAGCGCTTCCACCAGCGCGGCCGCGACCTGCCCCACCGCTTCCTCGTCGTCGGGGCCGGCCAGAGCGCCGCCGAGGTCTTCCGCTACCTGGCCCGCGAATTCCCGTACGCCGACGTCAGCTTGGCCCACCGCGGGTTCGCGCTCGTTCCGGCCAACAGCAGCCCGCTGGCCAACGAGATCTTCGACCCGGCGTCCGTCGACCTCTTCCACGCCGCCGACGCCACCCGCCGCCACACCATCCTGGCCGAGCTGCGGACCACCAACTATGCGGCCGTCGACGACGAGGACATCCGCGCCATCGCCGAGCTCCTCTACGACCAGCGCGTCCGCGGCGAGGACCGGCTGCGCCTGTGCCGTTTCACGGAACTGGCGGCCTGCCGGGCCGACGGCCCGACCGCCCTCGTCACCCTGCGCGCGCCCTCCAGCGGGCAGGCCCTCACCAGCCGGTTCGACGCCGTCGTCCTGGCCACCGGCTACGACTTCCGCGAGGCCGGTGACCTGCTGACCGGCCTCGAACCCCTGCTCCTGCGCGCCCCCGACGGCACCCTGCGCATCCGGCGTGACTACTCAGTGGAAACGACCGCCAACTGCCGGCCCCGCATCTTCCTGCACGGCGCCGCCGAGCACTCCCACGGTCTGAGCAGCACCCTGCTGTCCGTCCTCGCCCACCGGTCCGCCCGCATCCTCGACTCCGTCTTCGGACCCCGCCCGGATCCGGCCGGCCCCGGACAACTTCCCCTCTCCGACGCCCTCGAAGGAGCCGACGCGTGAGCAGCACCCCCATTGAGCGGCGGGCCGACGCCGCAACGACACCGGAGTACGGCTGCGACTTCCGCCGGATCCTGCCCTGGGGCTCGACGGGCCCGTCCGAGGCCGGCATGGGCGTGTGCACCGTCGCCCCGGCCGCCACCACCACTCCCCATTCCCACGCCGATCACGAGCACTTCTACGTCGTGCGCGGCACCGGCCTGCTCCACCTCGACGGTGAGAGCACGGCCATCGGCCCCGGCGACGCCTTCGTCGTCGACTCCCACCGGCGCCACCACTTCGAGAACACCTCCGCCGAGGAGGAACTGGAGATGGTGTCCGTATGGTCCATGGGCCCCTTCGGAGCGGCCCGATGACCGCCGAGCGCACAAAGCGTCCCCGCTCCTTCCTCGTCACCGCCACGCCCCCGACCACCAACGGCGACCTGCACCTCGGCCATCTCTCGGGCCCCTACCTCGCCGCCGACGTCTTCTGCCGGGCCCAGCGCATGCTGGGCCACACCGCCCTGTACGTCACCGGCGGCGACGACCACCAGAGCTACGTGGTCACCACGGCGCGGCGGCTGGGCGTCGAACCCACCGAACTCGCCGCACGCTGCAACCGCGACATCCGTGAAACGCTCCGCCTCGCCGACATCGCCGTCGACGCCTTCACCACCCCGGACCAGGCGCACCGCGCCCATGTCCGCGACTTCTTCGCCCAACTCCACCGAGCCGGCCGCCTCGCCCGGCGCACCTGGACCTTCCCCTACGACCCGGCGACCGGGCACCACCTCCTCGAAGGGTTCGCCGCCGGGCACTGCCCCGAATGCCTGGCCGAGACCTGCGGCGCGATCTGCGAGACCTGCGGGCATCCCAACGAGCCCGCCACGCTGCTGTACCAGACGCCCAGCGGCGCCGCCGAGCACGCCGCCACCGAACACCGCCAGGCCGACATCCTCGTCCTGCCCCTGGAGGACTACCGGGACCGGTTCGAGGCCTACTACACCCGGCGCCGGTCCACCATGCGGCCGCACGTGTTGCGTTTCGTCGAGGAGATGCTGGCCCGGCCGCTGCCCGACTTCCCCGTCAGCTACCCCGCCGACTGGGGCATCCCCGTCCCGGTCGACGGCTTCCCCGGCCAGGTCCTCAACGTCTGGGCCGAGATGCTGCCCGGCCTGACCCACATGGCCGCCACCGCCCGTGCCGAACTCGCCCCGGGCCGGCCGGCACCGGATGTCTGGGCCCGTGACTCCGGATACGAAGTGGTGCAGTTCCTCGGCTACGACAACACCTTCTACTTCGCCTTCGCCCACCTCGGCCTGGGCTTCGCCCACGGCGGCCTGACCGAACCGGCCGCGATCCTCACCAACGAGTTCCTGCACCTGGAGGGCGCGAAGTTCTCCACCAGCCGGGGCCACCTCATCTGGGCCCGCGACCTCGTCACCAAGCACGGCGCCGACGCCGTCCGCTTCCACCTCGCCCTGTCCAACCCCGAACACCAACCCGCCGACTTCTCGGAGAAGGACTTCCTCACCACCCTCGACACCCGGCTGCAACGCCCCCTCGCCACACTGCACACCGCCCTGACCGCCTACGACCGGCCCGCCCCACCCGACCCGACCGCCACCGAGGTCCTCGGCCGCTACCGCGACCGCATGCAACGCGCCTACGCCCTGGAATCCTTCAGCCTGCGCCAGGCCGCCGAGACCACCGCCCATCTGCTGGCCCTGCTCGCCGGCCGCGCCACCACCGACCCCGCCCTGGCCCTGCACGGCCTGCGGGCCCTCGCCACCTGGGCAGCGCCCCTGCTGCCCGGCCTCGCCGGCGAGCTCCGGGAGCGCTACGGCACCACCGGCCAGGACACCGGGCGCGGGGAGGGGCCCGCCTCGTGGTGACGATCCTCCCCTCTCCCGCGCTTTCCCGTCTGCCTCCGCCGTCGCCGCCGGGCGCCAGGCACGCCGGGGCCACGGCCCTGGTGTGCCTGCCCGGTGTCGGCGCCTCGGCCGGCCTGTTCACCGGCTGGGAGGAGGACCTGCCCGCCACCATCGAAACGTTCGCCTACGAACCACCGGGCCACGGCCTGCGCACCGACGAGAAACCGCACACCGACCTGGACGCCCTCCTCGCCGACCTCATGGACGCCGTCCGTCCCCACACCGCACGACCCCTGGCACTGCTCGGCCACAGCTTCGGCGCCGTCCTCGCCTTCGAGCTCGCCCTCCGCCTGGAACGCGAGGGCACACCCGTGAGCCACCTCTTTCCCATAGCCGCCCGAGCTGCGGCCGGGCGGGCCGGATCACCACCGGGGCGCGAGCCCACCGACGCGGAACTCAAGGCCCGGCTGCGCGCCCTCGGCGGCACCCCGGCTCCCGTCCTGGACAGCGACGAACTGCTGCAACTCCTCCTGCCCGCCGTACGGGCCGACTTCGCCCTCACCGACACCTACCGGCACCGCCCCGGAAGCCGCCTCAACTGCCCGGTCACCGCCTTCGCCGGCGCGGACGACACCGTGGTGGCCTGGGCCTCGGTCCAGGCCTGGGGGGCTTGCACCCGCGGCCGCTTCACCGCCCACCGCGTACCCGGCGGCCACTTCTTCCCGTTCTCGGACCGACCGGCCCGCGCCGACCTCCTGCGCATCCTCGCGAACGCACTGGACCGCCGCCCCGACACGGCCCCCGACCGGCCCGACACCCCGGAGCACGGATGACCGCATCGCCCGACCAGGCCCCCACCCCCGCCTCCGGGAGGATCGCCGCGCGCGCCCACGACCGGGAGATCTGGCGCCTTGCCCTGCCCGCGTTCGGCGCACTCGTGGCCGAACCCCTCTTCCTGCTCACCGACTCCGCCATCGTCGGGCACCTGGGCACCGCTCCCCTCGGCGGCCTCGGTGTCGCCGGGCAGGCGATCGGCACCCTGGTGAACATCTGCATCTTCCTCGCCTACGGCACCACGGCCGCCGTGGCCCGACTGGTCGGCGCCGGCCGACTCGACCAGGCCATCCGCCAAGGCCTCGACGGCATCTGGCTGGCCGTCGGCATCGGCCTGCTGGTCATCCTCGCCGGCTGGCCCCTGGCTCCCGCGATCGTCGACGCCTTCGGCGCCTCCGCGGCCGTCACCCCGCACGCCGAGACCTACCTGCGCATCAGCCTCTTCGGCGTACCCGGCATGCTGGTGGCCCTGGCCAGCACCGGCGTACTGCGCGGACTGCAGGACACCCGCACGCCCCTGGCCGTCTCCGTGGCCACCTTCGCGGGCAACGCCGCGCTGAACGCAGCCTTCGTCTACGGCCTCCACTGGGGCATCGCCGGCTCCGCATGGGGCACCGTGGCCGCCCAGACCGCCGGCGGCGCCGTCTACGTGGCCACGGTGCTGCGCGCCGCACACCGCCACGGGGCCCCGCTGCGCCCCGACCTGGCGGGGCTCCGCGCCGCAGCGACGGCCGGGGTGAACCTCGTCGTCCGTACGCTCACCCTGCGCGTCGTCCTGGTCGCCGGTACGGTCGTCGCCACGTCGATGGGCGACGACGAGATCGCCGCCTACCAGGTGGCCTTCCAGGTGTGGTGGTTCCTCGCACTGGCCCTCGACGCCATCGCCATCGCCGGGCAGGCGATCACCGGCCGCTGCCTGGGCGCCGGCGACGCGCCCGCGGCCCGTGCGGTGACCTGGCGGATGACCCAGTGGGGCCTCGTCGCCGGCACGGGCCTCGGCCTCCTGCTCCTGGCCGTCCGCCCCTGGCTGCCCGCACTGTTCGGCATGGCGCCGCACGTGCGGTCCCTCCTGCTGAGCGCGCTCGTCGTGGTGGCCGTCATCCAAGTCGTGGCAGGACCCGTGTTCGTCCTCGACGGGGTACTGATCGGCGCCGGCGACATGCGCTTCCTCGCCGTGGCCGGCGTCCTTACCACCCTCGTCTTCCTCCCGGCGGCCGGCGCGGTCCACCTGGCGGGCGGCGGACTCGTGGCCCTGTGGCTCGCGATCGGCGTATGGATGCTCGCCCGCCTCGCCACACTCGCCTGGCGCGCCCACGGCGAGGCCTGGCTGGTGACGGGGGCGGTACGAAGCTGACGGACTGCCGCCCCACGGCAGCGCACCCGCCGGTCACGGCAAGGCACGGCACGGCGCGACATGGCACGCGACACGACACGGCACGGCATGGCACGGCCATTGCGTCTGACGGGCCGTCACCCTACACTCCCCGCACCCCCACCGCACCGGGGCGCTCGTACGGTCTCACCCCTACGATCCCGTGCGCGGTGCAGCGGGGCGGCGCGCCGCGTGCCGGAGGGACAGCCATGTCCGATGACAGCGCTCGAAGAACTTCCCTCACCCGCCGCACACTCCTGACCGCGACCGCCGCTGCCGGGCTCGCCGCGGCAGCCGGTTTATCACCCTCGCATCGCATCCCCGTGGGCAGCGCCGCGGCCACCCTCACCCCACCGCCCGGCTTCCCCGCCGGGATCCCGCTCTCCCAACAGGCCTTTCGCAACTGGTCGTTGGAGATCGTGGTCGAGGACCTCTGGACCGCTTCGGCCCGTACCCCCGACGACGTGGTGACCCTCGCCAACTGGGCCCACGAGCACGGTTACCGTCTCCGCGCCCGGGGCAAGGGCCACACCTGGTCGCCGCTGGTGGTACCCGCCGGCGCCGACACCTCCCGCACCCTCATCGTCGACACCACCTCCCACCTCACCGCGGTCAGCGTCCGCGGCGGCAACCCCGGAAGCGTCACCGCGCAGGCCGGGGCGACCCTCGACACCATCCTCACCCGCCTGGAGGAGGTGGGACTCGGCCTCGCCGCGACCACTGCGCCCGGCGACCTCACCATCGGCGGGGTGCTCGCCATCGGTGGTCACGGCACCGGGCTGCCCACCGCCGGCGAACACCCACCCGCCGGCTCCGGCTTCGGCACCCTGAGCTCGCTGGTCACCTCTCTCACTGCCGTGGTGTGGAACGCGGCGGAAGGCCGCTACGCACTCAGGACCTTCACCCGCTCCGACCCCGACATCCGTGCCTTCCTCGTCCACCTGGGCCGCGCCTTCCTCACCGAAGTGACCATGACCGCCGCCGCCAACACCCGTCTGCGCTGCCGCAACTGGTACGACGTCAACGTCGCCACCGTCTTCGGTCCTCCCGGCACCGGCGGCCGGACGATCAGCTCCTATCTGGAGGGCACCGGACGCGTCGAGGCGATCTGGTTCCCGTTCACCGATGTGCCGTGGCTGAAGGTGTGGAGTGTGGCACCGGCCAAACCCTGGCTGGCCAAACAGCTCGACGCGCCCTACCCCTACTCCTTCGCCAACCGTGTCACCGAGGACATGTCGAAGTTGCTCGGAGAGATCGCCGCCGGCGGGGGCGACAAGACACCCGACTTCACCAAGCTCGCCATGTCCATCGTCGGCTCCGGGCTGATCGTCACCGGCACGTGGGACGTCTGGGGCTGGTCGAAGAACAGTCTGCTGTACGTCGAACCCACGACACTGCGCATCGTCGAGGCCGGCTGGGCGGTACTGACCTCCCGGGCGAATGTGCAGCGAGTGGTGAGCGACTTCTACGGTCACTACAGGAGCGTGCTGGCAGCGCACCAGAGTCGTGGCTCCTACCCCGTCAACGGCCCGATCGAGCTCCGCATCACCGGCACCGATCCGCACGACGGCCCCCTCCTCTCGCCGGCCCTCGCCCGTCCCGACCACCCTGAGTGGGACACCGTGGTGTGGCTCGACTTCGCCACCTACCCCGGCACTCCCGGCGCGGCTCCCTTCTTCCGCGAAATGGAGCAACGGATCTGGCAGACCTACACCGGCTCCTACGCGACCGTACGTCCCGAGTGGTCCAAGGGCTGGGCCTACACGGACAGCGGTCCATGGACGGACCCTGCCACGCTGGGCACCACGGTGCCGGCCGCGTTCAACGGCTGGCGCACTGCCCAGGACACACTGAACTCCTACGATCCGGCGCGGGTGTTCTCCAACGCCTTCCTCGACACGCTGCTGCCTTGAGCCACGGCTGCCGCACTGCGCGCACGCCTATGCGTACGCGTACGCACGCCCGCCTACGCGCGTGAGCCTGGGCAGCTCCCCACGTCCGAGCCGGGGCCCTTCCGAGCGCCGCCCCGGCTCGTCCGAACGCCATCTCGCGGCCGGACAACGATGTGCCTCTTCCAGCGCTGTCAGCGGTACGTCAGCCTCACATCACCCCGCTTGCGTCAACCTCCAAGTGGTAGGAAAGGGCGGGTAGTTGATCGACCGAATTGAGGAAGAAAAAAGCATGGACCTGCCGCCAGTGCCCGCCAGCGTCACCACATTCCTCACCTCCGGGAAGCTGCCGCCGGAATTCAGGGCGCTCTTCACCCCTGCCGGAGAGCTGACCGACGAGACGGCCTGGTCCCATGTCGCGTCATCCGTGGACGAATATCTGGCGTCCGGTGGGGTGGACGAGGATGTGCGAGGTGCCGTGGCGCTCGCCGGGGCGTACGGCTGCCTGGCCTCCCAGGAAGACTTCATGGACCCGGACGACATGGAAGAGGCCGGCGAACGGGCCGTCGAGCTGCTACGGCAGGCCGAAGCCAACGGCGTCGACGAGGAGGAGACTTCCGAGCTGTGGTGGTACTCCGAAGACCTGCGGAGCCGTGCAGCCGAGCTCAGCGAATACGAGGCGGAAATGCACGCCCATGTGACCAAGCACCGGACGACGCCGTGGGGGCGGCTGGACGCGAAGTTGGGGCAGGCGCATGACCTTTACTCTGCCGGCGAGCGTGCCGCGGCCCTGGCGTTGTTCCGTGAGGTCGCGGAAATCAGCCCCTGGGAGAGTGAGTTCAGCGGTTGTTCCGACCGCATCGGTGCCGGCTGGTGCCGTCTGCTGCACGACGCCGCCCATAATGACGGACCGGAGGCGGCACGGAAGATATGGCAGGAAGCCAGAGCGCATTATCTGGCGGCGAAGTTTCCCCACCCGGATCACGCCTGGCAGTTGATCGAGATGCTGTTGGGCACAGGCGTGCCGGACATCATCGAGGTGATCGTTCGCGAGTGGGTGGAGGCCGCTGAGCAGGCTGGGACGTCGGACGTACCGGTCACCGAGGATCAGCACCGCATCTTCCAGCTCGCCGTGGCCGAAATCGAGGGATCCCCAAGCAGTCCCCTCACATGAGAAGAACCACAGGCCGGCGCCCCGACCGCCTGACCCGTCTTCATCGCCCGTTCCCTCCTGTCCCGTACGTCCCGCCCGGATCGCACACCGTCGATTTCGTTTAGTGATCGTTTATTGAGGTTCGGCAGGATGCGCAGGGTCGGGAAGGATCCTTCACAGGGGACGGTATGGCCAAGCTGTATCTGGAGAAGCTCAAGTGCGTCACTACTGAGGGCTGGAGCGGCTTCGACGAGCCGAGGCTTGTGGTCCAGGATCGCGGCACCGTGTGGAACGGAACGGTGCTGGGCGACCGGATGTACACCGTCAAGTACGACTGCGACTTCACGGGCAGGATCGCCGTCTCCCTCTGGGAGGACGACGGCCCGGACGAGGATGACAAGCTCGGGAAGCACTGGATCACGGATACGCCTGGTGAGCGCAGTCTGCGCTTCAAGGCGAACGGCGCTGAGTACAGGCTGCTCTATGCGGTGGAGTAGTGCGCTCAAGCTGTAGCAGCACGCCCCAAAACGCGTCGACCGGCCGCGGAGGCTCCGCGGCCGGTCATTGGCGTTCTTCGGGGGGTTACTGCCCCTGGTAGGGCGGCTGTTGCGGCGGTGGGGCGCCGTACGGTCCGGGGTGCGGTGGCTGCCCGGGAGGGGTGACCGGCGGATACGCCTGCGCGCCCGGCTGCTGCGCCGGCGGGTACCCCTGGCCGGGGTGCTGGGCGGGCGGGTACCCCTGGCCAGGGTACTGGGCAGGCGGATACGGCGCCTGGTTCGGCATGCCCGGGCCCGCACCCCAACCCCCGGGAGGGACCTGGGGCTGCGCGCTCCTGCCGCGCTTGCTCACCGCCACCACGACGACGGCCACGAGCGCGCCCAACACGGCCAAGACCACCAACAGCAAAAGCAACGACAAGCCCATCTGTGCCCCTCCCATGCTTCACGACCCGTGCGGACACGCCACGGCGTTGACCCACCTCGACCTTACAAGGGCAGGCACGACAGCAACCCTCGTGCACACCACTCGCAATGATCGGTGCGCCCGCGTGGCCGCGCCCTCGGCCGCGCACCGGGGTTCGACGTCGCCCGCCCGGAGCGCACGCTACTCCCTTCGGGTGATATCGAATGCGGAATGTTGCCACCATCGTCACCGGAATGGATTACTGAGACCGTCCGATTCCGGCGGGCCGCCCATCCTCTCCGGGGGAGTGGAAGGCGTCCTGCCCTTTTTCGTTGCCTCATGCTGACGAGGCATCCCGAGCGCGCTCCTCCGTTGAGGCATGCAGGTCAGGGCCGTTCGGCGCCCCGCGTGCGCCGAGCGGTGTGACAGGCCCGCGAGCTGGCCTGGAGCCGTCATGCATGCAGTCCGTCATGTTCGCCCCGTGTCCCGCACCGGCCTGCGCCACGAGGGCGTGGCCGTGGTCGTCAGAGGCGGCCGGCTCCCGGTGCTGACCACCGCGCCTCCCATGGAGGGACGCCCAGTGGGAGGCGTCGATGCGGTCGCCGGAGTGACCACCCGGGCGAGGACGGTCACATGCTGACGCCGGAGCGCCCGACCGGGACCTTTCTGATCACCGACCGGGACGGGAACTGCCTCGCCGTCATCGACCCGGCCTCCCGCAAGATCGTGCCCACCCTGAACGCACCGGTCCCGCTCGCCGTGCGGGGCGCGGCCGACCAGTTGGTGCTGCGCACCTCCGCGGACCGCGCCGACCTGCCGCGGGCGCTCGACAGCGGCACCCTGCTGAACGGCCTGCCCGGGCTGCTGAAGCGGCCGGCCGCCGCATTGGCGTCGCTGCGGCGGACCGACCTCACCGGCCGGACCGCGGCGCCCGGCCTGCAGAACCTGTCCGGGGTCTTCCCCGACCAGGGCCCGTACAGCGGCGGCACGTTGGTGACCATCATCGGGCGCCGCTTCACCGGTGCCACCGCGGTGTACTTCGGCACCCGACGGGCGGCGAGCTTCGCCGTGCTCGACGACCGGACCATCGTGGCAGTGACTCCCGCGGGCGCCGGCGCGGTCCCGGTCACCGTCACCACTCCCGGCGGCAGCGCCCGCATCGGGTACTTCTTCTACCTGTACTGGCCCAGAATTTCGCGGCTGATCCCCACCACCGGCCCGGTCGGCGGAGGCAATGTGGTGGAGCTGGTGGGCGTCAATCTGCGCACCGCGCTGCTGGTGCGGTTCGGGGACGCGGTGGCCTTCCCCACCGCGGTCTCCGACAGTCAGCTGCTGGTGACCGCTCCGCCCGTCGCCGGTCCCGGCACCGTCCCGGTCTCCGTGACCACCCTCGGCGGGGTGAGCAACCGGCTGCTCTACACCTATGTCGCGGCGCCCTCGGTGACCGGCATCAGCCCGAGCACCGGGCCGATCGAGGGCGGCACCACCCTGGTCGTGAGCGGCACCGGCCTCAGCCGGGTCACCGCGGTCACCGTCGACGGGGTGCCCGCGGTGTCCTTCCGGGCGTTCTCCGACACGCTGCTCCTGGTGGTGACGCCGCCGGGCACGCCGGGCCCGGCCGACCTCGTCATCACCACGCCGGGCGGCAGCGTGACCGTGTCCGGCGGCTACGGCTACCAGGCGTCCACCCGGACCACCGTCAGCTCCGCGCCGGATCCCTCCGTGGTGGGGCAAGCGGTCGCCTTCACCGCCGTGGTGACGGGAGTTCCGCCCACCACCGGCACCCCGTCGGGCACCGTCACCTTCGACTTCGGCGACGGCTCGGCACCCGTACCGGCGGCCCTCACCAACGGCACCGCAACGGTCAGCCACGTCTACACCGACGCCGCCGCCACCCCCTACCAGGTCACCGCCTCCTACGGCGGCGACGTCTTCTTCACCGCGTCCACCGGCACCGACACCCAGGTGGTCGGGGCGGCCTCGACCACCACCTCCGTGCGGGCCGCCCCCGATCCGTCGGTGGCCGGGCAGTCCGTGACCCTCGTCGCGCGGGTGACTCCCGTAGCACCGGGGGACGGGGCCCCGACCGGGACGGTGACCTTCGACTTCGGTGACGGGACCCCCACCGTCACCGCCCCGCTGGTCGGCGGGGTCGCCACGGTCGGCCACACCTACACCGACGCCGCCGAGACCCCCTACGCGATCACCGCCGCCTACAGCGGGGACCCCGACTTCAGCGCCTCGACGGGCAGCGACACCCAGACCGTCCAACAGGCCGCCTCCGCCGTCGGCGTGAGCCTCGACCCCAACCCGACCGTGGCCGGCCAGCCGGTCACCGCCACCGCGACGGTCACCGCCGTCCCGCCCGGCGCGGGCCCCCCCACCGGCACCGTGACCTTCGACTTCGGTGACGGAACCCCCACCGTCACCACCCCGCTGACGGGCGGGGCGGCGTCCGTCGACCACGCCTACGCCGACGCGTCCGCCACCTCGTACACCGTCACCGTCACCTACAGCGGCGACGGCGACATCGCCCCCTCGACGGGGACGGCCACCCAGACCGTGGGCCCGGCCTCCTCGACGACGGCCGTCACCGTGACGCCCGATCCCGCGACGGTGGGCGAGCCGGTGACATTCGTGGCGACGGTCACCGCCGTCCCGCCCGGCGCGGTCATCCCCACCGGAACGGTCACCTTCGACTTCGGCGACGGCACCCCCACCGTCACCGCTCCCCTCACCGACGGCTCCGCCGCCACCTCGCACACCTACACCGGTGCCGCGCAGAGCCCGTACACCGTCACCGTCACCTACAACGGCGACGCCGATGTCACCCCGTCCGTGCAGACCGTCATCCTCGCGGTGCAGCCGGCCGGCACCACCACCGCCGTGGCCTCCGCGCCCGACGCCTCCGCGGTGGGGCAGGAGGTGACGTTCAGCGCGGCGGTCACCACCGTTCCGCCCGGCGCGGGCACCCCCACCGGGACGGTCACCTTCGACTTCGGCGACGGCACCCCCACCGTCACCACCCACCTCACCGACGGCACCGCGCAGACCACCCACGTCTACGGCGCCGCCGCGGACATCCCCTACCAGGTCACCGCCACCTACCAGGGCGATGCCGACTTCACCGCGTCCACCGGCACCGACGCCCAGACCGTCGAGCCGGCCGACACCACCACGGCCCTGACATCGGTGCCCGACCCCTCCTCGGTGGGCCAGGCGACGACCTTCGTCGCCAAAATCATCCCCGAGGCGCCGGCGGCCGGTTCGCCGACGGGCACCGTGACCTTCGAGTTCAGTGACGACAGCCCGCCGGTCACGGCGCCGGTCGCGGGCGGCACGGCGACCGTCAGCCACACCAACCCCGAGGTGTCGGACAGTCCGTACACGGTCGCGGCGACGTACAGCGGCGACGACAACTTCAACCCTTCGGCGGGAGCGGACAGTCAGGTGGTCACCAAGGCCGTCTCGATGACGACGGTCAATGCGACACCGGCCCCGTCGGTGACCGGACAGACCGTCACCTTCAGTGCCATCGTGCAGGGCGTCCCGGCGTCCTCGGTCATCCCCACCGGCACCGTCACCTTCGACTTCGGCGACGGCAGCGCACCCGTCACGGTGCCCCTGGCCGGCGGCACCGCCGACACCGCCCACGCCTACACCAACGCCTCGCAGAGCCCGTACGCGGTGACCGCCAGCTACAGCGGCGACACCAACTTCACCGACTCCCGCGGGAGTTCGCTGCACAGCGTGGAGCAGTCGGCCACCGTCACCACCGTCACCGCCGCGCCCGACCCCTCGGTGACCGGTGAAGCGGTGACGGTCACCGTCTCACCCGTCGCGCCCGGTGCCGGCATTCCGACCGGCGAGGCCACCTTGGACTTCGGCGACGGCAGTCCGGTCCTCACCGCCCGGCTGGTCAACGGCTCGGCCACCGTCACCCACGTCTACACCAGCGCCGCCGACAGCCCCTACACCATCACCGCCCACTACAGCGGCGACGGCGACTTCGCCCCGTCGGACGACACCGTCGTGCACACCGTGGCCCCGGCCGCGACCACCACCACGGTGACCTCGTCGGCCTCGCCCTCGGCGGTGGGCCAGACCGTGACGCTGATCGCGCGGGTGACGCCGGTGCCGCCGGGCGCCGGTACCCCCACCGGGTCGGTCACCTTCGACTTCGGGGACGGCTCCCCGACCGTCAGCGCGCCGGTCTCCGGCAATCTGGCCACCGTGACCCACGCCTGGACCAGCACCGCGGGCAGCCCCTACACGGTCACCGCGTCCTACGCCGGGGACGGGGACTTCGCGGCCTCGGTCGGCACGGCCCTGCAGAGCGTGGCGACGAGCGTCTCGACCACCTCCACGACGGTCAGCTCGTCGCCCGACCCGTCGGACGTCGGCGGGACGGTGACCTTCACCGCAACGGTCGCGGTGGTCCCGCCGGCCTCGGGCACCCCGACCGGCAGCGTCACCTTCGAGTTCGGCGACGGCTCCCCGACGGTCGTGGTCCCGCTGGCCGGCGGTACGGCGACGGCCAACCACGCCTACGCCGCCGCCGGTTCCTACTCGGTGACCGCGGTCTACAGTGGCGACGCCGACTTCGCGGGGTCGTCCGGGCTGGACACCCAGACCGTCGACCGGGCCGGTTCGACGACGCTGGTGTCCGCGCCGGATCCCTCGACGACCGGCGAACCGGTCACCTTCACGGCGACCGTCGCGTCCGCCACGGCCGGCGCCGGCACCCCCACCGGGTACGTCACCTTCGACTTCGGCGACGGCTCACCGGCGGTCCGCGCCCCGCTCGCCGACGGCACCGCGATCGCCGTCCACCCGTACACCAGCACCGCCGGCAGCCCCTACACCGTCACCGCCACCTACAACGGCGACGCGAACTTCACCGATTCCTCCGGCACCGACACCCAGACGGTGAGCGCCGCGGCCACCGCCACCACGGTGGTCGCCTCGCCCCACCCGTCGTCGGTGGGCCAGCCGGTCACCCTGACCGCGGCGGTCTCCACGATCGCCCCGGCGACGGGGGAGCCGACCGGCACGGTCACCTTCGACTTCGGCGACGGCTCCCCGACCGAGACCACCGCCACGGTGGGCGGACTGGCGACCGTGGTGCACGCGTACACCACCGCCGGAGGCAGCCCCTACACCGTCACGGCCACCTACAACGGCACCGGCGACTTCCAGTCCTCCACGGTCACCACCACACAGGTCGTGGTGCAGACCGCGGCCACCCTCACGGTCTCCGCCGGCGCGGGCCCGTCGGTGGTGGGCGAGCCGGTGACCGTCGCGGTGACGGCCGCGGCGGTGCCGCCGGGAGCGGGGGTGCCGACCGGCACCGTCACCGTCGACTTCGGCGACGGCACGCCCCCCGCCACGGCGGCACTGACCGGCGGCTCCGCGCTGTTCACCCACGCCTGGACCAGCGCCCTCGGCAACCCCTACGCGATCAGCGCCGTCTACCACGGCAGCGGCGACTTCACCACCGCGGTGGCCGGCGCCACCCAGACGGTCCTGCCGGCCGCCACCACGACCACGGTCGCCGCCGGGCCGGAGCCGTCCGTCGCCGGTCAGCCGGTCACCTTCACCGCGACGGTCGCACCGGTGGCGCCGGGCGCCGGCACCCCGACCGGCACCCTGGCGTTCGACTTCGGCGACGGCACCACACCGGTCGCGGTGCCCGTGGTGGCCGGGGTGGCCACCGCCCAGCACGCCTTCGCCGGCACCGCCGGCAGCCCCTACACCGTCACCGGGACCTACGGCGGCGCCCTGGACTTCACCGCCTCCGCCGGCACCACCGGCCACGCCGTCGGCCGGGCGGCGTCCGGGGTGGTGATCACCATGGGGCCGGACACCTCGGTCTCCGGCCAGCCGGTCACCGTGACCGCGACGGTCACCCCGACCGCGCCGGGCGACGGCACCCCGACCGGCACCGTCACCGTGGACTTCGGCGACGGCACCGCACCGGTCGCGGTGCCGCTCGTCGGCGGGGCGGCGACCGTCACCCACGCCTGGGCCGGTGCCGCCGGCAGCCCGTACGTCGTCACCGCCTCCTACGGCGGGGACGCCGACTTCGGGCCCACCACGGCGACCGCCGGGCACACCGTGGCCCCGGCCGCGAGCAGCACCTCGATCGTCTCCGTCCCGAACCCGGCGGTGCCCGGCCAGCCGGTCGCCGTCACCGCGACGGTCGCCGCGGTCGCCCCCGGCAGCGGCACCCCGACCGGCACCGTCACCTTCGACTTCGGCGACGGCTCCCCGTCGGTCACCGCCCCCCTGACGGACGGCACGGCGACCACCACCCACGCCTGGACCACCACCGCCGGCAGCCCGTACACCCTGACCGCCACCTACAACGGCGACGCCGACTTCACCGCGTCCGGCGGCACCGGCACCCTGACCGTCGGCCCGGGCGCGAGCACCACCACCGTCACCGACCTCCCGGAGCCGTCGGTGACCGGCGGTCAGGTGTCGTTCTTCGCCCGGGTGACGCCGGATGCGCCGGGCGCCGGGGTACCGACCGGGACGGTCACCTTCGACTTCGGCGACGGCACCGCACCGGTCGTCGCGCTCCTGTCCCAGGGGCTGGCGACGAGCACGCACACCTTCACGGGGGCGGCCGGCCCGTACACGGTCACCGCCCACTACAGCGGCGACGACGACTTCACCGCCTCGGCGGGGGTCGAAATCCACACCGTGCAGCCGGCGTTGACGACGACGGTGGTCGACTCCTCGCCCGACCCGTCGGTGTCCGGGCAGCCGGTGACGGTGACCGCCACCGTCACGCCGGTGGCACCGGGCGCCGGGACGCCGACCGGGACCGTGACGTTCGCCTTCGGCGACGGCAGCGCACCGGTGGCGGTGGCGCTGACCGGCGGCACCGCCTCCGTCCCGCACACCTGGACCACCACGGCCGGCAGCCCCTACGCCGTCACCGCCACCTACGGCGGGGACGCCGGGTTCACCGCGTCGAGCGGCACCGGCACCCAGACCGTCACCGCGGCGGCCACCGTCACCACCCTGACCTCCTCCCCCGACCCCTCGGTGCCCGGCCGGTCCGTCGACCTCACCGCCACCGTGGCGCCGGTCGCCCCGGGCGCGGGCACCCCCACGGGCACGGTCACCTTCACCTTCGGCGACGACACCCCCTCGGTCACCGTGCCGCTGGCCGGCGGCACCGCCTCCGTCCCGCACACCTGGACCACCACCGCCGGCAGCCCCTATGCGCTGACCGCCACCTTCAACGACGACGGCGACTTCGACGCGTCCACCGGCATCGACACCCAGACCGTGGGCCCGGTGACCGCGGCGATGACGCTGTTCTCCTCCCCGGCCCCGTCCACCGCGGGGCAGAACGTCACCTTCACCGCGCGCATCTCCGCGGTTCCTCCGGGCGCCGGCACCCCGACCGGTACCGTCACCTTCGACTTCGGCGACGGCACCGCACCGGTCACCGCGCCGGTCCTGGGCGGGGTCGCGACCACCGACCACGCCTACGCCACCACGGCGGGCAGCCCGTACCAGGTCACCGCGTCCTACAGCGGGGACCCCGACTTCACCACCGCCACCACCACCGCGCCGCACACCGTGACGGCCGGCGCCGCCACCACCTCGACGACGGTGACGTCCTCGCCCGACCCCTCGGTGACCGGCCAGCCGGTGACCTTCACCGCCACCGTGGCCCCCTCGCCGAACGGCGGCGGGGTGCCCACCGGCACCGTGACCTTCGACTTCGGCGACGGCACGGCGCCCCTCACGGCATCGCTGTCCGGCGGCATGGTGACCGTCGCGCACCCCTACACCCGGGCCACCGGCAGCCCGTACGGCGTCACCGCCCGGTACAGCGGTGACGCCAACTTCAGCTCCTCGTCGGGCACCGACACCCAGACCGTGCTGCCGGCGGCGACCACCACCACGCTGGTCACCACCCCGGACCCCTCGGTGACCGGTCAGCCGGTGGCCCTCACCGCGACGGTGGCGCCGGTCGGTCCGGGGGCCGGCGTGCCGACCGGCACCGTCACCTTCGACTTCGGCGACGGCACCCCGACCGCGTCGGCGCAGCTGTCCGGCGGGGTGGCCCGGATCAGCCACTCCTACTCCAGCGCGGGCGGGCCGTACCCCGCGACCGCGAGCTACAACGGGGACACCAGTTTCACCGTGTCGACCGGCACCGACAGCCAGACCGTCGGCAAGGCCGCCACCACCACCGCCGTGGTCTCCTCCCCCGACCCCACCGTGGTCGGCCAACCCACCACCCTCACCGCCACGGTGACCCCGATCACCCCCGGCACCGGCACCCCGACGGGCACGGTCACCTTCGACTTCGGCGACGGCAGCCCCACGGTGACCGCACCCCTCAGCAACGGCCTGGCCACCACCACGCACACCTACACCGCCACGTCCGGAAGCCCCTACAGGTTCACCGGCACCTACAACGGCGACACCGACTACACGACGTCGACCGGCACCGACACCCAGACCGTCGGCAAGGCCGCCACCACCACCGCCGTGGTCTCCTCCCCCGACCCCACCGTGGTCGGCCAACCCACCACCCTCACCGCCACGGTGACCCCGATCGCCCCCGGCACCGGCACCCCGACGGGCACGGTCACCTTCGACTTCGGCGACGGAACGAGCCCCGCCACGGCCACCCTCTCCGGCGGCGTCGCCACCCTCACCCACACCTACACCGGCACCTCCGGCAGCCCCTACACCCTCACCGGCACCTACAACGGCGACACCAACTACACGACGTCCCACGGCGCCGACACCCAGACCGTCGGCAGGACCGCCACCACGACGTCGCTGGTCTCCGTGCCCGACCCCGGTGTGGTGGGCCAACCCGTCACCCTCACCGCGACGGTGGCGCCGGTCGCTCCCGGGGCGGGCACTCCCACCGGCACCGTCACCTTCACCTTCGGCGACGCCACCGGCTCCGCCACCGCCACCCTCTCCGGCGGCGTCGCCACCGTCACCCACACCTGGACCACCCGCACCGGCAGCCCGTTCACCGTCACCGCCGCCTACAACGGCGACACCAACTTCACGACCTCCACCGGCACCGACACCCAGACGGTCAACAAGGCCGCGACCACGACCACCGTGACCTCCTCCCCCGACCCCTCCGTCGCCGGGCAGAGCGTCACGCTGACGGCCACGGTCGACGCGCAGGCCCCCGGGGCGGGCACCCCGACCGGCACGGTGACCTTCTCCTTCGGGGACGGCACGGGCACGGCCACCGCCACTCTCTCCGGCGGCGTCGCCACCCTCACCCACACCTACACCGGGGCCTCCGGCAGCCCGTTCACCGCCACCGCCACCTACAACGGCGACACCAACTACGCGACGTCGAGCGGCACCGACGCCCAGACGGTCCACAAGGCCGCGACCACGACCACCGTGACCTCCGCTCCCGATCCGTCGGCCGCCGGCCAGAGCGTCACCCTCACCGCCACGGTGGCGCCGGTCGCCCCCGGTGCGGGCACCCCCACCGGCACCGTCACCTTCACCTTCGGCGACGCCACCGGCTCCGCCACCGCCACCCTCTCCGGCGGCGTCGCCACCGTCACCCACACCTGGACCACCCGCACCGGCAGCCCGTTCACCGTCACCGCCCTCTACAACGGCGACACCAACTTCACGACCTCCACCGGCACCGACACCCAGACCCTCAGCAGGCTCCCGACCACCACCACGGTGACCTCGACGCCCGACCCGTCCGTGTCCGGCCAGTCGGTCACGATCAGGGCGACGGTGTCCGCCACGTCCGGCACCCCCACGGGCACCGTTACCTTCACCTTCGGCGACGGCACCGGCTCCGCCACCGCACCGGTGTCCGGCGGGACCGCAACGATCACCCACACCTACAGCGGCACCACGGGCAGCCCGTTCACCATATCGGCCGCCTACGGCGGGGACGCCAGCTTCGCCGCGTCGACCGGCACCGACCCCCAGACCGTCAACCGGGCCACCACCTCCACGGTCGTGGTCTCCACGCCGAACCCCTCGTCGACGGGCGACACGGTGACCGTCACCGCGACGGTCACCGCGGTGGCCCCCGGTACGGGCACCCCCACCGGCACCGTCACCCTCGCCATCACCGGGCGCACCCCGCAGACCGTTTCCCTGGTCAACGGCCGGGCCAGCGCGCAGTTCAACCCCCTGCCGAAGGGGACGCACCTGGTCACCGGCAACTACAACGGCGACGTCAGCTTCGCCCCCTCCAGCGGATCCACCACCCAGACGGTCTCCAGCTGACCGCGAGCGTTCACGCCGTCTCAGTCCAGCGCGAGGGTGAGGGTTTCGTAGGCCCAGGACATCAGCGTCGTCGGGGTCGTGGTGGTCGGTGTGCGTGGTTGTTCGGGAGTGAAGTCTCCGCGCAGTCCGGTCGACATGCCGAGCACAGCGTCGGCGAGCCGGGGCGGCATACCGGAAGCGGTGAGCTGTGCATACATGGCCTCGTCAGTGATCCGCTCGGCTGTGACCGGACGCTCCAGCACGGTGCTGAGGATCCGGGCCACCTCGGACCAGGTGAGGTCGGCAGGGCCGTGAACGGCCTGAACGTGCCGGCCGGACCAGGCAGGGTTGAGCAGCCGGGTCACGGCGACTTCGGCGATGTCTCTCGGGGCGACCCAGGCCATAGGGGCGTC
Organism: Streptomyces sp. NPDC048196; assembly: GCF_040652715.1. NCBI lineage: Bacteria > Bacillati > Actinomycetota > Actinomycetes > Kitasatosporales > Streptomycetaceae > Streptomyces > Streptomyces sp. NPDC048196. The sequence continues at coordinate 612,162 of NZ_JBEZMM010000001.1, read as the reverse complement.
GAGGGGCAGCACGACCGGCAAGGTCCCGGCGCGTAGCGCGTCGAGTTGGAGCAGCAGGTTGGTGAAGAAGTATCCGCAGCGCAGGTGCGTGACGTCGACGCCGGTGGCGTCCAGAGCGGTCTCGGTGTGGGCCAGACCGTCGATCTCGCCCGCGCCGTGACGCTTCTCCGCGCCGACACTGCTCTGGAACACCACACGTCCGATGTGGTTCTCGGTGACGGCGGCTACGACGCTGTCGGTGGCGCGCGCGTAGTCGGCGAGCGGATCGGCACCGGCCGGAGTGGGGTCCACCCAGAAGAGTGCGTCCAGGTCGCTGGTGGCGCCGACGACCTGCGCGGCGTCGTACTGGTCGACTTTGGCGACGTCGACGAGACCGCGCAGCTCCGGGGCCAACCGGTCCGGATGCCGCATCAGCAGCCTGGGCCGTACTCCGGCCCGCACCAAGATGCGTACGACGTGTTGGCCGACGTTGCCGTTGGGAGTGGTGACGGCGATCTGCACCTGCGGTGCTCCTCTCGGATCGTGGGGATCGCCCACCACGGTAGGAGCAGAGGCGGCCTGATTCCGGCCTCCTTTCCTGGCAGGCTGGCCGTATGGACGCGGATCCGACGGCACGGACGTTGAACCTCCTCATGCTGCTGCACAGCGGGGCTGACTGGCCCGCCGCGACCCTCGCCCAACGCTTGGGGGTGAGCGTGCGCACCGTCCGACGTGATGCCCAACGACTGCGGGAAATGGGCTATGAGGTGCAGGCGCGTCCGGGCCCGGGCAGCAGCTACCGGCTTCGCCCGGGCGTGAAGATCCCCCCGCTGCTGTTCAGCGCCGATGAGATCTCCGCCGTCATCGCCGGTCTGCGCGTGCTGCAGACCTGGCTCCCGGAAGATCCCGTCACCTCCAGCGCGCTGCTCAAGCTGGACCAAGTCCTTCCGCGTCGGCTCCGGCAACGGGCCGCTGCCACCGACCTGGCCACCGAGGTCCTCCAGCAACCGACCACCGCCATCACCGCAACCTCCATCGGCGTGATCGCTGACGCAGTTGCCGACAACCGCAGGATCGAATTCCACTACACCGATCAGCACAACCGGTCCTCGACCCGCCTGGTCGAGCCGTACCGGCACATCCTGCGCACCGGCCGCTGGTACCTCATCGCTTTCGACCTCGACAGAGATGACTGGCGAACGTTCTGCATCGACCGAATGACCGAACTCGCTCCGGTCCCCGGCACTTACCAGCCCCACGAGTTCCCCGACACCTCCATCGAGCACTGGCTCACCACCGACTTCGGGCGCGCACCCCGGACGACGAGCAACCGATAGCGGTCAGATGCATGCGCGCTGGACTTCCTGGCCGTCAGGGCTCCAGGCGGCGTTAGCCGGACGTCAGCGGAGCGACAGCCTGGCGATAGTGGCCCCGATCAGAGTGGGTGACGTACCGAGGAAACCACGACCGACTGTCCTGGGGGGACCCGACAATGAGCTCCACCACCACTGCCCGCACCGCCCGCCGCCGCACTCTGCGCATCGCCGCCGCGGCCCTGACCGCCGCCGCGGCCCTTACCCTGACCGCCTGCTCCGGCTCCGACGCCGCCGAGAAGAAGCCCGCGAGCCACTCGGACATGAGCAAGACCGCTGCCGAGTCCAGCGGCACGGGCTCCTCTGCCGCAGCCCAGGGCTCCGATGCCCAGGCGGGCTCGGGCGCCAGGACCGACGCCCAGGCGGGTTCCGCTGCCAAGACCGACGCCGCAGCGGGCGCTGCGGGCAAGCAGTCGGGCGGCGCGCACAGCGGCGCGGCCAAGGGGGCGTCCCCGGTCCGTACCCAGCCCCTGCCGGACGGCAGCAAGGCCGAGATCTACCGGCTCGGAGCCCAGCACTACCGCGCCAAGATCGTCCATGGTGGTTCTGTCCTGGGCACGTTGGAGGCGAAGGAGCACGATGCCGGGCTCGACGCCAACGACATGTTCATCGTGCTCACGCTGGACGGCCAGGTCCATTCCTGGATGGGCGGCGGCCACCAGGGACCAGGCACGTTCAAGCTCGCGGGCGGTTGGACGGCCAAGGTCACCAAGCTCGGCGAACTCCGGTACCGCGCCCAGATCCTCGGCCACGACGGCGCGGTGTACGGCACGCTGGAGACGAACCAGCACGACACCGGGGTCAACGCCAACGGCGTATACATCGTGCTCAGCAACGGGGGCGTGATCAGCGCCCACGGGTAAGTGCCCGCAACGGCCCGCAGCTTCGGCTCGAACTCCTCGGAAAACAACGACCCGACCCGCCCGCACGCCCCGTCGGAACCGCCCGCCGGCTGCGGTCGTCTTGTGCGCTGACTGTGTACGAAGCAGGGATATGGGGGACGTTGTGACGCGGAACGTGACGAAGGCCGGTCTCATGGTGGTGGCCGTGGTGACGGTGCTCGGGGCCTCGGCCTGCGGCGGGGAAGCCGGCGCGGCGGCCGGAGGGAGCGGCGGGACGCGCCCCGCGCACGGGAAGGCGAAGTCCATGGCGCCTTCCGGGGACGGGGCGTCGTCCAGCGAGCACGGGGCGTCGTCCAGCTCGGCGCCGGTGTCGCCCAGCACCCTGGGGAAGTTGTCCGGGATCGCGCGGACCACGGCGCCTCCCCTCACCCGGCACGTCCCGTGGAACCTGGACATTCTGGATCAGCGGTCGCGGCCGCTGAACGGGAAGTTCACCACCACCGCCACCGGCAAGGGCGTTCACGTCTATGTGATCGACACCGGGATGGACGTCGCCCACAAGGAGTTCGGCGGACGCGCCCGCCTCGGCGCCGACTTCGTGGGCCCGAAGGACTCCGGTGACTGCTTCAGCGAGGCGGGGACGGGCCACGGCACGTTCGTCGCGGGCATCATCGGCGGGGCGCGGTACGGGGTGGCGCCCAAGGCGGAGCTCGTACGGGTCCAGGGGATCCAGTGCGAGAGCGAGGGCGGCGGCTCCCCGGCGGCGGCCGAGGCGGCCTTGGTGAAGTCGGTCAAGTGGGTCACCGCGCACGCGCAGAAGCCCGCGGTGGTGAACATGTCACTCAATCTCGACCACCGGTCGGCGGCCCTGGAGTCCGCGGTGAAGCAGCTGGTCGATGCCGGGATCCCGACGGTGGTGTCGGCCGGCAACTTCCATGACGACGCCTGCAAGCACTCCCCGGCCGGCGTCCCCGGCACGATCGTCGTGGCGGCCGCGACCTCGAACGACCGCGTGTGGAGCGACGGCGGCTCCTACGGATCCGGTTACGGACGGTGCGTGGACCTCTACGCCCCCGGCCAGAAGGTGACCGCCGCCCTCGCCGGCGGCGGTACGACCACGGAGACCGACGGCGCGACGTCCTGGGCCGCGCCGCATGCGACCGGTGTGATCGCGCTGTACCTGTCGGCACACCCGCACGCCACGGCCCACGAGGTCCACGTCTGGCTCGACCACACGGCCACCCGCGGTGTCGTGCGCGGCGTCCGCTCCGACACTCCCAACCGGCTGCTCAACACCGGCGGCCTCTGACCTGCCCCGGCCACCCCGGACGCACGGTCGCACGGTCGCACGGTCACCCAAGCGCCCGCCTCACTGGAATGGCGGACGCCAAGTCGCGCGGCCGGCCCGGCCGGTCCTCCCCAGTGCCTGAAGAGGACCGGCCAAGGGGGGCCGGCGCGCGAGGTGGGCCCGGTCGAGCTCGGCTCACCGCCCCTGGCCACCGCTCTCCCCCTCGCCGCGGCCCGTACCCGGCGCGATCATGCCTGACGTGAGAGATTGGGATCGGGGTGAGAGCGGGCACAGAAGGGGTGATCCCCGTGTCGGACCTACCGCACGCGTCCGCCGGTCCCGACACGGCCGTCGACGAGAACCGGCTGGAAGAGCTGATCGTCGAGGCACAGACCGCCCTGCCGTTCGAACTGCCCGGTCTGGCGAACCGGTGCGCCTCGGCCCTCGGCCTGGACGCTGCGCTGATCTACCTCGTCGACCTGCAACAACGGCTGCTCATCCCGCTCGACGAGGCCGCGGAGCCGCTGCCGGTGGACCGCTCGTCGGCCGGCTGGGCGTACCGTACGGTCTCCCCGCGGGTGGCCGAGGCCGACGGCGGCGTGATCGTCTGGCTGCCCCTGGTCGACGGTGCGGAGCGGCTGGGCGCGCTGGCGGTGCGGACTGCCTCGCTCAACGCGGCGCGGATGCGCCGCAGCCGGATGCTGGCCCATCTGCTCGCCATGCTGATCACCTCCAAGCGCGCCTACAGCGACTGGCTCGCCGGTCTCACCCGCACCGGCACCATGCGGTTGCCCACCGAGATGCTGCGGGCCTTCCTGCCACCCCACACCGTCGGCAGCAGCCGGTGCGTCTCGACCGCGGTCCTGGAGCCGGCATACGACGTCGCCGGTGACGCCTACGACCACTCGGTGGTCAAGGACGTGCTGCACACCATGATCGTCGACTCCATGGGGCACGATCTGGTCTCCGGCCTGACCACCTCGGTCGCCATGGCGGCGGCACGGAACGCCCGCCGCGGCGGTGGCGACCTGGCCGACGTCGTCGGCTCCGTCGACCAGGCGCTCGCCCAGTGGCTGCCCGACCACTTCTGCACCGGCGTGCTGTGCCGGCTCGACGCGGTCACCGGGGTGCTGCAATGGGTCAACTGCGGTCACCCGCCGCCGCTGCTGATCCGTGCCAAGCGGGTGCTCGACGGCGTACTGGACAGCCCCCCGCAGCCTCCGATCGGTCTGGTCGGCCAACTCGCCCCGGCAGCCCGGAAGGTGTACGAGACCACGCTGGAACCGGGCGACTGCGTCCTGCTCTACACCGACGGTGTCGTGGAGGCCCGCGACGCAGACGGTGCGGAGTTCGGCCTCGACCGGTTCACCGACTTCATCATCCGCTCCTCCGCCGCCGGTCAGCTCCCGGCCGAGGTGCTGCGGCTGCTCATCCACGCCATCCTCGATTACCAGCGCCATCAACTGCGGGACGACGCGACCATCCTGCTCTTCGAATGGCGCCCGCAGCACCGGTGACGCGGTGTTGCACCGAGCCTCGCACCGCCCCCGTCAGCAGTTGGGTACCCGGTCGGGGGAGACCGCGCCGCCGTCGCTCATGATGGACGTGCTTGCGTCGATGTAGCCGGATCCGCCGTCGTAGGAGATCTTGTACGTCGCGCCGTACCCGAAGCCGGTCGCATCCGTTTTGCCTGGCGTGTAGCACTCGACCGTTACCGGCGTGAGCGTGGTCAGATCGGCGATCGGACTCTGGCCCCGGGGGTCGGCGTCCGGCCAGACGGAGACCTTGTCGTAGTTTCCGATCTTTCCATCGACGCCGCACCCTGCCAGCACAGCCGTCGCCAATCCGGCTGCGGCAACCGACACCACCACGCTCCGTTTGCGATTCACTCGTGCCCCCGTCCTTCCGCCCGTGCGGAATCCGTTGCCCAAAACAACTGCGAGTTCGATGCCCTGCCCACGGCAAGGCCGCACCTTGCCGTTCACATCCGGTGGCAGGTTCGAGGTCTGAGGGGGAGCGACAAGCTAGTCACCCCCTCCCCCGCCACAGGAAGAGCCGCACGAGGAGCCGCACGAGGAGCCGCACGACGAGCCGCACGACGGAGTGGTACAGCCGCCGCCCGGATGGGGCCGCCGCCTGCACCTCGCCCCCGTCGGGACCAGTGCGCTCGGCGACTCCGTCCACAGCTCCTTGTCCGCGCTGAACCCCGCCTCTTCGATCAGGGCCACGGTCCGCAGGTGTGCGCCCGGGTCGTGATCGGGGGCGTCCGGCCCGTCGGGGTGGTGGTGTACGAAGTGCCCGAGCCGGGCGCACAACTTGGCGTACAGCGCCGTGTGCAGGATGAGGGCGTGCCACCCCTCGTCGACCAGGCGCGAAGGCCGGATGGACGTCGTCGGGAACTTCGTGGCGGCCACGACGAACTTGAGGGCTTCTTCCACGACGCGCCCGGCCGTAGGCTCGTCCATGCCGGGGTTGTTGTCCATGACCGTTGCGACGACTCCCCTGAACGCGTCGGGAGCGAGTACGTCACGTACGTCGTGCATGTCGTGTCTTCCTTCCTGGTGTGTTTCCTCCGGCGCCCGCCTCGGCCGTTCGACCTGCCAGGATTGATCCGGCCGCGGCGGGAGTCGCCTCCTGGGTCAGCCCACCGGCCGATCACTGCGCTGCGGGCTGTCCGCCACGCCGGGGCCGGGTGACTCCAGATGGTGTTTGAGGCGCTGCAGCGTGGTGCCGATGTGGGTGTGGTTGACGCCGATGCGGTCGGAGACCCCGGTGATCAGGACGGCGAGGGGAATGAACCACAGGGGCACCCGCATCCAGGTGGTCCCGGTGACGGTGCAGCCCTTGACTGTGGGTGCGATGTCGTACTGCCAGCGGGAGATGGGGACTCCGAGCGGTGCCGTCACCTCGTAGGCGAAGCGCCGGCCCGGATCGGCATCCGTGATACGGCAGGTGGTGACCCAGCGACGCAGGCCATTGCGGTTGTGGCCGCGGAAGCGGGCGCCCACCGCCGGTGCGGTGGCTCCGCCCAACCAGTGGGCACGATGGGCCTCTTCGGCGAGACGGATCACGACGGGCGGATCACTGACGACGCGGTACGCATCAGCCGGGGTCGCCCTGACGGCCACCGTGCCCGTGGCCGCGGGGTCCGGGAATCGCGGAATGCGCGACAGGCGCAGTACGGACATCGGAGCCTCCTCGACTGATGTAATCATTGATTACATCAGCGCGCGGAGAGGCGGTCAAGGCCCCGCGGAATGTGGTCAGTTGGCGATGCCGAAGCCCAAGGTGTCCAGCACCTGCACGGCCAGCTGTTCCGCCTGATCCGGCGGCAGATACCCGTCAACGATCATCTGGGAGAGGCCGTAGACGATCGCCTGACCCGCCAGACCCACAAGCGCGGGATCGCCGGGACGCAACACACCGGCCTTCTGGTCGGCGACGATGATGTCGGCGAAGGCCCGCTCGATGTCGGACAGACGCTGCTGGAGTTCGGCGGGCCGACTGGCGCCGAACACCCTGGTCTTGAGCAGCTCGAAGCGGCGCGGGTAGCGGATCGCGTAACGGACGAATCCCAGGCCGAACGCGCGCATCCCAGAACCCTCGACGTCTGCGACCATGGCGAGCTGCCACCTCTCGAAGTCGGCCAGGATGCGGTCGGCGACCGCGGTCAGCAGCGCCTGACGGTCCGCGAAATGCCGAAACGGCGCACCCGGCGACACCCCTGCCCGGCGCGCGACTTCACGTACGGTCACCTGCTCCGTCCCGCGCTCGTCCAGGAGCTCGATGGCCGCGGCGGTGAGCGCAGCGGGGAGATCGCCATGGTGATAACCAGCGCGTTCAGTGGACTTGCCCTTCATGCACGCAGTGCTACCACACGCGTGATCGCGACTGACCGGCGCCCTGGACCGTCCCTGCCGGATCACCCGGACACGCCCTCGTATCAGTGCAACGTGGAGCGGGTTCACCGTGCCGGTGGCGGGCGGCGAGGCGGAGGGCCCGGGCCGGGCAGAGGGACCCGCCGGCGAGCGTCGGCCGGGACGCGGAAACGGGACCTCGGCTCCCCCTGATCGTGCCAGGATGGCAGCGGCCACCTGCCGTGGCCACCGCTGTGCGGGAGACGGATGGGGCTGTGGGGAGATGCCGCCATGGGGGAACTGACACTGACCGTCCACGCGCCGGATACCGAGGCGTGCTTACGGACGCTGCACCAGTGGCTGTCGGCCGAGCACGGCCTGCGCGGCCGGGTGCGCCGGCGGCACACTCCGCCGTCGCCCGGCCACATGGGCGGCAGCGCGGACGCGCTGACCGTCATCCTGGGCTCGGGCGGCATCGTGGGACTGGTCGCCCCGCTGTGCGCCTGGCTCACCAGCCGCCGCAGCGACGTCGCCGTCACGCTGGAGGCGGACGACGGCCGTAAGGTCATCCTCGACGTCAAACGCGCCACCGACGAACGGGCGGTGATCCGCGAGGCGCAGGAGGTGTTCCGTTCGCTCGCCGAACGGCCCGAAGCGCACCCTGACGGGCAGGGATCCGGCGCGCACCCCGCGGGGCGGGGGGAATGAGCGGGCACCCGGCCGGTCCGAGACTTCCGCACGGCCCCACCAGCCGGGCCGTGCTCATCGGAACCAGCCGCTTCAGCAGCGCCGAACTGCCCGACATGCCCGCCGTGGAGGCGAACCTCCGGGCGCTCAAGGCCGCACTGACGCACCCCGCGCACGGTCTCCTGTCCCCCGAACACTGCCGAGTGGTGTCCGACCCCGCGGACCAGGCGACTGTCGGCGCGGCGCTGAGCTGGGCGGTACGGGAGGCGGACGACCTCCTGCTGGTCTACTACGCCGGACACGGGGTGCTGGACGACGACGGGCTGCTGCACCTGGGCCTGCGGCACACCGACATCGACCAGGCCGGCTTCTCCGCCGTACCGATCGAGCTGGTCAAACGCAATGTGAGCGACGCGCGCGCCGCCTACCGGGTGCTCCTGCTGGACTGCTGCTTCTCCGGGCGGGCGATCTCCGCGATGTCCTCGCCGGCCGGACTGGCCCTCGGGCAGCTGGAGATGGCCGGTACGTATCTGCTGACCGCGTCCACGAAGACGACACCGGCCCACGCCCCCCTGGGCGCCGCCCACACCGCGTTCACCGGGTCCCTGCTGACCGCCCTGGCCCGTCCGGCCCCGTTGGCCCTCGACGAGATCCACTCCCATGTCGACCGCGAACTGCACGGCCGGGGGCTGCCGCGGCCGCAGCGCCGGGCGGCGGGGAACGCGGGGTCGCTGGCGCTGGTACGGGGTTGGTCGGAGCGGGCGGCGGGGCCACCGCGGCCCGAGGCCCCGCCCCGGCCGTCGGCGCCGCCACCACCCCCTCCCCCGCGGCACGCCCCGGAGGCCGGGGTGTTCCACCTCGGCCCGCCGGCACCCGCTCCCGTACGCCCCCGCCGCCGCGGCGCGGTGGTCGCGGCCGCGCTGGCCGGTGCGGCGACGGTGCTCCTGGCGGTGTCGCTGGTCAAGTGGCTGCCGGGCACCTTCGGCGACGATGACCGCGGGGCCGGAGGCAAGGCGGGGCCGCAGGGCACTCCGACCACCCAGCACGACAAGGCACCGTCCCCGCAGGGCGACAGAACGCCGATCGCGGCGTCGCCCAGCACCCAGCCGTCCCACCGCACACCGTCCGAGCCGAAGGCGGTGTACCGCAACAAGCGCCTGGTGGTCCCGGGCCCGTCGTGCGGCCTCGGCGCCGATCAACTCCTCGACCTGGACAACGCCACGGTGGCGAAGGGAGACCTCTACGGCGGTGCGAACGGCAACGTCGATCTGATCTACGGCGGTTGTCTCGGCGCGGGTGGCAGCACCGCCGGTGGCATCAAGCTCAACGACGCGTCCACGGTGACCCGGCTCGGCCAGGCCGACCCCGGCACCTCCACGGCAACTGCCTGCCGCGCCGCGGCCAACGAACGCGCCGTCCCCCTGCCCGTCTTCTCCAAGGACCTCGCCGCCGGGACGGTCTGGTGCCTGATCACCACGGACGACCGAGTGGCCAAACTGACCATCACCAAGGCCGGCGCGCGGTACGGCCAGGGCTTCATCGGCAGCGGGGCGGGCAATCCCACGCTGGAGCTGATCGCTACCTTGTGGGAGAAGGCGGAGGGGGCGTAGGCAATTCCGGCCTGCGACAGCCGGTCAAAGGCGGTCAGCGCGGACGACCACACCGTCGGACGCCCGTCCTCGCCCGGCAGTTGGGACCACCTCGGATCCGCTGAAAACACCGACCGGCCGGTCACCCTTCGGGAACCTTGGGCCAACCGGGTGAATTCTCCATGGGTTACACGTGACTTACCTGGACCTATCGAATCGTCCCTTTTCCGGAACAGCCGAAAGTCGTGACAAGTCCATCGCGTAAACGCGACACTCGTTATATCCATCCGAACCACTCGAAGGAGTAACCCATGTCCTGTCCTCCCCCTCCGGTCGATGCCCGAAAGGCGTTAGATTTCCTGCGGACGAGCGGACTGGTCGACCTCCGCATTCCGCTGGAGCAAGTCGTCGACCAGGTCAGCCAACTCGACGACGTGGCCGGCTATGTACTCGCCTGGGAGCGATATGTCCTTGTGGTCGCCAACCAGGTCGCGGAGTGCGACGACGGCGCTGCGGGCAACTGAGCCATTGACTGCGCCGACCGCCGGGAGGCATCCGATGGACACGACGCACCCCGGTGCCGGCTCGTCACAAAGGCGCGCGGTGGAGACCCGGGCAGTCGCCTGGCTCGCTGCGCGCCGGGGTCTCATCGATCCGGCCGAAGCCGCCACCGGCCGGGTTCTCTTCGCCCGTAAAGCCCTTATCGAGACCGCGTTCCTTGTGGGGCTTCGGGCGCGCCTCGACCCGGAACCCTTGGACGGTCACTACACGGCCCTCCTGGATCAGGTCGAGGAGATCGCGGCTCGTCCCTCCTATCGCGAGCTGATCGCCCGGGACGAAACTGCCCTTCTGCTGTACGCGGGGACCTATGCGGCACTGCGGCTCTGCGGACGCGACGACCCGGAGTTCCGGCAACTCCTCACTCAGGCCGCTGCCGGAGGATACGCGACGGTCTTCGAGCGAATCCCCTACCGGCAGCTCGATCTGCTGCATACCCTGGAGCTGTGCGGTGTCCCGCACTCGCTGCCGGCCATGGACGAGGTCCTGCCTTTCACCTTGCTCTGCAACAAGCCGAATGTCGTCAAACTTTCCGACCGCGACATCTACGCCATCACCCACACCATCTTCTACGCCACGGATTTCGGTCTGCGCGAGCCGCATTGGCCCTCGGGCTTCGCGCCGGGCGCGGCGGTGGAACTGCTCGAAGCACTCCTCGTTCTCACCCTTGACCAAGGGAATGCCGACCTGGTGGGAGAACTTCTGTGCTGCCTGTTGTGCCTCGGGGTGAGAGACTCCACGGAAGCCCGCCGGGCATGGGAGTTCCTCGCGGCGGCACAAGAGGCCGAGGGGCGGGTCAATGGGCCACCCGGCGTGGTCCACCCGGGACTTGCCGACGGCGACGAGGCGTACCAGCACTGGGCGACCGGCTACCACACCACCATCGTCGTGGCCCTGGCCGCGCTGCTGGACCGCAGCCCCAAGGTGCTGCGCAGACAACGACCGTCCGCACCGATGCCCCGCCTCAGCGTGGAGCAGCCGCTGCGGCGGGCAGTGGTGTGGCTGGCGGAGACCGGTCGGCGCCACGACCCGGCCGGATGTCTGCCGGTCGCGGCGGCTGTCGCGCATGCGGCCGAGGCTCTTGGCGAACCCGAGCTCGCTCGTCCCCTGCTCCTCGAATTCTCCGAACGTCTCGCGGACGCGGAAGCGGATGTGTGGCAGGGCCACGGGATGGAGGTCGTGGGTGAATTCGCGTTCGGCCTGCGCGCGCACGGCATCACCTGCCCGTCACTCGACAGGTTCTTCAAGTCCACCGCCGCCGCCGTCGAACTCCTCGACAAGGTCCCGCCACAGGCGGCGTACAACGTCCAACGCCTCGTCGGCCTGGGCCTGATCGCTCCTCAACGTGCCGCCGAACTGATCGACGCCGGAGCCGACGGGCCGCCCTCCGTGCCGGAGACGTCCGCCGCTGACTTGCTCGACGCCTGCAAGAACTACCACCTGGGGCACATCGCCGGCATCGTCCGGGACTCGGTCCGTGCCGGGCGGGCAGAGCACCGCGTCACCCGCGACGCGCTCGCCTTCCTTCTCGCCCAGCAGAGCTCCTGCGGTGCCTTCGGCCGCCCGGCCTGCGACGATCCGGCAGTCCGCGAAGGCACCATGCTGTCGTGGACCCAGAGCGTGGTCACCACCCTGGCCACCGTGCACACGGCCTGCGGTACAGCCGCCACCGCACCCCAGAGCCGCACCTGACCGGGAAACCCAGATCGATCGTCCGGTCCTGGCGGTCGACCGTGCCCCATAAATGGGTTGGGCCCACCGAGCCCCGCTGGTACCGTCTGGGCAGCCGTGGAAGAACGCGAGGAGGTGAGACCCATGAAGGCTGTATCCGTGTGGGTGCTCCCCCTTTTCGTCACGGTGGGCGATTGACGTAGGTGTCGCCGGGAGCGCCTCAGACAAGGCACTCCTGAGAGGCAACACCTATGAACCTTGCGCATTCCCCTTCGGGCCCGGGCAACCACGCTGTCGTGGTCACGCGGGCTTCGGACATGCAGTGGCTGGCCGTGGAGGACGACCGGGAGGTCGGCCGCGGCGACGCTTCCCGCCGACCCGACGGCCGGCTCTTCATCAGCATCGACGCATGGCACGGCGCGGTCTTCGACCGCATCGCCGACGCAATGCTGGCGGACCTGCCGTCACCGCTGTACGCCGTCGTCGACGAGGCCGATCACGACTCGCGGTCCGCCTGGGAGCGGGCCGGCTTCGCCGCCGCACGTCGCGAGTGGGGCTACCGCGTGCCCACCGCCCCGGAGGTCACCGGGCTCGGGTCGGTGCAGCCCCCGTCCGGCGTGACGATCGTGCCCGCCGGCAAGGCGGAGGAGGGCCCGCTGCGTGCCCTGGACCGCATCGTCCGCGACGAGATCGAGGCCGCCGTCGGATGGCAGACCATGCCGGCCGAGGTGCTCCCCCGCCCGGCGGGGACCACAGTGGTCGACCCGTCGAAGTACGCGGTGGCGCGGCACTTGGACCGGTACGTGGGACTGGTCCGGGTGGCGCCGCTGCCCCGGCAGCCACGGATCGGCCTGATCGCCGTCCGCACCGACAGCCACCGTCGCGGGATCGCCCGGGCGTTGCTGGCCCACACGTTGGGTTCCATGCACCGCACCGGGACCACTTCGGCATGGGCCGAGGTGGACGAGTCCAACGCGGCGGCCACCGCCCTGTTCGAGAGCATCGGTGCCCGGCGCGCGGCCGGCACTCTGGAGCTCGTACGACATTAACCCGCCACACCGCACCGCACTTGTTTCACAACGCCACAGAAGAGAGAAGTGAGAGACCATGACGAAAACAGCAGGGGGCGTAGAAGTCGAAGGCACCGTCGTCGAGTGCCTGCGCAATGCCACCTTCAAGGTGGAGCTCCAGAACGGGCACACGGTGCTCGCCCACATCAGCGGAAAGATCCGCAAGAACTACATCAAGATACTCCCCTACGACCGGGTGCTCGTGGAGCTCAGTCCCTATGACCTCACCCGCGGCCGGATCCGCTACCGCTACCGGTCATAGCGAAAAAGCCGGCCGGGTCAATCCGTAGCGACGCCCCGCGCGCTGGACGGTCCAGCACCGTCCGGACGCGCGGCGGCGCGGGGATGACCGGTCCCGGTGCTGCGTGCCGATGACGACGGCGGTCATCCGAGGAGGTCGCTGACGGTGGTCGTCAGGAGCGCCAGCAGCGACAGGGTCGCCGCGAAGGCCATCCCCGCCCGGCTCACGGCCGCTGCCGGGGATGCGCCCTCCCTGCGGGCGAGGAAGCCGGCGGTCACGGCCGCGAGCACGGCGATGATCACGGCGACGGAGACGGCGAGAACAGTGACCGCCACCACGACGGAAATGGGCACGGCAGGCTCCTCTTCGACTGCTTGTACCGGGGGCCGATGCGGCGACTTTGCCCAATCGCGTGTGCAGCAGGGTGCAGCCGTACGAAGATGAACAGATCCGTACGGTGGCTGGGGGGCGACGCGGAATGGCGGATGTTGGGGCGGCGGCCGACGACGGTGCGCAGGCGCTGGGCCGTCTGCGACAGATTCTGAAGGCCCGCATGGGTACCCGCCGCGAGGGCTTGACCACCAGCACCCTGGCAAGGAAGGCGAAGCTGGGCAGGACCACGGTCAGCAACGCGCTCAACGAGGGCCATCCGCCGCCGTCCTGGGACACGGTCGCGGCCATCGCGGGGGCGCTGGGCTTCAGTGGTGAATTCATCGAGGACGACCTGTACGTGCTGTGGTCGAGCACGGCCTCCGCCAGAGCCACCACCGCACGGAAGCCCGATCTCACCGTCCCCGTCAGCAACTTGCGTGCCCTCAGGCCGGAGCCGTTCGTCGGGCGTGAGACGGAGCTGGGCCGCCTGAAGGCGTTTCCCTCGACCGGCACGGGACTGCCGCCGATCACCGTGCGCGGGATGGGCGGGGCCGGAAAGACCACGCTGGCCCTCCACCACGCGTGGCAGCGAAAGGTGGCCGGCCAGAACCCCGTGTGGTGGATCGACGCGATCGGCCCCGACGCGATCGAGGCCGGCCTGGCCGGGCTGGCCGGTGAGCTGGACCGGGGCATCGGGCAGACCTTGCCGGTCTCCGAGGCGGCCGCGTGGGCGGCGCACTGGCTGGAGGCCCGGACCGGCTGGGTGCTGGTCTTCGACAACGTAGCGGACAGCGCTCATATCCGGCCGTGGCTCGGCAGATTGACGTCAGGTCAGGTGCTGGTCACCACCCGGCACACCCTGGCCTGGGAGCGGGGCAGCCAATTCCTGGACCTCGGTCCTTTTGACCCCGAGCAGTCGGTGGCCCTGCTCAAGGAGCTCACCGGCCGCACCGACGAGGCAGCGGTCGCTGCGCTGACCGAGTTGGCCGTGGAACTGGGTGACCTTCCGCTGGCACTCAGGCAGGCCGGTGCCTACATGGCGCAGACCGCGGTGGATCCCGGCGAGTACCTCACCGAGTTGCGCACGGGCCTGGCCGGGGTGCTGCCCAAGCCGCCCGTGGACGACGCGCAGCAGAAGACCATCGCCCTCCTGTGGTCGGTGACACTCCTCACGCTCCGGCTCAGCCACCCCGACGCGGTGCTGCTGCTGCGCGTTCTCGCGTACTGCGCGCCCACCCCGCTGCCCCGGACCGTGCTCGACGGTGCCCTGCCCTCACGCCTGGATGTGGCGGAGGCTCTGGGCGTGCTCGCCGCCTACAGCCTGGTCACCCTGACCGCTGACGAGGTCACCGTGCACCGGCTGCTCCAGGCGGTCCTGCGCGCCGAAGCGGGCGGCCGCCGGCCTTCTCCTGACCCGGCCAAGGCAGGTGACGCCAGCGCGCTTGCGGTCGCTCTGCTGGACGACGCGGCGCCCGCCGAGACGACCTCGGGTGACGTCACCGACTGGCCGCTCTGGAAGCGGTTTCTGCCTCACGTGGAAGCCGTCGTCGCCCACCGGGACGGTCTCGAACCGCTCCCCGAACTGGCCAATCTGATGGGACGAACGGGAACGTACCTGCACGCCCGCGGTCACCTCACCCTCGCGCTGGATCTGCGCCGGCGTGCCCTGGAACTCTCCCAGCGTCTCCACGGCACCAGGCACCCCGGCACCCTGACCCACATGAACAACCTCGCGGTGACTCTGAGCGAGGCCGGCAAGTATGCAGAGGCCGAGCCCATGCTCCGGGAGACGTTGCAGGTCAATCAGGAGATCCACGGAGAGCGGCAGCTGAGCACGGCGGCCCCACTCGGCAATCTGGGACACGTGCTGACTCATCTGGGCCGCCACAAAGAGGCTCTCGCCCCCTCCGAGACGGCCTTGCACATCGTCCGTGACGCGCTGGGCGAGGACCACCCCGAGACCGCCTCCCGCCTGGACAACCTCGCCGTCGTCCACACCTCCCTCGGGCACTACCCACAGGCCCTCGAACTCGGACAACGGGCCCTGGAGATCACCCGGACCACCCTCGGCGACGACCACCCCGACACCGCCATCCGCCTCGGCAACCTCGCCGCCGTCCACACCTCCCTCGGGCACTACCCACAGGCCCTGGAACTCGAACGGCGGGCCCTGGAGATCACCCGAACCACCCTCGGCGACGACCACCCCGACACCGCACTGCGGATGAGCAACCTCGCCACGACCCTCCGAGCCATCGGGCATTACGACGAGGCCCTGGGCTACGCGGAGGACGCCTTGCGCATCACGCAGAAGGCATACGGGTCCAGTCACCTCGACACCGCCGTCCGCCTGGGCAATCTGTCCCTCCTGCGCACGGCCAAGGGCGAATACGAACAGGCGCTGGCCCTGGACAGGGAAGCGCTGGACATCACCCTTGCCGTGCTGGGCGAGGACAACCCCGACACCGCGCTACGGCTGTGCAACCTCTCCCAGAGCCTGCGGCGTACCGGACAACTTCAGAAGGCTCTGGAAGACGGACAGCGGGCGATGGACATCGCCACGGCCACCATGGAACCCGAGCACCCCGAACTCCCCGTCTTCGCCAACAACCTGGCCACGACCTACGACGAACTCGGCCGACACGAAGACGCCTACCGCCTGAAGACGCAAGCACTGAGAGCAGCCGAAAAGGCCCACGGCCCGGATCATCCCGCCTGCGCCAATTACGCCAGCAATCTCGTGTACTCGCTGCACCGACTCGGCAGATACGAAGAGGCGCTTCCGCACGCTCGACGAGCGGTGGCCCTCACCACGAAGGCCCAGAGCGTCAACCACGCGGAGCTGGCGGTACGCCTGCACAACCTCGCCCAGACCCTGCTCTCCCTGCACCAACGGCAAGAAGGCCTGAACCTGCAGCGGCAGGCCCTGGAGACGGCCGAGACGGCCCTCGGCCCCACGAACCCCACGACTGCGCACATCCGCCGCAGGCTCGACGCCGCGACCGACGACGAACGAACGCACTGAGAGAGCGCCCCTCTCCGGCTGAACGCCTTTCCTGATTCCTGACGAGTCGGGAACCCGCCGGCCCGTGATCGGCCGGACACATCCGGCGCCGTGGGTGGTTCGTCATGAACGGCGACAAGTTTCCGACCCGCGACAGCTGGGCAGGTCGGGCGCCTCCGTGTTGCTCCGGGTGGACGGATAGTGTGGCCCCGTCAGTGAAGATCACAGGAGGGCGGAGCACATGGCAGACATCGTGGAGACGGCGGCGCGCAAGGTCTTCGAGCGCTACGACGTCGACGGGGACGGCCAGGTCACCGCCGACGAATACCGCAAGGTCGTCGCGGAGTTGGAGGGCTCGGAGATCACCGAGGCGCAGGCGCAGGAGCTGATCGACTCGCTCGACACCAACGGCGACCGCCAGATGTCCTTCGAGGAGTTCTGGGCGGCCATGAATGGCTGACACTGCCGGGTCCGGCACACCAAGCCTGCCGGACCCGGTCCGTCACCCCAACCGCCGCGAAGGCCGACATCAGTGAGCGTCATGCCATCTCCCAGAGCCCTTTGATCAGCACGGAGAACCCACCGGCCAGGGCCAAGGCAAAGATGAGCCGACGCACCCCCCGCTCCCGGACCCTCGGGGCAAGCGCCCGGCCGATGAGGGCGCCCGCCACCATGGCGGCCACGGCCACCGACCAGGCCGACCCACTCAGCCGTGGGACACCGTTGACGGCCACCGAGAAGACGTTCACCGCGATTCCGTAGAACTGTGCATTCGGCACGAATTCACGGATCGACCATCCCGCATTCACGGCGTACAGCGAGTACGGTGGCCCGCCGACGCCGGCGGCGGAGTTCATGAAGCCACCTATGGCTCCCGCGGTCACGGCGCCCCGCGTTCCGGTCAGAGCCGGTATGCGCGCGCCTCCCATCACGAGAGCCACGGCAAGCGTCACCAGCGTTCCGATGCCGGCCAGCAGTACCGGTTCGGGAAGCCGGGCGGCCGCCCATGAGCCCGCAGGCACCGTGCACGCGGCAGCGATGACCAAGGGAACCATGGCGCCGATCCGTACCCGTCGCCACCCCGTGGCGAGTCCGCCGGTGCTGATGACTCCGGCCGCGCAATTCGCGAGCACCACTCCCTGCGTCGGCCCGAGCAACAGAACAAGCACGGGGACCGCGATGAGCGCGAAGCCCATGCCGGTGAGCCACTGCACCGAAGCAGCCAACACGACTGTGCCGCCGAGCAGTAGCTCGGCCGCTCCTGCGCCAGCCACAGCACTCCTACCGTCACCCGGGTGATCGGGGCCATCCTCGACAGACGACGGCCCCGAACGCAACGGCCTGGCAGGCAAGTTCTCTTCGGGATCAGCGACCACACCCCAGCCGACCGCGCCGCCCGCCTCTCCGGCCGCACGTCGCCCGTCAGGCCACGTCGATCACGGCCGGATCTCCCACCCCGCGCCTTAGGACGATTATCAGAAATATCCCGCGACCTTTAAATGCTTTCCCGGGGACGCTATTCTCCGTTTGCGTGTGTATTCGCCGGCCCGATTCATGGCCGGTTGACTGCTCGCTGTTTGCCCATGCGGCGGAGCAGACATTTCCAGGTGCGGGATAAAGATCATCCCGTCTGTTTTGGGGAGTGTCATGTTCGCCTTGGCTTTACGATCTCCGGAGCCTTCCCGGACACCCGGCTCGACGTTGAATGCCGCATTTGCTGCAGGTGCTGTCATTCCCGTGGGAAACACCCCGCAGGGAATTACCCTCGCCCCGGACGCGGCCCGCGTGTACGTGGCCAACCGGGGCTCGAACACGGTGAGTGTGATCGACACCGCCACCAACACCGTGATCGACACCATCGCCACGGGGGCGGGTCCCGCCGACATGGCGATCAGTCCCGACGGCACCCGGGGCTACGTGACCGTCTTCGACGACGGTCTGGTCAGCGTGTTCGACCTCGCCTCGGACACCCTCGTCACGGACATCCCCGTAGGCGCCGGAGCGACCATGGCGGCGGTCACCCCGGACGGGACGCGCGTCTATGTGACGCGGCAGACCACTGACACGGTGAGTGTGATCGACACCGCCACCAACACCGTGACCGACACCATCACGGTCGGGGCCGGGGCGACCGGTGTGGCGATCACTCCGAACGGGACCCGCGCCTATGTGGCGAGCTTCTCGGGTTCCGTCAGCGCGATCGATACCACCACGAACACCGTCACCGACACGATCATCGCCGGCGACGTCCCCATCCTGCTGACGGTCAGCTCCGACGGGGCCCGCGTCTACGTCACGAACGCCGGCAGCTCCTCGGTGAGTGTGATCGACACCGCCACGAACACCGTCACCGACACCATCGGCGTCAGCGCCCAGCCGCGTTTCCCGGCGCTGAGCCCCGACGGCGCCCATCTGTACGTGGGCAATTCCGAACCGGACACGGTGAGTGTGATCGACACCGCCACCCGCACCGTCGTCGAGAACATCAGCGCGGGCGACGGCCCCACCGGCATCGCCGTCTTCCCCGACGGGACACGCGCCTATGTGGGCAACGCCAATAGCAGCACCGTCGGGGTCATGATGACGACCGTGATCCCCGACCAGGGGCCCACGTCGGGCGGAACCAGCGTGACCCTGACCGGTCATCACCTGGCCAACGCCACCGCCGTACGCTTCGGCACCGCCAAGGCCGTCATCACCGCCAACACGGCGACATCGGTGACCGTCACCGCCCCCGCCGGCTCCGGTGCCGTACCCGTGACGGTCACCACCCCGGGCGGCACCGGCACCCTCGGCTCCTTCTACTACACGCCGGTACCTGCCCTCACCGGCATCAGCCCCGACGCCGGCCCGGTCTCGGGCAGCGACCAGGAGATCGTCCTCACCGGCCGCAACCTCGCCGGAGCGATCGACGTGTACTTCGGCACCACCCGAGCCGTCATCCAACGCGTCTCCGACACCCAGGTCACCGTCAGGGCCGCCCGCGCCCCGGCCCCGGGTGGCGTCGCCGTCACCGTGCTCACCAGCGGCGGGAGCGCCGACGGCCTGACCTACACCTACGTCGACCAGTCCACCGTCACAAACGTCAGCCCCAGCACGGGACCGACCAGCGGCGGCACCGAGGTGACGATCACCGGCACCGGCCTCAGCCACACCGAACAGGTCACCTTTCACGGCAGTCCGGCGCCCTTCGCGGTCATCTCCGACACCACCGTGACCGCCACGTCCCCGCCCAGCGCCACCGAGGGCACCTTCGACGTCACCGTCACCACTCCCGGCGGTACTCCCGCCGGCGCGTTCACCTACGTTTCCGGCCCCGGCATCTGACCCACCCGCGCCCGCCGTCCGGGCGGACACGCAGCCGGACCCGAACGGCGAGATCCCGGTCGGCCGGGCGCTGGACGGCCCGACATGGGCCCTTGACCGCTAAGCCATACCGACCGCGCCCCGTACCGGTTCCGGCATGAAAAACCCTCAGGACACCTTCAAGCACCTAGCCAGATGCATTTTCCTTCCAGTCCCACAGGAGAAATCGTGCGTCACTTCAGCTTCAAGCGCATCACCCTGGTTGCGGCCACCGGATTCGCGGCCCTTCTTCTCTGCCCGCACCCGGCGTCGGCCGCGAGCGGGACCAGCGGCGGCCACTATCCTCCGAGAGAGGAAGTGTTCCAGTTGACCGCGCAGCAAACGCAGGGCAGTTTCATCGATGTGGACGGGTCGTCCGGGCCCAGCCAGGGAGATGAATTCGTCATCAGCGGGAATCTCCTGCGCGGCAGCGCCACGGTCGGCACCTACAGCGAGATCTGCACGCTGACCCGCACCGCCCCCGCCGACGAGTTCGACCTGCAGTGCGCGGGCGATCTCGCCCTCCCCTTGGGACAGCTCACCATTCAGGGCCGGTTCACCGTCACCGCTGCCGGTCCCGGCAACATCGACCTCGCCATCACCGGCGGTACGGGGCGCTACCGCACAGCGCACGGCACCGTCCACGGCGACAACGTCAGTGACACGGAAACGCACCTCACCGTGCACCTGATCCGCTGACAGGGGGGAAGACACCCCAGGGCGGCCCCGGGCAACTCCGGGGCCGCTCACAGGCATGGGGACTTCACCGGGCGCACCTGGGAGGTCCTGCCAGGCAGTGCCTAGGGCCGTCCCTGCGGCACGGCCCGAAGGTGCTGGGCGGCCTCGACGGCGGTGTAGGAGGAGGTGAAGGTGAACGCGTTCGGGGACGGCCCGTTGGCCCGCAGGTCCGCCAGCCGTTCCAGGGCCTCGTCGACGGTCGGGAGGTGGCCGGCGGGCACCCACCAGAGCACCAGGTGGGCCTCGACGTGCCGTTCGAACCACTCGCGGCGCCGCCGCATCGCCTCCAGGTGCCCGCTGCGGT
Organism: Streptomyces sp. NPDC048196; assembly: GCF_040652715.1. NCBI lineage: Bacteria > Bacillati > Actinomycetota > Actinomycetes > Kitasatosporales > Streptomycetaceae > Streptomyces > Streptomyces sp. NPDC048196. Next base: position 591,244 of record NZ_JBEZMM010000001.1, on the reverse strand, counting down.
AGGTGAACTCCCAGAGCGCCTCCGGGGTCTCCCAGACCGTCAGGTTGATGATGACGTTCTCGCCCGCCGGGCGCAGGGCGGTGGCGTCGGCCGCGCCTTCCTCCACGAGCCGCCACACGAAGCCGGGCGCGCCGTCGGCGGCGGTGTGGACCGGGTCGAGCATCTCGACGAACGGGGCCATGCGCGGGTCGTCGAGGGGGTACAGCAGCGTGGCGACGTTGAGTTGGGCAAGGCGGGCGGCATGCACGGATGCAGTCATGGCCACATCCCAGCACTGGCCCCTTTCTATGTCAATCAATATTGTTTTTAGAGCTCTTGACCACCACGCAGCACTCCCCCGGCCGGGCGTCCATGCGGGCGCGGACCGGACCGTCCGCGCCGAGCAGCCCCTCCAGCAGCGCGAGATTCATGCCGCAGACGAGTGGCGGAAAGCGCTCCGCGACGGCATGGAAGGGGCAGTTGCGCATCCGCACGACCGCCGCGGCTTCTCCGGTCGCCTCCTTGGCGCCTTCGGCGTCCGGGATGCCGGCAACGCTTTCCAGGTGCGGTTCGTAGCCGCGGGCGGCCAGCATCGCCATGGCCTCTTCGAGGTCGCTGCAGGGCGCCGCCGAGCCGCGCAGCGCCTCGCCCCGGCGGCGCGCGGCCGCGCAGAGCCCGGCGTCGAGCCCGGCCTGCTCGGCGGCCTCGGCGAGCAGTTCGGCGGCGGTGCGGTAGTCGCGGGCGGGCAGTGACACCGCCCGTTCGGCCCGCGCCCGGGTGTACACCTTGGCGGGGCGGCCCGCTCCCGGCCCCGAGCGGCCCGTCAGCCGGCGGCTGCCGCTCTCCAGCAGTCCGGCCTCGGTCAGCCTGTCCAGGTGGTGCGCGGCGAGCGTGCGCGCCACCCCGGCTGCCTCGGCGGCCTCGTTGCGGCCGACCTCACGCCCCTGTGCCACCACGTACTCGTACAGACGGCGCCGAACCGGATCCTGCAGCGCCGCGATCGCGTCGATGTCCTCCACCCGGCCATTCTAGGAACAACGCAGGTAAGAGATAGAAGGGCGGGACGCGGCCCCTGCTGGGCCGCACTCGACCCGCCGCGGGGCGAGCGGGGCCTTGCGATGAGTTGCAGTGAGATGTGGTGAGTTGCGGCGAGTTCCGGTGAATTTGGGTGATTTGTGGGGAGTCATGCGGCCGGGACCTCTTCGGCCGACACAGCGGGTTCGGGGGCGGAGAAGTGTGTCCGTTTGGGGAGCAAGAGCGGGGTGGCGAGCAGGAGCACGCCGGAGAGGGTGATCGCGGCGAGGGGGCTGGTGAGTGTGGCGAGGATGCCCCAGATCGCCATGAGAGCGGCCTGTACGAGTTTGCTGCTGACACTCCATGTGCTGAGGACTCGGGCGGCGTGGTCCGCTGGAGTCCGTTGCAGACGTTCCGTGGCGTAGATCGGGTTGAAGATGCCCATGCAGGTGATCAGCAGGCCCTCGACGATGATCACGGTGAGGAGGCCGGGGAGGCCGGGACGGATGAACGCGAGACCGAGCGGGAAGAGCGATCGCAGCCAGCCGGAGGCGGTCAGGACCCGGTGCCGGCCGTAACGCTTCACGAGGCGTGCGGAGAGGCGGGCGCCGACGAAGCCGCCGAGTGCCGGGATGCCGAAGGCAAGACCGTACTGCCAGGCCGGGAAGTGGTATTCGCCCAGCAGGAGCACGGCCAGGAGCGGAACGGTGGCCATGATGAGGCCGCTGACCAGGATCGAATTGATGAACAGGCGGCATAGTGCGCGGTCGCGGAGGATGATCCGCCAGCCGCCGAGAAGGTCGGCTGCGCGCAACCCGGCGGCCGGGTCGCGGGGTGCCGCGACGTCGCCGCCGCGGATGCGCAGGACCGCGAGCGCGGACAGCAGATAGCTGAGGGCGTCGGCCAGGACCGTGACGACCGGGCCGAGCAGCCCGACGAGCGCGCCGCCGAGGGGCGGGCCGGCCGCGGTCGCCACCCAGCTCGTGCCCTCGAATCTCCCGTTCGCGGCAAGGAGGTGCTCGCTGCGGACGAGGTACTTCAGGTACGCGCCGGATGCGGCGGTGAAGGCGATGCTTGCGGTGCCCGAGATGACCGAGACGACCAGCAAGTGGACGTAGGACAGCAATCCGAGGAAGTACGCGATCGGGACACTTGCCATCGCGAGGAACCGGGCCAGGTCCATCGCGATCATCACCGGACGCTTGGCCCGGTGCTCGACCCACGGCCCGAGCGGGAACGCGACGACCGCCGCGACGGCAAGCCCGGCCGCCTCCAGGAGCGACACCGCGAATGCCGGCGAGTGCAGCACTCGAACCGCGATGAGCGGGAACGCTCCGAAGGCTATCCATGTGCCGTACGTGCTGACCGCGTACGCCGACCACAGCCAGCCGAAACCGGACCCCCATTTCACGCGCACATCACTCCTCCGCTACAACCGATGTTTGGGCCCCTGCATCACATCTGCTATGGAGGAGCAGGATCAAACAACCACCTTCCGTCGAGCCACAACGATCGGTTGGGTGGGCATAGGCTGGATCCATGGATACCGAGGCAGTGCGATCGTTCGTCCGGGCGGCCGAGCTCGGACAGCTGCAGCACGCGGCCGACGAGCTGGGCGTGACCCAACAAGCGATCTCGAAGCGGATCGCCACCCTGGAGCGCGAGCTGGAGGTCCGGCTGTTCACCCGTACCGCCCGAGGGGTCCAACTGACCCTGGACGGCCAGGCGTTCCTCTCGCACGCACGGAGTATCGTCGCGGGTGTCGATCGCGCCGTCACCGCGGTCAGACCGGGCTCGCGGGCCCTTCGGATCGACGTTCTCGGCTTTCGGACCGCGCAGGCCGTCCTGCTGCACGATTACTGGCGGTCGCATCCCGAAACCGACCTCGACGTGGTGACCGTCAGGGTCAACGACCCGCACGAGGTGGCCGCCGCCGTCCAGGCAGGCGATCTCGACGCCTCGTTCCGCACCGTCACCGATCCGGCCACGCTGCCGCGCGAGGTGCAAATGATCCGCGCCTTCGACTGCCCACTGGAACTCCTGGTCGGCCCCAGACATCCGCTCGCCTCCGCACGCACACTGGCACCGGCCCAGCTGCGCAAGCTCCGGATCTGGGTGCCGGGCATCGCACCCCGAAGCGAATGGGGCGAGTTCTACGACCAGCTCGCCACCGCATTCGACCTCCGCATCGACGCGGCAGGCCCGAACTTCGGTAACGAGGTACTCCTCGACGCCCTCGCGGACTCCGCCGACGTGGCCACCCTCGTCAGCGCGCGCGACCGGTACATCTGGCCGACCAATTACGACCTGCGCCGCATCCCGATCGCGAACCCGACGCTCGCCTATCCGCTCTCCCTGATGTTCCCCAGAACGAATCCGCACCCGGGGCTCCGGGCGATCATCAACCACTTCGCAACCCTGACACCGGTCCCCGAGCCGGCCTGGCTTCCGTCCTGGGCACGACACCACGCCGCAGCGCCGACGACATCGCGCACAGCTGGCACTCAGTGAAATAGAAGCAGGAGGTCTCCCTCGGTCACATTTCTCTGCCGCGATCCGTCAGGGCAGTGACAGCAACACGAAAGCCCTTAGGAGACGGTGATGGAAACGCGTTCGATCACGGCGGAGATCCCGATGGTTCCGCGGATGACCGAGGACCCTGCGGAGCTCGTACCCGAGCTGGCAACGGTGTCGGCGGCGCTGTTCAAGCTCACGGGCAACGGTTCGGTACCGCGCTCCACGATCAGTCTGGTCCAGCTGCGGGCAGGCCAGATCGTCGGCAGCACTTACCTGACGGTTCTGCACACGGGCTTCCTGCGCAAGGCCGGAGAGTCGGAGGAGCGCATCACGTCGGTGGCCTCCTGGCAGGACTCGCCGTACTTCACCGGTGCCGAGCGTGCCGCACTGGCCCTTGTGGAAGCCGTGCTTCAGCCGTCCGCGCACGGTGAGCGGGTCTCCGACGAGCTGTATGCCCAGGCAGCGGAACACTACGAGGCCAAGGCGCTCGCCACCCTGATGTTCGCGATCGGCCAGGTCAATTTCTTCATCGCCGTCGCACTCATCGCCAAGCCGGTGCCCGGCCGGTCGTTCACCGACCCGTGGAATTGATACCGCCTGGGTAACGGCTGGCCCGTCCGGATCCCCTGCGGGATCCGGACGGGCCCACCCGCGCAATCATGGAGCACCAACCGGCCGGAACGTCATGCGACCACCCATCGGACACGCCCGAGGGGCCACCTTGTCGACCATTGGCCGCGCCGATGGGCGTGCCGGCGAGGGTGAGGGCGGCGAGGTGGTGGTGGCCGGCGGACCAGTTGCCCGGTCAGGTGGCGGGGAGCGGTCGGTTCCCGTGCGGGTGCAGGCGGTCGGTGAGGAAGGCGAGGATCTCGTCGCGGGCCCGGACCGTGGGGTGGCCGGCCTCGTCGACGAGATGGGCGGTGACGACGCTGTGCGGGGTGCCGACCAGGTCGGCGAAGAAGGGCGGCGGGGCCGGGTTGGCGGCGCTGTCCGGGAGGACGCGCCCGTCGAAGGCGTCGCCGAGCAGCGCGCGGTAGGCGGCGAAGCGCTGCCCCGTGCACCACCGGTCGCCCTCGAAGCGGTAGGCGAGGACGGTGAGTCCGTCGCGGTCGAGCCGGTCGCGCACCGCGCGCGCGTCCGCCGGGTCGAGTTCGAGTCCGCCGGGGTCGTCGAGCGGCAGCGACGGGTGGTTGACCACCGGGGCGATCACCGCCGGCTCCAGGGCCATGGTGAGGGCGAAGTTGCCGGTGAAGCACAGGCCGATCGCGCCCACTCCCGGCCCACCGCACGCGGCGTGGGCCTGGCGTGCCAGGCCGCGCAGCCAGAGGGTCACCGGGCTGGTGCCGCCCCCGGCGAAGGCGCGGAACTCCGCGCTGACACAGGCGCGGCGGACGACCTCCCGGCCGCCCTCGACCGTGGGGAAGGCGCCGTCCGTCCCGAACAGGGAGGGCACATGGACGGTGAAGCCGGCGTCCCGCACCCAGCGCGCGAGCCGCAGGACGTCGGGGCTGATGCCCGGCATCTCGGGCAGCACCACGACCGCGGGCCCGGCCCCGGCCACGTACACCGTCTTCTCCACCCCCTCCACGGCCACGCTCCGGCGGGTGAAGTCGGTGATCGGATCGTCGTCGTCGCTCATGGGGCCAGCCTCGTCCGAGGGCCGGTCGCCGGGTGAGGGGCCAGATCGCCAAGGCCAGGGGTAATCTCGCCACACGCGAGGGAGGCCGGCGGTACGCGTGTCGGCGATCCGGGCACGGGGACGCGGAGACACGGGGACGGGAACGGGCACGGGATCGGGGACGCCAGGGGGTGCGGGAGCGATGGCGGAGGCGGCGCGGCAGGTGGAGGACGGTGCGGGGCCGGGCGCGGGAGCGGGTGCGCTGCGGGTCGGAATCCTGGCGTACCCGGACTGCTTCGCGTCCGAAGTGTTCGGTGTCCCCGACCTGTTGACCATGGCCGGGCATGTCGCCGGACCGGACGCGCCCGGCTACCGGGTGTCGGTCGTCTCGCCCCGCCGCCGGGTCACCGCCTCGGGCGGCGCGAGCCTGGACGTGTGCCCCTTGCGCGAGGTCGACGTCCTCGTGGTGCCGGGCTGCGAACTGCGCCCGGACACGGACCTCGACGCGCGGCTCGCCCGGCTCGCCCCCGAGATCGCGGCGATCCGCGCGCAGGCAGCTGCCGGCACCGCCGTCATCTCCCTCTGCGTCGGCGCGTTCCTGCTCGCCGAGGCCGGGCTCCTCGACCGGCGCCGGGCCACCACCTCCTGGCTGCACGCCGGCGAACTGGCCAGGCGCTGCCCGGACGCCGACGTGCGGCCCGAGCACCTGGTCGTCACCGACACGGGAGTGACGACCACGGCCGCCTTCAGCGCCATGTACGACTTCGCGCTGGATCTGATCCGCCGGCACAACGGTGCCCGGGTGGCCCGCACCACCGCACGGTTGGCGCTCGTCGACGACGCGCGGAACTCCCAGACCCCGTACGTCGACCCGCGGCTCCTCCCCCAGCCCGGCCGGGAGTTCTCCCAGCAGGTCATGCGGCGGCTCGACCAGAACCTCGCGGAACGGTACGACCTCGCCGCGCTCGCGGACGCCTTCCGGGTCAGCACCCGTACGCTGCTGCGCCGCTTCGCCGAAGAGACCGGACGCAGCCCGCTGGCCCACCTGCAGGCCTCCCGGGTCCGTCGCGCCCGCCACCTTCTGGAGACCACCGACCGCACCGTCGCCGCCGTCGCCGCGGCCGTCGGCTACCAGGACCCCGGCACCTTCGCCGCCCTCTTCGCCCGCCACACCGGCCACCGCCCGAGCGTCTACCGGGCCGCCTTCCGCCGCAGGGCCCGGGCGTCCGCCCCGGACGGCGGCGGTCAGGTCGCTTTCCGATCGCCGGATCGTCGGTCTGCTTGTGAGGGACGGGAAGACTTCTGACGCCGCGTGGGCGTTTGATCGCGCCGTTGCCGCCACCCGAGGTCGTTCATCGCGCCCTGTTACGCAACGTGTTCAACATCTAGCTCCCCGTGGCATACCCATGTGTCGATCGGGGCAGGTAGGGCCCCGGAGCGGTGGGCTCGGCCCGCGGCAGGGAGGGAGCAGCAGGCCTATGAGTACGGATTTCCGGCACGCGGTGGTAATTGGGGCAGGCCTGGCGGGGCTTGCAGCCGCCCGTGTCCTGGCCGACAGCTTCGAGGCTGTCACCGTCATCGAACGCGACACGCTCCCGAGTGCGTCCACGCCCAGGGCCGGGGTTCCGCAGGGGCGGCATGTCCACGGCCTCCTGGCCATGGGTGCCGAGGTGTTCGAGGGATATTTCCCAGGCCTGCGCGCCGAGTTGGGACAGGCCGGTGCGCCGGTGTGGGACTGGGGCGAAGGGCTGTGTGCCGTATTGCCCCATGGCACCCCGCCGCCCACTCCGATGGGCATGCCGATCCAGACCTTCTCCCGCCCTCTCCTGGAACACGTTCTGCGCCGGCGTGTGAGGGCGTTGGAGCCCGTCACCTTACGGGACGGGCTGACCGTGACCGGCCTGCGCACGGCCGGTCCGGGCAAGGTCAGCGGGGTGCACGTCAAGGACAGCGACGGCGAGGACGCGATCGTCGCGGACCTCGTGGTGGACGCCTCGGGCCGTTCCTCCCACCTGCCGCAATGGCTGGCCGCCTTGGGCCTGCCCACTCCCCGTACGCTGACCGTCGATGCACAGGTCGGCTACGCCTCACGTACCTACGCCTGCCCGGACGGACAGTCCCGGCCCTCTTGGATGGGCGTGCTGCAACCCCTGCGGGCCCCCGACTTCCACAAGGGCTGCTACGCGATCCAGATCGAGAACGACACACTCCACGTCACCCTGCACGGAGCCGGCGGGACCCAACTCCCGTACGACGACGATGACTTCCTCACCTTCGCCAACAGCCTGCGCGGCCCCATCGCCGACACCATCGCCTCCCTCACCCCCACCTCCGCCGTGCGCCGCTACGCCCGTACGGTCAACCGACAGATCGCCTACCACCGCATGGCCCGCTGGCCCGACGGGTTGATCGCCCTGGGGGACGCGGTGTGCGCCTTCAACCCCGCCTACGGTCAGGGCATGACCGTCGCTGCCCTCGAAGCCCGCCTCCTGGCGCAGATGCTCCGCAGCCGGGGCAGCCGCATGCCGCTCGACGGGCGGGACTTCCAGACGGCTGGCCCGCCTCACTGCCTGGTCATGGCTGATGGCAACCATCCCTGACCGTGCCTGGGAACAGTCGCGGCCCACCTGGCCGGTCAAGGCCGGCAACTGGTTCATGAACCGCCTGATCGACACAGTCCCCCACGATCCGAAGGTGTACACAAGCTTCTCCAGCCTGTTCCACATGACCGCGGGACCCCTGGCCCTGGCCGACCCACGCATGCTGGCCCGTATCCTCGCCGGCCCCCGCCCAGCCGGAAGCCGGCGCATCGCCACGGCCTGATCCGCAGGCGTCGAGGGTCCCGAGACCTCCGTCGGCCAACGCTTCCGGTTGGCTCACCGGCCGGTCCCTCGACCCCGCCCCGGCGCTCGGTAGAAGAGCCGTCGAAGGAGCGAAGTCCCCGGCTGGACGGGGGTGGCCAGCCGGGGACTGACATGGCGTGTGCCCCTCCAGCGAGCGAGAAAACCCGCCGGCTGCCGTCCCGGGGTGCCTGCGTGGGTGCCTGCTTGGGTGACTGCGTGGAGTGCCGCAGGTAGCCGCTCTACGCGACCTGCATGTGCACGAGCGGTTCGAGCTGAGCGGCCCATTCCGGGTACTTCGTGGTCTTCTGCTCGTGCAGCGCCATGAGCTTGCCGCGCGGCGCGGCTACGCGCAGGCGTGCGTGCATTTACCCGCCGAGTCCCCCCGGCCGAGCTGCGCGAACTGGCGGACGCGGCCGTGGACACCTTCCTGCGGGCATACGGCAACCAATGAGCGACCAGGGACGCCACCTCGCGGCGACGTCCGGTCAAAGCGCCCCGGGAGCGCGCTGAACTCTCCGCAGGTGACGAACGATGCCCCCGGTTCCGCTTCGGAACCGGGGGCATCGCACGGCACATCGATGACCGGACCCCACCCTGACCGAACGAGCAGCAACCCGCAGCCCCTACTCCGGCCCGGCTCGCAGCGGCCCGCCGGGCCTCCGTCAGCCGCCTGCCCGGCAGCGCATCGCACGGTGCCGGGTTGCTGGGGAGTCACGCACTGAGGGATCGTCCCCTTCCGCTGCCCTGTCCGAACGTCCAGAACGTCCAGGCAGGGCAGCGCCGAGGGCGGTCAGCCGATGGGGTTGACGAAGGTGGCCGGGTGGGTGGCGCCGGTCTGGTCGACGAGCGGGCCCCAGGGCCACTTCAGGGTCAGCGAGGTGGTCTCGTTCGGCGGGGTGACGGACGCGAAGGCGGGCATCCAGGGGTGCTCCTCGTTCTTGCCGGCCATGCCGAGGTTGATCGTGAAGTCGGTGCTGTCTCCGGGCTTCAGGGTGATCGAGCCGTGCTTGGCCGAGGAACGGGCCAACGACCAACTCTGGCCGCCCTTCTGAGACTTGAGGTCCACGCCCGGGAAGCCGCCGATCACGCAGGTGCGGCTGCCCTTGTTGGTCAGCACGATGCTGGTGGTCGTCGCGCCGCCCGCGTTCGGGTCCGGGGTCGCGTCCTCGCCCGTTGCGAAGACCGCCTTGAGGCCGGAGGTGTGGCAGCGCTGAACGCCCGAGCCCGCCGCCCCGCCGCCGCCGGAGGCGTGCGCGCGGCCCGACTGCTTGTCCGACTGCTTGCCCGCCGCGGCTCCCGCCTTGCCGTCGGCCTTGGCGCCAGGGCCCGTCTGCGCGTCGGAACCCTGCGCTCCGGCGGAGGAGCCCGCGCCGCTGGACTCGGCGGCCGCCATGCCCGAGTCCGAGCGGCTCGCGGCCTTCGCGCCGTCGGCGTCCGAGCCGGAGCAGGCGGTCAGGGTGAGGCCGGCGGCCGCGGTCAGGGCCGCGGCGGCAATGCGCAGGGTGCGGCGGCGAGCGGTGCGGACAGTGGTGGTGGAGCTCATGTGGGGTCCCCCGGGCGGTCGGTGTCGTGGTCTCCTCGGTACGTCACCCACTCTGATCGGGGCCACTATCGCCGGGCTGCCGCTCCGCTAACGCCCGGCTAACACGGGCGTGAGGAGTTGGACGGCATCCACCGAGGGAAAGCTGATGCCTATGGGACCTGCCATCAGAGGGACGATGACGCGCCTCGTTCCCACGTCCGAGGGGGACGTGGACCTGCTGGCGGGTTGGTTCGCCGATCCCGACTTCGTGGAGCACTGGGGCCGGGTTCCGTTATCGCGTGAGGAAGTGGCCGCCAAGTATGTGGGGCGCCGCCGGCCGGAGGTCGAGTCATTCCTGGTGCTCGCCCAGGGAGTGCCGGTGGGCTATGCGCAGTACTGGTACGCGGGCGCTGTGGAAGGCGGTCTCGACATGGTGCTGGTCTCCTGGGCGCGGGGCCGCGGTTGGGGACCGGACGCGGCTCGTGCCCTCGTGAGCCATGTGTGCGGAACTCTCAGGTGGGAGCGGGTGACGGTCGATCCCGCCGCGACGAACGTCCGGGCTGTACGCGCCTGGGAGAAGGCGGGCTTTCGCCGCGTGTCCAGCGACGGGGAGAGCCTTCTGCTGGAGTACCGCCCTGCGGGCGATGCGGACTTCCCCCTCCCAGCGCAAGCCCTTGGGTGACGGCGGAACAACCCGACACCAGAAGGCCCTCATCTCATTCAAGATTCAAGGACCGCTCAAGGCGCGTCGTCGCCTGTCACCAACGTCCCGGCGCAGCACACCTAGTGCGCCGCGAGTCGCTCCACCAGCCCGATCCCCCGCGCCAGCAACTCCCGCTCCTCCCCCGTCAATTCCGCCTCGATCGCCCGCGCGAGCCAATCCGCCCGGCGCCCCCGCTCCTCCTCCAGCAGCGCCTGCCCTGCAGACGAGAGCTCGACCAGGCTCTTGCGACCGTCGGTCGGATGCGCCCGGCGCGTGATCAGCCCCTGCTCCATGAGCAGTCCCACGGCTCGGGCCATGGACTGCGGGCGCACCCGCTGATCCGCCGCCAGTTCGCTGGTCGTCATCGCGCCGCTGCGGTCCAGCGCACCGAGGACGGCCACCTGACCGTGCGGCATCTGATCTTCGAGCTTCACGCGCCGCGTGAGCTTTCCCATCGCGGTGCGCAGTTCGGCCGCGACGGCGGCGGATTCCGGAATGGGCATATCGAATTTTAACGCAGCACTGCTGCACAGCCGAACTGCGCAGCAGGCCTGAACAGCAGAACTGCACAGCCAAACTAAACAGCACAACTGCACAGCATTGCTGTAGAGTCTTCTGCGCCGGGTCCAGCGCCACCGTCGCCGCGGCCGAACCCGGCACGCATGCGACAACGGGAAGGGCTCCCATGACCGCCATCACCTCCGTCACCGGCCGCCGCGTCCTCGACAGCAGGGGCAACCCCACCGTCGAAGTGGACGTGGAACTGGCGGACGGATCCATCGGCCGGGCCGCGGTCCCCTCCGGCGCTTCGACCGGCGCCCGCGAGGCCGTCGAACTCCGCGACGGCGACCCGGCCCGCTGGCACGGCAAGGGCGTCGACCAAGCCGTACGCCACGTCAACACCGAGCTCGCAGCCGCCGTCACCGGTCGCGAGGCCGAGGACCAGGCCGGCCTCGACGCCGTCCTCGTCGCCACGGACGGCACCCCCACCAAGTCCAGGCTCGGCGCCAACGCGATCCTCGGGGTCTCCCTGGCCACCGCCAAGGCCGCGGCCGCCGCCCACCGCCTGCCGCTCTACCGCTACCTCGGCGGCTCCGACGCCCGGCTGCTGCCCGTACCGATGATGAACATCGTCAACGGGGGCGCGCACGCCGACAATCCCCTGGACTTCCAGGAGTTCATGATTGCCCCGATCGGCGCGGAGACCTTCGCCGAGGCCGTGCGGATGGGGTCCGAGATCTTCCACACCCTGCGCCGCGACCTCCTCGCCGCCGGGCACTCCACCGGCGTCGGCGACGAGGGCGGCTTCGCGCCCGCCCTGCGCACCGCCGAAGAGGCCCTCGACTTCGTGGTGACCGCCGTCGAGCGCACGGGTTACCGGCCGGGCACGGACATCGGCCTGGTCATGGACCCGGCGTCGTCCGAGTTCTTCCGTGAAGGCGTCTACGACTACACCGGCGAAGGAGTACGGCGCACCCCCGCCGAACACGCCGACTACCTGGTCAAGTTGATCGACGCCTACCCCATCGTGTCGATCGAGGACCCGATGGCCGAGGATGACTTGACGGGGTGGCGGGACCTCACCGCACGGGTCGGTGCGCGCTGCCAGCTCACCGGTGACGACGTGTTCTGCACGAACGAGACCCTCCTGCGCGAGGGCATCGGCTCCGGCGTCGCCAACTCGGTCCTGGTGAAGGTCAATCAGATCGGCACCCTGACGGAGTCCCTGGCCACCGTCAACGCCGCCCACCGGGCGGGCTACACCGTCGTCATGTCGCACCGCTCGGGAGAGACGGAGGACACCACGATCGCGGACCTGGCGGTGGCCACGGGCTGCGGCCAGATCAAGACCGGATCACTGTCCCGCTCCGACCGCACCGCCAAGTACAACCAACTCATCCGCATCGAGGAGCAGTTGGGCGGCAGTGCCCAGTACGCAGGCGCGGAAGCCTTGCGTCGCTAGCTCCTGCCTCATTGGTCAACGCCGCGCCCAGATGAGGATGCGGCGAGGTGGAGTGCGGCCTGGTAGGCGAGGCGAGTTTGCCGGTGCGCCTGGCCAGGCCGCGCTACCGTTCGCAGCGGTTGATGCACCGTTCGGCGGCGTTCCGTTGCCTGTAGGCCTCGGCGCCGAACGCGCTCCGAGCAATTTCTTCCGAGTAGCGGCATGGGACCGGTGAGACGTAGATCACGCCAGGGCGATGTTCGCACGCAGTGTGCATGCATAGGGCCGAATGTCCGCATTCCCCGGTCCCTTATGGCATGTTCCGCGCCGTCCGCCCCGCCGGAATGCCCTTGTTTTGGTCACGCTCCGTGGATCACTCCGGTATTCAGTGCCTTCGTAAATCCATTTACCGGATGATCACTCCGGCATAAAGTCCGGTACGGCTCGGACGGAACGCCTGACGTTCCACACTTTCCCCCACCCCCAGCGAGGGACCCTGTGAGCGACGTCAACGGCTCCCCCCACGTCTACCGGATCGCTATCGTCGGATCAGGACCAAGAGGGCTCGCGGTTCTTGAGCGCATCGCGGCGCGACTCCAGGGCCTCTCCCATCGTTCCAGGATCGACATCCACCTGATTGACTCGACCGAAGTCGGGTGCGGTCGCATCTGGCGCACCGACCAGGACGATTTCTACCGGATGAACACCGTCGCCGACGAGGTGACCATGTTCTCCGGTCCCGCGGACGACGGGCCGATCCGTCCCGGCGCGGGTCCGTCGCTCGCCGAATGGTGGCGGTCTTGCGATGCACGAGTGGGCAGCAATGAATACGCTCCCAGAAACCTTTACGGCCGGTACATGCGGTTCGTCCTGGACATAACGAAGAAGACCCTGCCGCCGGCGGTTTCCTTAGCGGGGATTCATGACCGGGTCATCGACGTACGCCGGGAAGCCGAAGTCTTCCACGTGTGCCTCGATGGCGGACGCACACTCCAAGCCGACAGCGTCGTCCTGGCAACCGGGCATGGCCTTCCTCGCCTCAAGGACAACGAGCTCGCTTTTGCGGACTTCGCCGCCCGCACACCCGGAATCCAGTACATCCGGAGCGACTCTCCCGCGGAGATGAACCACGAAGGAATTTCCGCGGGCGCACCGACCGGGGTCATCGGACTCGGTCTTTCGTTCTATGACGTGGTCTTTTCCTTGACCGAGGGGCGCCAAGGAAAGTTCCTCGAGGTCGCGGAGAACGAGTACAGCTACCAGCCGAGCGGTCACGAGCCTCTGATCATCGCGGGCTCCCGTAGCGGGTTGCCGCTGCTCGCCCGGGGGAGGAATCAGAAGGCCCCCGACCATTCCTACCGGCCCACTCTGTTCAAGGCCGATGAGATCCTTGCAAGGTCTTCCGGTCGCCCCCTGGATTTCCGGTCGGATGTCGCCCCGTGGGTCTTGGCCGAAATGCACCTGGTGTACTTCTCGACGCTTGTGCGCGGTCTGGCCGGCGCATCCTCGGAGTCTGCGTTCGTCAAGAAGGTCAGGGAACGCGGCACCAGTGATCCCCTGGTGATCAGGGACGTCGCCGAGGCCTTCGGGGTCCACGCCGAACCCGTCGACTTCTTTGCCCTGGCGCGTCCGTTCGACGGGCTCTCCTATGCATCGCCGCAGAACTTCACGCAACAGGTGATGGCGTTCTTACGCAGGGACCTCCGGCACGCCGAGGCCGGGAACCGGCTCGATCCGCTCAAGGCCGCGCTGGACGCCCTGAGAGATACACGCAGCGAGATACGTAAATTGGTGGACTTTTCGGGGCTCACCGCGCAGTCGCACGCGAACGATTTCCTCGGATGGTTCAGCCCTCGCAGTTCCATGTTGTCTTCGGGACCGCCGAGAAAACGCGTGTACCACTTGCTCGCGCTGCTCGAAGCCGGAATCGTGCGCATCGCCGGCCCGGGGACCCGTTTCGGTGTGCGTGAATCCACCGGCCGGTTCACCGTCGGATCGCCGGAAGTCGCCGGCTCCGACACGGAACTCGACGCCCTCATCGACGCCAGGATTCCCGGCGTGGATCTGTCCTTGGAAACCTCTCGCCTCATGGCCAACCTTCGCGACCGGGGGACGTTGACGGAATACGTCAACCGCAACGGAGAAGACGTCTTCAGAACCGGCGGTGTGGCGACGACAGGCGCGCCTTTCCATCCCGTAGGGCGAGACGGCTCATCGCCCGAGGGCCTGTACGTGATCGGCATTCCGACGGAGAACACCCGCTGGTTCACCTTCGTCGGAAGCGGCCGGCCCGGCCCCTGGAACGAGTTCTTCAATGATGCGGACGAAATAGCCAAGCATATACTCAGTCGAGCAGGATGAGGCACCGTGGAAAACTTAATCATGACGCCGCTCAAGGTGTTGCTCCGCAATACACCACAGGAATGGTCCGAGGCCACCCAGAACACCGCCCACCTGTTGACGGGAACAGACCACGATCATCCGCCGGAATGGATCAAGGATCACTACGGGGAGGCATTCCCGGAAATTGAATGCTTCCAGAATTACGCGATGAACGACCTGGTCGGAAAGCGGGCCGACCGCCTGCTCGCGAACGGCGGGTTCAAGCGGATCATCCCCATGGCGGAGGCCGACGTCCTGCGAGCGGCATGGCTGCGCGAACGCCACGGGTTGACCGGTATCCGCTCTGAGGACGCGGTCTACCTGCGCGACAAGTTCCTCATGAAGCAGTGCGCCTCTGCGGCAGGCATTCCGGTGGCCGAGTTCAGGAAGGTCCGCAACGCCTTCGAGCTGCTCGACTTCGCGGACGCGGTCGGCTTCCCGGTCGTGCTGAAGCCGATCTCGGGCAAGGGATCGGCCGAGACCTTCATCCTGGACTCGGAGGCGGAGCTGGACTCCCTGCTGAGTGCGGGAATCTTCGCCGGCATCGACCGCGAGCCGGACATGCTCGCCGAGGCCTTCGTCGACGGGACGCAGCTACGCGTCGATGGCTACTACTCCCAGGGCGTCTGCCGCTTCATGAGCGCAGCCCGGTATATCGGCAGTCATATCGATTTCCTGCACGGCGGATTCATGGGCAGCACCATGCTCGACGCCCGCAGTGACCTTTCCCGGGAAGTCATCGGATTCACCAGGAATCTCTTGGAGAAGGTGCTTCCCTTCGGACCCGACGGGCTCTTCCATGTGGAGCTCTGGCAGCGTCCGGACGGCGAGCTCGTCCTCGGCGAGGCCGCGCAGCGGCTCGGAGGCGGCTCGATCTTCGAGGAGAACCGCGCCAGTTTCGGGGTCGATTTCAAGATGGCCGCGGTCCGCGCGTTCTGCGGGTTCGAACCGCATGACTGGCCGCAAACGGAAGCCCTGCAGGAGCAAATCGCGGGCCAGACGACGATCTCTCCCCGAGCCGGGGTCATGACCAAGGTTCCGCAGGCGGCTCCGTTCGACTGGGTGCTGGACTACACGTACGCCCCTGCCGGACGCCGCTACCAGGCCATGCGGCACACCAACGGCGAGATCGCGACCTTCCTCGTTTCCGGCGAGACCAGTGACCAGGTCGAAGAGCGCCTGCGCGCATGTGTTGACTGGTTCTACGCGAATACGGAGTGGTCGGATGAGTGAGGAGCGCGCGGCGCTTGCCGAACACCTCCTCATGATCGGCGGAGCACGCGAGATCCCGAGGAACTGCTTCCAGGCCGCTCCCGGACTCCGGATCAGCGTGATCTGCCGGCAGGAGGTCGAAAGCAAGGTCTGGGACAGGAAGGACCTGCACCGGCTGCTGATCCTCGATCGTGAGACCGGCCGGGAGGAATGGCTGAGCATCGCCCAGGCCATCCATGAGCACGACCGCATCGACGCGATCGTCAATTTCACCGAGTCGGATGCGGACAAGACCGCTTACCTCGCAGAGAAGCTGGGGCTGAGGTGCTACTCCGGGCACACCGCTCAGTGGGTCACCGACAAGTACCTCATGCGCGCCCGCCTGAACGAGACGGGCGTCGATGACACTCTCGCGAAAATAGTCGTCGGTCCGGACGGGCTGGCCAAGGCCGCCGGGGAGCTCGGCTACCCCGTCATTTGCAAGCCCGCCGGAGGTATCGGAAGCCGGGGCATCAGCAGACTGGCGTCCCCCGCGGACGTCCCTCGGGCCTTCACATGGAGTGCGGAGGGAACCTCAGGCCTGGACGCGGTAGAGCTCATTGCCGAGCCCTTCCACCAGGGCCGGGAGTTCAGCGTCGAGTGCATCAGCGAGGGGGGCCGGCACTTCGTGGCCGGGATCACCCAGAAGTCCATCGATCAGGACAGCTTCGTCGAAGTCGGGCACCTGGTGCCGGCTCCGCTTCCCGAAGCGGAGGCGGCGGCGATCTCCGACACCGTTCGCCGGATGCTGGACGCGCTGGAGATCCGGGACGGCGCGACCCACACCGAGGTGATCCTCACCGAGAACGGTGTCCGGATCATCGAGACCCACCTACGCTACGGCGGCGACCGGATCCCCAACATGCTCGCGGCCGCGACGGGGATCGATATCCAGAAGGCCTGGGCCCGTCAGGCGGTCGGCCACTCGATCACCGCGGAGGTCGAGGGGGCGATGAGGCGTCACGTGAGCGGTGAGCGCGCGGAATTCGCAGCCATCCGGTACCGGTGCGCCGACCGCCGGGGCGTGCTCACCGCAGTCCACGGCATCGAGGACGCCGAGCGGATGCCCGGCGTGGCGGAGGTCGCCACGGTTGCCGGTGTCGGTGAGCACATCGGCGAACTCACCGGTTCGCTCGCGCGACTCGCGTTCGCCTGGGCACTCGGCGCGACGCCGGAGGAGGCCGCCGAGCGAGCTTTGGCGGCAGTGGAGTCGCTCACCTTTGACCTCAAGGACGAACCGGGACGCCGCCAGTGATCCTGCGATCCATGTCGACCAACGTCCGATTACTGGGCATAGCCGTCTTCTTCAACCTGCTGGGCCGGGGCGCCTTCATGGCCTCCTCGGCGCTGTATTTCACCAGGTTCGCGGGGGTGACGCCCGGCCAGCTCGGCGTGGGACTCGCGGTCGCCGGCGCCACCGGCCTCGTCTCCGGTGTCCCGTTCGGGCACCTCGCTGATCGGCGGGGCCAGCGTGACGTGGCCGCCGTGCTCCTGATCCTCAGCGCGCTGGCCGCCGTGTTCTTCCTGGTGGTCGACGGATTCGTCCAATTCACGGCGGTCGCCGTCGTGTTCACGTTCATCGAGAGGGGCGCCTACGCGGCGCGGCAGGCGGTCCTCTCGACCCTGACCGCCGGTGAAGACGCGACCCTGGCGAGGGCCCAGATCCGCACGATCGGCAATCTGGGCGTCGCGATCGGCAGCGGTATCGCCGGCCTGGCGATCTGGGCCGACACCCAAGAGGCCTACCTGGGCGTGATCGGCTTCAACGCGGCGTCCTATCTCATCTGCGGCCTCGTCTTCTTCGCGCTACCTCGCATCGCGGCCGTGCCCGTGAAGCCCGGCGCCTCCAGGCTGCCGGTCCTGCGGGACCGCCGGTACACGGCCGCCACCATGGTGAACATGATCATGGTGATCCATTTCGCCATGCTCGACATCGGATTCCCCTTGTGGATCGCCCAGCACACCAATGCCCCGCACTGGATGACGGCGGTGCTGATTCTCTTCAACACTGCGGGCTGCGTCCTGTTTCAGATATCCGCCTCACGCAGGATCGGAACGCTCGACTCGGCGCGGCGGTCATGGCGCTTGGCCGGCTTCCTGTTCCTCGGCACCTGCGTTCTCACCGGCCTGGCGGACGGCGCTTCCGCACTCGGCGCCTGTGTCCTCCTGCTCGTCGCGGCAGGCCTGCATCTCTATGGAGAAATCATCCAGTCGGCAGCCGGCTGGGTCATCAGCATCGACCTCGCTCCGGCCGGTCAGAACGGCCAGTACCAGGGACTCTTCACCACCGGATTCGCGTTCTCCCAGATGGTCGCCCCCTTCGTCATTTCGACCCTGGTCATCGAGAACGGAACGATCGGCTGGGTCTGTCTCGGTGCGACCTTCGCGCTCGCCGGGATCGCGATGACCCCGGTGCTGCGCATCGCCGGCGGAGCGTCATCGGCCAACCCTTGCGATAAGGAGATAGCCCGCTCGTGAGTTCTCGTCCCCCCGTGGCGGTTGTCACCACCATCAGCTCTGACGCCCACACGTGGAATTTGGTCTATCTGCAGCTCGTTCTCGAAGAGTGCGGGTGGCAGGTGATCAACCTCGGCCCCTGCACCCCGGTCGGACTCGTGGTCGAGTCCCTCACCGAGTCGGATGTCGATCTCCTCGTGGTCAGCACCGTCAACGGTCATGGCCTCCTGGAGGTGCCCGCCCTGCTCGACGCCGTCCTTCGAGTGCCGGAGCGAGTCCGTCCGCCCGTCGTCCTCGGTGGCAAGCTCCACACCCACGGAGAGATCCACGATGATGAAGTGCAGCGATTGCGCGATATGGGCTTTGCCGAGGTGTTCGTCAGAGAGACGGCCGTCGATGCTTTCCGCTCGTACCTGTCCGGCTTTTCGGTAAGTTCAACGGCGACCGCGGCTTAAGGATCGGCGATCGGCATGTCGCAGATATCCAGTCTCGGCGCGTACGTCGCCGAGGCGAGGAACCGGAATGAACTGGTTGTTCAATCCCGCATGGGCTTCGCGAACCCGGAACTCATGCGGGCCGGTCTTGACGCCGTCCGGGACGCCGGCCCTCGCACCGTCGGCACCATCACCCTGGACAGTTTCACGCGCACCGGACAGTTTCTGCGGGCCGGCCGAGCCATCGCTTCAGGTGAATCGCTCAACGGCTACCCGCTCGTGTCACACAGCGACGCGAACAATGCCCTGCTCCTGCGCGGCATGGACCTCGACGCCTTCCCCGTTCAAGTCAGGCACGGATCGCCCAAACCCCAGGAAATCTTCCGAACCATGCTCAGGTTCGGTCTCACTGTTTCCGAGGGAGGCCCGGTCTCCTATTGCCTGCCCTACAGCAGGGTGCCCCTGCGGGAATCCATCGACGCCTGGGCAGAGGGATGCCAGATTCTTGCGGAAGGCGGGCAGGGTGCCGCACATCTGGAGACCTTCGGTGGCTGCATGCTGGGGCAGCTGTGTCCACCAGGTCTTCTGGTCGCCCTCAGCGTCCTCGAATGCCTCTTCTTCGTCGAGAACGGCATCCGCAGCGTTTCCCTCAGCTACGCCCAGCAGACAAATCAGCAGCAAGACCTCGACGCGATCCTGGCTCTGCGCACCTTAGCCGAAGAGCACCTTCCCGATATCGACTGGCACGTGGTCCTCTACACCTTCATGGGTGTCTACCCGAAGTCCACGGACGGCGCCACCGCGCTTCTGCGCGAGAGCGCCGAACTTGCCGCGGCCTCCGGCTGCGAACGTCTCATCGTCAAGACAACCGTCGAGTCCCAACGGATCCCCACCATCGCGGAGAACGTCGCAGCCCTCCGCATCGCCGCGAACGCCGCGCACGGTGTCCCCCGCTCCGCACCCCTCCCAAGAAGCGACGTTCTTCACGAGGCCTCGGCCCTCATCAACACCACGCTCGCCCTCAAGACCACGGTGGGTGATTCCCTCCACGAGGCCTTCCGCCTCGGCCTCCTCGACGTCCCTTACTGCCTCCACCAGGACAACAAAAACCACACGCGAACCTCGATCGGCAGCAACGGCTCCCTCCGGTGGGCGTCCAGGGGCAGCATGCCCCTGGACGTGCAGGCGCCTCCGGACGAACCCGGAGGAGCCGCCGACCGCCTCCTCCAGATGCTCTCCTACAACCAGCACCGCTTCGATGCTCTGGCCTCGCACTTTCCCATGGCGGGCTGAGCGGTCCTCCAGCGCGTCCGCAGCCGGTGCGCAGCAGTGCGCAGCTTCGGCAGAGTCGCTGACGAGCCGGATAAGCCATCGCCGCGCCGCATTTCGTGTAAGCGTCGCCGCGCCGCATTTCGTACAAGCCATCACCGCATTCCAGAGGCACACCCGCGCTGTTCCGCCGGCGGTGAACACCGGCCCGACCTGGCTCGACGATCATTACAGTCCGTCTCATGACGACGATTACCACGCGCACGGTCGAGTACCCGGCCGACGGCTTGACGATGATCGGGCACCTCGCGCTCCCGGCCGGCGCCGACCGCCGGCCCGCGGTCCTGGTCGGGCCCGAGGGACCGGGGTTGAACGACTTCCAGCGCCGTCGGGCCGACGCCCTCGCCGAGCTGGGGTACGTGGCGTTGGCCTTCGACATCAACGGCGGGCGCTGGTTCTCCGACCCGGAGGAGATGCTGGCGCACACGACCCCGCTGCTCGCCGACCCCGACCGGATGCGGGACATCGGACACGCGGCGCTCGACGTGTTGCGCGCCGAACCGCGGACCGACCCCGACCGGATCGCCGCCATCGGCTACGGCACCGGGGGCGCCATCGCGCTGGAACTCGGGCGCGACGGCGTCGACCTGCGCGCAATCGCGACAGTCAACGGACTCATCACGGGCCGACCGGGCGAGGCTGCGCGCATTCGCTGCCCGGTGTGGGCCGGGGTCGGGTCGGAAGACCCGATCATGCCGCCCGCCCAACGGGACGCGTTCACCGCCGAGATGCAGGCCGCAGGCGTCGACTGGCGCCTCGTGGTCTACGGCGGAGCCCTGCACGCCTTCCACCACCCGCCGGTCGACCACACCGTGCGCCCCGGCGTCGGCTACCACCCGCAGCACGCGCAGCGAGCCTGGCGCGACGTCGTCGAGCTGCTTGCCGAGTGCCTGCCCGTAACGGAGTGATCCGGTCGGCAACGACGATGCCGGGCCGGCCGCCGGCCGACCACTGCTTACCGGTCACTACGGCTGGTGTCCGGCGGACCCTGGTCCCACCCCTACCAGTCCCAACGCCGTTGCACAGTCCTATGGTTGGCGGGTGCGCCCACACCATATTCAACGCCCAGTTGACCACCCCATTGACAACCCAATCGACAGCCCCATCGACCGACCGGCCGATCTCGACGTGGTACGTGAGTCCTATGACCGCGTGGCCGACAACTACGCCCACATGGTGGTGACGACGGGAGTCGGCGACATCCGTTGCCATCCATGGCTCAAGGCATCGATCGATGCCTTCGCTGACACCGTGAGCGATCTCGGGCCTGTCCTCGACGTCGGCTGCGGCCCCGGAACGGTGACCGCCTACCTTGCCGAACGTGGACTCGACGTGTCCGGGGTCGATCTCTCTCCCCGCATGATCGAGAACGCGCGCCGTCTTCATCCGCAATGCCGCTTCAGCGTCGCCTCCGCCACCGATCTCGACCTGGGTGAAGCGACCCTTGGCGGCGTGCTCGGGTGGTGGTCACTGTTCAACCTCCCCCGTGAGGTCCTTCCTCAGGTTCTCGCCATGTTCGCGCGGGCGTTGAAGCCAGGCGGACACTTCATCACCGCAACACACGTCGGCGACGAAGACTTCGTGCGCACCGAGGCCTACGGCGGTGTGCCCGTTCGCTGGACGACACACAAATGGCGGCCGGAACAACTCGTGGACCTGATCGAGCAGGCGGGACTGCGCCCGGTCGCCGAGCTTCGACTCCCTGCGGATGAGCACACCGGGCCGGGTGTGGTCGTCATGGCCAAGCAACCCGACTGAGGTCCAGGCGTCGAAAGCGGCACAGTGGGTCGCGTGCCTGGCAAGGCTCCTCGGACGACCGGGCCGGGTCCGGGGCCGGGTCTGGGGCAGGGGGCCGGCGTCGGGTCCGGGGCCGGCGTCGGTTGGTTGTCGGCGGATCTCAGCGGATGTCGGTGGTGGTCGGTGGTCTGTCGGTGATGTGTCGTTGGCTGCCGGGACATTGGAACTGGTTGGCGCCGGCATCAACGGCGCCGGCCCCCAGCATCGCATCGTCCCGACTCTCTGGAACGACGCTCCCGGCATGACCTGCCGGGTGTCCGCCCAGCGGTCCACGGTCAGCAAGGAAGCCCCATGACCACTGACATCACCATCATCGGCGCCGGGCTCGGCGGCCTCACGCTCGCCCGCGTCCTGCACGTCCACGGAATACCGGCCACGGTCTACGAGGCGGAGCCCTCGCCAACTGCGCGTTCGCAGGGCGGGATGCTCGACATCCACGACTACAACGGCCAACTCGCCCTCGAAGCAGCTGACTTGATGGACGAGTTCCGCGGCCTCATCCTGGAGGGCCGCCAGGCAATGCGGGTCCTCGACCCGGACGGGACCGTCCTGTTCGACAAAGCCGACGACGGCACGGGTGGGCGCCCCGAGGTGCAGCGCGGCGAGCTGCGACAGATCCTGCTCGACTCGCTCCCGGCCGGCACCGTCCGGTGGGGCCAGAAGGCCAGCAGCACCCGCTCCCTCGGCGAAGGTCGCCACGAGGTGAGGTTCGCCGACGGCAGCACCGTCGTCACCAGCCTGCTGATCGGCGCGGACGGCGCGTGGTCACGGGTCCGGCCGCTGCTCTCCACCGCCACACCCGAGTACACGGGCAAGTCGGTCGTCGAGACCTACCTGTTCAACGCCGAAACCCGGCACCCAGCCGCCGCAAAAGCGGTCGGCGGCGGGTCGATGATCGTGCCCACGCCGGGCAGGGAGATCTTCGCTCACCGGGAAAAGGACGACACTCTGCACGCCTACGTGGGACTCACCGAGCCGCAGGACTGGTTCGCCGCCATCGATTTCACCGATGCCGCCGTGGCCACCGCGCGGATCGCGGAGGAGTTCAACGGCTGGGCGCCGGAGCTCACCGCCCTGATCACCGACGCCGACACCGCGCCGGTCCTGCGACCCCTCTACGCTCTGCCGACCGGGCACCGGTGGGACCGGGTGCCCGGAGTGACCCTGCTCGGCGACGCCGCCCACCTCTCGGCCCCGAACGGCGAAGGCGCCAACCTGGCCATGCTCGACGGCGCCGAACTCGGCAATGCCATCGCGGCGCACCCCGACGACATCGAGACCGCGCTCACCGCATACGAGCAGGCCATGTTCCCCCGCAGCGCCGAGGCCGCCACCTTTGACGGCGGCGAGGCCCACGGGCCCGACTCCGACAACAGCACGGCCCGGACCACCCACACGGCCCACGACCTGATCGCCGCGTTCACCCGGCACGAGCAGTCCCACTAGGGGGGCATTTGCCCAAGGTGTTCGCCATCGTGCGGGCCTCGGGGCATCGACGAACGACTGGTGACCGTCCTCTTCTTCGGGATGCCGACCCCGTAGATCCGTCGGTTGCCGATGTCGCCTTGGACCACATCGCCGTCTTGCGGATCGGAGTCATCGAGGCACGCGGAGCGGGGGCAGCCGCAGGCGGGTGTGACACTTTCGACCGGCGCGCCGCAGAGGGTGGTGCCGATGGTCATCGGTCCGTCGATGGTGAAGTGGCCGGTCCGCGGACAGCGATGTGAAATAGCGGTGAAGGGAGTTTCGGAATCGCCCAACGGGAAATGCGCGCACCGTGACTTACCCCAATGATGGTGTACCGCAAAATCACCCATACGACTCCAGGTCAAACTCCCCGTACCCCCGCGGATCAAACTCGCTGGATGGCGGCGATACGGCTCCGCTGCCGATTTCCGGGGCGCACGTCCCGCACCCCAGAAATTCACCCTCACCGTACGACCCCGCCCCCGCGGCCCCGTACCCCTCCGTTCCGAACACAACCTCCCACACCAGGAGAAGTTGGCAAGGAAACCGGCGAGGTGTCGGAGCGGATCGACTCGCCTTGATCATTCACAGTCTCGCGGATGTCGCCGCGGGATTTCTCGGGCTGTGGATCCTGCTGTACCTGCTTGACGCGAATCAGGTGAATGTCTTCGTCGGATTCGTGCACGGTATGGCCGACTGGCTCGCCGGCTGGTCGCAGGACATCTTCGTCATGGAGACGGAAGGGCTGCGCGTTTTCTTCAACTACGCCCTTCCCGCGCTGATTTACCTCGCGGTCGGCCATGGCGCAGCCGCCTGGCTGCGACGCCTCTGACTACGCTTGCGCCGAGCTCAGGGGTCGCGGACGACCGTGTCCCCTGAGCATCGAGGCGGATGCCTCTCCAGACCGGCGCCCCCTCTCCCTACGTGGCGAATTTCCCGGAAATCGTGATACGTGTTCCGGCTGCCGGGCAATGCCGCATAGTCGTTCTGTGGTTGTGCAGTGAACGTGGTGAGCGGGCCCAGTGATGCGCTGAGCCGAGGATCGAAGGCATCGGGTGCGACTTGCCCGAATTCTCGTAATCGGCCATGACTGCCTGTTCGGTCGCTCCCTTGGGTATTTGGCAGGACATTGCGGCCGGATCCCTCGGTCGCTGTGCATCAGGTCGGAAACAGTCTTCCCTGAATCGCTCCCTGAGTTGTGTGCGAGACAACGGGAGAAAGCACACTGCTGAGCATGCATCAGAGGCCCCGCGGCAGGTATGCCGACTTCCAGGAACCGTATGAGCCCGCACATGCGGCGCGTCCCCCGAATTCTGCCCCTTTCATACCCACCCAGCGGCCCGCGGCGCCGCCCCGTTCCGAAGACCGCGGCCCGTATGACTTCGAGCCGGCCCCACGTCGGCGCGGCAAGGGCAAGCGGATTCTGATATCCGTCCTCGTCCTCCTGCTCGTGGTGGCGGCCAGCACCTATTTCTGGGCGGACTCCAAGCTGCGCAAGGAGGTCGATCTCAGCAAGGTCATCGACCGGCCGGCCGCGGGTGAGGGCACCAACTACCTGATCGTCGGCTCGGACAGCCGCAAGGGCATGTCGGCGGCCCGGCGCAAGAGCCTGCACACCGGTGGCAGCGCGGAGGCGGGCCAGCGGACCGACTCGATGATGATCCTGCACGTCGGTTCCAACGGCCCGACGCTGATCTCCCTGCCGCGCGACTCGAACGTCACGATCCCGGAGTTCCGCGGTTCCGAGTCCGGCAGGATCAGGCCCGCGATGGGCGCGAACAAGCTCAATGCCTCCTACGCCTTCGACGGCCCACAACTGCTGGTCCGCACGGTCGAGTACAACACCGGGCTGCACATCGACCACTACGCCGAGATCGGTTTCACCGGTTTCGCCGACATCGTCGACGCCATGGGCGGCGTCGAGATGGACCTCGACAAGGGCTTCACCGACAAGTGGTCCGGTGCCGACTTCAAGGCCGGCAAGCAGACCCTCAACGGCACCCAGGCGCTCGCGTACGTCCGTACCAGGCATGCCTTCGCCGGCAGTGATCTGGACCGCACCAAGAACCAGCAGAAGTTCCTCTCCGCGCTCGCGAGCCAGGTGGCCACGCCCGGTACCCTCCTCAACCCGTTCACGCTCTACCCGGTCATGAGCGCGGGCCTGGACACCCTCGTCGTCGACAAGGACATGAACCCCTACCTGCTCGCCAAGATGTTCTTCGCCATGATGGACGTCAACAGCGGCGAGGGCAAGTCCATGAACATGCCGGTCTCCGGCAGCGTCGGCGGCAACCTCCAGTGGGACAGGCCGAAGGTCAAGCAGCTCGTGGACGAGCTGAAGAACGACGCCCCGGTCACCGTCACCAGCGACCGCTGACCGACACCGATCCGGCCGCGAGCGGTCCGTGCGTGGTATTCGTACGGACCGCTCTTCGTACGGACCGCTCCTCGTGCGGACGCGGACCGCTCCTCGTGCGCACCGCTCGTCGTGCGTCGGAGCACCGGGGTTCGGGGTGCGCGGTCGGAGTGGCCGAGCGGAGGTGGGGTGAGGTCGGACGCGGGCGGGCCGCCGGGGGGAAGGCAGCGCCGCCCGCGCCATAGGGGCGGATCCGCTGGCACGGGGGGAACCGTCGGATCCGCGTACGCCGATGACCAATCGGCTACTCCTTCTGCGTCACCGGTTGATCAGTTGTCACACCCGCAGGGCAGGCAGGGCTGAAAGGGCGCATATGGACGCCCATATCGGACGTATGGCCTGGTCGGGTAACACGGGAGCCTCCTGCGGCGCAGAACTGCATACGGGCGCGTGATCGCGCGCGTAGGTGATCACGGCCGGGGTGACTCCTGTGGGGGGTGGCCACCCTGGCCGCGATCGCGCTGGTGGAACGATCCGATGCCGGACCGGTCCGTCAGCGCTGCGGAGAGTGCGGCCGATCAGTGCACCTTCGACGCCCATCGGCTGAAGAGTGGCGATGGTCTTGAGGTCGGCCAGGGTCGTGATGCCTCCGGCGGCAAGGACGGCGGCCGGCGTGCGTACGCACACTTCCTGGAGCAATGACAGGTTGGCGCCGGTCAGGCTGCCTTCCCGACTGACGTCGGTGACGACGTAGCGGGCGCAGCCGGCGCCGTCCAGGGCAGCCAGCACCTCTGGACGTTGATGTCGAGTGCGTCGATGATCCGGCTGGCGCTGTCCATATCGAACCCGCCGTGTTCTTCGGTCATCACCAGGTGCAGCCATTCGGCGCCTTCCTCCTGAAAGGCGAGCGCACATTGCAGAGGGTCGGTGCGTACTGCTTCCGGCACATGCCCGTCTTCAACCAGATGTGCGACCCGTCGTTCGGCTACGTGCACAGACGGCAGCACGGTGAAGCCATCACTCGGTTCGCGCCCGCTCAGCACCTTGGATCCATCATTCGGTTCGCGCCCACTCAGCACCGTGGCTCCCCGTCCTACCGATGTCCGCCACCATCGGATCCGTTCACCCGGGCAACTCGCAAGGAACTGGGGACCGTTGAGTCAAAAGGAATCAGCTGAGTTTCCACAGGGCCAGGTAGTAGTCCAGGGCTTCGACCAGCAACTTGCCATCGGGGCTGAAGGAGAGGGCACTGCAGCTGGCCTGCCACACGTCGGCGCCCGCCATGGCCTTCCCCGCCTCCTCGATCCGTTTGTCGAGCACCCGGGTGGGGTTCCAGGTGCTGGTGGACCAGAGTTGGACCGCGCCGCCCTTCTCGCTGGCGGCCAGCGACTTGCCGTCCGGGCTGAAGGCCACGGCTCCGATCGGCTTGTCGGTGAAGGTCAGGGTTTCCACTTCTTTGCGGCTGTCGGAGTGCCACAGCCTGACCTCGTTGATCTCGGCGTCCGCGCTGGCGGCGAGGACCTTGCCGTTGGGACTGACCGTGAGGTTCAACAGGCCCCTCCTGGGGCCCTGGACAGTGGCGATAAGGCTTTGTCGGCGGATGTCCCAGAAACGCAGCTTCCCACCGGTCGTGGCGGCGACGAGGGTGCGGCCGCCCTGGATGAACTCCACACCCGACACCGCCCCATCGATGGGGTACTCCTGGTGGTCCGGGTGCTCGACGAAGGTGGCAACCCTGTCGTGGGACTTCACATCCCACAACGTGATCGTGAAGTTCCCGGCGTACGCCAGCGTCCGCCCGTCCGGGCTGAACGCCAGGGACGACATCTCGTCGTCCTTCTGGTTCTTGTCGCCGTGGAGCGTGGCCGCCTTCTTGCCGGAGGGGACGTCCCACAGCGTGATCGTCGCGAAGTCGTCGACGCTGGCGAGGAGCCTGCCGTCCGGGCTGAACGCCAGGTCACCGGTGTTGTTGTCGACTCCCGTGTCGCCGGGGTGATCGAGGACGACCGCGGTCTTCAGAGTGGTGCTGTGCCGCAGCTCTACGCCGCCGTCCAGATCCCCGACGGCGATCAGCCTGCCGTCCCGGCTGAACTCCACAGCCGTGATCATGGTGCTCAACCGGTCGGACATGGTGAATCTCGACGGCCGCTCGGGGGTGGGCGACGTGCTCGGGCTCGCCGTCCCCGACGGCGATGGCTTCGGCGAGGGGGAACCACCGGTGGCGTTCTTGGCCGAGGAGCCCGAGAGCTGGTTCACGGTGAGCGGGATCGCCACTGCGGCACCGGCACCCAGTGCGCCGAGCAGGAGGGTGCGGCGGCTCGGGCGCCGAGGCTCTGGCGTGCCGTCCGGCACAACGGGGCCGGAGGGCGGTTCGGCCGGCGGCGAAGCGGTCTCGGTCGGCAGGTCCGCTGCAGCGGCGTCCGGCCGGGGTCCGGGCCCCTGAGGGGGCGGGGGCGGGTCCTCGGGAGGCTGCGGGGTGCTGCTTCCTCCCGGCGCGGTGCCGAGGACCGTTACGGTTCCGGAGTCCACGCGTACGCCACCGTCCTCGGGCAGCCCCAGGAGGCCGATGATCTCGGCCTGCTGCCCATCGATGAGGGCGTGTACGGCGGCCGGCCAGGGCCGTGTGGCCGGAGCGAGCCGCCCCAGATGCTCCAGGATCTCGGCCGGCGCGGGCCGACGGGACGGATCCTTCGCCAGGCACCGCGCGACGAGTCCGCGCAGTTCGTCCGGGAGCGGTGCGAGGTCGGGTTCGGTGTGTACGACGTTGTAGAGCGTCTGCGGCGCTGAGGGGCCGGCGAACGGGCTCCTGCCCGTGCATGCCTGGACCAGCACCACGCCGAGCGAGAACACGTCGCTGGCCGGGGTGAGTTCACGGCTCTCCGCCTGTTCCGGAGACATGAAGGCGGGCGAACCGACCAGCCAGCCCGTGTGAGTGATCTCAGTGCCGCCCTCGCTGTCGGTGGCCCGAGCGATCCCGAAGTCGATGACCCGGGGCCCGTCGGCGGCGAGCAGCACATTGGACGGCTTGAGGTCACGGTGGATCAGCCCGGCCCGGTGGACCTCGGCCAGGGCCGCCGCCAGCCCCGCGGCCAGGCGCACCGCTGCCTCCGGCGGCAACGGGCCGACGGTTTCCACCACTTCGCTCAGCGGCGGGCCGGGTACGAACACCGAAGCCAGCCACGGCAGCGGCGCGTCCGCGTCCGCATCGACCACGGCCGCCGTATACGCGCCCGACACCCTGCGCGATGCCTGAACCTCACGGCGAAAACGCGTACGGAATCCGTCGTCCTCCACGAACTGCGAGCGCACCACCTTGACCGCGACCAGACGCCCGTCCGGCGCCACACCGAGCAGCACCCGCCCCATGCCGCCCCGCCCCAGCTCGGCCACCAGCCGATACGGCCCGACCACCGGCCGGTCCGACTCCCCCAACAGCTCCATCGACCTCTCCGCCGTGTCCGTGCCAGTGCAACTCCGGGCCCGTTACGGCCTCTTGCCCACCTCGTCGCGCTCAGGGAGCGTCTCACACCCGGTGAGCAAGAGTGCTGCGGATCAAGCGGAAGGAGAGAGAAGGAGTGAGAAGGAGTGAGACGGCAGTGCGGCGGACAGGTCCTCGATGCGTCCGGCCGCTCCGTGACGAGGTCGGCATGCACCCGGCCTGGTCTGCTTGATGCTGGACACCGCCCCGCCCAGGCGCTCCGCCGCCGCGCGAGAGAGACCGGACCGTTCACCCGTTCCCCCTGTTCACCCCGGCGGTTCCGCGAGGGCCTTGATGGCCGGGCGGAGCAAGGCGGCGATCTGATCGGCACTGGCGTCACGAAGAGGGGCCAGGCTGAGGAGCTGATGGCCGATGGTGACGCCCAGCAAGGTGGTGACGACCAGAGCGGCCCGTAGCTCTGGGTCCTCGGCTGCGGGCATCGCAGCGCCGATGCCGTTGATCTGCCGGCCGAGGGCCGAGCGGACGTGCTCGGCCGCAGCCGGGTCGGTGAGCATGGACCGCATCATCGCCAGCGTGCCCTCGGGCAGCCCGCCGAGCTTGAGGCCGAGCGTGGCCAGCAGCTGATCGACGAGCGCGTCGGCATCAGGGGTCGTCGGCGGCGCGGGGAGCGCCTGCACGGCTTGCGTGAACAGCTCGCGCTTCGAGCCGAAGTACCGCATGACCAGAGCCGGGTCGACGCTCGCCGCGGCCGCCACAGCACGAATGGTGGTGCGGTCGAATCCCTTCTCGGCGAACAACTCCCGTGCGTGGTCGAGGATGCGCGCCTCGGTGGCCTGGCGACGCTCGGCGCGGGAGTGGTGAGGAGTGGTCACCCAATTCACTCTACAGTCGTTGACCGAACTTCCGATCGCCCCCTACGGTGAGTGGGTCAACAGCTGTTGAACGAATGGAGTGACCCTGTGTCGGACCTGCAGACATCCGCCGTGCGCACCCCTCGCGAGGTGCTGGCCTGCTACTACCAGGCCATCCTCGACAAGTCCGCAGACGATCTCGCCGATCTCTATTCCGCGGACGCCGTGCATGAGTTCCCGTTCACTCCGCCCGGTTTTCCCCCGCGCTACGAGGGGCGCGAGGCCGTGCGTACGGGATACCGGGCGGCCTGGGGTGCCAGCCCGGCCCAGGTGGAGGAGATCAGGAAGACGGCGGTCTACGAGGCCGCCGACCCGGAAGTGATCATCGCCGAGCATGTCGTGGTGGGAACACTGCCGAACGGACACGCCACCTTCACCGTCCCCGGCCTCCTGATACTCCACGTCCACCACGGACTGATCACGCGGGTCCGGGACTACATGGACGGCTCGGGGGTCGCCAGCGCCAGAGGGTGAACGCCGGACGCCGGCGTGAGGAATGCGCCCACACTGAGGAATGCGCCCACCCTCCTCCGGGGCCTCACGAGTGCCGGTCAGCGGATCCTGCCTTCGCTGCCCACGCTATTGATGCTCGTCCGGACCCAGGTACATACCGACCGACCTCTACCGGCCCTGAGGCGGGCGCGTCCTGGGAGCTTTTTGTGAGCGGTGCACCGAGTTGGTGGGTTCGCGCGGCGGATCCCACCGCTCACGCCCCGTCCTGTGGGTGATCGCACCGGAGCGCGTGTGGCCACGGTGTGAAGCTTCCGCTGCCGTGCTCCACCCACAGCCGTCTGCCGTGGGCGATCACTCCGCGTGGCCGTAGTCCGGTCAGGCTCGCGGTCGTGTACGCGGCACTCAGACTGCCCAGGTCGTGGACGGTGCCGATCCTGAACAGGGACTGGGTCTCGGCGATGGCCTCGTGGTCACCTGCCCGGATGACCACGCGCAGATCGGGCGCGACCGCCCGGGCGGCGACGGCGACGGCGATGTTGTCCAGGTCGTCGGAGGCGACGGCGGCCATGGCCTGAGCGGTGTGGAGGCTGAGCTTGCGCAGCACGAACCTGTCGGTGGCGTCGGCGATGACGACGGGTACGCCGAGGGCCTTGGCCAGCCGGAGGTTGGGGGCTGCCGGGTCGCGTTCGACCGCGATCACACCGAGGCCGAGGTCCTGCAACCGGGTGCACAGCCGCAGCCCCACCTGCCCGAGCCCGACGACCACCACGTGGCCCGCACGGGGAAGGGCCCGCGGGCCCACCATGCCGATCGAGCGGGGGCCCAGGAGGCGGTCGACCATGCCGGCGGTGAAGACGGCCGTGAAGACGACGGTGATGAGCATCGCGAGTGCGGCGAACAGCAGATAGGCGCTCGACCCGTGCGCGGACGCGGGGCCGACGGCGGAGACGGTGCGTACTGCCTCGAAGAAGGCTTCCACTGGTGGACGGTGGTTGAGGGTCACGGCCCAGCTCCAGTCCGCGAGCAGCACGGCGAGAAGTCCGGTGAGACCGGTGAGCATGATGCGGGAGCTGCCGTCGTGGGGCCGTAGCTGCCCTCTGAGCTTCCCCAGCCAGGCCCGGCACCTCAGGGAGCGCGGTGGCCGGTACGTCTCGACGCGCACGCCGTCGCTTTCCCAACGGGCGCCGATGTGGCCCGAGGGCGTGCGGTTGAGGGCCAGCAGGTCGGGTTGGAGGCAGGCGGCCAGCAGGGCCGGGGCGGCGACCTCGGCCGGCGAGGTGACCTGGCAGTTCGGAACCACGCGCACGAGTTGCTCGGCGACCGTCCGGTCGAAGACGGTCACCACCAGCAGGACGCCTGGGCAGATGTGCTCGACCGCGAGCGCGTAGCGCAGGGACTCGACGTCGTCATCGAAAAGGATCGCGACCCCCGCGACCTCGATTCCCGTCGTCTCCTGGTCCAGCGCCCGGCGCAGATCCTCGTCCGTGGGCTGTGCCAGATGGCGCACCGTATGTCCGGCCGACTGCAGGAAGCCGCAGACCCTGCGGGCCTCATCGCTGCCGATCACCACGAAGTGCCGGGACGGTGACTGGTCTTGGGGTCGTGGACGGCGTGAGGAATGCGGCAATGTGTCCGGCTCCTCGGTGCGTACACCGTCGAGGGCTTGCTCAGAGAGCGAAGGCACAGTCATCGGATCGATAGGGGTCGCAGTCGAGGCAACGGGGAGACTGGCAGCCTTGGCAGCGGGTGAGCAACTGGCCGCAGTGGCACCGGAGTTGACTCGGATCGGCGGACCGGCCGCGCACGGCCGGTCCGGAGTGGATGATGCCGGTGGGCGACGGGCCGGGCTGCCTGCCGTCAGCGTTCACGGGTCTACTCCCCTCGGATGGTGGCGCGGCACGCCAGGCCAGTACCGGCCAGGGCCGGTCCGGCGAGGAATGCCGGGGCCACCCGGCGCTGGATTCGCGTATGCCGAAGGTAGGAGCGGCGCGTCCTGCGCACCATGGACAGACGCCACGCTCTCGGCGCCTGTGATTCAGACACGTGCTCAAACGCCTCGCCGCCCCGGCCTGCGCGAGAGCCCCAGCGCTGCGACGATCTGCTCCGTGGCGCTCATGCTTGGCGACTGGGAGGGCCGCGTCTGCGGTCGTCCACGCCGGTCACCTACGGCCCCGGGGCCGCTGTAGCTGCCGCTGTACCCCGTCCGCTGCCTTGACCGGCCGCCACTCCGGATCCTTTCCCCTCTGCGCCTCCGCGGCGATCCGCATCCAGCCGTGCTCCTCGGCGAACACGCCGCCGGTGGCCTCGTCCAGGGCGCGGCGCACGACGCCGCACACGTAGACGGGTCCGGCCTTGAGTACGGGGTCGACGATTACGGCGGGATCGTCTGCCGGGAATCCCGAGCACTCCCAGTGGCCGCCTGCCGTGTACAGGATCGCCTCCCCGAGGTAGGCGCCCAGGGCGCGGATGAGGAGGTCGACATTTCCGCCCTGCTCCTGGTGGGTGAGGGCTGCGGCTTCCAGGACCGGTAGGGATTCCGGGCGGTAGTCGTCGGCGAAGTCCTCGGGCAGCGGGAGGGCTCCGAGCTTGCCGAGTTCGATGAGGATCTCGTCCAGCCACATGCTCAACGACGCTTCGCCGTCGGGGAAGTCGTCGGTCATCGCAGGACAGCCAACCGCTCATCGACCGGCTCGCCCAGAAGGCCCTTCGGTATGGATTTCATGTCCCGTCCATCGGTCCGGCAGCGTCATCATCCCGTCGACTATGACAGGACCCACTGACAGGCGACCGCGGCACCGGACGAGTGCCCCGCGCCAGCACGAGCACCGGCACACGGTCCCCCGTCCACGGTCAAGAGTTGGGACAACCGTCCTCCTGGCATGCCGTCAGCATTGCCTTCGGCGGTAGCCATTGCAACGCAGCATTGCATTCGCCCTCAGCGTCATTGCATCAATTTTCCGGCCTACACCTGCGGAAATGCCCTTTTGTCGATTGACGGGATTCTGAACGCAACGTAGCTTTCGGGACGCGTCAAACACGTCATATCGCGAGCTGAGGAATGGCATGGCCATGAGTGAATCCGTCCACACCGTCACAACGCAGCCGACGGCGCGTCAGCCGGGCTGCCCCTTCGACCCGCCGGCCGAGCTGCTCGACGCCCGTCGGCACGGCCCCATCAGCCACTACACCCATCTCGGCGGCAAGCCCGGCTGGCTGATCACCGGTTACGACATGGTCAGGTCGGTCCTGGCGGACCCGCGATTCAGCTCGCGCAAGGAGCTGTTGAACGTGGGGGACTTCGAGGTTCCGCCGGCGCCGCCCGGCGAGTTCCTGCTCATGGACGAGCCGCAGCACGGGCGCTATCGGAAACCGCTGGTGGGCAAGTTCACCGTACGGCGGATGCGACTGCTCACCGAGCGCATCGAGCAGATCACCGCCGAATGTCTGGACGCCATGGAGAAGGCCGGGCCGCCGGCAGACCTCGTGACCTCGTTCGCCAAGCCCATCCCCACCATCGTGATCTGCGAGCTGCTGGGGGTGCCGTACGAGGACCGGGGCTCCTTCCAGGAGCAGATCGACACGTTCATGGGCGGGGAGACGAGCGACGAAGAGCTGATTGCGGCCTACACCGCGACCCAGGAGTACCTCGCGGAGCTGGTGGCCGCCAAGCGCGCGAACCCCACCGACGACGTGCTCAGTGAACTCACCGACAGCGATCTGACCGATGAGGAACTGAAGGGGATCAGCCTGATCCTGCTGGCGGCCGGGTTCGACACCACCGCGAACATGCTGTCCCTCGGCACCTTCGCGCTGCTGCAGAACCCGGCCCAACTGGCGGCGCTGCGCGCCGATCCCGCGCTCACCGACGGGGCCGTGGAGGAACTGCTGCGGTATCTGAGCGTCGCCAAGAGTTTCCTGCGGACGGCGCTGGTGGACGTCGAGGTGGGCGGCCAGACCATCGAGGCCGGCACGACCGTCGTCCTGTCGTACCACACCGCCAACCGCGACCCCGAGCGCTTCGCCGATCCCCATGTGCTCGACCTCCGAAGGCCGTACGACGGGCACCTGGCCTTCAGTCACGGTATCCACCAGTGCCTGGGTCAGCAGTTGGCCCGCGTCGAGATGCGGGTCGCGTTCCGCGCGCTGGTCGACCGCTTCCCCACGCTGCGCCTGGCCGTACCGGCCGAAGAGGTTCTGCTGCGTCCGGAGACCGCGGACATCTACGGGGTCAAGAGCCTGCCGGTCACCTGGGACCAGGTGGAGTCATGAGGACTCCGCGCCTGCGCGTCGACCGTGAGCGCTGCATCAGTGCCGGGATGTGCGCGCTGACCGCCCCCGAGGTATTCGACCAGGATCCCGACCACGGCCGCGTGCTCCTGCTGCACGCCGAGCCGCCCACCGCCCATCGCGAGGCCGCACAGATGGCCGCCGGTCTCTGCCCTTCCGGGGCGATCACCCTCTACGAGCCGGAGGCCAACGGCACCTAGCGCCGCGACGACCGGGTAGCGGAGGACGACCGGGTAGGAGCGGACGGCCGGCTAGGAGAGCCGGTCCGGCGTCCCGTGGGGCGGGACGCCGGACCGGGGGATCGTGCCTCCTGTCAGCTCGTGTGGACCTTCAGCGCCGTCCGGACGGCAGACTCAAGCGCCCCTTCGATCCAGGCGGGCTTGATGGAGGTGTGGTCCCCACCGAAATGCAGCGGCCCCTCGGACGTGGGGACGTCAGGGAACAGCTCTGCGTGCTGGCCGGGGAAGAGCACGGAGGCCTCACCATAGGCGTAGTGGTCGCGCATCCATGACTGGGTCTTGCACTTGTTGGTGAAGAAGACCTCGCACCGGCGGCCGAAGACGGCCTGCACTCCGGCGAGCGCGCGCAGATACCGCTCGTCGTCGGCGAAGGCGTCCCACTTGAGGGCGTCGTCGGACCAGCTGTAGGAGGCGAGCATGATGCCTCCGTCGCTGCCTTCCATGGGGTGCGCATGCTCGAAGTACATGAAGCGGTTGGCGTTGTCGCTCACGTTGCCGCCACCGCGGATGTGAGTGGCCCTCGGCTCGTTCTTCGAGGCGGGCCGGAAGACCGCGAAGCACTTCTTGAGTTCGTCGGGGATCGTCACCCCCAGGTCCTGCACGGACTTGTGCGCGCCGAGGTACCTGCCGTGGTTGACCGTGCCTGCCTGGTACTTGTCGTAGAGGTTGTCCTCGATGGAGTTCAGCGCCGCTTTCCACTGCGCCTCGGTGAACTCCCACCAGCGCTGCGAGAACTCCAGCAGCACCTTGGTCGCGGCGTCGTAGTGCAGTTCCGTGATGGCCCGGCGCTTGCCGTAGGTCAGCGGAGGGTCGAAGGTCACATGGCGCAGTCCGGAGAAGGGCACGGTGATGATGGCCTCATCGCCCTCAAAGACCTCCGTGACACCGCCCTTGCCGGTCTGGCAGGCCTCGGAAACGGTGTGCACCCTGACCTTTCCGGCGTGGCGCTCGATGCGTACGGCGCGCCTGTCGAGGCTCACCTTCCCCTTGACCGGCTTGTACAACGCGTCGGCGAGCAGCGCGGTGCCGCCCTTGATCTCCCAGAACTTGGTCTTGGGGTCGATCAGCGCGCTGGACAGGAAGCTGTGCGTGAAGGAGAGGTGCAGCCGTGAGGTCAGGTTCTGGATGGTGCCGATGAGGTCGATGGTCCTGGTGTCGAGCTTGGCGACTTCGGTGAGGTACCGGTACATCGACCAATGGCCGTACTTCTTGAGGACCTTGGCCCACCCGTTGACGAGGGCGGTTCCTTCCTTGCCTCGGATGAGCCGG
Organism: Streptomyces sp. NPDC048196; assembly: GCF_040652715.1. Classification (NCBI taxonomy): domain Bacteria; kingdom Bacillati; phylum Actinomycetota; class Actinomycetes; order Kitasatosporales; family Streptomycetaceae; genus Streptomyces; species Streptomyces sp. NPDC048196. The sequence continues at coordinate 555,035 of NZ_JBEZMM010000001.1, read as the reverse complement.
TGTGCGGGTTCGAGGGCCTGCGCGAGGATGGCGGATGCGGTCTTCGTGCGGTTGGGGCCCGTGACACCGAAGGTGGCGTTGATCTTTTCAGGGTTCTTCTCGTAGTCGGCCCGGCGCATATGGACGCCATTGACGTGGATCCAGGCGCGGTTGGCCTGCTTCGTCGGGTCGTCGACATCCACATCCACCAGGTAGAACTCCTGGAGCGTGAGGCCGAACTTCTTGATCAGCGCCATCAGGAGGGGATGACTGCCGGGCAGTCGCATGGCACCGGCTTCGGCGTACTGCTTGGGGTCGGCGAAGGGTTGCTCTCCGTTTTCGTGACCGCCCTTGCGGAACGTCTTGATGCGGCCGCCGACGCGGTTGCCGTTGGCCTCGATCACCACGACGTCGTGGCCTGCCCGGTGGAGCAGGTTGGCGGCGAGCAAACCGGCCGGGCCGGCCCCGACGACCAGGACCCGCTTCGTCGCCTTCGCCCGGCTGGTGGGGAGGCCGTTTTCGATGGCCTTCAGGTAGGTCGGCACGAGGGACTTGTCATGCTCGTCGTAGACGGCGATGGCGCGGGCGACGGTGGTGAACGCCTTGGGATCGACGCCGGGCGGCACCGCGGCCGGCGCCGTCGCGGGTGCGGTGGCCGGGCTCAGCGCGGTCGCGGGCGTGATGGCGGCGGCGGTGAGTCCGGCGGCGAGCGCCGAGGCCCCGGTTGCCGTGACCACGGCGCGCCGTGAGGGCTGCGCCTCGCTCGATGCCTTGGTGTCGTCCGTACCCGGAGTCACGCGCGAAGTGCTCATGTCGTGTGAATTCATGGCTCATCACACTTGGCATACGAACGCCGTAGAGCCAGCGTCTTCACACGGACGGGAACGGTAAACCACTCTCGCGGCTACATGACGTGGACCGTCAACGACCTTACGAAAGGCGGGCGTTCGGGCCGTGGCCCTTGGCGGCCGGGCTGCCGGCGCCTTGCGGAACCGCGTTCACCGGCCACTCGGTCCGCTCAAGCATCTCCCTGGACACGAGCATGGAGGTGCATGTCGTGCCAGCCGTCCCGTTGCAGATGCGCGCCGCGCCGAGTGCCCTCCAACGCGAAGCCGGACTTGGTGGCTACCCGGCAGGAGGCTTCGTTGGCGACCGAGTGGGCGAGTTCAAGGCGGTGGAAGCCGGCCTCGTCCAGCGCCCAGCCGGCCAACGCGGCCAGGGACCGCGGGGCGACACCGGTGCCACGGGCGTGGGGCAGGACCCAGTACGCACACTCGGCGAGGCCGTGGAGAAGGTCCATCCACCGCAGAGACATCCGGCCGGCGACCTCGCCGTCGGCCCGGGTGATGACCCACTGGACGGCCTGCTCCTGCTGCCAGGACCGGTGGGAGGCTGTGACCCAGTCCCGGGCTTCCTGCAGCGACGTCACATGGTGCGTGTGCCAGCGCCGGATTGACGGGTCCTGGAAGGCACGTTGCAGGACCGGAGCGTCGTCCGCCTCCCAGGGTCGCAACAGCAACTCGCCGTCATCCGACGGAATTGAGGGCTGAGCGGAGGCGGAGAGGGTGCCGGCCGGGATGGCGGGCGTCATGGCAAAGCTCATGAGTGAAATGATGTCTCACGACCCGGCTGGAAGCGTAGGAGAGAACGGCCCCGCTCAGCAGCCCTCGCCCTCCTCCGCCGAGACCTCCGTCGCGCCCCTCTCCTGCTCGGCCTTCCCCTTCTCTCCCCTCTCCGTCTCAGCCCTCTCCGTCTCTTGCAGCTTCTCCACGACGGTGTCTTCTGGCCCTACCGGCCGGCCGTCCGCCGCCCGGATCTGCAAACGGCGCAACGGGCGGCTGGTCCGGCGGTCCAGCAGACGGGAGTGGTCCTCGCCGGGGGTGAAACACTGGTCCTCTCCCCACTGGCGCAGGGCGACGATCACCGGGAACAAGGCGCGACCCTTGTCCGTGAGGAGGTACTCGCGGTGGGACCCGCCGTCCGGAGCGGGCACGCCGCGCAGCACCCCGGCCTTCTCCAGCGCACGCAGCCGCGCCGCCAGGATGTTCTTGGCGATGCCGAGGCTGCGCTGGAACTCGCCGAACCGGCGGCTGCCGTCGAAGGCGTCCCGCACGATCAGCAACGACCACCAGTCACCAATGGCGTTCACCGACCGGGCGACGGGACAGGGGTCGGCGTCGAAACGGGTGCGGGCGACCATCCGTGGCTCCTCTCCTCCAGCTCCCCGGACCCTTCCAGGGGTGGTTGCAACATGCTACCTCGGATGGCTACTGTCACGCCGGTAGCAAGATGAAACCAAGTTGAGCGGAAGGTGTGTCGGTATGGCGGTCCAGTGCTCCGGTACGGTCGGCGAGTGCAGCGGAACCGGCGGCCACGAGGCGCATGCCACGGCGTCGGCGCCGGACCCCTCGCCGCCCGCCCGGCTCGTGCCCCTGCTCGCCCTCGCCTGCGGCAGCTCCGTGGCCACCGTCTACTTCGCGCAGCCCCTGCTGGTGACCCTCGGAGAGCGGTTCGCGCTCGGCTCAGGGCTGCTCGGTGCGATCGTCACCGTGACTCAACTCGGCTATGCGACCGGCCTGTTGACGCTCGTACCGCTCGGCGACCTGCTCGACCATCGGCGGTTGGTCACCGCTCAGCTCGGGCTCCTGGCACTCGCACTGCTGGCCGCCGGGCTGGCACCGGGCGTGGCGGCGCTGCTCGGCGCCCTCGCCGTGGTCGGGCTGCTCGCCGTCGTCGCCCAGACGATGGTCGCGGCGGCTGCCGCCCTGACCCCGCCCGCCCGGCGCGGCCGCGCCGTCGGAACGGTCACCGGCGGCATCGTCACCGGAATCCTGCTGGCCCGCGCCGCCGCCGGTGTCCTCGCCGACCTCGCCGGCTGGCGGGCGGTCTACCTGGTGTCCGCGGGCGTCACCGCCGTCCTCGCCTTGCTGCTGCGCCGTGTTCTGCCCCCGGGCTCGCCGTCCACCGGGGTGCGCGAGGGGTCGTACGGACGACTGGTGGCCTCCACCGTCACTCTGTTCGTCCGCCATCCGCTGCTGCGGATCCGGGGCGCGCTCGCCCTGCTGGTGTTCGCGGCCTTCAGCACGCTGTGGAGCGGCGTGGCGCAGCCCCTGAGCGCTCCGCCGTGGTCGCTGTCGCACACCGCGATCGGCGCGTTCGGACTCGCCGGGGCGGCCGGGGCCGTCGCCGCCGGAGTGGCCGGGCGCTGGAACGACCGGGGGCTCGCCCAGCGCACGACCGGCATCGGCCTCGCCCTGCTGGCGCTTTCCTGGCTCCCGATCGCCCTGACCCGGCAATCGTTGTGGGCGCTGGCGATCGGCGCCGTCCTGCTGGACTTCGCCGTGCAGGCGGTCCACGTCACCAACCAGACCCTGATCCACGCCGTGCAACCCGACGCGGGCAGCAGGATCATCGGCGGCTACATGGTCTTCTACTCGGCGGGCAGCAGCCTCGGCGCCCTCGGCTCCTCCCTCGCCTACGCGACGGCAGGCTGGCCGGCCGTGACCGCCCTCGGCACGTCGTTCAGCCTCGCCGCCCTGCTCCTGTGGGCAACGACCCGCCGTATGAGCCTGACCTCAGTCTGATGGTTCGTTGCCGAGTGTCAGAGACGGCAGCCCCCGTGAAGAGCAGGGAGTCGGCAGGCAGACAGAAGCCGACCAACAGCGCACTTTCGACGAACAAACACCAACCCTCCCGCCGTCATCGTCTACAGTGCGGTAGACCGTCTACTTGTCTGTAGTCGGCCCGACGGCGCTGTCGTCCGGCCGTGCCCCCGCCATCTGCATCGGCCGGGACGACCACGTCCGGGCCACTGCCGGACGGGTCACCGCAGTACAGGAGGCGCCTGCGGCCACACCGCTGCGTCCCGACCGCACGCCACCTACCGGCCTGCCGGCCTACCGGTCTCCGGAAGCGTTGCCCAGAAGTTGGGGCGGATGCGGTATCCCGGCCCCGGCTCCCGAACTTGTTGTGAGGTGATCATCTGTGCGTCCCACCGTTCTGATCGTCGAGGACGACCACGCGCTGCGGGACGTGCTGGTACGCGGTCTGCGTGACGAGGACTTCGGCACGCTGGCCGCTCAGGACGGCGCGACCGCTCTGCGGCTGACCGGCGACAGCGTGGACGCGGTGGTGCTGGACGTCAGACTGCCGGACGCGGACGGGCGGGACGTGTGCCAGGCGATGCGGGCGCAGGGGTTCGCCAGCCCGGTCGTCTTCCTGACCGCGCACCACCGGCTCCATGACCGCCTCAGCGGGTTCTCCGCCGGGGGTGACGACTACCTCGCCAAGCCTTTCCATCTCGCCGAGCTGACCGCCAGGTTGCGCGCCGCCCTCAAACGATCCGGGCCGGCCCGGCCTACGGCCGCTGGGGACCTGGTCCTGGATCCGGTGCACCACAGCCTGACTGCAGGGGGCGTCGACGTGGCGTTGACACCCACCGAATTCCGGCTGCTTGCGGCCTTGATGGCGGGACTGGGGGCAGTGGTGGGCAGACGGGAGCTCGTCCGGGCCGGCTGGCCGGAAGGCGCGCAGGTCAGCGACAACACCCTCGACCAGTACCTGAGCCGGTTGCGTCGCAAGCTCCGGGAGGTGGGCAGCAGCCTGACGATCAGCACCATGCGGGGAGTCGGGCACCGGCTCTCATGACCACGACCACTGCCCCACGCCTCATTTCCGCGTTGGCCGGCCGTTGCCGCCCCCGTACGCTGCGGGGCCGGCTGTCCCTCGTGGCGCTGACCACCGCCACGCTGGTGATGGTGGTCCTCACCGTCGTGTTCAACGCGATCGTCCGCCAGCATCTCCAGCAACAGGCCGACGACGAACTGCGCACCCGGGCAAGTGCGGTGGCCGCGACCGTCGACACCCGCCATCAGCCGGTACGCGTCCTGGAGACACCGCACGACGCCGCCTTGGACACCAACGTATGGATTTACGCGGGCACCCGGCTGCTGGAGCACCCCGCCTCAGCCGCGGCCGACGGCACGATCACTCGGGCCGCCACCCGTCTCGCCGCTCATGGCGTCAAGCGCTGCAACGAGGTGACGGCCGGAGATCGCATACGTTTGTGCGCCGAGCCCGTGGGCGGGGTCCGGCCGGGTGCCAGGCCCACCGCCGCCGTCGCCACCGTCGTCACCGCCATAAACCTCGCTCCGTACCGTGCGTCGGCCGACACCCTGCTCATCGCCTCCCTCGCATTCGATGCCACCGTCCTGGCCTGCACCTACGTCCTGACCCGGCTGGCGGTGGGACGCGCCCTGCGCCCGGTCAGGACCATGACGGAGCAGGCCACCCGGTGGAGCGTGGTCGCCTCCCAAGAGCGCTTCGGCACTGGGGACCGCCCCGCCGAACTCTCCCGGCTCGGGGCCTCACTGGACGAACTGCTCGACCGGATCCGTGCCGTGTTGCGCCACGAACAGCAACTCACCCGGGAGCTCTCCCACGAGCTGCGCAATCCCCTGGCGCGGATCACCGCCGAATTGGACTGGTGGCAAGCCCGGCCCCGCTCCGCCGACGAGACCCGCACCACCCACACCGCCATCGCCGAGGCCGCCGCCTCCATGCGCACCATCTGCGAGACCGTCCTGGACGACGCCCGGGCCGGCGCACACACCGTTCCCGGCACGACGGACGTCATGGCCGTACTGCGCCGCTTCACCGATCAGCGAAGTCCCCGCGAGAAGGCCAACATCTCGGTTGCCGAGAGCACGGTGGCCGAGACGACGGTTGCCGGGGCTGGGGTGACCGAGATGACGCGCGCCGGAATCACGGGCGTCGACATCACGCTTGACGGCCCGGACACCGTGCTGGCCGGGGTGCCCGCCGCGCTGCTGGAGCGCATCGTGGCCCCGCTCATCGACAACGCCTTGCGCTACGCCCGCTCGCGGGTCGCCCTACAGGTGGTGCCTGGGCCCGACGGCATCCGCGTGGCGGTCGTCGACGACGGTCCCGGTGTCCCGGCCACCTTCACCACGCAGCTCTTCCAACCGGGCCGACGCGCCGAACCGGCGGACGGCCACACCGGAGCGGGCCTGGGTCTGCCGCTCGCACGACGCCTGGCCCACTCCGCCGGCGGTGCAGTGAGCCACGACGCCGGCCACACCGCGGGCGCGCGCTTCGTGGTCGATCTGCCCGCCGGATGACACGGCCCCGCCGGATGACACGGCACATCCGGATGGCACGGCCCGTCCGGACGACATGGCCCCGCCGGCCGCCCGCCCCGGGGAGGGAACGGTGGCCAACGGGGCTTGCCTCCCGCGCCACGCTCAGGAAACGTCCATCAGGGTGCGGTCCTCAGGAAACGTCCATGAGGGTGCGGTCCTCGGAAACGGTGGTCCGGCGCTCCTGGACGTGGGCGTAGCCCATCAGGCCGAGCAGTACCGCGAGAAGGACCGCCGATGAGCCCGCCGTACCGAGGTCCAACCCACCCTTGGCGAGCGGCTTGGTCAGGAAGTCACCCGCGGTCGCCCCGAGGGGCCGGGTGAGGACGAAGGCGATCCAGAACAGCACCACGTTCGGAACGGTCGGTACCCGCATGAGGGCGACCAGTACGGCGAGCACAGTGGTGACGAGCAGGGCGCCGCCCGCGTACCCGAGTCCCGAGCTGTCGGAGAGGAAGTCCCCCATCGAGGTGCCCAGGGTGTTGGACACCAGGATCGCCGCCCAGAAGAGGGCCTCCGCGCGGAAGGAGACGATGTCGCGGATGGCGAACGTCAGACCGGTGAACTTCCAGATGACGAAGATGGCGATCAGCAGCGAGATCAGAATGGCTGCGCCGGTGGGGTACCCCAGCCCCAGGCCCTGCGGTCCCCAGCCGAGCGACTTCGCACCGTCGGTGAGGAACTTGGCGCTGGCGTCACGGTTCATGAAGTCGGACATGGTGGTGCCCGCCATGCTCGTGGAGAGGATGACCGTCCAGTAGCAGAAGGGGTTGTAGCGCCGGGACCGGAGCTGCACGACCAGCGTGACCACGAAGATCAGGAACAGTGCGATGGTGGTGAGGAAGTAGCCGAGCTTGAGGGTCTGGGCGAAGAGGTCACCGGCTGTTTCGCCGAGGGTGGTCGCGGCGATTTTCATGACCCAGAAGGCGAGCGTGACCTCCGGGAGCTTCCGCATCACGTACCTGTCGGTACCGGCGACGTCCAGATCGGTCAGGACTTCGGGCTCAGGCAAGGTGGATCCTCCTGGGTGGCGTCTGCGCCGCCGCACGTCGTGCCGTAGGGCCTGCGCATGGCGCTGTCGGTGGCCCGGTGGCGCGTCCGTGTGCGCGCGTTGGCGGGAAGTGTCAGATACGCGGCACCGCGCACAGCGATGACGTCGTACGCCGCCCAACCCTTCCAGCCACAGCCTGAACGCATCCTGAACAGCGACGGCTGTCGGGTCTCCCTCCAGGCAGAGCCCCTGTCCGCCACGAGTCGTACGCCCACCCAGCGACTCTGCCTTTGGGCAGGCCCCTGATGCACGACCTGAGAGCGACGGATCCAGGCCGCCCCGCGACCACGATGGAAACGAGTCGAGTCGAGCACCCTTCCGCCTGCCGCCAGGACACCTTTCGGCGCAAGGGGGCCGCAAGAAGCAAGGAAGTTGGCACCATGAACGCGACACAGGCAGCAGGTCCGTCCTCCGTACGGCCGCACATGCCGCCTCCCGAGCACCCCGGAGCCGGACCCGCCCCGACGAGGCGGCCGAGCCTATCTGCGCAGACCGTCGGCAATCAGGGCCTGCGGCTGCTCGCCGTCGCCATCGACGTGCTGACCATGGCTGTCCTCCTGGCCCTGCCGTCGGCAGGTATCGCAATCGTCTGTGGCCTCGTCAATATCTCCAGCCAGGCGCCGTTCGGCCTCGTCCTCATGGCGGCCCTGGCGATGTCCTTCCTCTACTCGCCCCTGATGACGTCCCTTTTCGGAGGCACGGTGGGCAAGCTCACCTGCGGTGTGCGCGTCGTACGGCTCACCGACGGGCGCCGGCTCTCCTACGGACAGGCCCTGAGGCGGCACTTGGCGCACTCAGTCATGGGGATGGTGCCGGTGCTCGGTCAGATCGATGCGCTGTTCTGCCTCTGGGACCGGCCGTTCCGGCAGTGTCTGCACGACAAGACGGTAGGCAGCGTGGTCATCCGCAGCCGGATGCGGCCGCCCCAGGCGCCCCGTCTCTGATTCCCCGCTTCCTCTGGTCGTTCCCGGTTTTGCGTACTTGGCACCGCACTTCACTTACCCGTTGACAGATCGTACGCGAATGCAGATCGTAAGCATATGCATATGAAGTTCTTGAGATCGTCCTGGATCTCCGGGCGGGACCACGGCCAGGGCGGTCCCGTCCTCATCAGCGTGACCGACTTCCGGCTCGACCACGTCAGGGATCTGCCGCGCGTTTACCGCGCGGCCAGGCGACTCGCCGTGGGCTGGCCGACATTGGAGGGGGCGCATGGGATGTGGCTGTGGGCGCGCCCTGTCGCCCGCCGCTGCGGTGCCGTGGCGGTTTGGCGGGACGAAGCTGCCCTGCACCGTTTCATCGCCTGGCCGCCCCATGTCGAGATCATGCGCGCGTACCGGGGAAGGGGCTCCCTGACCTCGACCACCTGGCCCTCGGACACCTTCGACCCCACGGAGACCTGGGACCGCGCCCGGAAGGAACTGCTCGTCAGGCATCGCGGTGCCTGACACAGCAAGCGGTCAGGGGCAGGCGGTGAGGGGCATCCGGCCGGTCGTCCCCCAGCCAGCCGCTGCGACCCGGGCTGCCAGGCGCACACACCCAGAGGATCCGGCTTCCGGACGCTCCTCCCGGTCGACGTTCGCATGGCCGAACTGCCGCCCCCGGGGGCCGTGATGGGCAAGAGCCACCGTGTCGTGGACAACCGTGCGGTGCTGCCCGGGCTCTCACTGGGCGGCATTGTTCGATCGTCACGGAGGAGCAATGAACTCAGCGAGAACACGCCACGGTGTCCTGGTGGGTGCGGTGTTGGCCGGGATGGCCCTGGTGGTGGCGGCCGTCCCGACGGCCGGCGCGGTGGTGGGAGGAGACCGGGCCGACATCAAGAAGTACCCCTGGGCAGTCACCCTGACGTCGGCGGACGACGTGAAGAACCCGGAATGCGCCGGCACGCTCGTCGCACCCCGCAAGGTGCTGACCGCGTCCCACTGCGTGAACCCGGCCACCGTCGATCAGATCCGGGTGGTCGGCGGCCGGGAAGACCTTCGGAACACCCGGACGGGCACGGTCCGCAAGGTCGTGAAGGCGTGGATTCACCCCAAGGCCGTCACCGACGGGAGCGGCGCCAAGTACGCGCACGACATCGCCGTCCTCACGCTCAACGCCCCCCTGCCCTACCGGACACTGCCGCTGGCCACCCCGGCGCAGCAGCAGCTGTACGAGGAGGGCACGCCCACCAGGGTCCTGGGATGGGGTTCCACCACGGGCCGCGATGACGACAAGCGCGTGCCGCCGCTGCAGACCGCGCTGCTCCCCAACCGGGGCGACGGGGGGTGCGTCACCGCGTACGGCAGCCGCCGCTACGACAAGCGCTACACGATGTGCCTGGGCTATCCGGCCGGCGGGGTCAATGCCTGTTACGGGGACAGCGGCGGGCCGGTGGTCGTGAAGGGCCGGCTCGTCGGGGTCATCAGTGGCGGCGGCAGCTGCACCGACCGCCTCTACCCGGGCGTCGCCAACAAGACCGCCTCCTACTACGCACTCCTCCAGGACCAGATAGCCGGATAGCCGGACAGCAAAGGGAATGACGATGACACGACGACAACACACGGCAGCGCGTCTGCCCGTCCTGGCCTGTCTCCTGGCGCTCGTCGGCGTCGGCCTCGCCGTGCTGCCGGCCGCCACCGCCCACGCCATCATCGGCGGGCAGAAGTCGACCACGGAACAGGCGCCATGGGCCGTCTCGATCAACCTGTGGCGGCAGACCGACAGCTATCCCCGCTCGGGCCAGTTCTGCGGCGGCACCCTGGTCACCCCCACCAAGGTCGTCACCGCGGCCCACTGCGTGGTCGACGAAGAGCCCACCGATGTGGGGGTGGTCGCGGGCCGCACCGACCTGCGCCGCCATGACGGCGCGATGCGGAAGGTGCGGAAGGCCTGGATCCACCCGCGGTTCGGCCGGCATCTGGAGAACGACGTGGCGGTCCTGACGCTCGACAAGCCCATGCCGGCGAAATACACCCCGCTGCCGATCGCCACCACCGCCGACGCCGGTCCGTACCGGCCGGGCACCAGCGCACGGGTCTACGGCTGGGGCCTGCTGGACAACGAGGACCGCGCGGCGAACGTCCTGCGCTCGGCGAAGCTGCGCGTCCTCCCCGACCGGACATGCCAGCGGCTCAACCCCGGGGACTTCGACCCCGCAATGCACACCTGCGCCAACGACGCCGTCACCGGGGCCCATCATGCGGAAGGCGACAGCGGCGGCCCACTCGTCTCCGACGGCAAACTGATCGGCATCGTCAGCTGGCTGGCCCACAGCAGCGACTCCACCCCCACCCCCGGCGTCTACACCAGCGTCGCGGCCTTCTCCCACGAGATCGCCGCCCAACTCCGCAGGTAGCTGCCCCGCGGTCCTCGGGGTGCCTCACCCACGGTGCGTCCCAGGGGCCGGGCGGCTGTTGACGGGCAGCTGTCCACAGGCGGCTGCCCTGCCGGCACTTGCGACCGTTCTGTCAGCGGATGCCGCGGAACCGGTAACCACCCACCAGCGCCGCGATGCTCAGGAGGGAGACGGCCAGCAGGTAGTAGCTCGGGGAGATCCGCGAGCCGGTCGCCGTGACCAGGGTCGTGGCGATCGTGGGGGTGAATCCGCCGAAGAGCGCGACCGTGGTGTTGTAGCTGAACGCGAGCCCGGTCGCGCGGGCTTCGGCCGGGAAGGCATCGGCCATCACCGACGGCAGCGCGCCGAAGTATGCCGCCTTCAGCAGTCCGAGGACCGTCATGCACAACGCGAGGGCCAGGAAGGACGGTGCGTTGGTGAGCCAGATGAACAGCGGGACGGCGCTCAGGCCGATGAGGGCTGCGGCGGGGATCATGATCCGCAGCCGGCCGAAGCGGTCGGCGAGCAGGCCGACGACCGGAGTTCCGAGGGTCAGGATGGTGCCGGTGATGAGCAGGGCGGTGAAGGACAGCGAGTCGTCCAACCCCAGTTCCTTGATCGCGAAGGTGGGCAGGTACTGCAGGGAGTAGTTGAGGGCGGTGGAGACCACCAGCGCCCCGCCGGCGACCAGGAGGCCGCCCCGGTGACGGCGGAACACCGAGCGGACCGGCGAAGGCGTACCACCGCTCTCCCCCGCTGCCGGTACCTGCGCCATCGCGGGCGATTCCTCGACGTAGCGTCGTATGACATAGCCGGCAGGACCGACCAGGAGACCGAAGACGAACGGCACCCGCCAGCCCCAGGCGGTCATCTGGGTGTCGGACAGCACCGCGGTCAGGCCGGTGGCGAATCCGGCGGCCACCACGGTGGCCAGTCCCTGGCTGGCGAACTGGAAGCTGCCGAAGAAGCCCTTGCGCCGGTTGTCCTGCTCGACCAGGAAGGAGGTGGCGGCGCCGAATTCGCCGCCGGCCGCGAAGCCCTGGACCAGCCGCGCGAGCACGATGCCCAGCGGTGCGAGGAACCCGAGCGTGGCGTAGCCGGGCATGAACGCCATCAGTCCGGTGCCGAGCACCATCAGGCGGATCGACAGCATCAGCGCTTTCTTGCGCCCCTGTCGGTCGGCGTACGAGCCGAGCAGCAGGCCACCGATCGGGCGGATGAGATAGCTGATGCCGAACACGGCGTAGGCCTGGACGAGTTGGACACCGGGGTTGTCGTGGGGGAAGAACGTCTTGCCGATGTAGGTCGCCATCAGGGCGTACAGGGCGAGGTCGAAGAACTCCAGGGCGTTGCCGATGGTCGCCGCCGCTATCGCGCGCTTGGCGGATGCTCGTCCCGGGGGTGCGGCCGGGGACGTTCCCGGCTCGGTGGGTTGAGGGGAGATGCGGGTCATCGTGGGTCCTTCCGGCAGGCGCCCGGCTGACGGTCGTCAGGCCGAGCGGGGAGGGGGACGGAGAGCGGGAGGTGGAACGATGAGCTGGGGAGGATGGGGGTTGGCCGCGGTGCGTGGGGAAGTGGGGGTCAGCCGCGTGGGGGGAGCGGTGTGCCCGCCGAGGGGTGGCCGAGGGCGTGGAAGAGCGTGGCCGCCAGCACGAGGCCCTCGCGGGCGATCGTGCCGAGCAGGTGCTCGTCGGGTGCGTGCTGCAGGCAGCCGGGGTACGAGTGCGGCAGCCACAGGGTGGGCAGGCCGAGGACGTCGGTGAAGACGTGGTGGGGCAGCGAGCCGCCGATGTTGGGCAGGACCGCGACGGGCCGGTCGGTGACCTGCTCCAGCGTCGCCTTGGCCCAGCGCACCCACGGGTCGTCGAGCGGTGTGCGACTGGCGGGGAAACTGCTGTGGACGGTCAGGTCGACCATCGGATAGCCGTGGGCGGCCAGGTGTCCGGCGACGACCTCCCGCACCCGGCCCACGTCGGTACCGGCGACGTACCGCAGCTGCAGAACGGCGCGGGCCCGGCCCGGGATCGCGTTGACCGGGTGATCGATGTCGGCCGAGCCGAGCGACAGGACCTCCAGGGTGTTCCAGCCGTAGAGCCGCTCGGCCGCGGTCAGACCGGGCTCGCCCCATCCCTCGTCGGGCGCGGGATCGCCGGGACTGCCCGCGACCGTGACAGCTGCGAGCTCCCGGCGCACCGGATCCGGTATCTCGGGCGGGAGGAGCGCGGGGACCTGGATGCGGCCGTGGCCGTCGACCAGGCTCGCGATGGCGCCGGCCAGGGTGGTGGCGGGGTTGCGCAGGATGCCGCCCCAGTTGCCGGAGTGGTACGCGTCCGGGCGCAGGTCGACATCGAGCTGGAGCCTGACGCCTCCGCGCGCACCGAGGAAGAGCGTCGGCGTCGTCGCGTCCAGGCGCGGCCCGTCCGAGGCGATCAGAACGTCGGCCCGCAGCTCCTCGCGGTGTGCGGCGGCGAAGGCGGCCAGCCCCGGCGAGCCGATCTCCTCACCGGTCTCGAACAGGAAGGTCAGATTGAACCCGAGTGCCCCTTGCTCTTCCAGCAGCAGCCGCAGCGCCGCGAGGTTGACCAGGTGCTGTCCCTTGTTGTCGGCCGCCCCGCGGCCGTACCACCGGTCGCCGTCGGCGGTCAGGGTCCACGGGTCGCGGCCCTCGCTCCACCGGCCGGCGTGGCCGTCCACCACGTCGGCGTGGCCGTAGCAGAGCAGCGTCGGCAAATCCGGCGACTCGACGCGGGTACCGACGAGGAACGGGCCGCCGCGGGGGTCCGGGTTGGCGTACTCGGCCACCGAACACCCGAGAGCGGTCAGCGCGGGTACGAGAACCTCGTCCAGGTATGCCTTAACGGCAAGGTGACTTTGCGGGCGGGCGCTCTCGGTCGGATAGCCGACCATAGCGCTCAGTTCGGCGAAGAAGGCGCCCGAGTCGACGTACGCCTCGGCCCGCCGGACCAGATTTTCAGGGATCACTGGAGGTACTCCCGGGAATGCCACAGGTGCGGGTGCACGGCACGTGCCGTGTTGGCTCAGCAGCGTAAGGGCGCCTCTCATCCCCTGACTATTGCCGTTTGTGCTGCCCCGCGTTCTAATCTCGGCAAACCGGTGTGCGCGTCGCATCGGTGTACACGGCAGGCGGTAGGCCGCCTCGCCTCATGGAGGTCCGATGCAACTCATGCCGGTGAGCCTGGCGTACTTCCTCGAAGTCGCCCGTACGGGAGCGGTGAGCGAGGCTGCCCAGAATCTGCGGGTCGCCCCTTCGGCGATCAGCAGGCAGATCGCCAAGCTTGAATCCGGAATCGGCGTTCCGCTGTTCGTCCGGCATCCGCGCGGAATGACCCTGACCGACGCCGGGTCACGCCTGCTGGCACATGCCCGCCGCAGCGAGGCCGAGTCCTCCGAGCTCCTCAGCGAACTGCGTACGGGCAGCGGCGCGGACGCCCGCAACATCACCGTGGCCTGCTCGGAGGGTTTCGCACGCCGCCTCGTTCCGCACGCGATGGCGGCCTTCCGACGCGACCACCCGGACGTCACCTTCCAACTCGACCGCGTATCCCACCAGGAGGCGACCCGGCGGGTGGCCGAGGGAATCGCCGACATCGCCGTCACCTACGCGATGGGCCCGCGGCACGACGTGCGGGTGGAGTGCGCCGTCGTGGTACCCATGGCCGCCATCGTCCCGACCGGACACGAACTCGCCGGCCGGGAGCGGGTCGGCCTGGCCGAACTGTGCGCGTACCCGCTGGCCCTGGCCCCGACGGGAACCACCCAGCGCGACCTGTTCGACACCGGCGTGCAACTGGAGGGCCTGGCCGTCCACCCCGCTCTGGTATGCGACGCCATCGCCTCGAAGTACGAGTTCGTACGCTCCGGTGGCGGCGTCGCCCTCGTCGGCGACCTGGGCGACCTGCACCCGGAACCGACCGCCGAAGGTGTCGTCTACGTACCCCTCAGCCACCCCGTCTTCCGCCGCCGCGAGGCCCAGGTACAGACGATGCTCGGCCGACGGCTCCCCTGGGCGGCAAGCCAGTTCACGGGGCTGCTGGTCTCACTGCTGCGCCCGTCAGCACCGACGCCATGAGGGGCACGCGGAGTCCCGCGCGCTGAGCACTTCGCCGGCCGGACAGGTGTCAGCTGCCGGGGAGGCTCAGGACTTCACCCAACTGATCGCACAGCCACTCCAGTTGACCGGGTTCGACAACCAATGGCGGGTCGAGCCGGATGGTGTGGCCGTGGGTGTCCTTGGCGAGCACCCGGCGGTCCAGGAGGCGCAGGCATGCCTGGCGTCCCGTCATCAGCGCGGGGTCGAGGTCGATGCCGGCCCAGAGGCCGCGGCACCTGACGGCGACCGCGCCGCGCCCGACGAGCTCGTCGAGCCGGCCGCGCAGCCGCTCGCCGAGTTCGGCGGCCCGTGCCTGGTACTCGCCGCTGCGGAGCAGCTCGACCACGGCATGGCCGACGGCGACGGCCAGCGGGTTGCCGCCGACGGTGATCCGTCGCCCGGATTCGTGAACGGCGTGCGCTGCCGATGCACGCGTGGTGCGCTCGGCCGGAGAGCAGGTCAGACGGCGACGGGCGCGGCGATGTGGCCGTGTTACGCGCGCCAGGTGCGTGCGCTGTGGATCGTGCGGACGCCGTCCGCCTTGGCCTACGAGGGCCGCCCCGCGGTCGTCATCATCGCCTCCTGACGGACACCGCCACCGCAGCGCATCACAGCGTCGCGGTCTTCCCCTCCCCGGACGCGCTGCCCGCGAGCCACTGGTCCCATCCCAGGTTGAAGTCGGCGTAGCCGTTGTCGGCCGGGGCCTTGGCGCGGGGCGAACCGGTGATGGTGACCGGGTCACCCTGCTTGACCTGGCCGTAGAACCACTTGGCGTCCGACATGGACAGGTGGACGCAGCCGTGCGAGCCGCGGGCGCTGCCGCTGCCCGGATTGGGGTCGCCGGTCGAGTAGTGCACGTAGGTGCCGGACTGGGTGAGGTGGATGTCCCAGGGCAGCGTCAGGTCGTAGTAGTTGGGGCTGCCCTTGTCGCAGCTGATGCCGACGCTGCAGGAGGTCATATGGACCTTCTCCTGCTTGTCGATGACGGCCATGGTGCCGTTCCACGTCGGATACTGGGCGCTGCCCGCGTTGATCGACAGGGTGCGCACCGGCTTGCCGTTCCGGGTCACCTTCATGGTGTGGCCGGTCACCGAGACCTCCGCGCGCACGTCGTCGCCGATCGTGAAGGTGTGCGTGTAGTTGCGCACGCCGTAGCGTCCGTTGCCGTTGCTGACGCCGTTCATGTCAGCGTCGATCTTCACCTTGGTGCCGGAGGGCCAGTACGTCTTCGGTCGCCAGTCGGCGCGCTTGTCGCCGAACCAGTGCCAGGCCCCGGCCACCGGCTGCGAGGCGCTCACCTTCATGTGCTTCTCCACCGTGGCCCGGGCCTTTGCCGACACCGGGTTCGTGAAGACCACCGAGATCGGCATGGCCACGCCGACCTTGGTTCCCGTCTGCGGGGTGATCGTGTCCAGCAGCATCGGCGGGCCCGCGGGCTTCTTCGGCGACGGGGAGGCACTCGCACTCGGCTTGCCCGGCGCCTTTCCGTCGTCCCCACTCGTCTTGTCACCGCCGCCCCCGCCACAGGCACTCGCGCCCACCAGCATCGCCCCCGTGACGAGTGCGATCCCTATGCCGCCCTTGCGCCGCCCCACGACCTGCCCCACTCTCTCGCCCTTCGGCCCTGACGGGCCCGACTTCCTGTCAGACGGCGAGAGTACGGGCTGAAGTTGCGTACTTCACGTAAAATATGTTTCAAAACTCGGTGCGCATCGCGGATCGGGGAGGATGAGGGGTGCGGCATCGTCGCCCCTCCCCTTCGGGGCGCGTCAGGACGCAAGGGTTGGTCCGCACCGCTCTGGGCCGGCGGTCGGTGGTCCGGGCGGTGACCAGAGCGACAGCGAGCCCGGCGCCTTGCGGGGCGGGCGGTCCGCCCGTTGATGTGAGTGCTGGTCGGGCCGAAGAGGCTCCGGGCGGCGACCGCCCCCGTCGTTCAGCCGACGCTCTGGAATGCGGCGTTCACGACGGCCATGACATAGGGGCGTTCGGAGGCAGTGCCGGTCGGATTGAGGGAGTAGGCCACGCGGCGCTTCAGATCACGGGTGGTGAAGACGCCGTTGGTCCACCCTGGTAGGGAGCCCGTTTTGCCCCACACGGTGACGCCGTTGTCGAGGATGACCCGCATCAGACCGCCGACGCTGAAGCAGCTCGTCTTGTTGATGCAGTTGGTGTTCGTCGGTGCGCTGTCCACCCGGGGCACGGTGAAGACCAGCTTCTGCTGGGCGGGCGGGAGCAGACGGCCGCGAAACAGAGCGGTTATGAACCGGTCCAGATCAGCGGCGGTGGAGACCATGCCGCCCTCGGCCCACGCCCAGGGGCTCTGCTCGGTCACGTCGTCCGTACCGACGTACACGCGCGCGTGGGGTGCCGGGATGGACATGTCGTCCGACGAGGGGAGGCTGGTGTGGCGCAGTCCTAGTGGCTGGATGATGCGGCGGGTGAGTTCTTCGGTGAAGGTTCGGCCGGTCACCTTCTCGACCAGGAGGCCGAGGACGAAGGTATTGACGCCGTTGTACTGCTGGACACTGCCGGGTGTGGGCTGGTTCCCCGGCTTGGGGGATGTGGCGGCTGCGAAGGCACGGCGCACCACGTCCTGCGGCGACACGCTCCTGCGCCACCAACCGGGGCCGTCGGCAGGCCCGGGTATGCCGGCCGGGGCCGGTAGGCCGCTGGTGTGGTCCAGCAGCTCATGCACGGTGACGGCGCCGTATGCGGGCGGAATGAGGTCGGGCAGATAGCGCCGGACGGGCGCGTCCAGGACGATACGGCGCTCGGCGACCAGTTGGAGCACGACGGTGCTGGTGAAGGTCTTCGTCACACTGCCGATACGGAAGTGAACATCACGGGAAACCGCCCCCGCGGTTCCGGTCCACGGCATCGCCCGCCGCTCCCCCACCACTCTGACCAGAGCACCGGCGACAACGGGATCGGGCAGACGGGTCAGCAGACCTCGCATCGGCGCAGGATCGAACGAGGCTGCAACGGCCGCCTCCTGCCGTGGAACCGCATCGACGGCCATCACGGCGGGAGCGCATGCACCTGCCGTGATCGCGGCGAGGGCGAAGCCGGCCACGGCAATGCGACGGAGGGCGGAAGGGCGGAGGTGCATCGGGCTGCTCCCAAGGGCGGTGGCCGCTTGGCCATGGATCACTGAGATGCCATCAACTCTCGTTGATATGGCCTCACATGCCATCAGGGATCAACCCTGAGCAGTCCCTGACCGGCCCCTGAGCAGTCCCTGACCGGCGCCCCTGAGACATTTCTGAGAGCCCCCGGGGTTCGGCAGAGCCTCCGGCACCACCTGCTCATCGCGCCGACCACGGATCACAGACCACGGACCACGGACCACGGACCACGGACCACGGACCACGGACCACGGACCACGGACTGCACCAACTACAGCTCGTCAATGCGCAGGTAGTCCAGCGCGCGACGAGTCAGTTGGACGAGGTCCTCCGGTTCGTCCTGCCGGGCCCAGTACTCCAGAGCGACGTTGATCGCGTCCAGGAGAGCAGTGGCCATCAGCCGTACCTCCAGGCTGTCCGGCGACGCTCCCGTGCGGGCCGCGAGCACCGCCAACAGCTGGTCCTGCATGTCCCGCCCGGCGGCCAGCCACCGCATGCGGATCGCCGGCACGCTGCCCATGACGCGGATCAGCCGGCGGGCGCGCTCCATGTCCGCGAGCTGCTGGACCGAAGCCGGTGCACCGAAAGCCGCCTGCACCGCGCTGGTCAGCGGCTCGTCGGTCGGCAAGGTGGCCAGCGTTTCGACAAGCCGGCCGACGCTGGAGGTCAAGAGGGGCGTGAGCGCGTCCTCCTTCGCCACGCAGTAGCGATAGAAGGTGCGCAGCGAGATGCCGGCCGCTGAGGCGATGTCCTCGACCGTGGTCGCGTCGTAACCCTGCTCGGAAAACAGCACGGCGGCGGCCTCCGCGATCTCCTGCCGGGTCTCCTGCCGCCGCCGTTCCGTCAGCGACGGTCTGCCTCGCGCTACTGTCATCCGCCTCTCCTCACCTTCGATCCGGTCCCCATGTCTACCTCCCCTCATGTTGGCATAGACAAGCCGGTTGGCACGTCATGCCAAAAAAGAGGTACGCTGACTCCGTCGCCTGAACGAATTCCTCAACGCCAGCACTGGAAGGGGCAGTTGAGGGGCCAAACGGAGCGGTCGGCGTTTGGCGCTGCCGCGAGGACAGTGAGCGCGGTCAGCACTACTCACCACTGCTCGCCACTGTCGACGTGGTCGAGCGCCCGGAGAGTCCGGAGAGTCCGGAGAGTCCGGAGAGTCCGACAACTGCACGCCGCCGGACCCTCACCACCTCATCGCGACACGTCACCCCGTCATCTACCTCATCTACGTCACCCAGGCGTCGTCCACATCATCGCTACCCGCCACCCGCGTCACCCCGAGCGGGCCGCCCATACCTGCCAAAAGGGAGCCGACCATGTCCCGTACCTCCTGCGATTCGGAGCGCACCTACCTCATCACCGGGGCCGCTTCCGGCATAGGCAAAGCCACCGCCGCCCACCTCCGCCAGCAAGGCCACATCGTGATCGGCGCTGACCTTGAAGGCACCGACATCAGCGCGGACCTCGCCACACCCGAAGGCCGTGGGGAACTCGTCGACCGGGCCAACGAGTTGACCGGTGGACGCCTTGATGCCGTCATCGCCTGTGCCGGCCTCGCTCACTTCACCACAGACACCATCCGGGTCAACTACTTCGGCGTGGTCGCCACCCTCGACGGGCTGCGCCCGCTCCTCGCCGCTGGAACCGACCCGCGCGCCGTCCTGATTTCCTCCGTCGCTTCGATCCATCCGCATGACCCGGCCATCGTCGATGCCGCACTCTCCGGCGACGAGGAGGCGACCGTGGCCGCTGCCCAGGCAGCCATCGACCGGGGGGAGGGGTATGCGATCTACGGTTCGTCCAAGGCAGCCATCGCACGTTGGCTCCGCCGCGCGGCCGTCACCGATGACTGGGCGGCCGCCGGCATCCCGCTCAACGCCGTCGCCCCAGGCACGATCCTCACCCCGATGACCGCGGGCATGCTCGCCGACGCCGAGATACGGAAAGCCGTTGACGCGACCGTCCCGATGCCGTTGCACGGCCACGCCCGCCCCGAACACGTCGCACCGCTGCTTGCCTGGCTGACCTCCCCGGAGAACTCGCACGTCACCGGCCAGGTCATCTTCCTCGACGGGGGCGCCGACGCCACCCTGCGCGGCGACAGCACCTGGTGACCCTCAGCCCAGGACCCACCACAAGCCCACCGCAAGCCCACCACCCCAGGCACGCAGCGGCGGCCCGGTCCTCGCGCTGCGCACCCGCGCCGAGCCCCCCGCCGAGGACGCACAAACCACAGATCACAGACAACAGATCACAGACAACAGACCGAGGTGCCCCGCATGCCCAAGCCACCGGTACCCCACATGTTCCGCAGGCACAGCCTCATCCGCACCACCGTGCTTCCCATGGACCCCGACTCGGTCTGGCGCACCATCGGCCGTTTCGCCGGGCTCGCCGACTGGCATCCGACGGTCCCGCCCTCAGTCATGGAGGAGGGGGACGACCCTGAAATGCCGGGTACGGTACGGGCGTTCTTGCTCGACGGGGCGGTGGTCGCCCGCGAACGCCTACTCGCCAGGGACGACAGTGCGCGTGCGTTCCGCTACACGGTTTTCGACACGCCCCTTCCAATCACCGACTACGAGGCGACACTGACCGTCGTCGCCCATGACCAGGGTGCGGAGGTGCGCTGGTCAGCGATCTACAACGGCGCGGACGAAACCGTTCCTGAGGTCGAGCGGCTCTTCGGCGACGTGGTGTACGCATCCGGCCTGGCAGCCTTGCGCGCGCGTTTCACCACCCCACCCGAGGCCGAATGATCGGAGCCTTCGACCGACATCCGCGACCGCACGGCCAGCGGCCGGGGCGGTCGCGGACGTCAGTCGGCCCTGTCGCTGATCCCGTCTGCTTGCAGGACCAGACAGCTCCATCGGACGTCGTCACGACCATGAAGATCGAGACGCTCACTGCAATGAAGCCTGTGCAGCCCGTGCGCACGGCCCGACTCGGCTGTCTCAGCGGCGGACACGTTGAACATATGGCGGCCCGCGGGCACCGGACCGTGACGCAGATTGACGAAGAACCTGCCGCCGGGAACGAGCAACCCGGCGATCCTGGTCATCGCACGTCGGCGCTCCTCGGGATCCAGATGCATCCACACCGCGGTGGCGAAGATCGCATCGAACTCGCCCGGGTGACGGCTCAGCGTCAGGTCCGGAAGAGCATCAACGACCCAAGCTATGTCGCTGTCTGCGTGCAGCCGCCGTGCGTGTTCCCGTAGCTCTGTGGTCGGCTCGACCGCCACGACGCTGTGTCCACGAGCCGCCAACGCGGCGGCATCGCGCCCCGTCCCGGCACCCACCTCCAGGATCCGGGCCGGCTCGGCCGGAACGAATTGCAGTACGTCGCGGTGGACTTCCTCGAAGGTGACTTCCTCGTACTGAACAGCCAGCTTCTCCGCCGCCTCCGCATATCCAGCGGTCCCCCGTGGCAAGCCGCGACCGCTCACGGCGCGAGTCAGGTGATCAGTCATGACCGAAGAGTACTGTCAGGCATGACCGACGCGTACTGGTTGCCCGTGCCTCAACCCCGGCCTGCACACCGGGGCTGAAGCACTGGAGCGGAACATGTGGAGGGACGGCTCCAACGCGTCCTGCAACCCGACCCGTAACGCCAGGATCAGCCGCTGACGCTGGCCGTACCCGTCTCCAGGTGCCCGGTGAAACGGCGCGACCAGGCCGTGTCGACATTGACGGTCACCGTGAAGTCGTACCAGCCGTTCTGGTACGCGACGGCGTTGAAGTAGTCCTCCGTCGAAGCGCCGGCGGCGACGGTGTGGGTCCAGGGGCCGTCGCCTCGGTAGCGGTTGGAGGCGATCGTGAACGTGATGGGGGACGAGCCCGTGTTGGTCATCTTGAAGTAGAGGGCGAGCTTCCCCGTACCGGGTTCCACGGCGTAACGGGTGCTGACCTCGGCGGACTTGCCCGCCTTGGTGGCGTCGCCCTGGAAGCGGCGCAGGAAGCGGTTGGGGCCGACCATGGTCAGGTCGTACTTGCCGTCACCGTAGCCCAAGCCGATGTTGAAGTAGTCGGACGCCGTGCCACCGGCATCGACGGTGTACTGCCAGGGCGTGGTGTCGCGGTAGGCGTGGGGATGGATCGAGAAGTGGGCCGCCCGTGCGGCCGGGCCGCCCTGGTTGGTCATCGTGCACCACGCGAGGATCTTGCCGGACGGTCCGAACTCCAAGCGGTCCAGGTATCCGTTGGGCTGGTACGGCAGTGCGCGGGCCGGTCTGGTGCCGGGCTCCTGGGCGGGCAGGGCGTTGTTCGTCGGCGCCGGATTGGGGAGCGGAGCGCAGGTACTGATGCCGATGACGCTGGTCGTGGGGAGCGAGACGGGCCCGTAGACCGGCTTGGCGAAGTTGAAGGCACCGGTCAGGTCACCGCTCACCTTGCGCCGCCACGCGCTGATGTTGGGGCAGTTGGCGGGTTTGCCCAGCGCCGTCGTCCAGGTCTCCAGGAACCGGATCACCGAGGTGTGCTCGAAGACCTCCGAGGAGACCCAACCGCCGCGCGTCCAGGGTGAGATGACGATCATGGGGACACGGAAGCCGAAGCCGTACGGGAGCCCGTTGAGGTACTCGCCGTCGGTGCCGGCGGGTGGAATCGGCGGCGGTACGTGGTCGAAGTAGCCGTCGTTCTCGTCGTAGTTGAGGAACAGGACGGTGGAGTTGAAGACGTCGGCGTCTGCCGCGAGGGCTTGGTAGACGAGGTTGACGAAGTGGGCGCCGTCGCCGGGTGGGGCATAGGGGTGTTCGGAGAAGGCCTGGTTGGGGACGATCCAGGACACCTGCGGGAGGGTGCCGGCGAGTACGTCGGCCTTGAGGGCGGCGGCGATGTCGTCGGGGGTCGAACCGGCCACCTTCGGCACCGAGGACATGCCGCGGTCGTACAGCGGGTCGCCGGGCTTGGCGTTGGCGAAGTGTGTGAAGTAGGCACAGCCGTTGTCCCCGTAGTTGTCGGCCGCGTTCTGGTAGACCTTCCAGGTCACCCCGGCGGCCTGCAGCGCCTCGGCGTAGGTCTGCCAGGTCAGGCCCGACTCGTCACCGCCGTCGTGGCTGGACGAATCCACCTTGCCGCTCCACAGGTAGGTGCGGTTGGGGCCGGTCGCGCTGAGTGTGGAGCAGAAGTAGGCGTCGCAGATGGTGTAGTTGTCGGCGAGCGCGTAGTGGAGGGGGATGTCGGAGCGATCCAGGTAGCCGAGCGAGCGGACGTTGCCCACGCCCCAGACCCAGTTGTCGAGGCGGCCCTTGTTCCACGCGGAGTGCTGCGAGGACCAGGAGTGGGGCAGGTCGCCATTGCACTGGGCGAGGGTCTCGCTGTCCTTGCCGCCCGCCGGCGGGGTGGAGCTGAGCTTCCACGGGTATTGCCGGCCCAGGCCGTTCGGCTGGTCGAAGACCGAGTGGCCACCGCTCAGCGTGATGCCGCTGCGGTCGTCGAAGCCGCGGACGCCCTTCAGACGCCCGAAGTAGTGATCGAAGCTGCGGTTCTCCTGCATGAGGATCACCACGTGCTCCACGTCCTTGATCGTGCCGGTCGCCGCGCGCTGGACCGCGTCCGCCGTGCGCGTGCCGGCGCCCAGCGTCACGCCCGCGGCTACGGAAGCGCCCAGTCCCACGAAGCCTCTTCGGCTGATCGGTGTCATTCGCTCCGCCCTCGTCATCAGGAGTGCCTCTGTGACACGTCGCGCGACAGGGTGCCCGTAGTCGTCGTCGCGGTCCATACCCAGTGGCAAGCCCGAGGTAAAGAGGAGTTGTCATCTGGCCGCCGGGGTGGTCCGCTGCCCGGGCCACCGCGTCGATTGGCCGGCTCGTCCGACGGCTCGACCGCAAGCAACGATGGCCGGCGGAACTCGCCGCCGGGCGCTGCCCCGATCCAGGTGTGCGCCCGCCAGCGAACGCCGGCTTCCCAGTACAGTCGCTGCGGGCCAAGCGGAACCGGGGGCGGCATGGGTAGCCATGGGTAGCTCAATCAGCGAGTTCGCGGTCGCAGTTCTGGGGATCGGCGGCACGCTCGCGTCAGCACTGCTCACACAGCGCAGCGCTGACCGGGCCAGGGCACGTGATCTGGCGCATGCCAAGCGGCTCCAGGACGAGGAACGCGAGTACGCCGCTCGACAGGCTCAGCTCCAGGCACGGCGCACGTGCTACGCCGCCCTCAACGCCGGTACCCGCGACTACATCACCGTGACGACGAACTTCCTCCACGCCCTGCAAGCGGGTGAGGTGACCGAGGAATTACGGTCGGATCTGGACCGGGCCCGCCGGGACCACCGTGTGCGCCACGCCGAGGCCCAAATGGTGTTGCCTGACGAGGTGTTGGCGGCAGCCAGTACGGTGAACCGTGGCTTGGGCGATCTCTACGGCTTACTGAAACGGCTCGACAGAGGCATCGCCGCGCAGGAAGAGAGCGTGGCAGCCGCCCGGGAGGACACGAGAAGGCTTTGGGACGCCTTGTGGAGAATGCGGCACGTCATGCGTATCGACCTTGGGATCACCACACCTACGGAGCAAGGCCAGAGCAGCGACGAGTAGCCACAGGTGACGCAGCAGCACCGTTCGCCGTGTCGCGGTGACCGGCACGGCCGCAACCTCCGGCCCAACCCGCCAGAGCCCCCTGTAGGGACCACTCGTGCAGACTTCCGCATCCCTGCTCAACCGTCTCAATGTCGACCCTGAAGCCGCGCAACTGGCCGATTCACCCTTCGAATTCGACACCCTCGTCGCGGCCTTCGGCCCGCTCAGCCACGTGGAACCGGTGCGACTGTCCTCCGGCGCCCCGTTGAACCCGATCGCCAAGAAACACAGCGGCGGCACGTACTTCCTCTGTGGTGGCGCCAGGATTGACGGCACGCTCCGACTCAAACCGTGGCCCATGAGGTGAGCTTTTCGAAGTGGAACCCAACTGATTCCGCTTCATGGAAAGATCGTCGCCATGTCGAACGCCACGTCATTCACTTCATCGTTTACCTACGCGCAAGTGGGCGAAACCCTTCACGAGATCGGCATGGTGTCCGAGGAACGGTGGCGCCATGGCCTCGAAGAGGCAGCAGACTGGGCACACAAGGAAGTGCGCCAATATGAGGCGGCCATGGCACTCGTACACTTCGGGGTCGCGGTCTCGGTTCACGCCGAAGGCATCGGCTCCATATACGACGATTACGAGGCTCTTATGGAAGAAGCCTCCGAGGTCGCGGGCCATTCGGTCACGATCTCCAACGTCCGGCTCATCGAGGGCGAAGAGGAGTTGGAGGACGGTCGGTTCGATACGTTGGAGTTCGAACGGGACGGAGAAGCCGTCTCCATCGAAGCCGAACACTTCGCGGAGCACTACTACGACCACGAGGCCGCCTGCAACGCCATCGCCTGCACCGCCCGCGACGACGACACCCGCCAATGGCACACCGTCGACTTCGACCGCGACAGATACCGCGTCTACGAGACCATCGTGGTCCTCGCCACACCTGAGCAGAGGCAAGCACTGACCGCCCGTCTGGGTTTCCGAATCTGATATCAGGCCATGACGGCCGGCCAGCGCGTACGGCCACCTCAAGGCGTGCTCAACGCAAAGGGAGCCCCGTCAACCGGCGGGGCTCCCGAGGCGTCAGCTCATCAGGAGGAGCCGGGTCTGCGGTACCAGCTTGCGGTTCACGCTGGTGCTCTGCACAAAGATCGTGAAGTCGTCGTTGTGGTCCGGCTTGACGCGAACTTCCACGTCCGGCAGGCCGAGCAGCGCCCGAGCCTCCGGCCCCGTGTACACCCGGTCCGTCTTCTTCTCCAGCACCGCGATCTGCTTCTTCGCCTGGATCTTCTCCGACTTACTCAGCTGGTAGAACGCACAACCGGTACGGTAAGTGTGGCCGCTTTCGACGACCCACTCCCGGATCGCCGCTTCGCGCGCCACCGGAATCAGCTGGTATCCGGACGGATCCACCGGGGTGAGACCGGCTGCCTCGATGGTGTCCTTGTTGACGGCCTCGGCACCCATGGAGAACACCGCCCGCGATCCCCGGATGCCCTGGCTGCGACCCACCATAAACTTTTCGGTTGCCTGCTGGATGACCTGCCCGGCCTCTTCCAGACCCTGTGTGCTCGTGGCATCCCAGATGGCGATGTTGTCCTTCGGGAAACCGCACTGCGTGGCCTCGCGCTTGCCCATCTGGTCCGGCACAAGGACGGCTAGCGTCCAGTTGTCCTCCTGCGTCTCGATCATCTTGGCCACGGCGCGAATCAGTTCATGCGGATCCCTGGCCGGGGCGTCCACACAGCAATGACTTGCATTCTCCTGCCCGTCAGTCAGCACGAACGTCAGGAAGCTGTGGTCGCCGTACAGTTGAGCTGTCTGCGCGAGCTCCCGCTGCGACTTCAGCGTGGCCGCCAGCAGAGCCGTCATTCCGCCGACCCGGTACAGCTGCTTCAGGGACGGCATCCGCAGCACGTCCTTGTCGTAGATGACGCACTCCACCGTGTCGGCGAAGACGTACACCGTGACGCGGGTTTCCTGGTCCAGTTCCTGCGACCGGCGGGCCAGATAAGCGATTTGCTGGTCGGCGACGTCGACGACCTTGCGGCTCAGGTGTGACATCGACGAACTGGCATCCAGCACAAGAGCAACGTGATTGATGTAGTTCTGGTTTCCGGACATAGCCGCTCCCCCTTGTTCCGACTCGATGCCTCGATCGTCTCACCCACCACTGACAATCGATCTGGGAGACGAGTCGGAGGGAGGGGTGCGGGTGCGCCGACCAGCGACCGCAACGCAGCCACCGGGGCCCGGGAAGGCGCTGCGCCCGCCGAGCCGAGGGTCGCCGCGGCTCCCGCTGGTCAAGGTTTCGTTCGTCCCGCGCTATGCCCGGGGCGCCCCACCCTGACCAACGGCCTCACCCGCGTACGTGCGGATCAGTTCCCGGCGGCCTTCTCCGGGCGCAGTTCACTCGGGCGTACGATCACGAACCCCTCTCCGTCCAGGCGCAATTGGACCGCCTCGCCGGATCCGCCGCGGAGCATCGACCCCATGCTCTGGGAACGGTGCAGTGAGGTCTGCAGGGCGCTGCTCCAGCCGACCACCGCATCGGTGTCGACAAAGACCGGGGCCTGCGGGGAGACGGGTATGACGATGGGGTTGCCCTCGCACATCACGCCGAGCTTGCCCTGGCCGGTGAAGACGGAGTTGAAGATTCCGCCGCCGGCCATACCAGCGCCCTTGACCACCTTGATCTCATACGAGAGGGACGGGTCGAAGCACAGCACATTGCGGCCGTTGATCGTGATGCTGTCGCCGGGCGCCAGGTCCAGGATGAAGCAGTTGGCCGCCTCGTGCGCGAACCACACCTCGCCCTGGCCCCGCACGGTCATCAGCGCCAGTCCCTCGCCGGTCACGGCACGCTTGAGGAAATTGCCGACCCCCTGGCCCTGCTTCTCGAAGTGCAGGTCACCGCGGAAGGCAATCATCGCGCCCTGCCGCGCGTAGCACTCGCCGTTCACCGCGTACTTGATCGACTTCGCGTTCTGCTGTGTCATGCCCGGCGCGGTGGCCGGCTGTGCCATGTACTCGGCGGCGAAGAGCTCACTGTTCATGACCCGGATGCTAGGCGACCGCCTGCGGCGTGCCGTCGTCCCCAGGTCCGAGACACCATCGTCCGCAGGGGGGATTTCGGACCCGCCGCCGGCCGGGCCGTACCGGGCCCGCGACGGGCTGGCGCACGGGGCCGGGTGACACGAGCCCAGCCGGCTGCGGGGGCCGTCACCGTCCGGCGCGGATGACCAGGTCGACACGGGTGACCCACCCACCACCAGCCGGACGACGCGATCGCCACTCACACGGCGGGCCCCGCAGCCTGCGTCAGCCCCAGCGATCGAACGCGGCGAGCACCGCCATGATCCCGTCTTCCCAGGTCGGGAAGGGGGCTCGGATCTGGGCGAGCGATACGGCTGCGCTGCGATCACGGCCGTCCATCACGTAGACCGCGTGATTCGCCCCGGTCGCTGTGGACACGTGTCCCACCCGGGTGAAACCGCAGTCTCCGGGGTCCGGGTCCGTGCATACGAAGACAACAACATCCCGTTGGGAGGGCTCCGGGTCCGGTGAGACGAGGAACAGCCCCCTCCGGGCCACCTCGCCCCTTACGCGACGGTCGATCCTCGACACATTCACTGCCGGCATCGCAAGCACCACCATGTTCCTGGGACCACCCCCATGGCGGCCGACCACATTCTGGGCGACGGGTGGGTCGGGTTCAATGCCATGGCCTAACTCCCCGGGCTAGAACGTGCGTTGGAGCACCGCCACCCGGCGCGCAGCATGCCAACAACGGCAACCCGAGACAGTCACGTGATCCGCCGGTCAGCCACCCACCAGCCGCGTAAGAACGCCCGAAGGCAACGGCGTTCTCGCACACGGTGGTTCAGGCTACGAGGAGGCGGAGGCCGAGTTCCGCCGCGTCGAGGGCGACGAGGTCGCGGTTGCGCTCGGCCCACCGGCCTGAGGAGAGGTCGTCGCGGAGGCTGTTCACCGCCCGCTGCTCGGCCTCCGGTCCGACTCTGGTCCATACCGATACCGCGCGGCGCACATGGTCGTCC
Organism: Streptomyces sp. NPDC048196; assembly: GCF_040652715.1. NCBI lineage: Bacteria > Bacillati > Actinomycetota > Actinomycetes > Kitasatosporales > Streptomycetaceae > Streptomyces > Streptomyces sp. NPDC048196. The sequence continues at coordinate 526,713 of NZ_JBEZMM010000001.1, read as the reverse complement.
AGGTACGCCTCGGGTCGACGCCAGTAGGCCTCGAAGAAGCCGTCAGCGCAGTCCCATGGGATGAGGACCGGCTCCGCGCGGCCCCCGATCGCGCGGGTCAGGTCGGCCAGTGAAGGCCAACCGGTAAGAACGTCAGCGAATTCAGGCAGGTAGTCGCGGGTGAGCCAGAACCGCTCACGCCAGCCGGGGGCACTGGCGTCGTACGTGAACACCACCACGCGGCGGGCCACGCGTCGCATCTCCCGCAGCCCGGCGACCGGGTCCGGCCAGTGATGAACGGTGCTGACCGCCATCGCGGCGTCGAAGGACTGGTCCTCGAACGGCAGGCTGTCCGCGCTGGCGGCCACGCACGGCGCCGCGCCCGCGGGACGCTGTGCCCGCATGACCGCCGATGGCTCCACCGCCGTGACGTCGCGGTCGGGCGGCTCGTAGGAGCCGGTGCCGGCCCCGACGTTCAGTACCGTCCGCGCGTCCCCGAGCGCCTCCCAGATCCTCGCGGCGATCCGCGGCTCGGTGCGTCGCGTCGCTGGGTAAGCGGACCCGATGGCTTCGTACAACTGGGCGCCGAACGCTCCCAGTTGTTCCTCCGGGCTCGTTCTGATCCCCATCGCCCGTGCCTCCAGTTCCCTGTCTATGGCCGTCACCATCGCAGCAGCGCGGTCGCGCTGCTCCAGCAGCAGGCCGCGCAGCCGGTACAGGTGCGCGACTGCGTCGGTGGTGGGGTCGTCAACCAGATCCGCGATCTCGCGCAAGCCGAAACCCAGCCGCCGGTAGGCGAGCACCTCCCGTAGTCGCTCCACGTCCCCCGCCGAGTAGGCCCGGTATCCGGCCGCGGTCCGCGCGGACGGCTGCACGAGGCCGATCCCGTCGTAGTGATGCAGGGTGCGGACGCTCACGCCGGCCAGCTTGGCCACATGCCCCACGGTCAGGTGCTCTTCCACGCCACCGACAATGAGGCATGACGCCACGTGAGGGTCAAGCGCTTGGCTTCTCGTACCGCCGGCACCCTCGGCAGAACTTCGACGGCGCGGCCCAGGGTTCCCGTTCCACGGCGTCTCCGCAGGTCAGCTGGCAGTCGCGATAGGGTGCTCGGGCTGTGTCCGCCCTCGATCGAGGAGCAATGGTGTTCGACCTCATCGTCATCATCCGCGTGCCCAAGGCCGAAGAGATAGCCCACGTTGCGGACGCTCTGGCCCGTATGCGTCCGCTGTGTCTGGCCGAAGACGGCTGCGTCAGCTGGGAGGCGTACCAATCGGACGAGGATGCCGCGCGATTTGTCCTGGTCGAGCGCTGGGCGAGTCGGGACCATTGGAACACCCACGGCTCCGGCACGGCTATCCAGGACATCTACGTTCCCGAGGTCATGCCGCGCATCGAACGTGAGGTGCACCCGAGCACGCCCGTCACGTCGGTATGAGACCTGACGCTACCGCCTGCATCCAGCACCACCAACGGCACCGACCAAACCCCCAATACCGAGGCTGACTTCTACGCCGGGAATCCCTTCACCGACCTGGAGCCACCCTGGTCGCCTGGGATCCATAGGGACGGGACATCAAGACCGCCCGGCCCAGTGCTATCAAGCCCGCATGTCTGGCCGGCCGATCAGGAGGGTGCGCCGCCCAGGACTTCCACCTTGCCGGTGTCGAGTGAGTAGTAGGCGCCGACCACGGCCAGGGTGCCCTTTTTCACGAGCGGGGCCAGATCCTGGTTGGAGCGTAGATCGGCTGCGGTCAGCTTGACCTGCGCGCGAGCCATGGTCTCGACCGGGTCGCCGCCACCTTCGCGGACGGCCTGCTCGTATGCCGGTTGCAGGGCCTTGACGATCGCCTGCAGGTTGCCGGGCAGCGGTTTGCCGTCCCGAAGGGACTTGTACGCCGCCTCGATGGCGCCGCAGCGCTGATGCCCGAGGACCATGACGAGCGGGGTGCCACTTGTCATGGGCCCGTACTCGACAGAGCCCGTGACCACCGGGTCGACCGCCTCTCCCCCCGTGCGCATCACGTAGAGGTCACCCAGGCCGGTGTCGAAGAGGAGTTCCGGCGGTACTCGGGAGTCGATGCACGAGAGGATCGACCCAAACGGCTCCTGTGTCTGGGCCACGAGCTGACGCCGGTTCGGGTCCCGGTCGGGGTGGTGAAGGTCTCCGCTCACCCAGCGCCCGTTACCTGCCATCAGCCGCGCGAATGCCGCGGCGGGGGTGGTCGGCCGTGCTTGGGGCGATGCGGTGGCCGTCTGGACGGCCCGTGCTTCGGGCGATGCGTTGGTCGTCGACGCGGTCCTCGTCGAAGAGCACCCCGTGAGCGCGGCCGCGGCGCCCGCCAGTCCGATGCCAAGCAACGCCCTACGATCCGGATGTCCGGCTCTGCCCATCGCTCGTTCCTCTCGATGCCGCGCAAACACACCCTTGCGTCTGGACCGGGCCCATTGTTCGACGTGGGCGGGTGCGCCAGCAGCAGGCGCAAGCAAGCGTTGGATACGTTGCCACCAACGGCCCACACCACCGGCTCGGACCGCCGGCCACACCACCGGCTCAGACCACCGGATCGGGCCGCCGTCGGAATGGCACCCGATCCCGGGCGCTGCCCGCTGGTCAAAGGCATACCGTCGATCCGATCCCGCTGAGGCCCCCTTACCGCAGACCATCCCGGCAGACGCGGGAGCGTCACGCGCGCCGGTGGCTCCCGACAGCTCCGGCCCCTCTGGCCCTCTCCGTTCATTCCCGATGGTTCAGCTGGGGCTGCGGCGGTACGGATTGGGTCACGGTGGCCTGTCCGCGGCGGGTGGTCGCGGTGATGGCGACGGCCAGGACGAGTCCGGCCAGGGCGAGCAGGGCGCCGAGCCAGACCGGTGAGGTGTAACCGAGGCCGGCGGAGAGGACGAGGCCGCCGAGGTAGGCGCCGAGGGAGTTGGCGATGTTGAACGCGGACTGGACGGAAGCGGAGACCAGCGAGGCATGGTCGGGGGCCTTGCTCATGACGTAGGTCTGCATGATCGGGCCGAGGCTGAATCCGGCGACGCCGGCGGCGAAGAGCCCGATGGCCGCGGTGACCTTCATCGGCGTGGCCAGCGCAAACAGCACCAGGACGACGGTCAGCGACGCCAGGGCCGTGTACAGGCTGGGGACCAGCTCGCGGTCGGCGGCGCGGCCGCCGAGGACATTGCCCACCGTCATGCCCACACCCAGCAGCACCAACAGGTAGCTGACCGAGGCGGAGGTGAAGCCAGTGGCCTCGGTCAGCAGCGGGGCCACATAGCTGTAGACGGTGAAGATGCCGGCAAAGCCGACCGTGACGAGGCCCAGCGCGAACCACACGTCCCGGCTGCGAAACGCGGCGAGTTCGGCGCGGACATCGTTCGGGGCTGCTTTCTGCTGTCGTGGGATCATCAGCGCGATGGCGATCAGGCTGAGCACGCCGATGAGGGCCACGACCACGAACGCCGAGCGCCAGCCCAGGGTGGTGCCGAGATACGTGCCGAGGGGGACGCCGGCGATGTTGGCCAGTGCGAGGCCGAGGAACATCATCGACACCGCCTTGGCGGTGCGGCCGGCCGGGACCATGCCCGCGGCGACGACGGCGCCCACGCCGAAGAAGGCCCCGTGCGGGAGCCCGGCCACGAACCGCGTCACCAGCATGACCGGCTCGTTGGGGGCGAGCGCGGTGGTGACGTTGCCGACGGTGAACAGGCCCATCAGCCACAGCAGCGTGGTCTTGGCGGGCAGCCGCCGGGCGGCCAGAGTGAGCAGCGGGGCGCCGACGACCACCCCGAGGGCGTACGCCGAGACCAGGTATCCGGCATCGGGGATGGAGACGTTCAGGCTGTGCGCGATGGTCGGCAGCAGACCCATCACGACGAACTCGGTGGTGCCGAGTCCGAAGGCGGCCAGGGTGAGTGCGGCCAGTGCTAGGGGCACGGGGTCCTCCTGCGAGGAGCGGGCAGACAGTGGGCGGCGGGGCGGGAAGCCCGGCCGGATATGGGCGGCCGGGTGACGTCAATGACCAGACAGAATCCGCCAGTTATGGGGTACTCCGGTAGTTGCTGGGGCGGGCGGGGCCGAACCAGTCGGTCAGGGCGGTGTGCAGGTCTTCGCCACGGACGGGTTCGTCGCCGGCCCAGGCGAGGTGGCCGTCGGGGCGGATGAGCAGGACGGCGGCCTCCGCGTCGGTGTCCGGGGCGGCGACGGCCCGCACCCGGTCACTCCAGGGCTCGGCGAAGCGGACGGCCGCGGAGGTGCCGGAGAGGTCCAGCAGCAGCGGGCGGCCCTCGCGCAGCAGCTCGGCCAGGCGTACGGGCCCGGAGTCCGTCTTGAGCTCCCGGTCGGCGACGAAGGCGCCCACGCGCACGTCGTCGCTGCCGCCGTAGTGGACGTCGGTGCCGTAAACGCCGTCGGTCAGGTAGTCGTTGACCTCGTCGAAGCCCATGAGTTCGGTGAACAGTTCGCGCAGCGCGTCGACTTGGGCGCCGGGGCGCATCAGCGCGACTTGGGCGCGGGTGTTGTGCAGGACCCGCTCGGCGACCGGGCGACGCTCGGCGTCGTACGTATCCAGCAACCCGGGGCGGCCCTGGCAGGCGGCGGCGAGCTTCCAGCCGAGGTTCACCGCGTCCTGGATGCCGAGGTTGGCTCCCTGCCCACCCGCGGGGAAGTGTACGTGTGCCGCGTCTCCGGCCAGCAGGACGCGCCCCGTGCGGTACTGCGCAGCCAGGCGCGTGCTGTCGGTGAAGCGGGAGAGGAAGCGGACGTCGGTGAACTCGATGCGCTCGCCAGTCACACGGTGGACGGAGTCGATCAACTCCTGGGCGGTGGGCGGGGTGTCGGGGAGGGGGAGATCCCACTCGGTGGTGGAGATCCGGCCGTCGGGCATCCGCATGAACCAGCCGCGCTCGTTGCGCTGCCAGCCCATGGGCAGGCGGCCCTCATCGGTGACCACGCCGAGGCCCATCCAGCTCACCAACTGCGGTGCGGTGCCCGGGAAGTCGATGCCGGCGAGCCTGCGTACGGTGCTGCGTCCGCCGTCGCAGCCGACCAGGTAGCCGGCCCGGATCACGCTCGTGCCCTGCGCCTCCTCCACCGTGACGGACACACCGCCGGCGTCCTGCTCGAACCCCACGACTTGGGCCCCGTGACGGACGACGGCCCCGACCTCCGTCGCTCGGCGGGTGAGAACGGTCTCGAGGGCCTCACGAGGCACCGCGAGTTCTCGGGGTTGTTCGGGGGTGGCGGTACCACGGCCCAGTACGAACAGGCCGGCAAAGTGTCCGCGCGCGGAGTCGTTCGCCAGACGGCGGCGGTATTCGTCCAGATGGGCCGTGCCCTTTTCTGCTGCCATGAAGTCGGCGAGCAGATTCCGACGGTCCATGAGTTCAAGGGTGCGGGCGTGGATCGTCAGTGTCCTCGGCTCGTGGGCCCCGGGCTTGAGACGCTCCACGACCAGCGTGGACACCCCATACATCCGCAGCTCGCCGGCGAGCATCAGGCCGACCGGTCCACCACCGGCGATAAGCACGTCGTAATCGTTGCTCTGCATATCCAGCACCAGCCGCCCAACTCGTTGTGAAATCCGCGCGGCGCGTTTCAGGCAAGGGAACACCTGGGCCGGATTTCCGCGCAGGGATGAATTCTCCTCCCGGCACCAACCGGGAGTCACCAATTAAGAGGTGTCCGTTCAACGGTATCCGGGGGCCCAGAAATCACAAAATGCAATCCTGATAACGCACCATTGCCTCTGACGGCAATCCATGGATGGGAAGCGGTGCAGAATTCTTCACGAGAAGTGGTTCAGACTGCTTCAGGATGAGGCGGGTTCACCGCCGCCCCGAGTGTGGGCCTGGGGGCTTCCGTCGGCGTCTCCGTCGCGCTGCCAGTTCTCGAAGACGCTGCGGACGCAGTGCCGGAACCAGGTGTGGGTGGGGTCGGCCTGATGCCGGATGTGCCAGGACTGCGCGATGACTATCGGCGGGAGCTGCAGCGGGATGCTCACCGTGCGCAGATCGAGGAGGGCGACGGCCTGGCGGCTGAGCTTTTCGGCAGCCAGCCCCACCAGGTCGCTCTGCGCGAGCATGTGCCAGGAGGCGGCCCAGCTCGGTACGACGGAGACCACCTGCCGGCGCAGCCCGTGCTCGGCGAGGTGGTCGTCGATCGGACCGGCGAGCCGGCCGCGCCGGGAGACACTGAGGTGCTGGGCCGCGGCGAACCGCTCGCGGGTCATCTCGCCGCGCAGCAGCGGATGTCCGGCACGCACCACGGCCCGCACCCGGTCGACGAGGAGCCGTTCGCTGTTGACCTCCGCGGAGGCGGAGTCGGCCGCACCGACCACGATGTCGGCGGCACCCTCGCGCAGTATCGGGGTGTTGTCGCCCGAGCCCTCCGGTACGAACCTCATCGTGACATGGGGCGCCTGGCGGTGGATGGTGCTCAGCAAGGGTTGGGCGAGCGCCCCGAGCACCATGTCGTTGGCCTGCACGGTGAAGGTCGTCTTCAGTGAGGCCAGGTCCGGCGCACCAGTTGCCAGGAACATCCCGGTGGCCTGCTCGACCAGTGAACGCACCTGGTCACGGACTGCCAGGGCGCGGGGCGTCGGCACCATCTGACGGCCCGCACGGACCAGGAGCGGGTCACCGAAGGCCCGCCGCAACCGGGCCAGAGTCCGGCTCATCGTCGGTGTGGACGTGCGCAACCGTTCCGCGGCCCCGGTGACGCTCCCCTCCTCCAGCAGGGCGTCAAGTGCGGTGAGGAGGTTCAGGTCCACGGATTTCATCTGGCGCAACCTTCGATTATCACGATTGATCTGGACGGCAAGCCCGAAGGCGGCTCAGTCTACAAGGGATATGAATTAGGGCGGAATGCCGCTTCGATGTTGCAGCCGGGCTGTATTCACCGTTCCCAGAAAGGCGCTGTGGGGGCCCGACTCTTTCCGGCTGTTTCCGGCTGCTTCCGGCTGTTTCTCCGGCTATCTTTCCGGTGGTCGCTGTGGGCACGGTGGTCGCCGTTGCTGACGATCGTCCACGGGCGCATCAGGTCGTCGTCTTCGTGTTCGAGAAGGTGACAGTGGTGGACGTAGGTCGCCGGGAACTCGGTACCACTGTCCGGAATCGACGCGATCGGATCCGTCGGCGGGGTGAATTCCTCAATGATGATTCTGGTCACCGTCTCCGGATAGGCCTTGACCGTGTCCTTGTAGGACAGGGCTTCGTCCGGGTCCGGCGGGATCGGTGGGCCGGTGAGATAGTTCGCCAACACCGGCCGGTCCGCCGGTTTCCGGCCGCCGTCAAGCCACTTTTCGTAATCCGCCTGGTAGGCGGCCGCGTCGATCGGCTGCCTGTTCAACACCTGGAAGTTGACGAGGTGGACATGCATCGGGTGGGCGTCGTGGTTGGGATTGATGTACTCCCAGATCTCGGACGAGCCCGCCTTGATGAAGTCCTCGGACGGCTCCATGAACGGCAACGCGTTGAATGTCATGGTGCCGAAGAGCTGGTGCTGGTACACCACCCATTCGCGTCGGCGGGTGTGCGGTTTCGGCTCGATGGGTGCGACCGCCGGCAGCTTGAGTTCCTTCGGCGGCGTGGTCCGGTCCGCACCTCCGGACAATGGTTTGGTGACCTGGAATTGCATGATTTCCGAGATTTCCGGTCCCATGCCCGGCATGCCGGGGAAGTGGACCGGAGCGTGGTAGTTCGTCAATGCGACGCTCGTGCCCATGGGCAGCTGGCTGAAGTCGACGATCAGGTCGTACCGCTCGGCCGGCGAGATCAGGAAGTTCAGCATCTGCAACGGAGCACGGAAGCCGCCGTCGGTGCCGATCAGCCAGAACGGCAGTGTGGCCTGCGGCAGTACGTCCCTGGGAACCTCGAACCTCAAACGCCAGAAACGCTCGTTCGAACCGTTGAGAATGCGCAGCCGGTAGCGCCTCGGCTCGACGGCCAGGAAAGGGTATGCCTTCCCGTTGACGACTGGGGTGTCCTCGCCCTCCCTCTGGGTCATGGTGTAGGCAAGCGAGCCGTCGTGGTGGAAGGTCCGGTCCTGCAGGATGAGGGGGACCTCGAATTCGCCCTGCGGAAGACCGAGCCGCTCGTCGGCGGGGTCACGAATGAGATAGAGACCGGCAAGGCCCGCATAGACGTTGAGGCTGGTCATTCCCATACCGTGATCGTGATACCAGAGCGTGCATGAATGGTCGTGGTTGGTGTAGCCGCAGATCGCTTCGTTGCGTGTGACCCGGCTCGGGTCCAGGGTGGTGTAGGACTCGGCGTGGCTCCCGTCCGGGCTGAATGACTGCAGCGGCATGCCGTCGGACTGTGGCGCGGTGAAACCGCCGTGCTGGTGTACGACGTTCCACACGTTGACATTCGGAGGAAAAGGAATTTCGCTCTTGTAGGGCGGCGGAGGAGTCGGGGTGAGCTGGGGGTCGCCGTGGCGAATGGCGTCGATCACGAACTGGAAGAGGTGAGTGGTCGGCAGCTCATTGCGGTATTTGGCGACCGTCGGGTGGTCCCTGGTCACGCTGATGGTCGGCCCCAGATAGCCCATGCCGATCGCCTTGCGAGGATCGTGCGGGTTCGTGGCCCAGTAACCCCACACCTTTGCCGGCCCGAGATCCCGGTGGAAGCGCCACGAGCTCTGTCGCATCGTGATCTCGTAGTAGTCGGCGCCCGGATAAACGGAAGGATCCGGGATGGCTGTCAACGGCCTGGGCAGCGGGTCAACGTACTTCTTCAACGGAGGGGTCTGCGGCACCGGAGCGTCCGCAGACCCTGTCCCGTGAGCGGGCGCCGTGGCATACGCCTGCGCTCCCAGGCCACCCCGCGGAAGCATGGCCGCGCTCCCCATGGCACCGGCTATGAGGAATTTCCTTCGCCCAACCATCGTCTCCAGCCTTCCCGCGCCGCACGTCACGTTCAGCCTGGCCGCGAATCGCCGTCATGGCACTCCCGCACGAGCTCCTCTCGACCGACGGAGTGATGAGGCTGCCGTCGCCGCGATGTCCGTGGTCGGCACCCTCGGCAAGATCATCTACGCCGGCACGCCTCCGCCGTCGCCATAGAAAGAGACCGCCGCACACGGTCCCTATGGTCGCTGCCGCCGAGCGCGAGCAGCCGCGTGAGCTCGGCAACCGTCGCTGGCGGCGGTTTACGGGGCAGGGACGCCTACGTTCGTGGCGATCGCGAGCGAGGAGCTCACGCGCAATAACACCGTGGGAAGCCACTCGGTATCGGCGGCCGCATCCGCATCCGCATCCGAGTACCCATCGGCATCGGCATCCGCATTGCGCTCAAGGGGGTAGAGACCAGCCATCGAGAGGACGGCTCTCCTCGCCTCATCAGACGCGCCGTCCCCTGCCTGTCCGGCGACCGCAGACTCCGCTCCGCGAGGAACGAGATATCTGCAACTACCTGGCCTTTCTCCCGCTCGTGGCACCCCTGCGCCACCACAAACGCCTGTCTCACCCCACCACGAAGGACACAGTGCTCAGGGCCAGTTGCGCAGATGGTTTTCAGTCATGCATGATCACGGCCTATCGGGGGGGGCCTGGCGTGTGGTCTGGGGAGCTTGTCTCCTGCCGCGCGCCTGTTTTGCGTGCCCCGGGTCGCACACACCATGACTCCCAGGGGGGACCGTGCTCGCTCACGACAACACGACCGGACCAGACAGACCCGGCACACCGGATACGCAAGCGGCACAGGAGGCGCAAGCGGCTGAACGCCCGGGGCCACCCGCCCGGTCCCAAGGCGCTGCCATCAGTGGCTGGGTGCTCACCATCGCGCTCAACGTGGTCGCCCCGATCATCACGTACAACGCCTTGCGGGATCAGGGCTGGAGCGAGTTCGCGGCACTGCTGGCAGGCGGTGCCTGGCCGGTTCTCGACAGCGCCGTCCACCTCGTGTGGCGACGCCGTCTCGACGAATTCGCCGTAGTAACCCTGGTGTTCTTGGTGATCACCGCAGTGGTGTCTCTCATCGGCTCCCACTCGACCCAGGCACTGCTGGTCAAGGACTCCGCCATCAGCGGGTTGTTCGGACTGCTGTGCCTGGCGACCTTGGTGGCGCCGCGCCCCCTGATGTTCTACTTCGGCCGTAAGTTCGCCACCGACGGCACCGCAGCGAGCACCGCCTGGTGGAACGGCATGTGGCAGTACGAAGGATTCCGCAACACCACGCGGACGATGACGACGGTCTGGGGCGTGGCCTACTGCCTGGAGGCAGCGGTCCGAATCGCGCTGGCCTACGTCCTGACCACCGACACCGTGGTGGTCTTGAGCCCGATTCTCATGTACGGCGTGCTCGGCGCCCTCATTCTGTGGACGACGATGTACGGCAAACGGTCCCGACGCCGGGGTGAGGAACGCGCCGCTGCGGCTGCCGGCTGACGAGCTCGTGCACCTCGCCAACGCCAACGCGAACTCCAACGCCTGTGCCAACGCGAACGTCCACGCCTCCTAACCCCGGGCCGAGATAACGGCGGTCCCGCATTCCCCGTACGTGGTGCGGGACCGCCTTATCAGGAGAGTTCAGGGAGGATCTCGCCCGCGACGCGGTGGCCGGATTCAGCGGCTCCGTCCATGTAGCCCGCCCACTTCGTGGCGGTCTCGGTACCCGCCCAGTGCAGCGGGCCGACCGGCCTGCGCAGGGCCGGACCGAAGCGGGTGAGGGTGCCGGGCACGGCGAACGCCCCGTAGCACCCGCGGCTGTACTCCTCTTCCGCCCAGTCGCGTTCGAGGTAGGCGACCGGGTTGCGGGCCCGAGGGCCGAAATAGCCGACGAGGTCCTTGAGCACCTGCGCGCGCCGCTCGTCGAAGCCCATACGCGCGCCGGTATCGGCATGCCGGCCTTCGAGGAAGCCGACAAGCACGCCGGGAGAGCCGTCGAACGGCGTGTTGTCGAACACCGTGCCCAGGGCCCGATCGGTGCTGTTCGCCTGGCCGCTCAGGCCCGCACGGCGCCAGAACGGCTCGTCGTAGGCGACGTTGACCTTGATGACCCTGCCCATCGGCATCCGCTGGACGAGCTGGTCGCGGTCGCCCGGAAGGCCCGGGGTGAACCGGATGCGCGCGGCGAGCGGGGGTGGCACCGCGACCACGGCCCGGCGGGCGCGCACGGTGCGGCCGCTGCGCGTGACGATGCGGACGCCCGAGCTCTGCCAGTCGATGTCGGTCACCGGCGCGTCGAGGACGACCCGGTCACCGAGTTCCTCCGCCAGCCTCAGCGCGATGCGCTGCGTTCCGCCGACCACGCGGTCCTGCTGCGCCCCGCCAACAGTGTTGATCAGCGCGTCGAGGCCGCCGGCACCGCCGACGTAGAAGGCGGCCCACAGTGCGGACATGTCCTCGGGTTCTGCGGAGAACACCCCCTCGGTGACCAGCCGGAAGAAAGCGCGGCCACCTGCGGTGTACGCGGTTTTGCGAAGCCAGGTGCCGAAGGTCTGGGTGTCCAGTTCCTCGGCGCGCGGTGCCCGCCACGGATCGGTGGCGGCGACGTGACGCGCGAGCCGGTCCAGGCGGTAGTGGACCTGTCCGATGTCGGCCAGCACCAGCGGGTTCAGTCGGGGTATTCGGCCCGTGTACCGGGAGCGGTAGGAGCCCATCTCGGCGATGTGCTCGCCGTCGGCGTAGGTGGGGTAGGTGCGCAGGCCCAGTTCCTTGATCAGCGCCAGCACGCGGTCCTGTCCCGGGCCGACCCACTGCCCGCCCACCTCGATGGGGGCGCCACCGGGTAACTCATCGTTCAGAAGCCGGCCACCGACGCGGTCACGCGCCTCCAGCACCAGTACCTCCGCCCCGCCCTGAACCAGGTCCCGAGCGGCCACCAGGCCCGCCACTCCGGCCCCGACGACCACGACGTCCACGACATCCACGAGGTTCACCGATTTATCCATCGCCACCTCACACCCAGAACTCACATACAGAGTGAATCTGACATGCAAAGCGTATGTGATATCCATGCCGGGTGGAAACACTGCGAGAGAAGTACGCGGAGAACACCCGCCGCATCCTGCTCGACACCGCCCGGCGCCTCTTCAGCGAGCGTGAGTATGCGAGCGTGTCGGCGGAAGAGCTGGTGCGCACCGCCGGCCTCACCCGCGGCGCGCTCTACCACCACTTCAACGGCAAGCTGGGGCTCTTCGAGGCTGTCTTCGAAGACCTGGAGCGTCAGGCAACGCAGCGCATCACGGCGGCGATCGACCCCGTCTCGGACCCGCGCGAGCGAGCCGACCACGCCGTCGACGAGTTCCTCGACATCTGCAGGGAACCCACCTACCGTCACATCGTCCTCCAGCAAGGCCCGATCGCCCTCGGCTGGCAGCAATGGCGCGCACTGGACCAGCGCCATCTCGGCGGCCTGGTCCTCGACATCGTGCAGACCGCGCTCGACGCCGGCCGCATCCGGCCCCACCCGGCCGAACTGATCGCCAGAGCGTTCTACGGCGCCCTCACCGAACTGTCCCTCGCCATCGCCGAAACCGACAACCCTGACCAGGCCCGAACTCAGGCGGCAGGTCTCGTACGCGACCTCGTGGACGGTCTGGCGATCGACGCACCTTCCCCGTCGGCCTGACCGGCTGCGGTCACACCCGGCCCAGGCACGCAGTCCGCCTCGGTCGTGGGACAGCGATATGGGTGAGGCGTTCACACCTTCGCGGTGAGGAACTGGTAGGCGCCGCGTAGCGGGGTGCGCAGCTTGCGCTGGGTTGCGCGGCTGTCGAGGCGGACGTCGAGGGCGCCGGGAAGTGTGCTGTCGGCCCGCAGACCCGTGGGCAAGCGGGAGGGGTCGAGGCCGTCCCGCCTGGCGATGAGGACGCCGAGCTCGTGGCGGCTCAACGCGTCGGCGCCTGCGAGATGGTGGATGCCGCCGGTGTCGTGCGATGCGAGCTCCAGGAGGGCCGCGGCGAGATCGGCGACGTGTACCGGGCAGCGGATGTCATCGGTGAACAGGGCGCCGTCGCGGGTACCGGATGCGAGGTCGTGTACGGCACGTTCGTGGAGGGACTGGCCGCTGCCGATGATCAACGAGGTACGGGCGACGACGGCCTGCGGATGCGTGAGGAGGACCCCGGTTTCCGCCGCGGCCTTCGCCGCCCCGTACGGGGTGAGGGGATCAGGCAGGCAGGACTCGTCGTAGCGGACGCGAGCGCCGGAGAACACCGCGTCGCTGGAAACATGGACCAAGCGACTGCCGTACTCCGCCGAGGCCATCGCCAGCCGGACCGGGCCCTCGGCCGTGACTGCCCAATCGGCTGCGCCACTCGACGCGTTGACGACAAGGTCCGGGCCGACCTCGGCCATGACCGCGTCGATACGCCCAGGCTCCCGCAGGTCGAGGGCGTACCAGGCAACCTCGCGAGAGTGGCCGGGATTGGTCGCATAGGTCGCGGCCGTCATATGCCCTGCTGCTACCGCCTGCCCGACCAGCTCAGAGCCCAAGAAGCCACTACCGCCGAGGATCAGAACTCTCACGATGCGTACGGTAAACCGGTCCAGCGGCCCGGGCGCCCGTGTGCCACACCATCCCGCCACAGTATGGCGGGACATGGCCTGATCTCCTCGACGGCTCCGGTGGCCCTCTGCCCCTGAGACCGAGAATCGGGCAAACTCAGACGGTGGTCGAGGGCGACGGGTCCGTGATGCCAAGGGTCTGGAATCAGCAGAGCGCCTGGTCCGAGACCGCCAACCGCACGCAGCCGGGGGTCTTCCGCGCACGTGCGGTGCTGGGTCGCGGAGCAGCGGGCACGTTCCGCACCCGAGGTGCCCGATGAGAGCAGGCGTGCTCGTCGCCGTCGGGTCGATCGTCATGCTGTTGTCGTCGCTGGGCATCGTTTACGGATTCCAGGGCCATGCCTGGATGGCGTATCCCTGTGCGGCACTCGTGGGTGTGGGATTCCGGGTACGTCAACGGGGACGACAACTGGCCGGTGCCAAGAATGTGACGGAACTGGCCGACTCCACCGACCTGGTTGTCCCACAGGAGCCGTTCATCCTCTACTTGCGTGGATTCGACGTGGATCCTCGCACCCGCGACATGGTGCCGCACGGACCGTTGACCGTTCTGGGGATGCCGAAGCTGGGTGAGGAGGAACTGCTGGTGAGGGCGCTGTCCGAGGTCGCACCCGTCCTCGCCATCGGCGACCCCACGGACCGGCTTCCCCAGCTCGGTGCGCAGCGCATCTACTACCGCCGGCGCGACAGCGGGTGGAAGAGGATCGCCGGCGAACTCATCCACAGGGCATCGCTCGTGGTCATCACCACCGGCGACTCGGACGGGTTGGACTGGGAGTACGCACACGTACTGGCGGACCTGCCCTTGGAGCGGCTGCTGATCGTCGTCTGCGGGGACGGTCACCACTACGAGAGATTCCGGCTCCGGGCGCGACTGCGCGGTCAATTCCCCCACAGCGAGCTGCCGGAATGGCCCACGATGCTGTCGCTGTACGACAGGAGGACCATCCGGGCGGCGGTCCGCTTCGATACGGCCGGAACACCGAGCCTCGAACCCCTCGTCTTCCAGACGGGCTGGTCACACAGGTCCGCTCTGGAAACGTCCCTGCCCGGCGGGTCATCGACCGTTGGCGCGCAGAACTGGCAGACGGTCCGACTCGGCCGTCCGGCAGCCTCTGGTCGTGTCATTTCGAGGATTCCGAGGATGCTGCCGGTGGCTCCCCGGCGCCCCTGTCGGTCAACGTGTCGGACCCGTGTACCGGTGCCGTCACTGAGGTGCCCGCCGTGGTCCGTGGATTCGACGGGAAGCTCGCGGCCTACGAGGACCGCGTGGAGCTCGCGTATGGCGGTAAGGAGGCGGGACGTCTGAAGGCGGCGCTGGGGAGCCGCAGCTACCCGTATTCGGCCCTGGCAGGAGTTGAGTTGCACCTCGCCTCGCCCATTGGGCAACAATCTCTACGCCTCGGTGGTGCGTGAAGGGGCTGACCTTCTCAAGCCTTCGGTGGATCCCGCTACCGAGTGGGAGGGCCTGAACACCCTGCTCATCAAGCCGGGCGACCAGAAACCGGCTGAGGCTGTCGCCGAGCAGATCAGCGGGTGCATCGAGGCGGCGGGCAAGGCGCCGAGCACCCGCGTTCCGGCACAGACCCACGAACCGACCCCCGCACAGACCTGTGCATGTGCCCGTGCGTTGGTTCGCTCCGGCACGCCACCGTACGTCGCCGAAGGCACCCATGGTTGGGCGTCCTTCGACGGGGAGAAGGTGAGACTCTCCTTCGGTGACACCGCCCCTCGGGCAAAGCGAGGCAGGACGAACACGATTCCCCTCGCCGATATCGCCGAGGTCCAGTACCAGTACGGCTTGGTCAAAAGCACCTTCAGGATCGTCCGCCTCGCCCCTCCCCGCGACCGTTCCCACTCTTCGCTGCCTGATCTCAAGGAAGACCTCGACGGTATGGCCTGCCTTCCTGTTCGCGAGCACTGGCTCATGCTGGTGGCAGCGATCAGAACTGCCCTCGCAGAGGCGCATTGCCAGAAGCGAGGGCACGGGTGCGGGCCTGGTGGAACGTGCGCATAAGGCCGGTTGGTACGAAATGGCGAGGCGCGCGGGACTTACGCCTGGTACTTGTCCAGGAGGACGCCACCGCGGTGGCCACGACCTGCTTGGATGCGCTTGGATGCGCTTACCTGCACACGATCGCCCGAAAGGTGCCGCGATGAGCCAGTACTTCGATCTGGGCGATGAAACCCTGTGGAACCCCTCCAACGGAGCTTCCCGCATGTTTCAACGACGCGTAGCGGTTTTTGAGGCGGAGTTAGGACTATCGTCGGGCATCGGGCCGATGGAGGACGACGCATGCGAGATCGACCCGGCAACCTTCGAGACCTTCGTCAATGCTCTCCTGAGACAGCACCGAAGAGCGAGCCATGCCATCGTGCTCGCGCTGTGTGAAGGCTTCACCGCCACCGTGCTGGTTCTTGCAGAGCGTGCCGGGATCGGGGTGGACTGGGCGCAGCTGGGTTCCGGCCCGGAAGGCGCACAGGTAGATGTGCAGGCTTCCGCCGTTACGGGAATGTCCGCTCCGGCCGAGTGGCGAGCCTGGGGAGCGGGGCTGCGCGAGAAGGCACGGAAGCTCGGGCAACACATGCCTCGCTGACTCCTGACTGCAACGGCGGCCGCCCCACTCCCCCGCCTCAGACCGCGCTCAGGCCACCGTCCACCACCAAGCTCTGCCCCGTGATGTAGGAGGCCCGGTCGGAGAGCAGGAAGGTGACGGCCTCGGCCACTTCCCAGGCTGTGCCCTGGCGTCCAAGTGGGATCCGTTCGAACGAGGTGGTCCTTGAGGGCCGTCGTGCGGAGGCGCCGCGGCCCATCGGAGTGTCGATCAGGCCGGGGACGACGAGATTGGCGCGGATGGCGCGTGGTGCGCCTTCCTTGGCGATATGACGGACGAGGCCGAACAGCGCCGCCTTGGAACTGTCGTATGCCGGGGAGCCGGTGGCCGCACGCAGTCCGGCGACCGAGCCGATCAGGACGAGCGCGCCGCCGTCGGCGAGTTCGGGCAGGCCGTACTTGGCGGCCAGGAAGGGAGCATCCAGGTTGAGCGACATCACGCGTTCCCAGTCCTGGGGCGAGGTGTTCGCCAGACCGGTGCCCAGGCCGATGCCGACGTTGACCACGATGGCGTCCAGGCCGCCGAGGCGGCGGCGGGCCTCGGCGATCATTGTGGAAGCCTGGGTCGGGTCCGTGGCGTCACCCACGATGGTGAGGGCGTCGGCGCCCTCCGCGCAGGCGAGTCCGGCGGTGGCCGCGGCGGTGTCGGCTGAGATGTCGGCGCAGGCGACGGCCGCGCCCTCGCGTGCGGCGAGGACAGCTATGGCCCGGCCGTTGCCCACGGGAGCTTCCGGGTCGTCGCTGGGCCGGGTGCCCGCGCCGATGACCAGTACCCTGCGGCCGGTCAGGCGGCGGGCGGCAGTGGTGGGTGGTTGCTGGACGTCGCTCATGTCCTCATGCCCCTTCGGGGGAGCGTGTCGGGGACGAGGTCGAGGTCGAGGTCGCTGTGGTGTCATCGGCGGATGGGGGGAAGCCTGCCGGGTCGAAACCCGGATCGAGTTCCGTGCCGGCCGAGTTCAACAAGAACGCCACCATGTGGTACTGGCCTACGAGCATGGTGATTTCGACCAGGTCGGCGTCGTCATAGTGGGCGGAGAGGGCTTCCCAGGTGGTGTCGGAGAGCCGGGCTTCGCGGTGGAGTTCATCGGCGGCGCGCAACAGGTGGATTTCGAGTTCCGCCCATCCGTCGGCGTCCGGGCCTTGCGGAATGCGTTCGATCTCGGCCTCGGTGACGCCGGCCGCCTTCGCCAGCGGGACGTGCCGCCCCCATTCGTACGAGGCCCGGGTGAGACACGCGGTACGCAGGATCAGCAGTTCACGCACCCGACCCGGGAGCCGACCGCTGCGCAGCAGATAGCCGCCGAAGGGCATGAACCGCTCGTAGAGATCGGGGTGGCGGACGAGGGTGGTGAAGACGTTGGGAACCCGGCCTCCGGCATCCCGTGCGACCGGGGAGAGCAGTTGGCGGGTCCGGGAGTCCCAGTCGTTCTCGGCCAGGGGGGCGAGGCGGGGTATGGCCCCGCCGGCATCACCGCGCGACGAGTCGTCCTTCGTGGTCATGGCAACCTCCATACTGTTGGTTTCAGGAAAGTGACCGCTCCCGGCGGATCGTGCGTACCTCGTCCGTCGTCTGCTGGGTGGCGACCACAGCATCTCCTTTGCCTGCGGCACCACGCTCCGCCCGCCGACGCGCCGTCCCGCTGGTCACGTCACTGTGCGCGTCCCGCGGGCGTCCTGTCGATGGCTCTTCGGCAAAGGCTGACGGGAGGCATATTGTTCGCCGCTACAACGCACGCGCGAGGTCAGAGGTGAGGTCCATGGCTGGAGAGCAGGCCGCCGATGAGGCCCTGGAGACGGTGATCGACGCCATGCGGGCCCAGGCGGACGAGGTCGGCGATCGGTTGCACAGGAGCCTGACCGACCGCATTCCGTCCTACCGCGCCGTACCTCGTGAGCTGCTCAAGGAGGTGTGGGCACGGCACTTCAGGCGGGCGCTCGCAGTGCTGCGCGACGGCCGGGTGCCCGCGCGCGAGAACCTCGACGAGGCGGATGTGGCCCGGGACCGGGCGGCTCGCGGGGTGCCGCTCGACGACGGACTGCGCGCCTTCAGAGGGGCCCTGGGAGCGATACGCGATCTGTTCCTCTCGGAAGCGGCCCGTCACGGAGTGGACCCCCTCCTGATCGTGGAGCGCACCAAGGCCCTGTGGGAGCTCGCCGACACCGAAAGCCTGCAGATCGCCTCGGTGCACCGCCAGGCAGAGGTCACCGCGGCCCGGTTCGACGCCCGTCGCCGCGCGGACTTCCTGCGCGGCCTGCTCTACGGGACGCTCAGCACGGTGGAGATCCACAGCGGTGCCGCGATCTACGGGCTGGACCCGTCGCAGCGCTACCGGGCCATCCGAGCCGTACCGAGCGGCGGCCTTGGCCTTGACCGGCTGGAGCAGGCATTGGAGACGCTGTGCCGTCCGCACGGCCGCACCTCGATGCTCGCCGTGCTGGACGGGACGATCGCGGGAGTCGTGGAGGGCAGACCCGTCATCGGCGAACTGGAGGTGACCGCGGGGCTCGGCCCGCCGGCGGAACTGGGTGAGGCCCACCGGTCGTTCCGCACCGCCGGCCGCTTGCTGGATGCAGCCGGTGCCTACGGCCTGAGCGGCGTGTACGACCTGGGCGATCTGTCCTGGCGAGCGGCGGTCGTCGCCGAGCCGGAACTCTCCAGAATGCTCCTCGCCCGCTACCTTCAACCACTTGAGGCGGAAGGGGAGTTCGGCACGCTCATCGAGGAGTCGGTGCGCCTGTACCTGGAGACGGGGCGGCGTTTCGGTGAGGTCGCGCGGATCTTGCACGTCCATGTCAACACAGTCCGCTACCGTCTCCGGCGCTTCGAGGAACTGACCGGCGTCCGCCTCGACTCGCCGGATACGACCGTTGAGCTCAGCTGGGCGCTGGCGGCACGCGAGCTGCGGTCGGGGGCTGTGCCACCGCACCCGTCGTCGGACTGACCTCCTGCCGCCCGCTCGCGCAGATCGCCGCGGGCGGCGCCGTCAGGGGTCAGGTGTGAGCCGGCCGGCTCACCGCTTACAGATGTAGTAGCCGCTGTGCCAGGCCTTCACCCAGTGGCCGGGCTTCCAGTACTTGCTCCAGTGCCCGTTGTGCCACCGGTACTCCCAGTGCCCCTTCTGCCAGTGCTTGATCCAGTAGCCCTTGTGCCAGACGCACTTGGCGTGCTGGCTCGCCGCGGTCGTGGGGGCTGCGGTCGGTGCGGCCGTTGCGGTGCCGGCCGTTCCGATGGCAGCGCCGCCGGCCAGCAGGGCGCCGGCGGCAGCGGCCGCCAGTGAGCGCTTGATGTGTTGTGTGCGCATGGTGCGCACCTCCTTGCGCGCCTCCCCGCCCGCTGACGAGCGGGGCAGGCGGGATAAAGGCGATTTAACAAAAAACTACCTCAGAAGGCGCTCGTTCGCCGGTCGACGCAAAAGGGCTGGTCAGCGGCACTGCGCCGGACGCCTCCGGCGCATACGGAGAGGCTCCGGGCCCGCACTCGCCGCCTTGTGCCGGGCGCTGTCCACGCCGGCGCAGACAGCGTCCGTAAGGGTCCGTACAAGTCTGTTCCTCGCGTCGGCGGCGATGCCATGTCGAGGCGCCGGCCCGCGGGGAGCGTTCAGTTGGCTTGTCGGGCGCAGTCGTAGAGGGTGAAGCTTCCGTCCGAGGTGCGGCCGTAGGTGCGGGGGCGGAGGGGGGTGCAGTTTTTCTTCACCCAGGCCGAGGCCGGGGTGGGCGGGCGGCGTGTGGTCAGCAGGGCGTAGCGCAGTTGGTGGGTGGAGACCAGGGCGCTGAGCTCTCGTGCGGCTGGATAGGGCGTCAGGCCGGTGAAGCCGCCCATGACCAGGATGGGTTGGGAGGTGGCGCGCAGCAGGGGCTCGGCGCCGTAGGCGGCTTGGGTGGCGAGCAGGTACTTCTCCCCGGAATGGTGCTCAGCAAGGTATTGAAGCAGCGCGGCGTCCCGCGCGGACGGCGTGCTCAAGGGGTAGCGCCGGAACGTGGCCCGATGGTGGGGCCCGTCGCGGTAGTCGGGTCCCACCGGTCCGGCCAACGGCGACAGCGGTGAGCCGGCATAGTGCGGGTCCAGGCTGGAGGTGGCCCAGACCGCCGGGGCGAGCAGTACGGCCGCGAGGGACGCCGCCAGGGCACTGTGCACCGCCCCTCGCGGGGTGCGTGGTCCGCGGGTGCACAGGCCGACGGTCCCGCACAGACCGAGCATCAGCACCATCGGCAGCAGCCAGGGGGCGAAGTCGCTGTGCGGGCCTTCCAATGCGACGGCCCACAGCGCCGTGAGCCCGATGGCCACGGGCAGCGCCACCCGACGTCGGCCACCGGCGCGGTACTCGGCCCAGAAGAGGGCGACTCCGCCACCGGTCAGCGCGGCGAGGGCCGGGGCCACTACGGCGGTGTAGTAGCCGTGATTGCCGTTGGAATTGCTGAAGACCACGACGTGTACCGCCAGCCAGCCTCCCCAGAGGAGGAATCCCGTCCGCGGCCCGTCGGTGCGCGGTTGTCCGTGGCGCCACCACACTCCAAGCGCCAAGGCCAGTACGGCGAGCGGCAGGAGCCAGGCGATCTGCGGGCCCACGCTCTCGTTGACCAGCATGGTCCAACCGGTGTTGTCGGTGGTGCGGCTGGCCGCGGTGCCGGCGACGGCGCCCAGTGCGTTCGGGTCGTGGCCGAAGCGGCTCAGCCCGTTGTAGCCGAAGACCAGGGTGAAGGGGTTGTTGTTGGTGGTCCCGTCGATGTAGGGACGGTTCGGTGCGGGGGTCGCCCACACCAGCAGCAGCCAAGCACAGGAGACGAGGAGTGCGGTGGCCCCGGCGAGCAGCAGCCGCCGGGCCCGGTTCCACCGGGAGCCGGGTGCTGCCATCTGGTACACCGCGGCGAAGACCGGCAGGACGAGCCATGCCTGGAGCATCTTGGCCTGGAAGGCCAGTCCCACCCAGGTCCCGCAGGCGATCAGCGGCAGCAGCTTCCCGCTGGTGAGGGCCTTCTGCAGCGATCCGGCGGCGAGGAGCAGCAGCAGGACGAGCAGGGTGTCGGGGATGGTGTGCCGGTCGAGTACGACGGTGACCGGGGTGAGGGTGAGTACGAGGGCGGCGAGCAGCCCTGCCCAGGGGCCGGCCCAGGCACGGACGATCCTGTGCAACACCCAGACGGCCAGTACGCCTTCCACGACCTGCGGCAGCACCACTGCCCAGTTGTGCGGGCCGAAGAGCTTGAGGGACAGGGCCTGCGGCCACAGCGCACCGGGGAGCTTGTCCACGGTGATCGAAGCGCTCGGGTCGAGCCCGCCGAAGACGAAGGCGTGCCAGTTCGCCGCCATCGACCGCGCGGCCGCGCTGTAGTACGGGTGTACCCCGGCATGGTCGATGCCCCAGGCGTAGAGCACCGTGGCCGTGGCCAGGATGAGCAGGAGGACGGGCAACTCACGCTGGGCAAAAGGCAGTTGACGGCCTCGGGAGGCACGCCGGCGGCGGCCGGCGGGGTGCCGGGGGAGGGCGGTGGTGGCCATGGCGGGTCTCTCAGGGGGAGGTCGGGCTGGGGCGCGGTGATCGTTCGTCGGCTGCACGGGTGGCGGTACGGCGAGCTCAGCCGACGGGCAGTGCCCCCAGCAGCAACCCGGCGACGAGCACCACATACGTGCTGAGGGTCACCGCCGTGGTGGAGATCACGGTGGCGGCCAGCGGTTGGCGGACCAACTGATACGCGATGAGGCCGGGCACGATGAAGCCCAGGGTCTGGGCGGTGTAAAGGAGCGGGAACTCGTGCTGGAGCGCGAGCAGCACCGTGGTCTGGAGCAGCACCGCGGACAGCACCACGGCGGCGAACAGCCGCTTCCCGTAGAGGATCACATGGCGTTGCAGGAGCTTGGTCGCGAGGAAGGTGAGCGCGGTGACGCCGATCACCATGGCGGCCCGGACGACATCGGTGACGAGGGTCAGCGCCAGCCAGCCGGGGGTGATCATGCCGCCGGGAGAGAGGTTGGTGGTCAGATAGCAGACCAGTGAGAAGACCAGTCCGAGGGCTATCCCCAGCGCGATGGTCTGCGGGGTGACGTTGACGGGGATCACAGGGAGTTCCTTGTCGGCCGGGACAGGGCGTCGGCGTGGGCGGCGGCGGGGCTCGGGAGATGTGCGCCGGACCTGGGGCGGTTCAGCGACGCCACCCAGCGGTACGGCTGCGGCTCGGGCGGGGGCGCGACCGGAAGCGGCTCGTCGGCGTCGTCAGCGGGCAGCTTGCCGAGGTGCTCCAGGAACAGTTCGCCCTGGCCATGGATGTTGCCGATGGCCACCAGCGAGGAATCCGGGCCCAGTTCGGCGAGGATGGCGCGGGTCAGTTCCTGTGCGTCGCGCCGGTCGCCGCCGAGGTCCACCACGCGCCCCGACGACCGGCCCGGCGGGATGCCGTCGCGGGCGCTCTTGGTCGGATGCCCGATGAGCAGGACCGTCTCCGGGTCCAGTTCGGGAATGATCGCTCCCATCTGCCCATTGCGTTCGATCCGGTCCGGCCGGCAGTTGATGACCACGTTCAGCGGGCGGCGGATCGCGCCGAGTGCCTCCAGCTGACGGACGTTCATCAAGGTCGAGGCGGGATCGTTGGCGGCGAAGACATTGGCGAAGCGCAGCCGTTTGCCGTCCGGTGTGCGGTAGCGCTCGACGGAGAGCACACCGGGGTCCGGCGGCGCGTCCCACATACCGCGCAGTGCGGTGGCCCGGTCCACGCCGAGCAGTTGGGCCACGGCGAGCGCGATGGCGACGTTCTCCTTGAACGTGAACCAACTGAACCCGCGCAGCTCCTCATCCGTGACCGACTCCGGATCCACCACGATCAGGCGGCAGCTCCGTTTGTCCGCCTCCTCCTGGAGGATGTGCAGCCGCTCCTGCTCGGCCGTGACACAGACCCCTCCGACCGGCATCGACCGGGACAGGGAACGCGCCACATCGTCCAATGTCGGGCCCATTTCGGCGAGGTGGTCCTCACGCACGTTGCACAGCACGCCGATGGTGGAACGGATCAGCTTCTCCTGGTTGATCTCCTGAAGTGCGGGCATCACCGCCATGCACTCGATCACCAGAGCGTCCGGCCGGTAGGCCGCCGCGCGCCGGACGATGCCGATCTGCTCGACGACGTTGGCGATGCCCAACTTGCGGTACACCGGCTCCTCGGTGGCATCCGGGTGGATGAACCGGGCAGCGGTGCCCGTGGTCTTGGCCACGGTGACCAGTCCGCCGCCGCGCAGCGCGCCCGCGCACAGCCGGGTGATCGAGCTCTTGCCGCGGATGCCGTTGACCAGCACCCGAGTGGGTACTTGCGCCAGCGCGGCGTAGTGACGCCGCTGCTCCAGCACGCCGGCGACCAGCAGCACGGCACAGCTCAACAGCAGCACAACATAGAGGAAAAGCACGTCAGTTGATCCTTCACTGCTGCGGCGGGCCGCCGCGCTGGAATGATGGGGCAGGGACAGTGGCCACATATGCACTTCCGCCGCCCCGGTCCCGGTCCACCAGCGCCTGCCTGAGCAGTTCCAGGCTGCGGGTGACCGAGCCGCACTCGTCGTGGTGGACCGGGTACAGCACGGTGCGACGGTCGCCGCCGGCCAGTTGCTCCGCGCATCTGGTGACGGCGCGCAGCGGCCTGACCACCACGATGTGCAGCCAGCCCAGGCATGCGATCCCCACGGACAGCGCGAGCAGACCGGCCAGCATGGTGCGCGCCTGCAGCTGGAACGCCGCCAGTTTGAGCGCTGCGGCGGGCTCGGCGGAGACCACCCGCCAGCCGAGTCCGGCGATCGGCCCCTTCTGTGCCAGTGGCGCGGCGGCCGCCACCGACGGACCGTCGCCCGGGGCCGCCCCCGCGCGCAGTACGGCCGCTGCCGGGGTGCCGGTGCTGCCGGGTGCCGCCTCGGTCCTGGCCACCAGTCGGGTGAGGCCCCGGTGGGGAAGAGCCTGGAAGGCCTGAAAGCCGACGCTCGCCGCGAGCACCCGGTGGCGCTCATCGGTCAGCCACACACTGCCGAGCCCGTCGCGGGCGACCAGGGAGTTCAACGCGTTCACGCCGATCTCGGCGACGACGACCGCCGGAGCGGCGTCCCCGGTGTCCTTGGTGTCCCTGGCCCCCTGGGCGTCCTTGGCCTTCCGGGCCGCCGGGACCTGGGCGTAGGCGGCGATCGCGGGGATCGGGCCCGACGTGTTGACCTGGGCGATTCCCTCGCCGGACGGTGCGTGGTCGAGGGTACGCAGGGGCTGCTTGCCCACCCGGAGCACGATGGCTCCGGTGCGGTCCACGACGTACAGCGACCGGAACGTGGGGTGGTCGGCGTGTGCGCGCCGCAGCACCTCCGTCGCCCGCTCGCGGGGCGCACCCGAGAGCGCTGACGCCGCCGCCGCGAGGTCGGTGCAGCTACGGCCGAGGGACCGCCGCACCCGGTCGGCGGCGGCCTCGGTGCGTGCCTGCTGGTCGGCGACGGTGGCCTGCGGTACGGCCTCGGCCACCGGTACGCGGTTGAGCAGGAACAGCAGCGGCATCCCCCACGCGGCGATCACGAGCGCGCAGACGAGGACCAGGGCCCGGACACCGGGGCGGTGGCGCACCGGCCGCACGGGTTTCGGTCCCGTCTCGCCGAGCAGTTGGCGACGTATCGACTCCAGTGCCCGGCCGACCCTGCCGAGCTCGCCGAACGCGACGACCGGCACCGGCCGCGCCAACTCCTCGCCGGCCATGGGTATGTGACCGGCCGCCCGGGCCAGTCGGGCAGCGGACAGGTGCAGCCGCAGCAGCGCACGCTGCATACCGCCCCACAGCACCAGGGTGACCAGCACGGCGATCAGCACCAGCCCACCCGCGGCGACGAGGGCGAACCACGTGTGGTCGGCTCCCTCCTTCGCCGGGGGCACCTCCCTGAGCGTGAGGACGGTCAGCCCCAGGCCGGAGGTGTCCCCCTTGCCGTCCGCCGCGGCGACCGATGCCCATCCCGTGACCCCGCGCAGCCCGTCGTGACCGTCACCGACCACGCTGCCCGAGACGTCGCCGGTGTGGGGACCGGCGTTCGCGGCGGTCGCGGCATTCGTCGCGGCGGCCGGCAGAGCACGGTGGTCGGTTCGGATCGCCGGCGCCGTTCCGGGGGTGACGGCGGTGGCGAGCACCTTTCCGTCCCGGTCCACCAGTTGACCGGTGCGCCCCACTCCGTACACCGCCGGCGCAGCGAGCTTTTCCGAGACGACGAGGAGGAGTTCGTTCTCCTCGTCGTTCCGATCCGCTCTCAGGTCACCGGTCTGGTCACCTGTCTGGTCGTTGTTCTCGTCCTGCTTGGCGCCGGGGGCAGGGGCGGCCACCCGGGCGAAGAGCAACAGCCGCGGTTCGCCGCGGCTCGAAAGGACCAGTCGGGGGGCGATTTTCGCGGAACCGGAGCGCATCAGCGCCGGCACATCCACGCCGGTCAGCGGCACCGTTTCGCCGCTGGTCGCCAGCGGTCTGCCGGTGTGCGGGTCGAGCAGCACACCGCCTCCCGCAGGGTGCCCGGTCGGGAGAAGGGACCGCAGCAGTGCCGCCGGAGTGCGGCTGCCGGCGGGCGCGTCGGACGCCGCAGCGTGGCGCACTGCCGCGGCTCTTGTGTCGATGGCGGTCCCGACCGAGTCGGCGGCATCCTCGGCGATCCGGCGTTCGGCGTCGCGTAAGGCCTGCGGAACATCCTGTTCGTGAACGGTACCGAGACCGAGTGCGGTGAACGCGGCAACTGCCAGCAGGGCGCAGAGCAATGCGGCGATCGGTGGGCGAACGCCTCCGAGCAGAGGCATGTCGGCGCGGCGTCGGGTGCGGTGCGGACGGGGCGCGCGGGCAACAGCGTGCAGAACAGCGTCCTCTCGGAACGTGGGGGATGGCCGTACGGCAACTCGCCCAATATCAATACGGGGAGCACGGGATAAGCACAAGCCTTTCGTGCTGGGCCCTTGTATACCGGCCCAGCGGAACTGCGCTCAACTCACCGTAAGGAAAGGTAGCTTATGCCTCTCGGATCTCGTCCCGGCGCGGCGCAATTTCCAACGCCCGCTGCGGTCCGGGTAATTGTCGATACCTTTCCGTCCGCATTCGCCGCGTCACACACAGTCGCGCATCCATGGCCGACCATCCCTGAAACCGCCCCTTCTCGGGGAATCCGTGAGCCCACGGCGGGCGGTCGGCGAGGGCCAGCGATCACGAACTGACGCGTAACAAAAACGCTCAGTGAAAACGGCGGGCAACGCAGTCGCAATTCCGGGCCCAAGGGCCGCCATCCGACGATGGCGTGAATCAGCCCTTCCGGAAGAGGCCGCCTGACCGGGGAAGACGCACCGGAAGCCCCCGCGCCGAGGCGACGGAACAGCCGCTCTCGCCGCCCCTCTGCCGGCTCGGACCTTTGCTGCTGCGATGGGCCCACGGGGGTGCCGAGTTGCCGGGAACTGGCGACTTCCACCGGGTCACACCAGGGCTTTCCTCCCTTGCGCGTCCCGTATCAGCACTCGGCGCCGCTCGCCTCAGGGCAACTTCCCGGGCACCGAGAGAGCGCTACCCACGCAGACGAGCCCGCGCGAAAAGGCGGGTCGCAGAGGCCGGCAACGGACGGGGCTCGAAGCCGCCACCGTGCATTTCTGGACGCGTCAGCAACGCCCATCTCACCAACCACCATGGGGATAACTTGCCGCCCTATCCGGTGGGTTGGCACGGCCATGGCAAAACTGCCTATACGATGACCGCCAGCCGATCGCTGATCACATGTCGATCACCACCATGGAGGGGGCCGCCCATGAAGCACGCACGAAGGCGCCACAGCCGGTTGCGCACCCGGGTCGCCGGCACCACAGGACTGCTGACCCTCGCCCTGGGCGCCGCGGTGGCACCGGCCACCGCCGCGGAGAGGACCACCAGTGCAGCCACGACCACGGCGACGGCCCTGGACGACGCGGGTCAATCCCCGGGCCAGCTCGTGGCCTTGGACGACGCGGCGCAAGCCCCGGGCCACGCGGTGAACTTGGGCGACGTGGCGCAACACCCGCGTCGGGCGGCGTCCTTGAAGGTGGCGCCGGCTCCGGGCCAGCTGACCCTCCCCGCCCCGACCGGTCGTCATCGCGTCGGGACGGTCGACCTCCACCTGCGCGACACGAAACGCATGGATCCGTGGGTGCCCGCACAGCAGCGCGAGCTGATGGTCTCGCTGTGGTACCCGGCCACACACACCTCCCGCTATCCCGCCGCACTCCTCCCCAACAGCCAGCAGGTGCTGCCGGGTGGGGTGACCCTGCCCACCACTGCCGGGCACACCGGCGCCCCGGTCGACCGCAAACTCGGCAAGCTGCCGGTGCTGCTGTACTCGCCCGGCGGGCGTGGGAACCGCGCGACGGGCACGGCACTGGTTCAGGACCTGGCCAGCCGCGGCTACTTGGTCGTCACCATCGACCACACCCACGACACCGGCGATGTGGTGTTCCCCGGCGGGCGACATGAGGTGAGCATGCTGCCGCCAGGCACCAAATCGCGCGACTTGATCGACGTCCGGGCGGCGGACACCCACTTCGTCATCAACCAGCTGGCCGAGATCGCCCGCGGCCACAACCCGGACGTGGAACACAAGCCGCTCCCCCACGGGCTCACCCAGGCCGTGAGCACGAAGCACATCGGGATGTTCGGCGCTTCCCTCGGCGGCGGATCAGTGGCCGCTGCCATGCAGGCGGACTCCAGGATCGACGCCGGCGTAAACCTGGACGGCCAGCTCTTCGGCCGGTCGGAACACCAGCGGCTCGACCGCCCCTACATGCTGTTCAGTTCCGAGCACCACAACCGCAACACCGACGGGAGCTGGGCGAGGCTCTGGGAAAACCTGCACGGAGAGCGGCTCGATCTGAAGCTGCGCGGCTCCGGGCACAACTCCTTCGTCGACAACCAGGTCCTGTTCCCCCAGGCGCCGGGCGCGTTCGGGATCACCCCGGAAGTAATGCAGCAGGCACTCGGTACGATCGACCCCAACCGCTCCATCGAGGTCCAACGCACCTACGTCGCCGCCTTCTTCGACAAGCACCTGCGCCACCAGCACAGCGACCTGCTCGACGGCCCCTCGCGCCGTTTCCCGGAAATCTCTTTCGTGCGCTGAAGGCCGTTCCGGTGGCATGGCGGCAGGCCCGGCCAGGCCGGCGTAGCGTCAATGGCCGGGCTGCACGTCACCTTCAGTGCTTGGCGGGCTCGCGCGGCGGCATCCAATGGTGGACCGTGTAGTTCCCCTTCTCCAGGGTCTCGAAGGGGGCGGAGCCCAGGCACTTGCCGACGCTGTTCTTCGGCAGGCCGTCCACGGCCCAGCTGTAGCCAAGCCGGTCCTTCTTGCCGTCGTCCAGCACGGTGAAGCCGAATCGCTTGCCCTTGAGGTCGCCGATTTCCGGCATGCCCGGTGCGCCCCGGAAGTGCGACTCGGACACGATGCCGGTGGCGACGGCGACCGGGCCGCCGGTCAGCAGGCAGTCGATGCGCCCCTTGAAGTAGCCGCCCCACTGCTTGCCGACGTGGTGGCTCACGTAGAAGGTGCCGCGTGCCTTGTCGGCGAATCCATGGGCGTCAATGGTGAAGTGGACGTTGTCGCCCGGCTGGCGCTTGAGCTTGGCCGACCCCTTGAGCAGTGGTTCGTCGACGATGTGCCGCGCGGCGTGGTGCCCGGTCATGGCGGGGCCTCCGGCGGCGGCTTCGACCGCGGTGGCGGCGCCCGAGGTGCCCAGCGTCAGTGCGGTCGCCGCGCCGACGATGAGGGCCGTGGCGGCGACGAGGAATGGGCGGCGCATGCGGGCGCGGGTGTGGAGCATGGCTTCCTCCAACGGAAGTGGCGTCGGGCGGCCCCTCATCGGGTCCGCCGGCCGGGGATTCCCGGCCGCTCACCACCGTGCCGCCCGCGCCCGTACCACCACATCGCACCACAGGCCGGTGCGCCTCCGCCGTACGGCGGAAGGGGGCACGGTACGCCAGGTCGATGCGGGGAAGCGCGAAGTGTCTGGGCCTGGACCGTCCCTCTCCCCCGTACATGGGGCACTTCGTGGAAACACGACCATGGACCGGGCCGACTGTTCGGCCCGGTCCATGGGTTCATGGGTCCATCGACCCATCCAGCTGACAACAGTCAGGATCAGTACTGGATGGTGTGGCGGTAGAGGATGTTCCGGGCCGTCGAGCCGCTGTCCAGGCCGTAGTCGGGCCGGTCGTTGACGAAGTACTCGCGGAAGCTGGACTGCCAGGTGCGGGACATCATGGTGTTGCTCTTCGTCCAGCCGCCGTCGACCTGGGACCACAGGTCGACCAGCGAGGTGGCAACGCGGGCCTCGCAGGCGTCGCCCGGGTCGATGCCGTTCGTGGAACGGTCATTGGCGAGGTTCATGGAGCTGCCGTTGCCCCAGTAGTACGTGGTGTCGTTGAAGGTGTGGAACGCCACCGCGTTGGCGAAGCCCTCGGTCCAGCCGCAGCTGGTGGAGGAGGTGCGATTGACGTAATGCGGCGAGCAGTTGCTGACGTTCGGCCACCAGTTCTTGTAGAGCTTGCCCATCAGGGCGTGGCCCGCCTCGTGGATGGTGGTGTGCTCGGAGTCGGGGTCGTTGTCCGCAAGGTGGATCTTGTCTTCGTTGGTGGTCCAGTACGTGCCGTCGGTGGAGCCGGGGTACCACTGGACGGTGATCGGGGTGCAGTGGCCGTCCTGCTGGCTGCTTGTCCAGCAGTTGGTCGTGGCACCGCGGTTCCACCACAGCTTGTTGAGGGTGTCGAGGGCGTGCCAGGCACGGCTCTGTCCGTTGTTGGCGTACACGTTGCCCAGGCTGGTGCTGCCCGAGATGTTGTTCAGCGAGTACGTGGCCGTGGAGTAGAGGCGGCCGTTGCCGTCGACCACCGACCACATGCGGCCGGCCTGTGTCCGGAACTCCACCCAGGCCTGGGAGGTGACGGAGGTGCTCGGGGTGTAGCAGAGGTTGAACCTGCCGTCGCCGTTGCCGGTCATTCCCGTGGCGAGCCGCTGCGTACCGCTGTTGGCGGTCGGCTTGCCCCACAGGGTGATGTTGACGTTGCTGACCGGCTCGTCCCGGTTGGCCTTGCCGTTCCAACTGCCGCCCTCGGCGGACTGGAAGCGGTTGCGGAAGGTGCCGCTGACGCAGACCTGGGCGCTGGCGGCGGCCGCGGCGGCGGCGCGCGGGGAGGCCGGGGCCTTGGCAGCCGAGGCACGGCCGGAGACAGGGGCAGGAGCAAGACCCTTGGGCGCGACCGGGCGTGGCTTGCGGGCCCGGGGCCCACGGGCGTGGGACGGGGCCGCATCGGCCTTGGTGACCGAGACGCCCTTGTCGGAGGAGCCCTTGGCCGTCCCGATGGTGAGTTCCAACGAGTCGTGCCCGGCGCGACGCGGGTCGGGACGGTCGATGTCGCTGATGTCCGCCTGGATCTGGGCGGGACCGGCGGCGACCGCCTTGACCTTGAGCTTGAGGGCATGGGCGCCGGGGGTGAGGGCGAGCGTCTGGCTGGTGCGCTGGCCGAAGGTGTCCGTCGTGGGTGCGGCGAAGCCGGATTCCGCGCCGGTCATCCGGATCGAGGGCGGCAGTTGGAGGGCCAGTCCGGCGTGCTTGACCTGGGCCTGTGCCTGGACGTTCACGGTGAGGGTGGCCTGCTCGCCGACAGCAGGCAGGTGGTCGAGAGAAGCGGTGACGCCCAGACAACTGAGCGGTGCCTCGGAGCTTTTCGCCGCGGGGCGGATGGTGCAGCTGCTGCCGGCCGGGGTGGTCGTGCCCGCGAAGGCGGACGGCACGACGACGACTGCCAGACAGGCTCCTACGCCTGCCAGCGCGGTCAGAGCGGCGGGTCTGGTGACCCTTATTCGGGACATGAGCATGCCTTTCTGCGGCGCGCACGGCCCCGGTCAGGTACGACCGGGGCCGGTGCACGCGGGCAGAGCTATGAGGGGGGTAGGGCACTGCACCCCGGGCACGACAGCGTTCGGCCACCGAATTAACCGTTGGCCAGAGCAACACCCTGAGTGACAGTGGCCGAACCATATACCGACGGCCTGCGCATGTCATCGCTTAAGGCAGAAGATGTGGATCAGGTGCTAACTCGCCCCGGACGGGGCGAAGATGGGCACCAGTTCTCGAGCCCCGTATTCCCACAGCTACGCACCCGAGGCAAAGGCAGCGGCAGCGATAGCGACTGCGAACCCAACAGCACGCATCCGCTCAGCTCTTGGAGAGTGCTTCGTGGCGAATCCAGTGGAGCAGCGTGGGGTTGTCGACCGTGGTGATGACGCTGACGGTGGTGCGCAGATCCGGTCGTTGGCCAGCAGGGCCAGCATGCTGGCGGCCAGGTCCACACGGGCGGTGAACCTGCCGTCGGCGTGGCTCTCGAGAAGGGTGTAGTCGGTGACCGACGACAGGTGGAACAGACCGCTCGGGCGCACGATCGTCCAGTCCAGATCGCTGGCCCGGACCAGCGCTTCCATCCGCCGCATGTCGTCGTACAGCGTTTTGCCCAGCACCCGCGTCACGTAGGGCAGAAGTACCCGGTTGAACAGCAGTCCGCCGTCGGAGTACGGGTGCGGATCGACGCCGCTTGAGCTGACCACGGTGAGCCGACGTACCTGATGCCGGGTCATCGCGGCGATGATATTGGCCACTCCGCGCGAGTAGGTGCTGATGGGCTCCTTTCCGGCGGGGACGCCGAGTGTGGAGAGCACCGCATCCCGCTCCGCCACGACGGCGTCGACGGCCACCGGATCGAGCACATCGGCACCGACTGTGTCGAGCCGGTCGTGCTGCAGCGGGAACGCGTGCGGCTGCCGGGCGACTGCGGTGACCCGATGTCCGGCGGCGAGTGCCTGGCCGGTGAGCCGGCGGCCGGTGGGACCATTGGCCCCGAAGATCGTGATGTGCATGGCAACTGCTGCTTCCTGATCGCTAGGCCGTCCGGGGAACCGTGCGGAGCGGGGCCAGTGCCCGCGCCCACGCCAGCAGCTCGTCGACCAGCCGGTGAAGCTCCGCCGTGTGCAACTGCCTTGGCCGGAAGTCGGCGAAGTCCACGAAATCCTCGCGCAGCGACAGCGCCACCTGGGACCCGATGTCGGCCATCCGCAGCACGCCCGCCTGGGCACGCAGTTTCTGCACCGCCATGACCGCGCCGAAGACGCCGTATCCCACGTAAGCGACCGGCTTGCCGCCCCACTCCGCGTAGAGATAATCGATGGCGTTGGTCAGCGCGGCGGGCGGGGCGGTGTTGCACTCGGGGGTGACGACGACATAGGCGTCGTACGAGCCGATCCGCTCGGCCCAGCGCCGGGTGTGCGGCTGCCGGCCGGGCGCCTTGGCCGCCGGGACGGCTTCGTCCAGCAGCGGCAACGCGTAGTCGTTCAGGTCGACGACCTCGAAGTCTGCTGCGGCGCCCGCATGTTCGGCTGCCAGGTCCCGTACCCATTGGGCCACCCGGTCGCCGTTGCGGCCCGGGCGGGTGCTGCCGATGATGATGCCGATCCTGATCATGTCCGATTCCCGTGTTCTGAGTGTTGTCGGTCAGTCCGCGTCCCGGCGGGCCTGCTGCGCTTCGCGCAGGACCGCCCAGGCATCCGCTACGGGGCCCACATGCCCGAGCTTGTCGGGGTTGCTCACCGTGCGGATCGTCTGGATCTGCCCGTCGAGGATGTCGAGCGTCCAGGTGTGGATGACCTTGCCGTCGCGGTCGCGGAAGATCGCGCCCGGCTGGCCGTTCACCTGGTGGGGCTCCACGGCGCCGCCGATGTGGACGAACGGCGCGAGGAGGGCGGCGAGCACCCGGGACACCTGGTCGGCGCCGAAGAAGCCGCCGGCCCACTGCGGGGCCTTGCCGCCGCTGTCCGCGACCATCTGCACATCGGCGGAGAGCAGTTCGCGTACCCCGTCGATGTCCCCTTCGGTGAAGGCGTCGAAGAACCGCACCGCGAGTTCCTCGCGCTCGCGCCGGTCGGCCTCGAACCGGGGCCGGCCGGCGTGCATGTGGCGGCGGGCCCGTACCACCAGCTGGCGGCACGCGGCCTGGGAGCGGCCCACCGCCGAGGCAATGTCCGGGAAGCCGAACTCGAACACCTCCCGCAGCACGAACACCGCGCGCTCCAGCGGGGTGAGCCGCTCCAACAGGAGCAGGGCCGCCATCGACACCGAGTCGGCCAGTTCCGCCGAGCGCTCGGGGTCCTGGTAGGGGTCGGTGAGCAGCGGCTCGGGGAACCACGGCCCGACGTATTCTTCGCGCCGGACGCGGGCCGAGTGCAACACGTTGATCGAAATGCGGGTGACCACGGCGGACAGGAACGCCTTGGCCGAAACGGGGGATGTCGGGGACGTCTCGTAGCGCAGCCAGGTCTCCTGAACAGCGTCCTCCGCCTCGGTCACGCTGCCCAGGATCCGGTAGGCGATCGAGAACAGCAGTGGTCGCAACTCCTCGAACTCCTCGGCCTTCGCCATGCTTCCGGTCACGCCAGTTCCTCCTTGAAGCCCTGGCGCCATGACGGATGGCGAAGCTGCCAGCCGAGCTCCCGCTTGGCCTTGGCGTTGGAGAAACCGCGCCCCTCGGTCATCATCACCACCGCCTGGTCCCCGGCCAGCAGCCGGGCCAGCCACACCGGGACGCGCCTCGGCCGCTTCGCTCCCGCGCACACCGCCAGGTGGGGCAGCCACTCGCTCGCCGGAGCCGGTTCGTCGTCGACGATGTTGAACACGCCCGTCGCCTTGTGCTCCACGGCCAGGACGGTGGCGCTCGCCGCATCATCGAGATGCACCCACGAGCTGTAGCCGGTACCCCGCCCCACCAGCGGATACTGCCGCTTGCGGACCAGCTCGACCTGATCGTCGATGGCTCCCGGCCCGTAGAACGCGCCGTAGCGCATCACCGCGCCGCCGGCCCGGAGGACCACGTCCTCGACGCGACCCAACGCCTTCAACCCCATGTGCGCCGCCGTGCCCTCAAGCAGGTCCAGCGGGTCCTGTTCGGTCTTCACCCATCCGCCCTCGCGGATGCCGTTCCACGAGGCGTAACCCTGGGCGACGACATGAGACACACCGGTCGCCTCGGCCGCCGCAAGCAGATGGTCCGTCCCCTCGGTGCGCAGCCGGTTGGTGGTGGCGAACCAACGGTCCGGATGCTTGATGTCGGGCTTGCCGGCGTGGGTCACGGAGATCGCGGTCATCTGGTGCACGAGCACCTCCGGCCGGGCCTTGGCGACCGCCTCGCCCACCGACGCCGCGTCCAACCCGTCCATCACCACGCCGTCC
The DNA here is from genome assembly GCF_040652715.1 of Streptomyces sp. NPDC048196. Taxonomy (NCBI): domain Bacteria; kingdom Bacillati; phylum Actinomycetota; class Actinomycetes; order Kitasatosporales; family Streptomycetaceae; genus Streptomyces; species Streptomyces sp. NPDC048196. The sequence goes on along the minus strand of NZ_JBEZMM010000001.1, from coordinate 492,355 downwards.
GCGCCCAGCTGCGCCAGCCGGCCCAGCTTGGCCGCACTCGTGGTCGTGGCCGTCACCTGGTGGCCATGGGCCAGGAGTTGCGGTACCAGCCGCCGCCCCAGTGCCCCGGTCCCGCCTGCCACGAACACCCGCATGACCATCACCATCCTGTCGTGAGCATCTGCCTTCGCTACTCAAGACAAGACGGCCCGGCAGTCTGTGACATCGGAGGCGAGAGAACTTGGTCCCGTTCCGTGCCACCCCTGCCCGCGTCCCGGGAGCCGGGCACCGCGAGACGTTCCCTCCGGGCTCGTCCACAAGGGTCAAAAATTTTTTGGACGGCGATGTCGAGATCCCGGGACCGGCTCCGTCCCCGAGGTGAACGCGACCACAATGGGTCGCACCAGCACCGAGGAGAATCACCATGGCCAAGTACTTGCTGCTCAAGCACTACCGCGGCGCTCCGGCTCCGGTCAACGACGTGCCCATGGATCAGTGGACGCCCGAGGAGGTCTCGGCGCACGTGCAGTACATGCAGGACTTCGCGGCCCGGCTCGAGAAGACCGGCGAGTTCGTCGACGGTCAGGCGCTCGCCCCCGAGGGGTCGTGGGTCCGGTACGACGGTGCGGGGCGCCCGCCGGTCACCGACGGCCCGTTCGCCGAGACCAAGGACCTCATCGCCGGCTGGATGGTGATCGACGTCGACAGCCATGAGCGCGCCGTCGAGCTGGCCGGGGAGCTGTCGGCCGCCCCCGGGGCGGGCGGGAAGCCGATCCACGAGTGGCTTGAGGTGCGCCCGTTCCTGGCCGCCCCGCCCACCATCACGGAGTGACCTCTCAGGTGCCCCAGACACCCCACGTGCCTTTTAGGTGGCTCCGATGAACGAGGCCCTGCTCCGGAGCCTCACACCGAGCGTGCTCGCCATCCTCGTCCGCCGCGGAGCCGACTTCGCGGCGGCCGAGGACGCCGTGCAGGAAGCGCTGGTCGAGGCGGTCCGCGTCTGGCCGGCCGCCCCTTCCCCAAGCTCTCGGCTTCGCTCGAACAGGGGAGACCCCATTCAAGACCCGAAGGGTTGGCTGGTCACCGTGGCCTGGCGGAAGTTCCTCGACCAGGCCCGCTCGGACGCCGCCCGCCGCCGGCGTGAGGACCTGGTGGACGAGGAACCGCCGCCCGGCCCCACACCCTCCGTGGACGACACGCTCCAGCTCTACTTCCTGTGCGCCCACCCGTCACTGACGCCGTCGTCCGCGGTCGCGCTCACGCTGCGTGCCGTCGGCGGGCTCACCACCCGCCAGATCGCCCAGGCCTACCTGGTGCCCGAGGCGACCATGGCGCAGCGCATCAGCCGGGCCAAGCGCACCGTGGCCGGCGTGCGGCTCGACCAGCCCGGCGATGTCGCCACCGTGCTGCGCGTCCTCTACCTGGTCTTCAACGAGGGCTACTCCGGCGACGTCGACCTCGCCGCCGAGGCCATCCGACTCACCCGGCAGCTCGCGGCGCAGGTCGACCACCCCGAGGTGGCGGGGCTGCTCGCCCTCATGCTGCTCCACCACGCCCGCCGCGCCGCCCGGACCGCGCCGGACGGCAGCCTGGTGCCGCTCGCCGAGCAGGACCGCGGCCGGTGGGACACGCAGTCGATCGCCGAGGGCATCGCGATCCTGCAGGCGGCCCTCGCCCGCGACCGGCTGGGCGAGTTCCAGGCCCAGGCCGCCATCGCCGCCCTCCATGCCGACGCGCCCACCGCCGAGGAGACCGACTGGGTGCAGATCGTCGAGTGGTACGACGAGCTCACGCGCCTGACCGACAGCCCGGTCGTCCGGCTCAACCGTGCGGTCGCCGTCGGCGAGGCCGACGGACCACACGCCGGTCTGGCGGCGCTCGCGGAGCTGGACGGCTCACTGCCCCGTCACACCGCGGTGGCGGCGTACCTCCACGAGCGTGCCGGCGACCTGACGACGGCGGCCCGGCTGTACGCCGAGGCGGCCCACCAGGCACCCAACCTCGCCGAGCGCAACCACCTGACGCGCCAGGCCGCCCGGCTCAACGCGCATCGGCCCCGGTGAGGCGGGCGCGGCCTCGCTGTCTGTGCTCAGCTACTCCCCTGCCGGCGAGAGGGGTGGGACGGCGATCAGCGGTTTGAAGTGACCCTTGGGGTGGGGCACCCCTACGGGAGGGCCTTCGGCCTCGGCCCAGGCATGGGCGGCGAAGGGATGGGTACGCACCGGTGCACCAGGTCGGCCAGGCACCGCGCAAGCGGCAGAGCAGGGCGGTGGCGAGGGAGCGTTGCAGGCAGCCCTGGCCGGCGCAGCGCAGGCTGACCGAGACGACCGCTTCGCGGGCGGCCAGGGCCGGGTTTGCTGTGAGCGAAGTTGCGTCACATCACTTCTCCCCTTCGGCCGAAGCCTTCCTGAGGGGCTTCCTCGGGCAGGGAGAAACCCGCTTCTGTGCCTGCTGACCGCGATCAGTTCTCGAGGCGGGTGATCGTCGGAATGAGGTCGCCGTGGCGGGAGATTCCGGTGGCCCACAGGCCGGCGCTGTGGGGCACGGTGGTGGAGCTGCGGATGACGAGGTCCGGGGCGGTGGTCTTCTCCCACTGGTCGCGCTGGTCGTTCCAGCGCAGGGCAACGGGGGCTGCCCCCTTGCCGCCGAGGGCCCACAGCTCGCCGGTGCCGGTTTTGCCTACGGCGCGGAGCCGGCCGTCGGCCACGTCCGGTGTGGTGGCCGTGGTCCAGGTGCTGCCGTTCCAGTGCACCGCGAGCGGCCGCTCCGTGCTGCCGGTGGTGCTCCCGCCCACCGCCCAGATGTCGTCCGCCGAGAGGGCAGTGATCGCACCGAGCCAGTTGTGGGTGGATTGCGGGCCGGGTGCGGCGACGCGCCGCCAACTGCTGCCGTCGAAGTGCAGCAGCAGCGCCGACTGTGGGGACTTGTCATCGGTGGCGTAGGCGGCTCCCGCGGCCCAGATGTCGTCGGGCGCGACCGCCGTGACGGCGCTGAGTTCGCCCTTGCCGACATCGGGCAGCGGCTGCCGGTGCCAGGCCTTGCCGTCCCAGGACTGGATGGCCGGGACGCCGTCCTTGATCGACCGGCCCATGGCCCGGCCCACCGTCCACACCTTCCCGTCGGAGGTGGTGGTCACGGCGTCCGGGACGACATGGCCGGAGGGGTCGTTGGCCAGCTGGTACGCGGTCCACTTGGTGCCGTCCCAATGGGCCGAGGCGCTGCCCACCGCCCAGATGTCGGTGGCCGAGCGGACGGCGAGCGCCTGCGGGAAGCTGTTGTCGGGGAGGGTGGATTCCTGGGTCCACGAGGTCCCGTCCCAGCGCAGGGCGATCGCCTCCACCGAGGTGGCGCTCTTGAGCCGGTAGCCGACGGCCCAGGCCTGCTGATCGCTCAGTGCGGCGACGGCGGTCAGATCGCCCTTCTTGACGGGCACCGGGGTTGCCTGCCACTGCCCGGTGTGCGGGGCGGCGGGGGACGCCGCGGGAGCGGTGGCCGCGGCCGGAGTGGTCGGATCACCGCTCTGGCCGGCCAGGACCAGGCTCCCGGTGACGACCGTGGTGGCGAGGGCGGCCAGCAGGGAGACCCGGACGGATCGCCGCCGGGCGGAGGGGCTGTGCGAGGGCATACGCATTCCTTGTCCGGATGGGGGGGTGGGTGGACGGTGCCTAGACCGTTGTCGTGATGACGAAGTCGAAGGCACCCGTGTAGCGGCCGTCCTCCGGGCCGGTGAGGCTGATCGTGCAGGCGCGGTTGAGGAGTCGGTCGGCGGCGTTGAGCGCGGCGAAGTCCCTGCCGTACGCCTGGGTGTTGTCGGGGAAGTACAGCTGGGTGATGAGCACCGGGCCGCCGGAGGCCTGGAGCTGGGTGTGGATGTGGGGGGCCCGTTGGCCCCAACGGCCCCAGTAGTCACGGGGGATGATGGTGCGGAGTCGGTAGGCACCCCTGCTGTCGGTGTACTGGTGGCCGCGCAGGGAGAAGCCCGAGGTGTCGTAGTCACCGTTCTGGTCGCACTGCCAGAACTCGATGAGCGTTTCGGGCAGGGGCTTGCAGGACGTGTCGTACACGACGCCGCTGAGGTCGAGCCGTACGCCCTGGATCGCCGGCGTGATCAGATCGCTGCGCTCGGGGGAGTTGGGCTTGAACAGCGGGCCCTCGATGGATGCCGGTGTTTCGTGGCCCGAGCAGGCCGGGGTGACGGCGAGCGGACGGCTGCCGCGCCGGGCTCCCGGGGCTGCCTCCTCTGCTGCTTGGGCCGGCGGGCCGGCAGCGGCAGTCACGCTCGCACCGAGCGCCACTGCCGTCACTCCGACGGAGGTCGACCTGATGAAGGACCTGCGCGAACTGCGCTGTTTTCCTGGTGCAGCACCGTCCGGGCCGGTCTCGTCGGCGTACCGCATCGCGTCTCCTTTGCGGGAGGGTGGTGTCGGGGAGAGCACCGGGGAAGATGAGCTGCTCCCCCGGCTCAGGCCAGCCTCCGTGGTCAGGTCGACCGCGCACATCCGTCGAATGACCGGCCAGTTACGGGCGTGACGAAACCCCACGGGGAGCCGAGAGCTTGTCCGGCGGATCCTGGCCGGAGCTACGCAGGCTCGTCCCCGGAGCCGGGCCCATCCGCCCGTCCGGTGACCCGGACGGCGATCTGCGTACGGGAGCGGACACCCAGCTTGTCCCGCACCCGGTCGAGATGACTGGCGACCGTGCTCTTGGACACGCCCAGTTGCGTGGCGATCTGCTGGTTGGTCATTCCCTGGGCGACGAGCTGGGAGACCGTCAGTTCGCGTGCGGTGAGCGGTAGTTGGGGCGCCAAGTTGCTTGCTTCGGTCGAGGTCCGGCGCGCGATGTCGGTGTGCTCAGCATGGTGCGTCAAGCAGTCGGCTGCTGCGTTGCCGGGTACGGCGTAGGACAGCAACCGTTCCCCGCGCAGGCGGCGGCCGGCGGTGATCGCCGCGTCGGCCCGTGCAGGGTGGAGCCGCTGTCTGGCCCGGGCTGCGGCCGACTCCACCTTTCTACGCCAGCTCGCTTCCGGTTCGGTGTCGGTGCGTCGCCGCGCCGCGTCGGCCGCGGCGTAGAGCCGTAACGCCCGTTCGGGAGCGCCGCGTTCGGCCGCCACGATGGCCAGGCCCTCCACCGGATAGAGCGCATGCAGGCTCTCCCCGTCCGGCACCTTCACCAGCACCTCGGCGAACCTGCTCTCGGCGGCGTCCCAGTTCCCCTGCGCCATCTGGATCGCGCCCGCGGTGTGCAGGGCAGCCGCTGCCTGCCCCGGCGGAGCGCCGGATTCCAGGGCGGGGAGGCACTCCTCCATCACGGCGGCCGCCTGCGCGGTGTCGCCCGTCTGGAGCAGGGCCCAGGCGAGGTGGTGCCGGCACACGGCGATGTCCAGCGGGCGGTCCAGCGTACGGACCACCGCCAGACACTCGACGAAGACGGCGACGGCGTCGTGGTGGGCACCGCGGCACAGGTGCGCGGCCGCCAGGGCGTCCAGGGCGTTGGCCAGCCGGCCGGGGTGCGGTGGGCCGGCGCGTGCCACGGCGACCGCTTCGCGGGCGAAGGTGAGCGCTGCCGAGCGGTCGGCCTGCTGACAGGCCGCGCGGGCGGCCAGTGCCAGCGCCGCACCGTGGTCCGGGGAGCCGTACGCGGTCCGAGCCAGCACCTCGGCCAGCAGCGTACGGGCGGCCGTCAACTGCTCCTGCTGGTAGTGGAGCCGGGCCAACGCGAGGGCGAGCGCGGTGTGCCGGGGGTCGCTCCGCTCGGCGGCGCGGGCCACGGCTGCCGCGAGGTTCTCCTGTTCCCGGGCCAGCGGCAGGGCGGCGCCGTCGGGGAACACCAGGGCGGCGCTCTCGACCGCCTGCCCGGCCAGCCGGTCCATCGCCCGGTCCCAGACGGCCGGCAGCTCCCCGGCCTCGGCGAGCCGGTCCATCCCGTACGCCCGGATCGCCGCGAGCTGCCGGAACCTCGCCGTCCCCGGCGCCTCCCCGGGCATCCGCACGATCAAGGACTTGGCCTCCAGGGCGCACAGCACGGGCAACACCTGGCTCCGTCGTACGCCGCACCGCCCGTCGCCGGAACGGTCGCCGCCCTCGGCACGGTCGACGGCCGGACCGCGATCCGCACAGACCGCGGCCGCGCTCTCCGCGTCGAACCCGCCCGCGAGCACCGACAGCCGCCGGAAAACCGTCCTTTCCAGCGGATCCAGCAGGCGATGGCTCCAGTCGATCGTGGCCCCGAGCTGGCGGTGGCGCCCCGGCCCTGTCCTGCTGCCGTCGGTCAGGAGCGACAGCTGATCGTCCAGCCCGCGCAGGATCCCGGCCGGCCGGAGCGATGCCGTACGGCCCGCCGCGAGTTCGATGGCCAGCGGCAGCCCGTCCAGCCGCCGGCAGATCTCGGCCACGGTCCGGACGTCACCGGGGGTTGGGTCGAACCCCGCGTCACAGGTACGGGCACGTTCCAGGAAAAGCCTGACCGCGTCCGACCGGAGCAGCGGGTCGATGCCCTGGTCCTCATGATGGTCGCCCTGGTTCCCGTGATGCTCCCCGCCGGCGCCTGCCGGGGCCGGCGGCAGCGACAAGATGCCGACGCGGAAGACCACCTCGCCGGGCACCCGCAGCGGCTCTCGGCTGGTGGCGAGAATCCGCAGGCCGGGACAGCGGGCGAGGAGTGCCGCGGCCAACGCTGCGCAGGGCTCGGCCAGATGCTCGCAGTTGTCGAGGAGGAGCAGGGTGTTGCGCTTCTCCAAGGCGTGGACCAACGCCTCCTGCCCCGCCCGGCCGGCCCGCTCCCGTACGCCGAGGGCGGCGGCCACGGTCTGCGGCAGCAGCTCACCGTCGTGCAGCCCGTCCAGCTCCACCAACTGGGCACGGCCCGCGCGTCCGCCGCGCACACCGCCCGCGAGCTCGACCGCCAGCCGTGTCTTGCCCACTCCGCCGGGCCCGGTCAGCGTCAGCAGTCGCGACGACCGCAGCAGCGTCCGTAAGCGCGCCAACTCCCGGTCGCGGCCCACGAATGCGTCGAGCGAGACCGGGAGTCCGCGGCCCGGCAGCTCGGCGCGTGGGGCAGCACGCGACGCTGCGGCCGCCCGCTCCCGGAACGCGCGCTGGCGGCAGGCGTCGGAGCAGTACCGCGCCGGCCGGCCTCCTCGCTGCCTGCCGTCCGCCCCGGGCCGCGAGCGCCCCGGAAGCCGCACCCCACATGCCTCACACGCCCACGACTTCGCCACACCTGCATCCTGCCCAACGGATCCCGGGCCGGCCACCGACCACCCGGCCACCCCGACGCCCGACGATGTCCGGGCGGCATGCGCCTCGGAACCGGCGCGGGGTGCGTCAGCCGGGCACTGCTGCTGATCACGGCATTCTTCTGAGGCTTACCTGGTGATCCGTTAGCGTCTTCACCGGACCGACGGATCCGGACACGGGGGTATGACAGGTGAGCGACATCTCTTCTCTGGCCGACCGCTTCGAGGCGGAGCGGCCGGGGCTGCGCGCGGTGGCCTACCGGATGCTGGGATCGCTCGCCGAGGCGGAGGACGCCGTCCAGGAGGCCTGGTTCAAGCTCAGCCGCACCGACGTGGGCGAGGTGCGGAACCTCGGGGCCTGGCTCACCACGGTCGTCGGGCGGATATGCCTGGACATGCTGCGCTCGCGTACCTCGCGCCGCGAGGATCCGCTGCCCGAGCAGGACGGATCGGTCCGGCTGCCCGACCCGGTGGTCACCGCGCCGGCCCGCGTCGATCCCGAGCAGGAGATCCTGATCGCGGACTCGGTGGGCATCGCGCTCATGATCGTGCTGGCGACCCTCTCCCCGGCCGAGCGGCTCGCCTTCGTCCTGCACGACATGTTCGACGTGCCCTTCGACGACATCGCCCCCGTCCTCGGCCGGACCACGGTCTCCACCCGCCAGCTCGCCAGCCGCGCCCGCCGCCGCGTTCAGGGCGCCGCCCCGGCGGCGGACACGGACCTCGCCCGCAAGCGCGACGTCGTCAACGCGTTCCTGACCGCCTCCCGCGGTGGCGACTTCGAAGCGCTCCTCGCCGTCCTCGATCCCGAGGTGGTCGCGCGCTCCGACGGCGGCACGCTCGTCCCGAGCATCCTGCGGCGCGGGGCGGCCGATGTGGCGTCCCAGGCGATCGCCTTCGCCCGCTTCGCGGCGGACGCGCGTCTGGTGCTGGTCAACGGCACACCGGGCGTTGTCTCCTTCGCCGAGGGGCGGCCGTTGTCCGTCATGTCGTTCACCATCCGGGACGGCCGCATCACCGGCCTCGACATCCTCACCGACCCTGACCGTCTGCCCACGCTCGGCCTGACCGCCTGACCGCCTGACCGCCTTGCCTCCCCTCTTCCTGGCCGCCCGGCCTCCTGCCGGTGTCTGGGCCCGTGGGGGTCAGGGGGTGATGAGGACCTTGAGGGCCTCGCGCTGGTCCATGGCCCGGTAGGCGTCCGGCACCTGCTCAAGGGTGAGGGTGCGGTCGAAGACGCGGCCGGGTTCGACGCTGCCGTCCAGGACGGCGGGCAGAAGCTCGTCGATGTAGGCGCGCACGGGGGCGGGTCCGCCGGTGAGGGTGACGTTGGGGCCGAAGAGGCTGGTGAAGCCGACCGGGGCCGCCTCGTACTGGGGCACGCCGACCCGGCTGATCACGCCGCCGGGACGCACGGCGCCGACGGCCATGTCGTAGGCGGGCATATGGCCGACGGCCTCCAGGACCGCGCGGGTGCCGTGGCCGCCGGTCAGGTCACGCACCTTGGCGATGCCCTCCTCGCCGCGCTCGGCGACGACGTCGGTGGCGCCGAACGCGATGCCGAGGTCGGTGCGCGCCTGGTGCCGGCCCATGAGGATGATGCGTTCGGCGCCGAGCTGCTTGGCGGACAGCACCGCGAGCAGACCGACCGCGCCGTCACCGATGACGGTGACGCTGTCACCGGGCTTCACCCGGGCCTGCTTGGCGGCGTGGTGACCGGTGCCGTACACATCGGCCAGGGTCAGCAGCGAGGGCAGCAGCTTCTCGTCGACGTCCCCCGGCAGCTTGACCAGGGTGCCCTGGGCCTGGGGGGCGCGGACGGCCTCGGCCTGGGCGCCGCCGACACCGGCGGCGAAGAAGCCGCCCTGGAGGCAGGAGGTGTGCAGGCCCTCGCGGCAGAACTCGCAGGTGTTGTCGGCGAAGGCGAACGGGGAGACCACCAGGTCGCCGCGGCTGAGTCCGCTGACCTCGGAGCCGGTCTCCTCGACGACGCCGAGGAACTCATGGCCCATGGGTACGGGTCCGTCGGCGGCGGCCAGGGAGTGGTAGGGGTGCAGGTCGCTGCCGCACACGCAGGTGCGGACGATCCGCACGAGGGCGTCCGTGGGCTGCTCGATGGTGGGGTCCGGGGCGTCCTGGACACGGATGTCACCGGCTTTGTACAGGAATGCTGCCCGCATGGGACTTCGCTCTTTCTGCTCGTCGAGGGGTGCAGTGCACCGGTGCGGTACGCAGTCGGTGGGAGAGGCACGGTGCACGAGGTGGGGTGGCGGCCGGCGGGTCGTCACCGGCCGAGGGTGGCCAGGGCTGCGGCGTACTGCTCGTCGGTGACCTGCTCCAGCCAGCTGGTGCCGTCACCGCTTCCGTCACCGACGACCATGGCGAGGTGGGCCATGAGGGTGGTGTCGGTGGCACCGTGCCAGTGCTCCTCGCCGGCCGGGCACGTCACGGTCTCGCCGGCGCGCACGCGCACGACGTTGCCGTCACGGGTGCCGACCAGGCCGACCCCGTCGGTGATGTGCAGGACCTGGCCCAGGGCGTGGGAGTGCCAGTGGGTGCGGGCGCTGGGGGTGAAACGCACCAGCGCCGCAGCCAGCCGGGCCGGCTCGGCGGGCGTCGCGATCGGGTGGAGAAAGACATCGCCGGTGAAGCGCTCGGCCGGGGCCTTCACGGTGGGGGTGTCGGTGACGTGTTCCACGACTGGATTCCTTGATCGAACTGGTCCGGCGGTGCGCTGCCGGAGCGACAGCGCTGCTGGTCAGGGGCCGCGCTCGTCGGCGCATCCCGGTCCGTTCCGGGAGCGTCAGCCGCCGCTGTCGAGGAAACCGCAGGTCAAGCTGGTGGAGAAGGGTCTGCCGGTACAGGTACTGACAGAACCCCCCACATGTGTGCCGCCCCGCCTAGCCTGGGATGCGTGAGTACGGAGAGCGACATCCGCGAGTTCCTGGCGTCCCGCCGTGCCAAGATCACCCCGCAGCAGGCCGGGCTGCCCGCGTACGGCGGCAACCGGCGGGTGCCGGGGCTGCGCCGGGAGGAAGTCGCCCTGCTCGCCGGGGTCAGCATCGACTACTACGTCCGCCTCGAACGTGGCCACCTCTCCGGCGCCTCCGAGGAGGTCCTCGACGCCCTCGCGAACGCCCTCCAGCTCGACGACGCCGAACGCGCGCACCTCTACGACCTGGCCCGCGCCGCCGCCAAACGCCCCGCCCGCCGCACCCCACGCGCCCGCGGCCCGCTCCCGGACAGCGTCCTGCGCGTCCTGCGCTCCATGACCGACTGCCCCGCCTTCATCCGCAACGGCCGCCTGGACGTCCTCGCCACCAACGCCCTCGGCCGCGCCCTGTACGCCCCGCTGTTCCCCGACCCCGCCGCCCGGACCGTCAATATCGCCCGCGCCCAGTTCCTCAGCCCGGGCGGCCGTGACTTCTTCCCCCACTGGGAGGAGTCGGTGAACACCACCGTCGCCCTGCTGCGCACCGAAGCCGGGCGCGCCCCGAACGACACCGACCTGACCGGACTCATCGGCGAACTCGTCACCCGCAGCGAAGAATTCCGCACCGCCTGGGCCAAGCACAACGTGCGCCTGCACCACACCGGCCGCAAGTCGTTCCGTCACCCCGCCGTCGGCGTCCTCACCCTCGACTTCGACGCCATGGAACTGCCCGCCCAACCCGGTCTGACCCTCACCGCCTACAGCGCCGCCCCCGGCACGCCCGACCACGACGCCTTGCAACTCCTCGCCGCCTGGGCCGCCACCGAAGCCGACCGGCCCACCGGCCAACCTGCTTCCCCCCACCAGCAGCACCGCTGAGGGTCGCCTGCCCTCTACAGAGAGACGTCGGGATGGAGGCGCCCGACCGTCCAGACCCGTTGCCGTCGTACGGCGAGGGCGGTCACGGCGAGGGAACCGGCGGTGCAGGCGAGGAGGACCGCGAAGTCCCGGAGCAGATTGCCGGTGAGGCCGCCCGAGACGGTCACGCGCAGGCCGTCGACGAGGTAGGTCATCGGGAGCATCGGGTTCAGCACCTGGAAGAAGGCCGGTTCGGTGGGCAGCGGGTAGAGGCCGCCCGAGGCGGTGAGCTGCAGGATGAGCAGGACCAGCGACAGGACGTCACCGGGCACCCCGAACACGGTGCGCAGGCAGTGGTCGACGGCCACGAACGCCCCCGCCGCGGTGACCAGGAGCGCGAGCGTCCAGAAGCCGTGGAGCGGGTTCAGTCCGAGGGTCAGGTCGACGACGCCGTAGAGCACCAGGGCTCCCACGGCGCCGAGCAGTGCGGCCGGCAGCCATCCCGCGACGGCGGTGGTGAAGGCGCTGACCCGGCCGGCCAGGGCCCGGGTGTTGAGGGGGCGTATCAGCAGGTAGGCGAAGAGGCCGAACACCCAGAGGGCGATGCCGAAGAAGAACGGTGCGAGCCCTCGTCCGTAGACCCCGGCCGGGTGCAGGTTCGTCCGGTCGATGTGCACGGGCGTGCCCAGCACTTCGGCGGCGTGGGCGACCTGGTCGGGGCTGGTGCGGGGGATCTTGTGCAGTCCGTCGTCCACGGTGCGGGAGACTTCCGAGGCGCCGCCGTGCGCCTGCTCGGCGGCGGTGTGCAGGGCACCGGAGCCCTTTTCCAGGGTGGCGAGCCCCTCGACGAGGCCGTGTGCGCCGTCGGCCGCGCGGTGCGAACCGGTGTCGACGAGGCGGAGCGGGGTGTGCAGGGCCAGCACGTCGCGCCGGAGGGAGCCGACATCGTCCTGGAGGCGTTCGGCGTCGTGGAGGGCCCGGCGGGCGTTGTTCTCCGCGGCGGCGGCCCGTCCGTCGAGGGCGGTGGCGGTCGAGTCCAGACTGCGGGCGTGGCTCAGGGCCGTGCGGTAGACGGGGTCGTCGCGAAGTTCTGGGTGGTTGTCGGCGAGATCGGTGAGGTCGGCCACGGCCCGGGAGGTGCCTTTGCGGGTGGCGGTGGTGGCGGTGTGCACGGCGTCCAGGCCGTCGGTGGTCAGCCGGGCGGTGGTGACAAGGGCGGAGGCGGCGCCGGGAAGCCGGTCGGCGGCGGCCTGGTCCAGACGGCCCGTAAGGTCGTCGATCTGTCCGGTGGCCCGGGCGATCTGCTGGGCCCCTGAGGCGACGTCGGCGGCCCCGTCGTGCAGGGTGGCGGTGGCCGAGGTGATCGTGGACGTGCCCTGCTGGGCCACGCGGGTGGCCCCCACCAGCCGGTGCGCGCCGTCGGAGGCGGTGGTCAACTTGCCGCGTACGTCCGAGAGTTCGCCGTAGATGCTGCGCACATAGGCGGCATGGGTGGCGGAGTTGATCTGGTCCTGCAACTTGGTCTGTACCACTTCGGTCATGATGCCGGCGATGTAGTTGTTGGCATCGTTGAGTTCGATCCGGATGCCGGCCTGTTGGGGGCGGGTGTCGGCGCCGGTGGCGATCTTGCGGCTGAAGTCGGACGGGATGTCGATGGTGAAGAAGTAGCGGCCGTGCTCCAGCCCGTCCCGCGCCTCGTCCTGGCCGACGAAGTGCCAGTCGAAGGTGCCGGACGCCTTGAGCTGTTTCACCAGCTGATCACCGGCGTCCACCCGGCGGCCCTGCTTGGCGTGGGCCAGGTGGTCGTGGTTGACGACGGCCACCGGCATCCGGTCGGTCTTGCCGTACGGGTCCCAGTTCGCCCAGAGGTACATGGCCCCGTACAGCAGCGGCACCAGGCACAGCAGTAACGGGACCAGACGGCGAACCGGGCCGCGGAAACGCCGGAGTTCCAGCAGTGCCAGCTTGACGGCTTTCATGCGTCGGTGTCCTCTCGCGTGGCGGCCGTCCGGGCCGGGAGGCGGTCGCGGCTGCGCCGCGGAAGGGACAGCGCGACGAGGCCGGGGGTGGGCGGCGGGGTGCGAAGGCACCCGGCCAGTACGGTGTGCCCGGGGCCGGCGTTCCTGACCTGGTCCAGCGCCTGCCACACGCGGCCGTGCGCCTCGGGCGGCAGGCCGTCGTCGACATCGTCGACCACGAGGGCGCCGGGACGCTCGGCGAGGGCCAGCGCGGTCGCCAGCAGCAGCGCGTCGACCGGGTCGAGGTCCTCCACCAGCTCGGTCCCGCGTGGGCCGATGCCTACGGTCTCGAACGCCTCGCGGATGCGCCGCTCGGTCACCCCTGCGCCGGTGAGGCGCCGCTCGGCCATCACCTCCTGCACCCGCAGCCGCCCTTCGAGAGCGACGGCGGGCGCCGCCCGGGCGACGGCAACGGCCGCGCGCACCCGCCGGCCCTCCGCGGGCAGCACGTACCCGCCGACCCGGACGGCCCCGCCGGACAACCGCATCCGCCCGGCCAGGGCGAGCAGCAGCGACGTACGCCCGCTACCTGCCGGTCCGTGCACGGCCAGCAGCCCGCCCGCCGGCACATCCAGATCCACACCCTCGAACACCGGCCCTCTCGGACCGTGCACACTCGCCCCACGGGCGATCACGTCCACTCCAGCCCCTGTCATGCAGCAAGTCCTAGCCGCGAGTGGCCAACGCACCCCTGTGACACGGCAGTTGTGACGATGTTCACGTCGGCCCGGGCGACGCCACCGCCCGGGCCCCGAAGGGCGTCTCGGAATGGCCTTACGGGATGGCGTTACGCTGTGCGGCGTAGTTGGCGGGGCCGGCCACCGGGGCGGGCGCCTTCCCCGGTCATCCCCTCGTCCCACAACGCAAAGGATCACGACCGATGATCACCGGCAGCGACGCTGCGGATGACGGCAGTCCGCGACGGGATCCCGCGCGCCGGCGGCTCGTCATCCACCGCGGCCCCACCGCGCCGCGGTCCGCCGTGCTGTTCCTCCACGGTGGTCAGGCCGACAGCACCGACCCGCTGCCGCTGCTGAATCTCCCCGCCCTGCGCATGCGGCCCTTCCTGGGGGCCGTCGCGCGGGCGGCGGAGGGGAAGGACATCCTGCTCGCGTCCGTGCGCTACCGCTGTCGCGGCTGGAACGGCGAGGCTGCCGACGCCGCCCGTGACGCCGGTCAGGCACTCGACGAGCTGGTGGCGCACTGCCCCGGCGTGCCGATCGTTCTCGTCGGTCATTCCATGGGCGGGCGGGCAGCGCTGCACGCCGGTGGTCATCCGGCGGTCCGCGGCGTCGTCGCGCTGGCGCCCTGGTGCCCGCCCGGGGAGCCGGTGTCCCATCTGCGGGGGAAGCTTCTCGCGCTGCTCCACGATGCCCGCGACCGGATCACCGACTACCAGGGCTCCCGCGACTTCAGCGAACGTGCGCGCCAGGCAGGCGCGCAGGCTCAATTCCTCACCATGGCCCGGGGCCGGCACACCATGCTGCGGGATGCCGGGCGGTGGCACCGCACCACCGCCCGTCTCACCCATGCCATGCTCGCCGCCCACCGGCCGTGAGCCCCTGGGCGGGCTGTTGCGGTCGGCCGGTGCGGGTTGCTGCGGTCAGCGCAGGCGCAGGGCCTCGCGGATGGTCGTGAACAGGTCGGTCTGGTTGGTGACGCCGAGGACGCGGTAGGCCTGCGGGCCCTGGGCGGCGATGCGGACCTGGGTGCCGGTGTGTTCCTGGGACCGGCCCGGGGTGTTGGTCGAGTAGTTGACCTTCAGCTGCTGGCCCTCGTCGGTGACGAGAGTGGCGGACATACCGGGCGGAGTGGCCTCCAACGGCACGATCTGGCTGGTGTGGCCGTGGTCGGCGGTGGTCACCACGAGGGTGTCGGGGTGCGCGGCCGCGTAGGCGCGGGCCACCTTGACGGCACGGTCGAACGCGGCGGTCTCGCCGATCTGACCGCACGGGTCGGCCGCGTGGTCCTGCTTGTCGATCGAGGCACCCTCGATCTGCAGGAAGAAGCCCTGCCGGGAGTGGCGCTGCTTCTGCTTGGCCGCCAGCAGCTGAATGGCCTTGGTCGCGGAGTCGGCGAGACTCGGGGTGGCGGCCGGGCGGTTGGGGTTGGACGTCACGCACCGCTGGGGGTCCGTGCCGCCGACCGCCGCCGGCTTGCCGGTCCATTCGGTGGGAACGTTGCCGGAGGCGAACAGGCCCAGCACCGGCTTGTCTGCCTTGACGTTCTTCAGGCCGGCGTTGTCGGTGACGACCTGGTAGCCGAGCTTCTGGGCCTGCTCGGTGACGGTGAGCCCCTTGTAGGCGCCGTCGGTGACCTTCTGGTCGAAGCGCTGCTTGCCGCCGCCGAGGAGCACGTCGGCCCGGTGGTTGACCGACTGCTCGGCGATGGAACCCGGACCGCCCCGGGCGATCGTGTCGGACGGGCACTTGGCCATGTCGGCGGGGCCCTGGCAGGAGCGGTCGGTGGCGTGCGAGGCGAGCACGGCCGGGGTGGCGTCGGTGAGTTCGGCGGTGGTGACGCTGCCGGTGGCGTAGCCGTTCTTCTGCGCCAGTTCCAGCAGGGTCGGGACGGCCTTGTCGGTGCCGGGCGTCTTGGAGATACGGCCGTTGACCGTCTTCACGCCGGTCGCCCAACCGCTGCCGCTGGCGGCGGAGTCGGTGACGTAGTCCGGAGTGCCGTCCGCGTGCACGGCGTACGTGGTGTACGCGCCGGTCAGCGGGAACTTGTCCATGTTCAGGCGGCCGTTCGCGCCGACCGTGTAGTCGCGGGCGAGGGTGATCTCGGAGTCGCCCATGCCGTCACCGATCAGCAGGATGACGTTCTTGGCCTTCCCGCTCTTGATGGCGTTCCGGGCCTGCTCCTCGGGGCCGGACGCACCGGCCGTGGTGGTGACGACCACGGCGGCAGCGGTGGCGGCGGCAAGGGCGGTGGCGAGGGTGACGTGACGGCGACCGGGTCTGTGCATGGAAGCAGCAACTCCTTGAGGCGTCCGACGAGCGGATGCGGTGTCAACGGGCGGAGTCAGATCACCAGTCCAGGGTGAATCGAGTGTGACGTTCCGGAGCTGCCGTGGTTGCCAGGTCATGACGTGAGCCGGTGCCCGGGCCTGCCGGCAGGGCCCGACGGGGCGGGGAGATCCCACTCAGCGGGAACGGACGGTGCCGCCGAAGGGCCTGGTAGGGGCAGGCTCGGGGCGCCCCGTGTCGGCGGGACACGGGGCTTCTTCCGAGCGTCCGTAACCAGGAGGACCGCTGATGTCCGTCGATCTGACAGGGAAGGTCGCGCTCGTCACCGGCGCGGCACGCGGCATGGGCGAGGCCGAGGCACGGCTGTTCGTCGCTCTCGGGGCGCGGGTCGTCCTGACCGACCTGCGGGAGGACGAGGGCGAGGCGGCGGCCGCGTCCCTCGGCTCCGCCGCCCGTTTCGTACGGCATGACGTGACCGACGAGACGTCCTGGGAGGCTGCCGTGGCCGCCGCCGTGGACGGCTTCGGCCGGCTCGACGTGCTCGTCAACAACGCGGCGATCTACACCACTTCGCCCATCGTCGAGGAGGACCCGGCCCGCCTGGAGGCGCTGCTGCGGGTCAATCTGATCGGGCCCTTCCTCGGTATCCGCGCCGCCGCGGGGGTGATGGGAGCCGGTGGTGGCGGGTCGATCGTCAACATCTCCTCGCAGGCCGGTCTGCAGGGCATGTGGGGGCACGGCGGGTACGGCGCCGCGAAGTGGGGGCTGCGCGGCCTGACCAGGACGGCGGCGCTGGAGCTGGGCGCGGACGGCATCCGCGTCAACTCCGTCCACCCGGGGGCCATCGCCACGGCGATGACCGCTCACCTGGGCACCAAGGACCATCCGGGCGCTCCGCTCGGGCGGGTGGGTGAGCCCGAGGAGGTCGCCCGGCTCGTTGCGTTCCTCGCCTCCGACGACGCGTCGTACCTGTCCGGTGCCGAACTCGCGGTGGACGGCGGGGCGTCGGCGGGCCGGATGCCGGTCTTCCCCCACGAGGGGGCGGGCTCATGACCCGGCCCGGTCCCGAGGTGCGGGCGGTGATCGAGCTGGCCACCGCCCATTTCCCGCCGTTGGGGACGGAGATGACGGACATCGGCGAGGTGCGGGCCTTCTTCGCCGCCCGTCCACGGCCGGCCGAGCGCCCGCTCGCCGTTGCCCACGTGTCGGACGAGGACGCGGACGGCGTGCCGGTGCGCGTCTACCACGGCGGTTCCCCTGAGGGCGCCCCCGTGGTCCTGTTCTGCCACGGTGGCGGCTTCGTCCTGTGCGACCTCGACAGCCACGACGGCTTCTGCCGGGCGCTCGCGGACGCCACGGGCGCGGTCGTGGTCTCCGTGGACTACCGCCGCGCCCCCGAGCACCCCTTCCCCGCCGCCCCGGAGGACGCGTACACGGCGCTGCTGTGGGCGGCGACGAGGTACCCGGGCCGCCGGATCGCCGTCGCGGGGGACAGCGCGGGGGCCAACCTCGCCACCGTCCTCACCCTGCTCTCCCGTGACCGGGGCGGCCCTCCGATCGCCTTCCAGGCGCTCTACTATCCGATGCTCGACCCCACCCGCTCGCGGCCCTCGCACCGCGAGAACGGCCAGGGCTACTTCCTCACCTCCGACCATCTGCGCTGGTACTGGGAGGCGTATCTGCCGGAGCCGGCATACGCGGCCGACCCCCGTGCCGCTCCCCTGGCCTGCGCCGACCTGTCCGGGCTCCCGCCGGCGTATGTCGTCACCGCCGGTCTCGACCCCCTGCGGGACGAGGGCCTGGCGTACGCGGAGGCTCTCACCGTGGCCGGGGTGCCCGTGGAGGCCCACCACTATGCCGGGATGTTCCACGGCTTCCTGTCCATGGCCGGCGCTCTGTCGGAGGCGGCCGTGGCCCGCGAGCGCGCATTCGCCGCCCTGGGCACGGCACTTGAGGTGGACTGACCGCGCGGACGTCGGGTGCAGAGGGACGCGGCCCCGGCCCGCACCGACTGTGGTGGGGGCCGGGGCGCGCCGCCGCATCAGGGACCGGTCAGCCCTTGATCAGGTCGAACCCCTGGTACCCGGTGGCCGCCACGTCCGCGATGATCTCCCCGTACGCCCCGAGCCCGCCGATGAACGGCATGAACACCCGTGGCTTTCCCGGGATGTTGGCGCCCAGGTACCAGGAGTTCGCCGAGGGGTACAGGGTGGCGGCCGCCCGGTCGCGGCATTCCGTGACCCACTGCTCGACGGCCTCCCCGCGCGCCTCGATCGCGCGGTAGCCGTGGGTGTCGAGGTGGCGCAGGCAGTCGGCGAGCCAGTCACCGTGCTGTTCGGCACACAGGACCACGTTGGCCAGCACGGACGGGCTGCCGGGCCCGGTGAGGTTGAACAGGTTCGGGAAGCCGTCGACCGCCAGGCCCAGGTAGGTGCGGGGGCCCTCTCCCCAGACGTCCTTCAGCCTCCGGCCGCCGCGGCCGCGTACGTCGATCCGGTCGACCGCGCCGGTCATCGCGTCGAAGCCGGTCGCGAAGACGATCGCGTCCAGCTCCACCACGGTGCCGTCCGCCAGCGCGATCCCGGCGCCCTCGATCCGTTCGATCGGGTTCTCACGCAGGCTGACCAGGTGGACGTCGTCGCGGTTGAACGTCCCGTAGTAGTCCGAGTCGGTGACGATCCGCTTGGTGCCGATCGGGTGGTCGGTGGGGACCAGCAGGTCGGCGACCTCCGGGTCGTCGATGAGGGCACGGACCTTCTCCTCCCAGAACGCGCGGGCCGCCTCGTTGGCCCGGAGGTCGGAGAGTTGGTCGGGGAACGTCTTCGCATACAGGACGCCCCCCAGTTCCCAGCGCTTCTCGAACGCCGCCCGCCGCTCTTCCTCGGAGACCTCGAACGCCCTGGACGGGTGTGCCGTGTGCGGTGAGCCGCCACCGCTGAGCCGGGACAGCCGCCGCCGCTCGGGGTAGCCGGCCTTCTGCTGGCTGCGCGCCTCGTCGTCCAGGGACTCGTTGCCGGCCGGGATGCTGTAGTTGGCGCTGCGCTGGAAGACGGTCAGCTGCGCGGCCTGCTCGGCGATCAGCGGGATCGACTGGATGCCGGAGGAGCCGGTGCCTATGACGCCGACGCGCAGCCCGGTGAAGTCCACGCCGTCGTGGGGCCATTGACCGGTGTGGTACGTGGCGCCGGTGAACTCGCCGGCTCCTGGAATGTCCGGCAGGTGGGTGCTGGAGAGGCAGCCGACGGCGAACAGGCAGAACCGGGCCGAGACCACCTGGCCGCGGTCGGTGCGCACCGTCCAGCGCAGGCTCTCCTCGTCCAGCTCGGCCGAGGTCACCGAGGTGGCGAAGGTGTAACTGCGCCGGAGGTCGAAGCGGTCGGCGACATGGCGCAGGTAGTCCATGATCTCGGGCTGGGTGGCGTACTTCTCGCTCCAGTCCCACTCCTGTTGGAGGTCCTCGTCGAAGGAGTACGAGTAGTCGACGGACTCCACGTCGCAGCGGGCTCCCGGATAGCGGTTCCAGTACCAGACGCCGCCCACGTCGCCGCCGCGCTCGAAGCCGCGCACGCGGTAGCCGAGACCGCGCAGCTTGTGCACGGCGTACAGGCCGGTGACGCCCGCTCCGACGACCACGACGTCGACGGATTCGGTGCTGCGGTTGCTGTCGTTCACGTTCGTGCCCTCCTCATCCAGTGGCCGTCCGGCGGAGCGGACCAGCCGTCGCAGAGCGTCCTTGTCGACCTTGCCCGCCGCGTTGTGCGGGAGTTCGGTCATCCGGTGGAAGGCGCGCGGGACCTTGAAGTTGGCGAGGCGCTCACGCGTGTAGGCGGTCAGTTCCGCCGCGTCGATCCGGGCTCCGGCCGCCGGCACGCAGTACGCGGCGCCGACCTCCCCGAGCCGCCCGTCCGGCGTGCCCACGACCGCCGCGTCCGCGACGGCCGGATGGCCGCGCAGCACCTGCTCCACCTCCGCCGGGTACACGTTGAACCCGCCCACCACGAACATGTCCTTGAGCCGGTCGGTGATCCGCAGGAAGCCGCGCTCGTCCAGCACGCCGACGTCCCCGGTGTGCAGCCAGCCGTCCGCGTCGACGGCCTCGGCGGTGGCCTCGGGGTCGTCGAGGTAGCCGGGCATCACGTGGTGGCCGCGGGTGAGGATCTCGCCGGGTTCCCCGGGCGGTGCGTCGATGCGCAGCTCGGTGCCCGCAAGAGCGGTCCCGCAGGTACGGGCCAGGGTTTCCGGGGACTCGTGCGGTGGGCAGATCGTCACCACGCCCGTCGCCTCGGTCAGCCCGTACGCCGTGCTGACGTTCCGGGCGCCGAGCAACTCCCTTATCTGCTCGATGAGTTCGGTGGGAATGTTGGCCGCGCCGGTGACCGCCGTGCGCATCGAGGTCAGGTCGTAGGTCTCGCGCCCGGGGTGGCGGACGAGGGAGGTGAAGACCGTGGGGGCGCCGGTCAGGACGGAGATCCGCTCGTGCTGTATCCGGTGGAGGACCGTTCCCGCGTCGAAGACCTGCTCCGGGACGATCGTGGCCCCGTGCAGCAGGCAGGCGATGATGCCGGCCTTGTAGCCGAAGGTGTGGAAGAACGGGTTCACCAGGAGGTAGCGGTCGCCTCGGCGGAGGGTGACCGCGCGGGCCCAGGCGTCGTAGACCCGGAGGTTCTGCGCGTGGGTGGCGGGGGCGCCCTTGGGGCGGCCCGTGGTGCCGGAGGTGAAGAGGATGTCGGCGGTGTCGGTCGGGCGGACGGAGTGAGTGCGGGCGAGCCGCTCCTGTGCGGTCACCCGCTCCGCGCCTGACAGGAACCGTGACCAGTCCGGGGAGTGCAGGGCCACCGTCCGTTCCAGCAGGGGGAGTTGCTCGCCCGAGTCCGCGAGCAACGCCCGGTAGTCGGTGCCCAGGAAGTCGTGCTCGGTGAAGAGCAGACGGGTGCGGGAGCGGCGCAGGATGTCTGCGGCCTCGGCCGCCTTGTAGCGGGTGTTCACCGGCACCAGCACCCCGCCCGCCGCCACCGCGCCCAGCGCGGCCACCACCCAGCGGGCACTGTTGGGCGCCCACACGGCGACCGCGTCGCCGGGGCGCACCCCCTGCGCGATCACTGCACGTGCCGTCCGGGCCACCCGGTCGCGCAGCTCGGCGAACGTCCAGCGGGCCTCGCCGAAGACGAGGGCCTCCTCGTCCCCGTACCGCTCAGCGGCCCAGTCCGCGAGCCGGGCGATCGTCTGTGCGTCGCTCATCGATGCTTCCCTCCCACCGGCCCGCGTCCCACCTCGGCGGCTCACCGGCCGATGAGTTGCTGGACCGTCGGGCCGGTGGTCCAGCCGCCGTCGACGGCCAGTTCGGCGCCGGTGATGTAGGAGGCGGCGTCCGAGAGCAGGAAGGCGACCGCCTCCGCGATCTCCGGGGGCTCGCCGACCCTGGCCATGGGGGTCTGGGGGTAGTTGCCCTCGCCCTGGGCTATGCCGACCTGGGCGGTCATCGGGGTGTGGACCATGCCGGGGTGGACCGAGTTGACGCGGATCCGGGAGGTGCCCAGCTCCACGGCGCCGACTTTGGTCAGGCCGCGCACTCCCCACTTGGCCGCCCCGTACCCGGCGGTCAGGGCCAGGCCCATGAGTCCGGCCGCGGAGGACATATTGACGAGGGAGCCGCCGCCGTTCTCCTTCATCACCGGGATCACCGTCCGCATGCCGAGGAAGACCCCGGTGAGGTTGATGTCGATCACCTGGCGGAAGCCCTCGACCGACTGCTCCTCCAGCGGGTGGGAGCCGCCCGAGATGCCCGCGTTGTTGACCAGCCCGTCGACCCGGCCGAAGGCGGCGACCGTGACGTCCACGACCTCGCGCCAGTCCTCCTCGGAGGTGACGTCGTGCCGGAGGAACCGGACGTTCTCGCCGAGCTTCTCGGCGAGGGTCCGCCCCTCCTCCTCCAGTACGTCGGTGAGCACCACCCGGGCGCCGGCCGCGACCGCGACCCGGCCGGTCTCCGCGCCGAGCCCCCGCGCCCCGCCGGTGATGATCACCGTCTTGCCCTGCAGATCCGCCATCGAAGTCCTCTCCTCTTGTGGGTCGGTGAAGTCGTCGCGTCTGTCGGCGGTCACATGTGGGTGCCGCCGTCGATGCGGATCTCGGTCCCGGTGATGAAGGCGCCGTCCTCGGAGGCCAGCATCGCGACGACGCCCGCCACGGCCTCCGGTCCGGCGAAGCCGGTCTCCGGGTCGGCGAAGCCCTCCCCCACCAGCGCCGGCCGCAGCTTGGCAAGGAGCTCCCGGTCGGTGTCCTCGGGCAGCCCCGGGTTGCCGGTCATCCCGCTGGCGATGCTGCCCGGAGCCACGCACACCGCCCGCAGCCCCTGCTTGGCGTACTCGGCCGCGAGGGCGTGGGTGAAGGACTGGATGCCGCCCTTCGTCGCCGCGTACGCCGCCATGTAGGGGTGGGCGAAGCCGGCCGAGGTGGAGCTGAAATTGACGATCACGCCCCGGCCGGTGGCCAGGAGCGCGGGCAGTGCCTCGCGGGTCATCAGGAAGGTGCCGGTGAGGTTGACCCCGACGAGCGTGTTCCAGAACTCCAGCGTGGTGGCGTGGGTGTGTGCGGAGCGCAGGATGCCGGCCGCGTTGACCAGCACGTCGAGACCGCCGAGCTGTGCGGTGGCACCGCCGACCGCCTCTCGTACGGACGCCTCGTCGGCGATGTCCACCACGGCGGTGGTCAGCCGGTCGGCGTGGCCGGCGACCAGGGCGGCGGTCTCCTTCAGCCCGGACTCCGACACGTCGGCGGCCACGACGGCCGCGCCTTCGTCCAGGAGCCGCGAAACGGTCGCCCGGCCGATGCCGGAGCCACCGCCGGTGACCAGGACCCGCCGTCCGTCGAAGCGTGGCATGTGTCTTCTCCTTCTCTTCTGTCGCTGGGTGGGACGGGTCAGGTGCGGGCGATGTGGTGGGCCGCGAGCCAGCCGAAGGTCATGGCCGGGCCGATGGTCGCGCCGGGCCCTGGGTAGGTCTCGCCCATCACCGCGGACGAGACGTTGCCGGAGGCGTACAGGCCCTCGATGACCGTGCCGTCCTCCCGCAGCACCCGGGCCGTGGCGTCGGTGACCAGACCGCCCTTGGTGCCGATGTCGCCCGGGTGCACCGGGATCGCGTAGTACGGCCCCTTCTCCAGCGGCGCCAGGTTGGGGTTGGGCAGTGTGGGGTCGCCGTAGTAGCGGTCGTAGACGCTGTCGCCGCGGTGGAAGTCCTCGTCGCGGCCGGCCCGGGCGAAGCCGTTGAAGCGGTCCACGGTGGCGCGCAGCCGGTCCGGGGCGATGCCGAGGTGGGTCGCCAACTCCTCGACCGAACCGGCCTTCTTGACGAATCCGCTCGCCACCCACGGCCTGGGGAACGGCTGGCCCGGGAACAGCCCCATGAACAGGTAGCGGGACTTCGAGGTGGCGTCGAGGATCAGCCAGGACGGCACGGCGGTCGCCTCGGGCCGGTCGTGGGCGTACATCGCGTCGACGAACTCGTGGTATGGAGCGGCCTCGTTGGCGTAGCGCTCGCCCGCCGAGTTGACGATGACCATCCCCGGAACGCCGCGGTCGGCGACGAGGAAGAACGGCTTGCCCTCGGGCGGTACCACGGAGGGCGCGCCCCAGACCCGGTCCATCAGGTCGACGGCGGCGCCGGCGGCCAGGCCCAGTTCCAGGGCGTCTCCGGTCTGGCCCTCGGCCGCGGCGCTCCACTCGGTGGAGGTGGGCGCGGGCAGGTACTTCTCCCGCAGTTGCTGGTGGTGCGAGAAGCCGCCGGAGGCGAGGACCACTCCCCCGGTCGCCCGGACGGCCAGCTCCCGGTTGCCGAGGGTGACCCGGACGCCGGTGATCCGGCCGTTCTCCTCCACCAGGCCGGTCAGCGGTGCGGACAGCCACAGGTCGCCGCCGAGGAGGTCCAGCGAGTGCCGCATCCGGGCGATCAGCGCCTCGCCGAGGGCGAGCAGCTTCTGTCCGGTCAGCAGGGCCTTGACCGCCCGGGCGCCGACTTTGGCCGAGGTCCGCTTGCCGGCCCAGGTACGCCCGACCATGTTCAGGTGGCGGAAGTCCTGGGAGGTGATGGTCAGCCCGTAGGTGGGCAGCCCGGCCCGGCGCAGGGTGGTGCGCTGCTCGGGCGGGAGCTTCTTGAGGTCGAAGATCCGCGGTTCGATGGAGCGGCCCTGCGGGTGGCCGCCGAGCCGCTCGGGGTAGTAGTCGGAGTAGCCGGGGGTGTAGACGAACTTCACGGCCGTGCGGTCGTGGAACTCCCGCACCATCCGCGGTCCGTGCTCCAGGTAGGCGTCCTTGCGGTCGGCGGGGACCCGGTCGCCGACGGTGGCGTCGAGGTAGGCCCGGGCCTTCTCGGGGGTGTCGCCGAGCCCGGCGGCGTCCAGGTGGAAGTTGTTCGGCACCCAGACCGCGCCGCCGGACAGGGCGGTGGTGCCGCCGTAGACGTCGGTCTTCTCGACCACGAGGGCGGTCAGTCCGCGCAGGCGGGCGGTGAGGGCCGCGGCCATTCCCGCCGCGCCGGAGCCGACCACCACCACGTCGTAGGTGTGGTCCCAGGTGTTGTTCATCGCGTTCTACCTCGTCGTGTCGGTCGTCCGGCCGTGGCCGTCAGCTGGTGGCGGTCGCCGCCCTCGTCCCGTTGCCGGTCCCGGGGACGCCCGCGGTACGCGGTGGGTACTCAGCGCGAGAACGTGCCGGTGGCGTAGCGGCTGCGGAAGTACAGCAGCGGCCGCCCGTTCTCCTGGGCGGCGAGGTCGATCACCTCGCCGGTGACGATGGAGTGGTCGCCGGCTTCGTGGACCGCCGCCAAGCGGCAGTCCACGGTGGCCAGGGCGCCGTCGATCTGCACGGTGCCGTGCGGCGAGGTGCGCCAGGGCACGTCCGCGAACTTGTCGGTGCCGCTGCGGCCGAGTGCGACGCAGGTGTCCTGCTGATCCTCGGCGAGGATGTTGACGCAGAAGCGGCCGCCCCGCTCGATCCGTGGCCAGCTGGTGGAGGACTTGCCGACGGCCAGCATGACCAGCGGCGGGTCGAGGGAGAGCGAGGCGAAGGACTGGCAGGCGAAGCCGACGGGCTCCGCGCCGTCCAGTGCCGCCACGACCGTGATGCCGGTGGCGAAGCGGCCGAGGACGTCCCGGAAGCCGTCCGCATCGATCTGACGGGCCGTCACCCGGTCGTCGGTCAGCCGTTCCACTGGTGGCCCCAGAAGCTGTCGGCGGTGATCTCCTTGGCCACCCAGGTGGCCGGGTCGACGAGCAGGCCGTCCCAGCCGTACTCGACCTGGAAGCCGCCGGGAGCCTGGGCGTAGAACGACACCATGTGGTCGTTGGTGTGGCGGCCGAGGGTGGAGGCGATGGGGATGCCCGCGGCGTTCATGCGGTCCAGGCCGCGACCCACGTCGTCGAGGGTCTCCAGCTCCACCATGAAGTGCACGATGCCGGGAGGCAGGGCGCCGGGGTACAACCCCAGGCTGTGATGGCGCCGGTTGGGGCTCAGGAAGTGCATCCAGTGGAAGTCCCGCTGCTCGGCGGCCGTCGGGACGGCCTGCGGCGGCAGCTTCATGGAGTCGCGCAACTGGAAGCCGAGCAGGTTCTCGTAGAAGTCCAGCGCCGCCTCGGGGTCCGACACCGGGAGCACCACGTGGCCCAGGCCGAGGTCACCGGTGACGAAGCGGTTGCCGTACGGGGTGCCGAGCGCGGTGTGGTCCTGGGCCTGGCCCCAGTAGATCTCCAACGGGTTTCCGCCGGGATCCGTCACGTGCAGCATGCCCTGGACGCGGCGCTCGGCGAGTTCGGCGGCGACGGCGGGCTTGACGGCGACGCCCGCCGCCGCGAGCTCCTCGCCGACCCGGGCGAGTGCGGCGGCGTTCGCCACCTCCCAGCCGGCCGCCAGCAGCCGGTCGCTCCCGCCCGCCTGGACGACGATGCGGTGACAGCGGTCGTCCATGCGCAGGCAGAGGGTGTCCTCGGTGGTGCCGGCGGCCTCCACCATGCCGAGGATGTCGAGCGCGTAGGTGCGCCACTCGGCGAGCTTGGTGGTCTCCAGGCGCAGATAGCCGAGAGCACGGATGTCCATGGTCAGCCTTTCGTCGGTCAGTGCGAGAAGAAGTCGATGGCGAGGCGGTTGAACTCGTCGGCCTGCTCGGCCTGGGCCCAGTGGCCGCAGTGCGGGAAGACGTGCAGGCGGGCGTCCGGGATGGTCTTGAGGGCGACCAGCGCGCCGTCGAGGGGATTGACGCGGTCCTCGCGGCCCCAGGTGAGCAGCACCGGCTGGGTGATGCGGTGGGCCTCCCGCCACAGCATCCAGTCCTCGGCCCAGGCCGGGTTGGCGAAGGCGGCCCCCATCCGGGCGCTGCCCAGCCTGGTGTCGGGGTCGGTGGCCGAGGCCCAGCGCTCCTCGACCAGTTCGTCGGTGACGATCGACCGGTCGTAGGCCATGACGCCGAGGAAGGCGCGCAGTTGCTCCTTGGTGGGTTCCGGTGCGGTGTTGAATTCGAAGAGCCGCTTGATGCCCTCGGTCGGGTCCGGGGCGAAGAGGTTGACGGAGACGCCGCCGGGGCCCATCAGCAGCAGCTTGGCGACCTTGGCCGGGTGGTTCAGGGCCATGCGGACGGCGGTGCCGCCGCCGAGCGAGTTGCCGACGAAGTGCGCGCGGTCGATGCCCAGTTCGTCCATCAGCGCCGCGACGGCGTCCGCGCTGTAGCTGAAGTAGTCCTTGTCGAGCTCCGGCTTGTCCGAGCGGCCGAAGCAGGGCTGGTCGATCAGCAGGGTGCGGAAGTGCCTGGCGAAGACGGGGAGGTTGCGGCCGAAGTTGCTCCAGGCGGAGGCGCCGGGGCCACCGCCGTGCAGCATGATCACGACGGGTGCGTCCGGCCGGTCGTCCGGCCCGGCCTCGTGGTGGTGGAGGGTGATTCCCGCCGCCTTGCCGGTGCGGGAGGTCGACTCGTAGGTCAGCTCTGCCATCTGCGGCGCCTTTCAGGCCATGGTGTCTTGGGTGTCGATGCCGAGCGCGCACTGCCCGTACATCACCAGCGCCCGCTCCGGGTCGTTCGCGGCGTGGCCGCGGCCGGTGTGGGCGTCCCGCCAGGCGCGCTGGACCGGGTTGGGGGCGGTGCGCATGGCGCTGCCGCCGGCGTTCTCCATCAGCAGGTCGACCGCCGCGACCGCCCGCTCGGTGGCCCTCACCTGGTCCCGGCGGGTGCGGATGCGCAGTTCCATCGGGAGCTCCGCACCGCTCCGAGCGAGGGCGTACATCTCGCCCATGTTGCGGCTCAGTTGGAGCCAGGCCGCGTCGATGTCACTGGCCGCGCGGGCGATGCGCACCTGCGCGAAGGGGTCCTCGGCGACCTTCTGCCCGTAGGAGACGCGGAAGCGCTGCCGGGTGGCCTCGGCATAGGACTCGTAGGCGCCCTCGGCGATACCGAGGATCGGGGTGGAGATCGTGGTGGTGAACACGCCGGCGTACGGGAGCCGGTACAGCGGCTCGGGGTTGAGCTCGTGGCCGGGCACCTTCAGGGCGGTCACCGGGCCGAAGCTGAGCGCCCGGTGATCGGGCACGAAGACGTCCTCGACCACGACGTCGTTGCTGCCGGTGCCGCGCAGACCGACGGTGTCCCACACGTCGTCGATGCGGTACTCGGAACGGGGCACCAGGAAGGTGCGCATGTCCACCGGCCGGCCCTCGCCGTCCGGGACCAGGCAGCCGAGCAGGGCCCACCGGGCGTGGTCGCAGCCGGAGGAGAAGTGCCACCGGCCGGACAGCCGGAAGCCGCCGTCGACCGCGGTCGCCTTGCCGGTGGGGGCGTACGAGGAGGCGATGCGGGTCTTGGGGTCCCGGCCCCACACCTCCTGCTGGGCCCGCGGGTCGTACAGGGCGACGTGCCAGGGGTGGACACCGACCACCGAGGCGACCCAGCCGGTGGAGCCGCACGCCTTGGCGATCTCCTTGACCGCCGAGTAGAAGACCAGGGGGTCGGCCGCCCGGCCGCCGAAGGCCTTGGGCTGCAGCAGCTGGAAGAAGCCGGTGTCCTCCAGCTCCTTGACGGAGGTGTCCGGCACGCGGCGCAGCTCCTCCGCCTCGGCCGCGCGCTCGCGCAGGCTCGGGGCGAGGGCTCGGATCGCTGCCAGCACATCTTCGGCCATGGGAGCACCCCTTCTCGGTTCGTCGTGGTGGAAGCTCTCGGTGAGGAAGTGGCAGGACCGTACGCTGCGCCCTTCGGCGGCGAAATGCGCTGCTCCCACTGAGCGGGAGCAGGAGTCCCTCTCCTTCGGGAGAGGGGGGAAATCAGAGCATCGGGTCCTGGACATCGAGGCCGAGCGCGTGCCGGCCGAAGAGGACGAGCGCCCGCTCCGCGTCGTTGGCCGCCTGCCCGCGACCGGTGTGCACGTCCCGCCAGGCGCGCTGCAGGACATGGTCGCCGGTGCGCAGGGCGCCGCTGCCGGCGTTCTCCATCAGCAGGTCGACCGCCGCGACCGCCCGCTCGGTGGCCCTCACCTGGTCCCGGCGGGCGCGGACGCGCAGCTCCATCGGGAGCTCCGCACCGCTCCGGGCGAGGGCGTACAGGTCGTCGACGTTGCGGGTCAGTTGGAGCCAGGCCGCGTCGATGTCACTGGCGGCGCGGGCGATGCGCACCTGCGCGAAGGGGTCCTCGGCGGCCCGTTGGCCGTGGGAGACCTCGAAGCGCTCGCGGGCCGTCGCGAGGTGGTCCTCGTAGGCGCCCTCGGCGATGCCGACGATCGCGGTCGAGATGGTGGTCGTGAAGACGACGGCGTACGGCAGCCGGTACAGCGGCTCGGGGTTGCGGCGGTGGCCCGGGCAGGTCAGTGCGCTCATGGGGCCGTAGCCGAGGGTCCGGTGATCGGGCACGAAGACGTCCTCGACGACCAGGTCGTTGCTGCCGGTGCCGCGCAGGCCGACGGTGTCCCACACGTCGTCGATGCGGTACTGGGATCGGGGGACGAGGAAGGTGCGCATGTCCACGGGCCGGCCCTCGGCGTCCGCGACGAGGCCACTGAGCAGGGCCCACCGGGCGTGGTCACAGCCGGAGGAGAAACGCCACCGGCCCGAGAGGCGGAAGCCGCCGTCGGCCGGGGTGACGGTCCCGGTCGGGGCGTAGGAGGAGCAGATCCGGGCGGAGCGGTCCTCGCCCCACACCTCCTCCTGCGCCCGTGGGTCGAAGAGGGCCACGTGCCACGGATGCACACCGAGAACCGCGGCGACCCAGCCGGTCGCCCCGCACGCCTTGGCGATCTCCTTCACCGCGGCGTAGAAGACGGCCGGGTCGGCGGCGAGACCCCCGTACGCGCTGGGCTGGAGCAGCCGGAAGAAGCCGGCCCGGGCCAGCTCCTCGACGGAGGATGCGGGCACCCGGCGCAGCGCCTCGGCCTCGGCCGCCCGCTCACGGAGGGCGGGGACGAGGTCGCGGACCGCTGCCAGAACGCGGTCGTCGCGCATGCGTATCCCTCATGTCCACACGTCGTCCCGGGGTGACGGGAGGGAACCTACGCGTTTACCGTTCCGAAACGGAACACCCTCTATCCGCCGGCCGGAATCCACTGCACCATCCAAGCAATACCGCAGATCACGGCCGCGACCAGGGGCTTGCCGGCCGTCCGTGTGGGAGGTGCCGTTGACGACGCATGCCGTCGAGTCCGGAGGTCCGCCGCTGTCCCTGCTGGAGAAGGCGGCGAAGGTACTGAGCGCGTTCCAGACCGCGCAGCCCCGGCTCACCCTGACCGAGGTCGTGCAGCGCTCCGGTCTGCCCCGGTCCTCCGCGCACCGCATCCTCGACCAGCTGGTGCAGCAACGCTGGCTGGAGCGGGAGGGCCGCGACTACCGGCTGGGCATGGGCATGTTGGAGCTGGGTGCCATGGCCGCGCACCACAACCGGCTGCGCCGGGCGGCGCTGCCTCATCTGCACGCGCTGCACGAGTCCACCGGCCATCTGGTGCACCTCACGGTGCTCGACGGCACCGAGGTGGTCTACCTGGAGCGGATCGGCGGGTCGCACGACCACGGCGTGCCGTCGCGGGTGGGCGGGCGGCAGCCGGCGTACTGCACGGCGGCGGGCAAGGCGATCCTGGCCTTCAGCGACGACGGGCTGGTCGAGCCGGTGATCCGGAACGGGCTGCGGCCACGGACACCGCGCACCATCACCCGCCCCGAGTCCTTCCGCGGCGAGCTGGCGCGGGTGCGGGAGCGTGGGGTCGCGTTCGACTACGAAGAGGGGTTCCAGGGGGTCTTCTGCGTGGCTGCTCCCCTGCGCGGCGCGGGCCGGGCGATCGCCTCGATCTCGGTGTGCGGCAACGGCGCGCACCGGGAGTTGGAGCGGATCGCACCGGCGGTGCTCGGCTGCGCCCGGTCGGTGTGGCAGGCGATGTTCGGGCCGGGGCAGCGCGCGAAGAAGCGGGCGCAGTCGGCCCCGGCCCTGCCCGCGGCCGGTGTTCCGCAGCCCGCGATGGACAACATGATGTCCTGGCTGCGCTTCAGCGAATGGATGTGAGGCGGTCGCCGCGGGCCGACCGTCAGGTGTAGGTGATCCCCACCTGGCCGGTCAGCGGCACGGCCTGGCAGGCCAGGACGTATCCCTCGGCGACGTCCTGGTCGTCCAGGACGTCGTTGCGGAGCATCTTCACCTCGCCGGCCAC
This sequence comes from Streptomyces sp. NPDC048196, assembly GCF_040652715.1. Taxonomy (NCBI): domain Bacteria; kingdom Bacillati; phylum Actinomycetota; class Actinomycetes; order Kitasatosporales; family Streptomycetaceae; genus Streptomyces; species Streptomyces sp. NPDC048196. Next base: position 461,707 of record NZ_JBEZMM010000001.1, on the reverse strand, counting down.
GACCCGGCAGGTGCAGGCGCTGCACGCGCCCTCCCGGCAGGAGTACGGGGCGTCCACTCCGGCGGCCAGCAGGACGTCGAGCAGCGGTGTCCCCGACGGCCAGCGGACCGTGCGGGTTTCGCCGTCGAGCACCACCTCGGCCGTGCTGTCGTCCCGGACCGTCGTACTGTCCGCCCCGGCCGTCGTACCCTCCACCGCGGCCGGTGTGTCGAAGACGTCGCCGCTCAGGGAGAAGAACCGTTCCCGGTGGATCCGGTCGCCCGGGGTGCCGAGGGCGCGCAGGCCCTGTTCGACGGCGTCCATCAGCGGCTCCGGCCCGCAGACGAAGGTCTCGCGGTCGGCGTACGGCGCGAGCACGGTGCTCAGCCGGTCCGCGGCGGGGAGGCCCTGGAGCGACTCCAGCCAGTGGATCACCAGCAGTCGGTCCGGGTGGCGCTCGGTCAGTTGCCGCAGCTCGTCGCGGAAGATGACCGAGGGCTCGTCGCGGTTGGCGTACAGGAGCGCCACCCGGCCCCGTCCTTGTGCCAGGGCCGACTTGGCGATGGACAGTACCGGGGTGATGCCGCTGCCTCCGGCGACGAGCAGCAGGTCCCGGTCGAGGGATCGCGGGGTGAAGGTGCCGGCCGGAGGCAGTACCTCCAGCTCCTGCCCCGCCGTGACGTGGTCGCACATCCAGTGGGAACCGTGGCCGCCGGCCACCCGCTTGACGGTGATCTTCATCGGTTCACCGGTGTGCGGTGAGCTGGCGAGGGAGTAGCAGCGGGCCGCCGGCCGGCCGTCCGCGCCGGGCAGTTTCAGGGTGAGGAACTGCCCGGGGCGGTACGCGAAGCGGTCGGCGCTCTCCGGCGGTGCCTGGAGCACCAGGGAGTGGGCCTCGGCCGTCTCGGCGATCACGTCGAGGACGCGCAGCCGGTGGGGGCGCGGCCCGGTCGTCGGCTCAGGCATCGAGGACCTCCAGAGTGCCGTTCTCGACGGCGTCGTCGATGCTCGCCCGCAGTGCCCGGCAGGTGCGTATCCGGGCGCTGATCGCGCCGGCGGCCACCCGGTCACGGAACTCGAAGCAGACGACGGCCGCGTCGGCGGTCCACTGCACGGAGGTGTGGGCCGGGCTGAATTTCTCGCAGTGGACCTGGTTGCCGCAGGTCGCGCACGTCACCGGCTGCATGTCAGGCTCCGGTCTCCGCCCGGCGGGCCAGGTTGTCCTCGACCTCCGAGCGCCAGGCCTTGTTGGCCCGCTCGGTGTCGATCTCGAACTCGAACCGACGCGTCATCTCGTCCTTGACGTCGGCGGCGTCCACGTAGAACTGCTCGTACCAGCGGCGCAGTTGGTAGACCGGGCCGTCCTCCTCGGTGAGCAGCGGGTTGTCGATCCGGGTCTTGTTCTTCCAGATCTCCACGTCCTGCTCGAAGCCGGCGGTCGCGCCCTCGGCGGTGAGCCGGGCGGCCTCCGCGGCCTGCTCGTCCGTCATGCCGGGGAGCTTCTTGACGATCGCCCCGTACTGCAGCTGGAAGCTGTTCTCGTCGATCGGGTAGTGGCAGTTGATCAGGACGATCTCCATCTCTACACCGCCGCCGACGTCGCTGTAGAGGTGGTCGATCATGTACGAGGGGCCGTAATAGGAGGCGTCCGACCGCAGGCGGCCGGAGCTGAGCGTGCCCAGGTCCATGTCACCGCGCGGACTGCTCTCCATGTACTGGGTGGCGATGTGCCCCTCGAAGACGTTCTTGAAGTACTCCGGGAAGGCGTAGTGGACGTAGAAGAAGTGCGCCATGTCCACGACGTTGTCCACGATCTCGCGGCAGTGGGAGCCCTCGACCCGCAGCGTCTTCCAGGTCCATTCGCTCCACTCCCCCGCGTCCGGGCCGTGGATGCCCTCGATCTCGGGGAGGGTGACGTCGGCCGGCGGCGGGTTGCCCTCCGGGTCGTTCCAGACGAAGAGCTGCTTGTTGCGTTCCAGCGTGATCCACGCGCGGGTGCGGGCGCGCGGCGGCACCCGGCGCGCGTACGGGATCCCGGCGCAGCGGCCGTTGCCCGCCCAGCGCCAGTCGTGGAACGGACAGGCGACGGCATCGCCCTTGACCGTGCCGTGGGCGAGGTTGCCGCCCATGTGCGGACAGTAGGCGTTCAGCACGTGCAGCTGTCCGTCGGTCCCGCCTTGGAAGACCACCAGCTTGGTGCCGAACGCCTCGATCTCGTGCGGCGTTCCGTCCTTGAAGCCGTCGGCCAGGCCCAGGCAGTGCCAGCCCCGCGCGAAGCGGGTGGGCGGCCGGCCCGCGTCGATGACCCGGACCTCGTCGTCGAGAGCAGTCATGTCGTTCCTCCTTCCGGCCGCTCAGTTCTGTGCGGCGAGTTCCACGGCGATGTCGATGAGCTGGTCCTCCTGGCCACCGACGAGGCGGCGCTCGCCCGCGCGCAGCAGGATCTCGGCGCCGGAGACGCCGTAGCGCTCGGCCTGCCGGTAGGCGTGCTTGAGGAAGCTGGAGTAGACCCCGGCGTGGCCCATCAGCAGGGCCGGCCGGTCGAGTTGGCACTCGTCGTCCATCACCGGGCGGACCACGTCCTCGGCCGCGTCGATGATCTTCAGTACGTCGATGCCGGTGCGGATGCCCATCTTGGCGCAGACGGCGACCAGCGCCTCGACGGCTGTGTTGCCCGCGCCGGCCCCGAGGCGACGGGTGGAGCCGTCGATCTGCAGGGCGCCGGCCCTGATGGCCGCGATCGAATTGCCGGTGCCGAGGGCGAGGTTCTCGTGCCCGTGGAAGCCGACCTGGGCGTCGTCGCCGAGCACGTCCACCAGGGCCTCGACCCGGGCGGTGACGTCGTCCATGACCATCGCCCCGGCCGAGTCGACCACGTAGACGCACTGGCAGCCGGCGTCGGCCATGATGCGGCCCTGCTCGGCCAGCTTCTCGGGCGTGGTCGAGTGGGCCATCATCAGGAACCCGACGGTCTCCAGGCCCCTCTCGCGGGCGAGCCCGAAGTGCTGGACGGAGATGTCGGCCTCGGTGCAGTGGGTGGCGATGCGGCAGATGCGCGCGCCGTTGGCGTGGGCGGCCCGGATGTCGTCCTTCACCCCCAGGCCGGGGAGCATCAGGAAGGCGATCTTCGCCCGCCGGGCGGTGTCCACCGCGATCTTGATGAGCTCTTGCTCGGGGGTCTTGGAGAAGCCGTAGGTGAACGACGAGCCACCGAGTCCGTCGCCGTGCGTGACCTCGATGACCGGGACCCCGGCGTCGTCGAGGGCCGCGACGACGGACCGTACGTCCTCGCCGGTGAACCGGTGCCGCTTGGCGTGCGACCCGTCGCGCAGCGAGGAGTCGGTGATGCGGATGTCGAGCGTGTCGGAGTAGGTCCTCATGCCTGCATGCCCTTCGCGAACTCCTCGCCGACCTTGGTCGCGGCGGCGGTCATGATGTCGAGGTTTCCGGCGTACGGCGGCAGGTAGTCGCCCGCGCCCTCCACCTCCAGGAAGAGCGCGACGCGCGCCATGCCGCCGTTCTCGGGACGGGCCTCGTCGAACTGCGGCTCGGTGCGCAGCCGGTAGCCGGGCACGTAGCCGGCGACCTGCTCGGCGATCTCCTTGACCGATTGGGTGATCGCGGCCCGGTCGGCGTCTTCGGGGATCGCGCAGAAGACCGTGTCGCGCATGATGACCGGTGGCTCGGCCGGGTTGAGGATGATGATCGCCTTGCCGCGTTCGGCGCCGCCGATGGTCTCGATGCCGCGGGAGGTGGTGCGGGTGAACTCGTCGATGTTCGCCCGGGTTCCGGGCCCGGCCGACACGGAGGCCACCGAGGCGACGATCTCGGCGTACGCCACGGGGACCACCCGGGAGACCGCGTACACCATCGGGATGGTGGCCTGACCGCCGCAGGTGATCATGTTGACGTTGGGGCGGTCGAGGTGCCCGTCCAGGTTGGCGGGCGGTACGACGGCGGGGCCGACGGCCGCCGGGGTGAGATCGACCGCCTTGATGCCGAGCGCGGCGTAGCGGGGCGCGTTGGCCCGGTGGACGGCGGCGCTGGTGGCCTCGAAGACGATGTCGGGCTTCTCGTCCTGCGCGAGGAGCCAGTCGACGCCCTCGTGGCTGGCCTCAAGTCCGGCGCGGCGGGCACGGGCCAGGCCCTCGCTGTCCGGGTCGACGCCGATCATCCAGCGGGGTTCGACGAGTTCGGAGCGTTGCAGCTTGTAGAGCAGATCGGTGCCGATGTTGCCGGATCCGACGATCGCGGCACTGGCCTTGGTCTTGGGGGGCGTCATTTCCTTGCATCACCTCAGATGAACGAGAGGGAGACCGGGCCCAGCCCGGTGAACTCGGCGGTGAAGGTCGCGCCGGCCGTCACATCGACGGCCCGGGTGCACGAGCCCGGCAGCACCAGGTGCCCCTTCTTCAGGGGCACGCCGAAGCGGGCCACGGTGCGGGCCAGCCACGCGACGGAGACGGCCGGGTCCCCGAGCACGGCGTCGCTGCGGCCCTCGGCGAGGAGCTCACCGCCACTGAAGAGCCGCGCGTCGATCGCCGTCAGGTCCCTCCCGCGCGGCTCGCGGCCCTCGCCGATGACATAGCCGGCGGAGGAGGCGTTGTCGGCGATGGTGTCGGCGATCGAGATCCGCCAGTCGCGGATCCTGCTGTCGATCAACTCCAGGGCCGGGACGACCCGTTCGGTGGCCGCGAGCACGTCCGCCGGGGTGCAGTCCTCGCCCGGCAGGTCGTCGCCGAGGACGAAACCGACCTCGACCTCGACGCGCGGGAAGCAGTAGCGGTTCACCGGCACCGGGACGCCGGAGGTGAGCTCCATGTCGTCGAGCAGATGACCGTAGTCGGGCTCGTCCACCCCCATCATCCGCTGCATGACGGGGGACGACAGGCCGACCTTGTGGCCGTGCACCCCGGCCCCGGCGTCGAGGCGGTGCCGGATGTTGAGGAGCTGGATCTCGTACGCGTCGTCGGTGTCGATCCCGGGGAACGTCTCGGTCAGCGGGGCGACCGGCGAGCGGCTGTGCTCGGCGCAGCGCAGGATCTCCGCCGCGCGCTGCCTTAGGGGGTCCGTGAGCATGGGGTCCTCTGCGGGGCGTCGGGCTGTCCCGGGAGGCTATGGGGGGTGCCTGCCGCCCGGGGAGCGCGAAATCCCGCTGACCGGGAAAGGTGCGCCGGGACCCCGTACGCCGCCGCCCGGCCGGGCGGCGGCGGGTCCAGCGGCTGCTACTGCGCTCCGTACACCGGCTGCGGGGGCTCGGCACCGGCGAGGAGTGTGCGGGCGGTGTCGCCCGCCTCGGCCGGGGTCCAGCGGGCGCCCCGGTCGGCGGTGGGGCCGGGCCGCCAGCCCTCCATGACGGTGATCCGCCCGCCCTCCGCCTCGAAGACCCGCCCGGTCACCCCGGCACTGGCGCCGGACCCCAGCCAGACGACGAGCGGGGAGACGTTCTCGGGGGCCATCGCGTCGAAGCCGTCGCCCTCGGGGGCGGCCATGGTGTCGGCGAAGGCCTGCTCGGTCATCCGGGTGCGGGCGGCCGGGGCGATGGCGTTGACCTGGATGCCGTAGCGGCCCAGCTCGGCGGCCGCGACGAGGGTCAGGCCGACGATCCCGGCCTTGGCGGCGGAGTAGTTGCCCTGGCCGACGCTGCCCAGCAGACCGGCCCCGGAGCTGGTGTTGATCACCCGGGCCTCGGGCGTGCGGCCGGCCTTCGCCTCGGCCCGCCAGTGCGCGGCGGCGTGCTGGAGGGGCAGGAAGTGGCCCTTGAGGTGGACCCGCATGACGGCGTCCCAGTCGTCCTCGTCGAGGTTGACCAGCATGCGGTCGCGCAGGAATCCGGCGTTGTTGACGAGGGTGTCCAGGCGGCCGAAGGTCTCCAGGGCGGTGGCGACGAGGGAGGCGGCGCCGTCGGCGGTGGCGATGTCACCGCCGTGGGCGACGGCCTCGCCGCCCCGCGTGCGGATCTCGTCGACGACCTGCTGGGCGGGGCCGGCGGCCCCTCCGGTGCCGTCGAGGCCGACGCCGAGGTCGTTGACGACGACCTTCGCTCCCTCAGCGGCGAGGGCGAGGGCGTGCGCGCGGCCCAGTCCGCGGCCCGCTCCGGTGACGGCGGCGACGCGTCCGGTGCAGATTCCGGTCATGGTGGATCCTCTCGGTGGAGATCAGTGGTTGACCGTCGCGGCGTCGAGGAACGCCGGCCGCTCCCCGCCCCCGTGGACGTGCAGGCTCGCGCCGCTGATGTACGCGGCCCGGTCCGAGGCGAGGAAGACGCAGGCGTCGCCGATCTCCGTGGGCTCGGCGAGCCGGCCGAGCGGGACGGTGCGGCCGACGGAGGCGATGCCGTCCTCGTCGCCGTAGTGCAGATGCGACAGTTCGGTGCGGACCATGCCGAGGACGAGGGTGTTGACGCGTACGCGGGGCGCCCATTCCACGGCCATGGAGCGGGCCAGGTTGTCCAGGCCCGCCTTGGCGGCGCCGTAGACCGCGGTGCCGGGTGAGGGCCGGGTCCCGCTGACGCTGCCGATCATGAGGATCGACCCGCCGCGCTCCTGACCGCGCATCAGCTCGTACGCGGCGAGCGAGGCGGTCAGCGGGGCGACGAGGTTGAGTGCGACGAGCCGGGCCGCGTGGTGCGGGTCGCTGTCGGCGAGCAGCCGGAAGGGGGTGCCGCCGGCGTTGTTGACCAGGGTGTCCAGCCGGCCGTGGTCGTCGCGGACCCGGTCGAAGAACGCGCCGACCGCGTCCGGGTCGCGCAGGTCGAGCGGGAGGAAGCGGGCGGTGCGCCCGGCCGCTTCGACGGGACGGTCCGGGGGGCGTCGTGCGCAGGTCACCACCTCGGCGCCGGCGGCGAGCAGGGCGCGGGTGATTCCCGCGCCGACGCCCCGGGTTCCCCCGGTGACGACGGCGACATGTCCGGACAGATCGAGGATCGCTGCCAATGCACACCTCCCGCAGCGAGCGGACCGCTGCTACCTTGCGCCTAACAAATGTTTGGTGGAAAGGTAGCTGATCTGCTCATGGGTGTCTCCACCTCCGCCCCGGAAGAGGGCGTCGCCGTCGTCACCGTGGATTTCCCTCCGGTCAACGCCCTTCCCGTGCAGGGCTGGTACGACCTCGCCGCCGCCGTACGCGCCGCCGGGACCGACCCGAAGGTGCGCTGCGTGGTGCTCACCGCCGCCGGCCGTGGCTTCAACGCCGGGGTCGACATCAAGGAAATGCAGCGCACGGACGGCCACCAGGCCCTGATCGGTGCCAACCGCGGCTGCTACGTCGCGTTCGCCGCCGTCTACGACTGCGAGGTGCCGGTGGTCGCCGCCGTGCACGGCTTCTGCCTGGGCGGCGGGATCGGGCTGGTCGGCAACGCGGACGCGATCGTGGCGAGCGAGGACGCCACCTTCGGCCTGCCCGAGCTGGACCGGGGCGCGCTCGGCGCGGCAACCCATCTGGCCCGGCTCGTTCCCCAGCACCTGATGCGGGCGCTGTATTACACCTCCCGCACCGCCACCGCGCAGGAGCTCCACCGGCACGGCTCGGTGTGGCGGGTGGTGCCCCACGAACAACTCCTTGACACGGCACTGGAGTTGGCCCGCGAGATCGCCGCCAAGGACGGCTTTCTGATCCGCCTCGCCAAGGCCGCTATCAACGGTATCGACCCGGTGGACGTCCGCCGCAGCTACCGCTTCGAGCAGGGCTTCACCTTCGAGGCCAACCTCAGCGGCGTCGCCGACCGGCTCCGCGACACGTTCGGCACCGACGCCGGCACCGGCACCCCCACCGGAAAGGAGCGGCAGCCATGAGCAGGGACAAGACGATGACCGCCGAGGAGGTGGTCGGCCGGCTGGCGAGCGGCATGACCCTCGGCATCGGCGGCTGGGGCTCGCGCCGCAAGCCGATGGCACTGGTCCGCGCGCTGCTGCGGTCCGACCTCACCGATCTGACCGTGGTGAGTTACGGCGGACCCGACGTCGGACTGCTCGCCGCCGCCGGGAAGATCCGCAAACTGGTCGCCGCCTTCGCCACCTTGGACTCGATCCCGCTGGAGCCCCACTTCGGGGCGGCCCGGCAGCGCGCCGCGTTCGAGATGGTGGAGCTGGACGAGGCCATGTTCATGTGGGGCCTGACCGCGGCCGCGCACCGGCTGCCGTTCATGCCGATCCGCGCCGGCATCGCCTCGGACGTGATGACCGTCAACCCACAGCTGCGGACGGTCCGGTCCCCCTACGAGGACGGCGAGGAGCTCGTCGCCGTACCGGCCCTGCGGCTGGACGCCGCGCTGGTGCACCTGAACCGGGCGGACGTGCACGGCAACGGCCAGTACCTGGGCCCGGACCCGTACTTCGACGATCTGTTCTGCCAGGCCGCCGACCAGGCGTACCTCTCCTGCGAGCAGATCGTGGCGACCGCGGATCTGCTCAAGGCGCAAGGCCCGCAGTCACTGCTGGTCAAGCGGGCGTTCGTGAACGGCGTGGTGGAGACCCCGAACGGCGCGCACTTCACCTCCTGCGCACCCGACCACGACCGCGACGAGACGTTCCAGCGCGCCTACGCCCGGGCCGCCCGCGACCCCGAGGCCTGGCGGGCCTTCAGCGCGCGGTTCCTGTCGGGCGACGAGGCCGCGTACCAGGCCGCCGTTGCGGCGTTCCACGAGGAGGAAGCATGAGCGGCGGCACGACGACGGCGACCCGGGCCGAGTACTGCGTGGTGGCCTGCGCCGAGGCCTGGCGGGACGCGGGCGAGGTGCTGGCCGGCCCCATGGGCACGATCCCGATGATCGGCGCCCGGCTGGCGAAGCTCACCTTCTCCCCCGACCTGCTGCTGACGGACGGCGAAGCCTTGCTCATCGCCGACGTACCGGCGGTGGGCGCCAAGGCCGAGGTGGTCGAGGGCTGGCTGCCGTACCGTCAGCACCTGGCGCTGGTGGCCACCGGACGACGGCACGTGATGATGGGCGCCAGTCAACTGGACCGGCACGGCAACCAGAACATCAGCTGCATCGGGGACTGGGCCCGGCCCAAGCGCCAACTGCTGGGGGTCCGCGGGGCGCCGATCAACACGCTCAACAATCCGACAAGTTACTGGGTGCCGCGGCACTCCCCGCGCGTCTTCGTCGAGCGGGTCGACATGGTGTCGGGCGTCGGCTACGACCGCGCCGCCGCGGCCGGCCCGTCCGCGAGCCGCTACCACCACATCCCCGAGGTCATCAGCGACCTCGGCGTCTTCGACTTCGAGACCCCGGACCGCACGATGCGGCTGCGCTCGCTGCACCCGGGGGTCACGGTCGAGCAGGTCGCCGAGGCCACCGGTTTCGCGCTCACCGTCCCGGACGGGGTGCCGTACACCCGCGAGCCCACCGCCGAGGAGCTGCGGCTGATCCGCGAGGTGGTGGACCCGAAGGGTCTGCGCGAGCGCGAGGTGCCGGCATGAGCGAGGCGCGCCGTATGACGGACGCGGGGATCGAGACCCCGCTGACCAAGCTCGTCGGGGTGCGGCACCCGATCGTGCAGACCGGCATGGGGTGGGTGGCCGGCCCCCGGCTCGTCTCGGCCGCCGCCAACGCGGGCGCGCTGGGCATTCTCGCCTCCGCCACCATGACCACCGACCAGCTGCGTTCGGCCGTGCGCGAGGTCGCGTCCCGCACGGACGCGCCGTTCGGGGTCAATCTGCGGGCGGACGCGGGCGACGCCGCCGAACGCGTCCGCATCATCGTCGACGAGGGCGTGAAGGTCGCCTCGTTCGCCCTGGCCCCCTCCCTGGAACTGATCGCCCGGCTCAAGGGCGCCGGGGTGGTCGTCATCCCGTCGATCGGCGCCCGGCGGCACGCGGAGAAGGTCGCCGCGTGGGGCGCCGACGCGGTGGTGGTGCAGGGCGGCGAGGGCGGCGGCCACACCGGGAACGTGGCCACCACGGTCCTCCTCCCCCAGGTCGTCGATGCCGTGGACATCCCGGTGATCGCGGCCGGCGGCTTCCACGACGGCCGGGGCCTGGTCGCCGCGCTGGCCTACGGCGCCGCCGGGATCGCCATGGGCACGCGCTTCCTGCTCACCTCCGACAGCACCGTCCCGGACGCGGTCAAGGCCAGATACCTGGCCGCCACGGTCCAGGACATCACCGTCACCACCAAGGTCGACGGCCTGCCGCACCGGATGCTGCGCAGCGAGCTGGTCGACACGCTGGAGCGCTCGGGGCGGGGGGCGGCGCTGCTGCGGGCGCTGCGGCACGCCGCCGCGTTCCGACGCGACTCCGGCATGGGCTGGGCGCAGATGGTGCGCGACGGCCTGGCCATGAAGCACGGCAAGGACCTGACGTGGAGTCAGGTGCTGCTGGCGGCCAACACCCCGATGCTGCTCAAGGCCTCGATGGTCGAGGGCCGCACCGATCTCGGGGTGATGGCCTCGGGCCAGGTCGCGGGGCTGATCGACGACCTGCCGTCCTGCGCCGAGCTCGTCCACCGCGTCATGACCGAGGCACAGCACACCCTCCACAATCTTCCCCTCGCAAGCTGAATTCCCCCTCCACCACAGGGAGTTGATGTGATGCGCACTACCCCTGTACGGCTGGCCCCTCCGGTGGCGATCGCCGCCATGGTCACCCTCGGCGTCCTTGCGCCCTGCGCCGTCGCCGACGCCCCGGCGCAGGTCGCCGTCGCCGCCGCCCCGCAGCACGAGCAGGGCGGCGCAGCCGTCCACCGCATCGTGCTGCAGGGCGCGGTGAACGTCCGCGACCTGGGCGGCTACCGCACCGGCCTGGGGCGATACGTCCGCTACGGCCAGGTGTTCCGGGCCGACGGGCTCGGCAAGCTGACCGACGCCGATGTGGCGAAGCTGTCCGCGCTGCATCTGCGGACCGTGGTGGACTTCCGCGTTCCGCTGGAGGTCCGGCAGGACGGCGCGGACCGCCTGCCCGCCGGGTTGTCCGCCACCGCACGGCCCGCGGACGACCTCGGCCTGTACGCGAAGACGATGGCGGCCATCGCCACCAAGGACCCGGCCAAGCAGCAGGAGCTGCTCGGCGACGGCAAGGCGGAGGAGCTGATGCGGTCGATCTACCGCAACTTCGTCACCGACGACAAGAACCGCGAGAGCTTCGCGCAGACCCTCCGCGACATCGCGGACCACGAGCGGTCCCCGCTCCTGTACTACTGCACCTCGGGCAAGGACCGCACCGGCTGGGTGAGTTATCTGCTGTTGCGCGCCCTCGGTGTCCCGGACCGCACCGCGACCGGCGACTACCTTCTCTCCAACGAGCTGCGCGCCGAGCCGGACCGCGCGACCCGGGAGGCGCTGAAGAAGGCCGGCCTGATGGAGAACCCCGACCTTCTCATCCCGCTCCAGGAGGTCCGCGAGGACTACCTACGGGCGGCGCTCGACCAGGCCGAGAAGGACTACGGCAGCCTCGAAGGCTATCTGCGCCAGGGCCTCGGCCTGGACACCGCGACCCTGGTCAGGCTCCACGTTCAGCTGGTGAGGTGAGGAATTCGACGGTCAGAGCCGCTCGATGATCGTGACGTTGGCCTGGCCGCCGCCCTCACACATCGTCTGCAGACCGAATCGGCCGCCCGTGCGCTCCAGTTCGTGCAGCAGGGTCGTCATCAGCTTGGTGCCGGTGGCGCCCAGCGGGTGGCCGAGGGCGATGGCGCCGCCGTTGACGTTGACCTTCTCCGGGTCGGCGCCGGTCTCCTTCAGCCAGGCGAGGACGACCGGGGCGAAGGCCTCGTTGATCTCGACGAGGTCGATGTCGTCGAGGGTCATCCCGGCCTTCTTCAACGCGTACGCGGTGGCGGGCAGGGGTGCGGACAGCATCCGGATCGGGTCCTCGCCGCGGACGGAGAGGTGGTGGATGCGGGCGCGCGGCGTCAGCCCGTGTTCCCGCACGGCGCGCTCGCTCGCGAGGAGCAGGGCGGAGGCGCCGTCGGAGACCTGGGAGGAGACGGCGGCGGTGAGCCGGCCGCCCTCGATCAGCGGCTGGAGGCCGGCCATCTTCTCCAGGGTGGTGTCGCGGCGCGGGCCCTCGTCGGTGGTCACCTCGCCGTACGGGACGGTCTCGCGGTGGAAGCGGCCCTCGTCGATGGCGCGGACGGCCCGCTGGTGCGAGCGCAGGGCGAACTCCTCCATGGCGCGGCGGGAGATGTCCCATTTCTTCGCGATCAGCTCGGCGCCGTGGAACTGGTTCACGGGCTGGTCGCCGTACCGGGCTCGCCATCCCTCGGAGCCGGCGTACGGGCCCTGGGTGAGGCCGAGCGGCTCGGCGGCCTGGCGGCTGGCGAAGGCGATCGGCACCTGGGACATGTTCTGCACGCCGCCCGCGACGACCAGGTCCTGGGTGCCGGAGAGGACACCCTGGGCGGCGAAGTGCAGGGCCTGCTGGGAGGAGCCGCACTGCCGGTCCACGGTCACTCCGGGGACCTCCTCCGGCAGTCCGGCGGCCAGCCAGCAGGTGCGGGCTATGTCCCCCGCCTGCGGGCCGACCGTGTCGAGGCAGCCGAAGACGACGTCCTCGACGGCCGCCGGGTCGGCTCCGGCGCGCTCCATCAGCGCCTTCAGGACGTGCGCGCCGAGGTCGGCCGGGTGCACGGCGGCCAGCCCGCCGTTCCGCTTGCCGACCGGGGTGCGGACCGCTTCGACGATGTATGCCTCGGCCATGGCCACTCCTCTTTCTTGTCTACGTTCTCGGGTCGTCCCTCATTCCCGGACGGCGATGCCTTCCAGCACCGTGGACAGGTACTGGCGGGCGATCTCCTCCGGGCTGTGCTGTCCACCCGGCCGGTACCACGAGGCGGCGACCCAGACGGTGTCGCGCACGAAGCGGTAGGTGAGCCGGATGTCGAGGTCGGCGCGGAAGTCCTTGGCGGCCACTCCGCGCTCCAGCGTGCCCAGCCACGCCCTTTCGAATTTCCGCTGTGCGTCGGTGAGGTAGCCGAAGCGGGGGTGGGTGCGCAGGTGCTGGGACTCCTGCTGGTAGATGGCGACGGCGGCGCGGTGCCGGGCGATCTCCCGGAAGGATGCGGTGACCAGGGCCTCGATGGTCTCCCTGGGGCCGAGCCCGGCGGCCAGTACCGCGTCGTACCGGGCCCGGAGCTCGTCCAGGAAGGTGGCGAGGATCTCGTCGAGCATCGACTCCTTGGAGTCGAAGTGGTAGTAGAGGCTGCCCGCGAGCATGCCCGCCGCGTCCGCGATCTCGCGGACGGTGGTGGCGCGGTAACCCTGCGCGGCGAACACCTCGGCGGCGGTGGCCAGGAGTTCCCCGCGCCGCTCGGGCGCCGGGCTCATCGCGGTCTTCCTCCTGCTGGTGCCTGCTCGCGGGCCTGTCCACGGTCGCCTCACGGGTGCTGGCTGCTGACCGACAGGACCTCCCCGGTGAGGTACGAGGAGTAGCCGCTGGCGAGGAAGACGATGACGTTGGCCACCTCCCAGGGCTCGGCGTAGCGGCCGAACGCCTCGCGGGCGGTCAGCTCCTCCAGCAGCTCGGGGGTGGTGACCTTCGCCAGATGGGGGTGCATGGCCAGGCTCGGCGAGACGGCGTTGACGCGCACTCCGTAGTCGGCGGCCTCCAGGGCGGCGCAGCGGGTGAGGGCCATGACGCCGGCCTTGGCGGCGGCGTAGTGCGACTGGCCCTGCTGGGCCCGCCAGCCGACGACGGAGGCGTTGTTGACGATGACGCCGCCGCTGCCCGCGGCCTTCATCCGGCGCAGCGCGGCGCGGGTGCAGCGGAAGGTGCCGTTCAGGGTGACGTCGAGGACCTTGTCCCACTGCTCGTCGGTCATGTCGACGAGGTCGGCGGTGCCGCCGAGCCCGGCGTTGTTGACGACGATGTCGAGCCGGCCGTGGCGCTCCTCGGCCAGCTCGAAGAGGGCCGCGACCTGGGCCTCCTCGGTGACGTCGCAGGGCAGGGCGGCGACGCGGTCGGCGCCGAACCCGGCGGCCAGCTCCGCCTCGGACTCCTTGAGGCGGCGGGCATGGGCGTCGGAGAGGACGACGCTCGCGCCCTCTTCGAGGAGGCGCCGGGCGGTGGCGCCGCCGATTCCGGCACCCGCGGCGGCGGTGACGACGGCGGTCCGTCCCGCGAGCAACTGGTGGCCGGGCACATACGGGGGCGGGGCACTCATGGCCGTACCTCCTTCGGCAGGCCGAGGCTGCAGTCCCCCGGGGGACGCCCCCCGTACCCCCGGCCGGTGCTCGGCAGCCTCCTCATGGGCGAACCTCCTTCGGCAGGCCGAGCACGCGCTCGGCGATGATGTTGCGCTGGATCTCGTTCGAGCCGGCGTAGATCGTGTCGGCGCGGGAGAAGAGGAACAGCCGCTGCCAGTCGTCGAGGTCGTACGGCGCTCCGACGGCCGTCATGCCGTCGGCGCCGCGCACATCCATGGCGAGTTCGCCCAGGTCGCGGTGCCAGGTGGCCCAGAAGATCTTGCCGATGGACGCCTCGGGGCCGGGGGCGCCGGCCGCGACGCCGTCGAGCATGCGCAGGGCGTTGCAGCGGATGATCTCCAGGCCGGTCCAGGCCCGGGCGATGCGGTCGCGGATCAGCGGGTCCCGGGCGGCGCCGTTGCGTCTCGCCAGCTCGATGAGGGATTCGAGTTCGCGGCGGAAGCCGACCTGCTGGCCGAGGGTGGACACACCGCGTTCGAAGCCGAGGGTGGCCATGGCGACCTGCCAGCCCTCGCCGGGCGCTCCGACGATGTTCCCGGCGGCGGTGCGGGCGCCGTCGAAGAACACCTCGTTGAACTCGGAGGTGCCGGTGAGCTGGGTGATCGGCCGTATCTCCACGCCCGGCTGGTCGAGCGGGACCAGCAGGTAGGACAGGCCGTGGTGGCGGGTGGAGCCGGGTTCGGTGCGGGCGACGACGAAGCACCAGTCGGATTCGTGGGCGAGTGAGGTCCAGACCTTCTGACCGGTGACCACCCACTCGCCCGCTTCGTGGTCGAGCTCGGCCCGGGTGCGTACGTTCGCCAGGTCCGATCCGGCGTCCGGCTCGCTGTAGCCCTGGCACCACAGCTCGTCGACGGCGACGATCCGGGGGAGGAAACGCTCCCGCTGCTCGGGAGTGCCGAAGGCCATCAGGGTGGGGCCGAGGAGTTGTTCGCCGAGGTGGCCCACCCGGGCGGGGGCGTCGGCGAGGGCGTACTCCTCGTGGCAGGCCACCTGTTGTTCGAGGGTGGCGCCCCGCCCGCCGTACTCCTCCGGCCAGCCGACGCAGGTCCAGCCCGCGGCGGCCATGTGCCGTTCCCAGGCGAGGCGTTCGGCGAACGCCTCGTGTTCCCGGCCGGGGCCGCCGCGTCCGCGCAGGCCCGCGAACTCCCCGGTGAGATTGGCCCGCAACCAGGCGCGGAACCCGGAGCGGAACTCCTCGACGCTGCTGCTCATGGGCGGCTCCGGACGACTCTCGTGGGACGGGCGTCCCGGCGGATCGACTTCTCGACGGCCGAGGGCCCGTACGTTAACCTACCAAACAATTGTTAGGGAAGGAGGGGCGGATGTCCGCTGCCCGCAACGCGTCCTCAGGGCCCGTCCGCTACGAACGCCAGGGGCCCGTCGCCCTGGTCACGATGGACCGGCCCGACTACCGCAACGCCCAGAACTCCACGATGACCTACGCCCTGGACCGGGCCTTCTACCGCGCGGCCGACGACGACGAGGTGAAGGTCGTGGTGCTCGCCGGGGCGGGCAAGCACTTCTCGGCCGGCCATGACATCGGCACCCCGGAGCGGGACGCCCATCTGCCGTTCGACCGCAAGGCCGGCCTCTGGTGGGACCACTCGGACAAGGAGGGCGCCGAGAGCCGCTACGCACGCGAGTCCGAGGTCTATCTCGGCATGTGCCGCCGCTGGCGCGAGCTGCCCAAACCGGTCATCGCCGCCGTCCAAGGCGCCTGCGTGGCGGGCGGGTTGATGCTCGCCTGGGTCTGCGACCTGATCGTCGCCACCGAGGACGCCTTCTTCGCGGACCCGGTGGTGCGGATGGGCATTCCGGGTGTGGAGTACTTCGCCCACCCGTGGGTGATGCCACCGCGCATCGCCAAGGAGTTCCTCTTCACCGGCGACCGGATGAGCGCCCGCCGGGCGTACGAGGTGGGCATGGTCAACCGGGTCGTCCCGCGTGAGCAACTCAACGACGCCGTACGTGAGTTGGCGCTGCGCATCGCCGAGATGCCGCGGCTCGGACTGGCACTGACCAAGCGCGCGGTCAACCAGGCCGAGGATCTGCAGGGCCTGCACACCGGGCTGGACTCCGTCTTCGGACTGCACCACGTGGCGCACGCTCACAACGCCGAGGTCGCCCGGGACTCGCTGGGCGGCATGGACATCCGCGCCATGCGGCACCATGCCGAGGGGCGCCCCTCCTCCCCCGGAAAGGCGTCCGGCTGATGGACCTGGACTTCACGCCGGCGGAGGACGCGTTCCGCGACGAGGCTCGCGCCTGGCTCGCGGCCCATGTGCCGCCGGTACCCCTGCCCTCCCTGGAGACCGCCGAGGGTTTCGCCGCACACCGGGAGTGGGAGCACACACTGTGCGCGGACCGCTGGTCGGTGGTCTCCTGGCCCGCGGAGTACGGCGGCCGGGGCGCGTCGATCCTTCAGTGGCTGGTCTTCGAGGAGGAGTACTACGCGGCCGGCGCGCCCGGCCGGGTCAGCCAGAACGGCATCAACCTCCTCGCACCCACCCTCTTCGAGCACGGCACACCGGAGCAGCGGGCCCGGATCCTGCCGCCCATGGCGAGCGGCGAGGTGATCTGGGCCCAGGCCTGGTCCGAGCCGGAGTCCGGCTCCGACCTCGCCTCGCTGCGTTCCACGGCCGTGCGCACCGACGGCGGCTGGCTGCTGAACGGCCAGAAGACCTGGTCGTCCCGGGCCGCCTTCGCCGACCGGGCCTTCGGTCTCTTCCGCAGCGACCAGGGCGGCCTGGCGACGGGCAAGCCGCACCGGGGGCTGACGTATCTGATGTTCCCGCTGGACGCGGACGGCGTGACCGTACGCCCCATCGGCCGCCTCGACGGCAAGCCCGCCTTCGCCGAACTGTTCCTCTCGGACGTCTTCGTGCCGGACGAGGACGTGATCGGCGAGCCGGGCCAGGGCTGGCGGGTCGCGATGAGCACGGCGGGCAACGAGCGCGGGCTGACGCTGCGCAGCCCGGGCCGCTTCACGGCCGCCGCCGAGCGGCTGACCGCACTGTGGCGCGACCACGCCGACCCGGCGGACACCGCGATACGCGACCGGGTCGCCGACGCGGTGATCCGCGCCCGCGCGTACCAGCTCTTCACCTACGCCAACGCATCAAGGATCGCCACGGGAAGTGCCATCGGCGCCGAGTCGAGCCTCAACAAGGTCTTCTGGTCGGAACTCGACATCGCCCTCCACGAGACCGCACTCGACCTGCTCGGCCCCTACGGCGAGCTGTCGGACGAGGCCGAGGAGGCACCCGCGCACGGCAGCTGGTCCGAGGGCTACACGTTCTCCCTCGCCGGGCCGATCTACGCCGGCACCAACGAGATCCAGCGCGACATCATCGCCGAGCGGCTGCTCGGTCTTCCGAAGGGACGCCGGTGATGCGGTTCCTCCTCGACGAGGAGCAGCGGGATTTCGCCCGCTCACTCGACGCCATGCTCACGGCCGCGGACATCCCGGCAGTCGTACGGGCCTGGGCCGCCGGGGACCCCGCGCCCGGCCGCGCCGTCCGGGCCCGGCTGGCCGAGGCCGGCGTGTTCGCCCTGGCCGTACCGGAACGGCACGACGGGCTCGGCCCGCTGCCCACCGAACTCGTGGTGGCCTTCATCGAGTTGGGCCGCCACGTGGTGCCGGGCCCCGTGGTGGAGACGGTCGCCGCGGCGGCCCTGCTGGACCGGCTCGGCACACTCGGCGACGAGGCGACGGCCGCCACCTGGCTGCCGGGCATCGCCTCCGGCAAGACCGCCGCCTCGCTGTGCCTGATCTCCGGGCCCGGCTCTGGACCTGGCTCTGGACCTGGCTCTGGGTCCGCCTCCGGATCCGGCGCCAGCCCGTACGCCCTGGACGCCGACTCCGCCGACGCGGTCTTCGTCGTCGACGGCGACACCGTCCGCCTGACCGAGGCAGCCGGACCGGTGCAGCCGTCCGCCGACCCCGCGCGCCGGCTGTCCCGGCCGCGCGGCGGCACCGTACTGGCGCGCGGTCCACAGGTGTCCGCCGCGGCCGCGCACGCCGCCGAGGTCGCGGCCCTGGCGACGGCGGCGCAGGCCCTCGGGCTGGGCCGGGCGCTGCTGGCCCGGACGGTGGCCTACGCCCGGCAGCGCACCCAGTTCGGAGTCCCGATCGGCTCGTTCCAGGCCGTGAAGCACCGTCTGGCCGACGCGCTGATCGCCCTGGAGTTCGCCGAGCCACTGGTGCACGCCGCGGCCCTGGCACTGTCCGCGCACGCGGAGTCGGCGGGCGCCGAGATCGCGGCCGCCAAGGTGTCCGCCTGCGAGGCCGCCTGTTCCGCCGCCCGCACCGCCCTCCATCTGCACGGCGCCCTCGGCTACACCGAGGAGCTGGACCTCTCCCTCTGGATCCGCAAGGCCCGCGCACTGCGTGGCGCCTGGGGCACCCCGGCCGCCTGCCGCGCCCGCGTCCTCGCGCCCTGATGTCCCTGATTCCCCCGCCCCCGCCCCAGGTGCGTAAGGGCGGAGCACCGGACTTCAACAAAGGCGCACCGGGTGACCGGGGCGGCGCGCCGCACGGAAAGGAGCAGACGAGTGAGGCTGACGGAGGAACAGGAAGAACTGCGGTCCGCCGTGCGTTCGCTGCTCGCACGTCACGAGGGTCCGGCGGCCTGGCGGCCCCTGACCGAGCAGATCGGCGTCGCAGGTCTCGCCGTCCCCGAGGAGTACGGTGGCGCGGGCTGCGGGGCCCGGGAGGTCCACGCCGTGCTGGAGGAGTTGGGGCGAACGCTGAGTCCCGTGCCCTACCTCGGCTCCGCGGTGCTCACGGTGCAGGCGCTGCTCGCCTCCGGCGACAAGACGGCCTGCGCGCGGCTGCTGCCGCGTCTCGCCGAGGGCCGCACGGTGGGGAGCCTGGCGTGGGCCGAGCAGGGTTCCTGGGACCCGGCGGCGATCCGCGCCGAGGCCGCCCCCAGGCCCGACGGGGCCTGGTGGATCACCGGGGCCAAGGAGCACGTGCTGGACGGGGCCGAGGCCGACGTGCTGCTCGTGGCGGCCCGTACAGCCGCCGGGGTCTCGCTCTTCGAAGTGGCCGTGGCCAGCACGGGACTCCGCCGCGACGCCGTGGTCACCATGGACCGAACCAGGGCCCAGGCATGCGTGCTGCTCGACGCCGCCGAGGGCCGGCTCATCGGCACGGACGGCGACGGCGACCGCATCCTGGCGCACGTCCTGAACCTGGCCTGCACGGCGCTCGCCGCCGAGCAGGTCGGCGCGGCCGAGCGGGCCCTGGAGCGCACGGTCGCCTACGCCAAGGAGCGCATCCAGTTCGGCCGGCCCATCGGCTCCTTCCAGGCGGTCAAGCACCGGCTGGCGGATGCGTACGTGCTCGTGGAGTCGGCGCGCTCGGCCGCACTCGGTGCCGCCTTCGCGGCCGCCGGGGGCTCACCGGAGCTGACCCGCTACGCGGCCGTCGCCAAGTCCGCCTGCTCCGAGGCGTTTTCGGCGGTGGCGGGCGAGATGGTCCAACTGCACGGCGGCATCGGCATCACCTGGGAGCACGACGCCCACCGCTTCCTCAAGCGCGCACACAGCGCGGCCCAGCTCTTCGGTCCCCCGGCCTGGCACCGCCACCGGCTGTCCGCCGACCTCGGGTTGACCGTGGCCTGACCCGAAACATCTCCTCCACCGCACGCGGGTGGTCGGCCCTACAGCTCGGCCCGCGAGGTCGGCTCGGTCGGCTCACCGCTGCGGCGGGCTTCGTCCTGGACCAGGAGTGAGAGGAGGGAGGCGACGGTGAGGCCGGCTTCCGCCGGGTGCCGCAGTACCTTCTCTGCCTCGATCCGGTAGGTGTTCGTGCGTCCTTCGCGCTTGTGGGACAAGTAACCGTTTTGCTCAAGGTCAGCAATGATCCGTTGGACGGCGCGCTCGGTGAGCCGACAGTGCGCGGCGATGTCGCGGATGCGGGCGTTCGGGTCATCCGCGATGGCCGCCAGCACGCGCGCGTGGTTGGTGATGAACGTCCATCCGTTGTGAGGGTCAGGCACTCCCATGAGCCAATCTTAAGGCGCCCTTGGCCGACACTGAATACATGACATATATTTCGTGTACTGCGTTGCGTGTGTTGATGTTCCGGCGTCGGCAGGTCTCCGAAGGAGGGCTACGAGGTGGATGCTCGGGAAGAGGCGGTTGCGACAGGTCGCGCCGGGAGGACGCCACCCTTCACGCAACCCGAGAAGTCGGTCAGCGACCCGGCGAGTTCGCCGTGTCTCGTGCGGATCTACAGCGATCCCCACACCGATGAGACCGTGGTGGCACTGCGCGGCGAGATCGACCACGGCTGCGAGGAGACCCTCGAAACCTCCCTCACCAGCGCATTGCGCTGCTCCGACCACGGAATCGCGATCGACCTCAGCAAGGTCTCCTTCTGGGCCTGCTCCAGCGTGAAGGTCCTCCTCGCCGTCCGTCAGCTGGCGCTGCAGCACGGCAAGACCGTCTCCCTCCTGGCGGCCAGCCCCATTGCGCACCGCGTACTCGAACTGACCGAGACCCTGCAGCTCTTCACCACGAGCACGGGTGCTGTCCCCCGCGTCCCGCATCCGTCGGCGTGACCCATTGGGTCCCGCGCCCTGACACGGCGATCAGCCCCCGTCAGCCTCTCCCCCACCCGGATCGGAACTGCCCACCGACGTCGCCCGCCTGGCGAAGGCCCGCCTGATACGCCGGTCCCCAGGCAGCCCGGTCATTCAGGTCCGGGCCGAAAGCACGCACGGAGGCCGGATCGGGACCGACGGTCAGCACGGTTTCTGCCCCCACGAGCGCCAATTCCTGGTCGAGCAAGGCTCGGGGATACAGGTGCGCCATCGGCTCCAGCACGACCAGTGTGCGGGCTCCGACCGCGAGATCGGCGTTGGTGCCCGACCGCAGCGCACCGTCCATGTACCGCCGGCCGTTGATGGCAACCGGCGGCGCCGCCCCGGGGAAGGCGCTGCTCGCCGCCACGGCGTGCACCAACGGCACACCGCTGTCGCGGTCCCACACCACGGGCTCACCGGTGGTGGCGTCCACCGCGGTGATCAGCAGCCGACGGTCCGGCCACACATGCGCACCGATCAGGGCGCCCCGCCCCGCGATCAGCGCTTCCTCGGCCTCCTCGTCGGCGCTGTCGAGCGCGAGCCGGCCCACTCGGCGCCTCGCCTCGCCGGGCTCCAGGCCACGGTCACCGAGCACCGCGAACACCGCGCCCATCCGCCCAGGATCGACCTCGGGCGGACGACCGGCCGGACGAGCCGGAACGGTCGCGACCCGCCCGAGGTCCTGCCCCGTGGCGAGCAGCGCAGCAACGATCGCGCCGGCCGATGTGCCGACGAACAGGTCGGCCTGCCCCAGGTCCACCCCCTCGCGCTGCAACCCGCAGGCCAGCCCCGCCATCCAGGCCGTGCCTACGGGACCTCCACTGCCCAGGACCAGACCCCGGTCGAATGAGTGCATTGCCCTCTCCCCCTTGGTGGAAAAAAATTCGTACCTGACCACGAAGTGTCGCAACTCCATGATCCGTGAGATGGGTTGGGGGGCGAGCATGCGAAGGCGGCCGCCGGCTACTGGTCCGGGGACGGGTCGAACTCGACCGTGAGGTGGGGCGCCAACGCGCGGAGGAAGTCAGCGGCGTCGAAGATCTCGCCGGGTGCTGCGGCCCCGGCGGTTCTGACGCGCCCGTCGAGAATGCGGCGGACCGCTTCGACCACCAGGGGCGCGCTGACGTGGTAGATGTCCTGGCCGCGGGCGGTGGCGCGCCGTTCGGTGTCGCCGGCGCGTGCGACCACCTCGACCAGGAAGGTCTGCTGGGAGCGCCCCTTGGCGTCGATGGGGACGGGAGGTTCGGCATCCGGGGCCAGGACGTCCGTGACCGCAGCGGTCGTCATGTACGTGTGGAGGTGCCGGACGGGGAGGTGGCGGGAGATGGTGATGCTGTCCGCCGTGGTGAACTCGGCGACCACGGTCTGCTTGCCCAGCGGAGGGGGAAAGGCCCATTCGGTGGTCGGCGCCTGGTCGGTCCGCAATTCGAGGCGGCCGTTGGTGTGGACGAGGCGGCGGCCGTTGCGGCGCTGTCGGGAGACCTGGCTGGAGGCGCGGGTCCCGGCCGTGGGGTGCCAACTGCTCAATGCGTAGGCCAGGGACACCTCGTCGGCCGAGGGCCAATCCCCCAGTGCGGCGGTGGTCAGCAGATCGCCGAGGGCACCGAAGAACGCCATCGCGGGGATGACGGGGAGGCCGGCGGCCCGCGCCGACTCGGTGTAGTGCGCGAAGACGTCGGCGACGGCCTCCACTTCGCCTGCGACGTCCGCGTACGGGATCCGGGCGGCCAGTGCCGCCTCGATCACGGGGGCGGCCGTGGTGGCGAAGGGGCCGGCGCAGTTGATCACGGCCGCCGTGCCGGCCAGCGCGCGGTCGAGGGAGCCGGGGTCTTCGACGGAAGCCGGCCGCACGTCGAGGCCGGGGTGGGCCCGGGCGAGTTCCTGCAATCGTGCGGCGTCGCGTCCGGTCAGGACCGGGCGCAAGCCGCGTTCGAGGAGCTCCGCCACTACGAAGCGTCCGGTGTGGCCATAGGCGCCGAAGACCGCCACCTGGGGATGGGATCGCATATGTCCTCCTGTCGTCACCGAGTGATCTCTCGCGGACAGCGTGCCTGCGGCGGAGCGGGACGACGAGCGGCAGGAATGCCATGCCTCGTACAGTTCCGGACATGACTACCGTCGCCCCGGCCACGCACACGGTCGCGCTCGCCGTCACGGACGGGGTGCGCCACTTCGAACTCGCCGCGCCCTGCGAGGTGTTCGGCGTCGACTGGTCCGACATAGCCGATCCCTGGTACGCGTTGACGGTCTGCGGGCCGTCCGGCGCCCGGGTCGGTGGACACTTCCGGCTCGAACCCGACCAAGGGCTGGACCGGCTGCCGGACGCCCGGACCGTGATCGTCCCCGCCTACGCACGGATCGACGAGGAACCGCCGGGCGAACTGATCGACGCGGTCCGCGCGGCACACCAGGCCGGTGCCCGGGTGGTCTCGCTGTGCACCGGGGCGTTCGTCCTGGCCGCCGCGGGCCTGCTGGACGGACGGCGCGCCACCACACACTGGGCCCATGCCAAGGCGCTGGCCACCCGCTACCCCGCCGTGCACGTCGATCCGGACGTGCTCTACGTCGACGACGGCAATGTGCTCACCTCCGCGGGCAAGGCCGCCGCCATGGATCTGTGCCTGCATCTGGTCCGCCTCGACCACGGCTCCGCGATCGCCAACGCAGTGGCCCGCAACCTGGTCGTGCCACCCCACCGCCCCGGGGGCCAGGCACAGTTCGTCACCACGCCCCTCCCCGACCCTCGCCCCCACCCGCTCGCTACCCTGTTCCCCTGGGTCCTGGCCCGCCTCGACCAGCCACTGACGGTCCAGGACCTCGCCCGTCAGACGAACATGAGCCCACGCAACCTCGCCCGGCACTTCCACGCGGTCACCGGCACCACGCCACTACGGTGGTTGCACACCCAACGCATCCACCGCGCCCAAGAACTCCTGGAAAACTCCGACGACAGCATCGACGCCATCGCCACAGTCACCGGCATGGGCACCACCGCCTCACTGCGCCGGCACTTCAACCGCACGCTCGGCGTACCTCCGGACACCTACCGACGCACCTTCCGCCAGCGCCATGACACGACACGACAGGCAGCGTCGCCCCGGCGGCTCCCGTGACGCCGGCGCCCCTACCGAGGCACTGCCACCGAGCGTGAACCCGCCCGGCGGTCAGAGGCCGGCGAGCAGGCCGTCGAGCGGTGCGGGTACGCGGTCGGGGTCGAGGGCCTCGACGAGGACGCGGCCGTAGCGGATCTTGCGGCCCTTCTTCGTGCCGAGGAAGCGCCGCAACTGCTGCTGTGAGGTGCGGCCCTGCTGAGCGGGCTGACGCAGGAAGGTCTGCAGGGCACGCAGGTCGCCCTCGGCCCGGACGAGCTCCGCCACCCGAGTCACGCCCAGTGCGCGGATGAGCTCGTCCTCCAGATCCGCCGCACAGACGAAGAACCCTTGCTGGGCTGCACCCGCCTGCCCGAAGGCGCGGTCATAATAACGGCGTTCCGCCTCGTCGCACAGTCCCGTGAGGCGGAGGTCCAGGCCGGCGGGCCCGAGGAGGCGGGCGAAACGACCGACGCTCATCGCACCGCCCATCGGCAGGACGCAGATTCCTTCGGCCGCCAGGTCCCGGCCGCGGCGCGCGGCCAGCGCGCTGACCGCTGCGGCATCGCTCAGCCCTTCCAGCAGGACCACTGCCCGTACGGGCAGCCGCGCGGCCAGCTCGCGCGCGGGGTCGCCGGGGCCACCGGCCGCCCACGCGGTGACCGCCTCCTGAAACGACCCCATATCAGCCATGGGACGAGTCTCCGCCCTTCCCGGCCGCCGCGGTAGGGAATTTCCGAGCCCGAAAGGGAGTTGCCATCGGCCGCATCCGGGCGGCAGTCTCCGTGCATGATCGAGTTGCAGGTGCTGACGGCGGACGACTGGACCGTGTGGCGGGAGTTGCGGCTCGCCGCGCTCACGGACGCGCCTGATGCGTTCGGATCCCGGCTCGCGGACTGGCAGGGCGAGGGTGACCGCGAGGAGCGGTGGCGCGGTCGCCTGGCCATCCCCGGCTCACGCCATTTTGCCGCGGTGCTCGGGGGCAAGCCGGTCGGGATGCTCAGTGGTGTCCCGGGGTCGGACAGTGGTGTCGTCGAGCTGATCTCGATGTGGGTCAGCAAGGACGCGCGGGGGCAGGGCGTGGGAGACCATCTGCTGCGGGCGGTCGAACAGTGGGCACAGCAGACGCGAGCCGAAGCCTTGCAGCTCGCGGTCAGGCCCGGCAACGAGAACGCCCTCGCGCTCTACCGGCGCAACGGATTTCACGATACCGGGCCGGTCGGTGAGCTGCTGCCGGACGGACGCCGGGAGCATGTCATGGTCAAAAGGCTCAGCCCACGGTGACGCGTCTCCCAGGCAGCGGCTCAGGCTCCGGCTCCGGTCGGACACCAGCCACCCCACCATCGCCGTCAGACGACTTCGAGGTTCGCCATCATTCCCATGTCTTCGTGTTCGGCGTTGTGGCAGTGGAAGAGGTAGCGGCCGCGGTGGCCGTCGAAACGGGTGATGATCTCCGCCGATTCACCCGGCCGCAGGGAGATGGTGTCCTTCAGGCCCGCATCGTGGGGCAGCGGCCGGTGACCGCTTCGTGAGAGCACCCGGAAGCCGACCAGATGCAGATGGACGGGGTGGTGGACATCGGCGACCAGCCGCCACACCTCGACATCACCGAAACGGACGGTGACATCGGAGCGTGCAGGGTCGAAGGGAAGCCCGCCGATCAGCCATCCGTGATCGCCGTGCATGCGCCCGGCGCGGAAGGAGAACTCGCGCACCCTGCTGGCGTCCGAGCGCCGCCAGCTCGGCAGATCGTTGGAGAGGGTGCGGGGGATGCGGCTGTCGTCGGGGGCTTTGCGTGCGATCCGGAAGGCCATCACGTCGCGGGTACGCCCGGAGCCCAGCCGGTTGACGATCCGGACGCGGCTGCCGACCGGGACACCGGAGAAGTCGATGACGGTGTCGTAGCGTTCGGCCGGCGCGATCGGCAGGAGTCGGTGGGTGACCGGCGATGCGAGGAGTCCCTGGTCGGCGCCTATCTGGACGAGATCGAGCCGGCGTCCGTCGTCGTCGACCGCTTCGAGTTCGTAGTGCCGGGCGTTGGAGGCGTTGAGGATGCGCAGTCGGTATCGGGCCGCGTCGACCTCGTGCACGGGCCACGGCGCACCATTGACCAGGATCACATCACCGAGGACGCCGGCGAGATAGGGCTCGCGCACTCCCGGCTGTTCCCGCAGGGTCGGGTCGAGGGCGGGGTAGGCGAGGCTGCCGTCGGCGGCGAACGCACGGTCCGCGATCATCAACGGCAGTTCGCGCGGGCCCGCAGGCAGTCCGAGAGCGTCCTCGGCATCGTCGCGCACGATCTGCAGCCCGGCCAGCCCCCGCCAGATCGCGGGCGCGGTGAAGTCCATGCGGTGGTCGTGGTACCAGAGCAGTGCCGGCCGCTGGTCGAGCGGAAACGTGTAGTCGCGCGTCAGTCGGGTCAGCACCGCTCGCGGATCGTGCATGCCGTGCCCCGCGACGTTCCCCATGCCATGGCTCATGTCGCGGTCCATGCCGTGGGCGGTGTGTGTGGCATGGGCGGTGTGTGTGGCATGGGTGGCGTGTGTGCCGTGGGCAGGGTGCATGCCGTGGGCGTTGTGCGGCCAACCCGCAGGCAGTACGAGGTCGGTCGGGTACCCGTCCGAAGCGGCCGGGGTCCTTCCGCCGTGCAGGTGCACGACGGTCGGTACGGGCAGGTCGTTGCGGTGCGTCACGGTGATCGGCCGACCGCGGCGCGACTCGATCGTCGGCCCGGGGAAGGTCCCGCCGTACGTCCACAGCGGTGTCCTGACGCCGGGCAGGATCTCCAGGGTCGCTTCGCGCTGGGTGATGTCGTACCGGTCGACCCCGCCCGAGGTGCTGATCGGCGCCAGTACGGAGGGAAGCGGCAACGGCACCCGGAACGCGGGCGGCAGCGGTACCGCGCTGCGCAGTTCGGCACCGGTGACCGACGGGCGGCGGGACAGTGCCGCCGACGCCGACAGCCCGGTGGCCGCCATCAACCCCAACGCCCCGCCGATGCCCAGCACTTGGCGCCGTGCCAGGCCGCGGGCAGCCCCGGAGCGGTCCCCATCGTGCTCACTCATTGCCGGCCTCCTGCTTCTCCTGCCCCTGCGCGGTCCGTCGTTCGCCAGGGAGCTGCGGTCGCCGGCTCAGGGGCCGACGCCAGACATCGATGAACTGCACGACGAGCGCGACGATGGTCATCACCCCCAGCGGCAGGTGCAGCCACAGCGCGCCGGCCATCCCGGCGAAGTACTGCACCGTCTCGGCCGCCACCACGGCCGACGTGGCCAGAAACGGCCGGCTGTGGCGCAGCCGGACCCAGGCCATGAGCGCCACGATCACCTGCAGGTATCCGAGCGAGGTGACGGTGTTGGCGCCGACCGCGTGCCAGCGCAAGGCGTCGTAGTCGCCGCTCAGATACACCCCGGCGAACACCGGTTGACCGACGATCGCCGCCACGTGCGCGCTGACGACGGCCCGCAGGGCCCACCCCGTGGGTGTCGTCCGCTGCGTGGTGGCGGACCGGGCCGGCACAGCCGGGCGGAACCTGTCGGTTGCGGTGGCCATGAGGCGTCTCCTCCCTCGCTTCCCATTCCCCATCGCCCACGACGTTATGATCTGCGAGTAATCACGTCCAAGACCAATATCGCTATGGCGTTATGACCCTGCCGGTATGGCCACGCGGCAGGCGCGGTCGGGGGCGCGAAGGAAGGAGGAGAGGGCGTGGATCTCCACTCGCTCAGGCAGTTCGTGGTGGTGGCACGGCTGGAACACCTCAGCCGCGCAGCCGATGAACTCCACGTCGCCCAGCCGTCACTCAGCCGCACCATCGCCCGGTTGGAGAACGAACTGGACACCCCCCTGTTCGACCGGGCCGGCCGGCTCCGGCTCAACGACGCCGGGAAACTCTTCCGCGCACACGTCGAACGCGCCCTCGGTGAGCTCGACGCGGGACGACGGGCCGTCGCCGAGGCCACCGGCGACGGCTTCGGCACCGTGCGGCTGGCGTCGGAAACCTTGCTCACCCTCACCGGGCCGCTCGCCGCGTACAAGCGAGCCCATCCCTCCGTCGAGGTCGAGCTTCACCAGCTGCCCGCCGAGGAAATGGCCCGCCGCCTGCGGGCCCAGGACATCGACCTCTGCGTCGCGTCCCAACCGATCGCGGCCGACGGCCTGGAAGCGGTGCCACTGCACACCGAGGCGGTGGGGGTGGCCACGCCACTCGACCACCCGCTTGCGGGCCGCCCCTCCGTCACCGTCGACGAACTCGCCGGCCAGCCCTTCGTCGCCACCCGCGAAGGACACTGGCAGCGCCGCCTGCTCGACCGCCTCTTCGCCGGCCGGGGGCTCACGCCCAAAATCGTCTGCGAAGGCGACGAGGCCGGCGCGCTGGCAGACCTGATCAGCGCAGGACTCGGGATCGGCCTCGTCCCCGCCCTCGCCCAGCGCACCGCCATGAGTGCCCCCGTCGCCTGGATCGCCGTCGACAGCCCCGACTGCCGTCGCACGCTCACCCTTCTCCGGTGCGCCTCTCCGCAGCCGCTCGCCTGATGCGCGACACGATCACGAACTGGGACTGGACCAGCGGTCAGGCAAAGGGGAACCCATGACGGACCAAGTGCCTGGCCCTGGTCGCGAGGTGCGCCACGGGATCCGGGCAGGCGATCAGCGGGGCGGCGCGACGAGCCCCAACTCGTAAGCGGTGATGACCAGTTGGACCCGGTCCCGGGCGTGCAGCTTGGTGAGCAGTCGTGACACGTGGGACTTGGCGGTGGCCACCGTGATGAAGAGGTCCTCCGCGATCTCGGTGTTCGACCGGCCGCGCCCGACCAGGGTCAGCACTTCCCTCTCCCGCTCGGTGATGCCCTCGACCCGCCGTGGGGAGCGCTCCGGGGCGGCCTTTTCGGGGCCCTTGACGAAGTCCGCGATCAGACGGCGCGTCACTCCCGGCGCGATCAGTGCATCGCCCGCGGCGACCACGCGGACCGCCGTGAGGATGTCGTCCAGCGCCATGTCCTTGACCACGAAGCCGCTCGCGCCGGCCCGGAGGGCGCCGTAGACATGGTCGTCCTCGTCGAAGGTGGTCAGGACCAGCACACGGGTCGTTGCCGGGCCGGCGGTGATCAGGCGGGTGGCCTCGATCCCGTCCATGCCGGGCATCCGGATGTCCATCACCACGACGTCGGGGCGGAGGTCGCCGACGAGCCGGACCGCTTCGGAACCGGTGGCGGCCTCACCGACGACTTCCAGGTCGGGGTGGTCGGCCATGATCACGCGCAGACCGGACCGCACCAGCGGCTGGTCGTCGGCGAGCAGGACCCGGACGGTCATCGGGCCTCCACCGGAACTGCGACGGGTGCCGGCAACGGCAGCCGGGCCGCTACCCGGTAGCCGCCCTCGGGGCGCGGTCCGGTGCTGAGCCGGCCGCCCAGCAGGGCGACCCGCTCGCGCATGCCGATGAGGCCGAAGCCGTGGGCCGAGCCGTTGCCCGTGCCGCCCCGCCCCTCGTCGACGACCTCCACGAACAGCTCCTCGTCCCCGTGGTCGATCGTCACCCGGCAACGCCCGGTGCCGGCGTGGCGGACCACGTTGGTCAGCGCCTCCTGCACGATGCGGTAGGCGGACAGGCCGATGTCGGCGGGCAGCGGGCGATCATCGCCGGTTCGGCGCACGTCGACGCGTACCCCCGCGTCCGCGGTCGCCGCCGCCAGCCGCTCGATGTCCGCCAGCCCCGGCGCGGGTGCGGGCGGGGACTGCTTCGAGGCGGTCACGTCCCGTTCGGCCTGACGGAGCGAGACCAGTGTGCGCCGAAGCCCCGACAGCGTCTCCCTGCTGGTGGCCTCGATGGCGCGCAGGGCCTCGCGGGCCTCCGCCGGCTGGGTCTGGATGACCCGGCTCCCCACACCGGCCTGAATGGCGATGATGCCGATGCTGTGCGCGACCATGTCGTGCAACTCCCGTGCGATCCGCAGCCGTTCGGCGGTCACGGCCTCGGCCACCTCCTGCGAACGCAGCGCCACCGCGTGCTCGCGGCGCTCGCGGCGGAGCAGGCCGGTGATGCAGGAGGCGGCCATCGCCAGCAGAGCGATCAGGCCATTGACGCTCAGGCTGTCCCCATGCGCGAAGAGGCCGATCACCAGGAACTGCACGACGAAGGACACCGAAACGGCGACGATCGAAGCCCGTCGTACGCAGTGGGCCACGATGAAGCCCAGGACGAGATCCACCGCCAGAAACGACAGGAACTGGCCCTGGTACGACACCGCCAGGCTCCTGTGCAGGGAACTCGGAGTGCCCACCACCACGGCAGTGGATCCGAAGAGCGCCAGGGCCAGAGCCAGCAGCGGCATCCGTCGCACCACGCCGACCAGCAAGCTCACGGCCAGCAGTGCCCCGACCCCATGGACCGTCCCCGACACCCGCGGCGCCACCCCCACCAGCAGACCCACCATGAGGAGGTAGCAGGCAGCCCCCGCCCAGGCCACGGCCTTCGTTCTCGTCATGGGCGGCATGTCCTCTTGCGGCCCGGGCCGCGGGGCGCCATGCGCGCGGGCAGCACAGTGATCGTTATGCGGTTCACGCCGCGAGACTAACCGGTCACCACCCGCGCGGCATCAACCCGGGGACGTACGCCCACGGGCCGATCCGGCCGCACGATTGCCGCCCACGGCCCCATGCCCCTCGGGCGGTCCGCTCGGCAGTGTGGGTGCCGTGATCGAAGTCAGCGAACTCACCAAGCACTACGGCAACAAGACGGCCGTCGACCACCTGTCCTTCACCGTCCGACCCGGCCAGGTCACCGGATTCCTCGGCCCCAACGGAGCCGGCAAGACCACCACCCTGCGGATGATCCTCGGGCTGGACGCGCCCACCACCGGCACCGCCACCGTCAGCGGCGTTCCCTTCCGCCACCACCCGCGCGGGCTGCGGCACGTCGGCGCCCTCCTGGACGCCGGCCAGGTCCACGGCGGCCGCAGCGCCGCGGCCCATCTGGCCGCCCTGGCCCGCAGCAACGGCATCCCGCGGCGCCGGGTGGACGAGGTGCTTCAGGAGGTGGGGCTGGCCGAGGCGGCGAACCGCCGCATCGGCGGATTCTCCCTCGGCATGAAGCAGCGGCTGGGCATCGCCACCGCCCTGCTCGGCGACCCGCCGGTGCTCATGTTCGACGAGCCGATCAACGGCATGGACCCGGAGGGCGTGCTGTGGGTACGCCGACTCTTCCGACGCCTGGCCGCCGAGGGGCGCACGGTCTTCCTCTCCAGCCACCTGATGTCGGAGATGGAGAACACCGCCGACCATCTGGTCGTCATCGGCCGGGGTTCCCTCATCGCCGCCGAGTCCGTACGGGACTTCGCGGCCCGCGGCACCCGTCGCTGCGTCGTGGTCGCGACACCGCAGGCCGCCGAACTGGCAGCCGTGCTGACCGCGGCGGGCGCCTCGGTCGAGCCGGAGGGCTCGGCCGGCGCCGAGAGGCTCGCCGTGACCGGACTCCCGGCGGACCGCATCGGAGCACTCGCCTTCGAGAACGCCATCCAGTTGAACGAGCTGACCACCCGCACCGCCTCGCTGGAGGCGGCCTTCATGGAACTCACCGCCGACAGCACCGAATACCTGGCAGGACAGCCCCGATGACCACACTCACTTCCGTCCCCCGCCCCACCCCCGTCGCCGCACCGCCCGTCCGCTTCCGCGATCTGCTCGCCTCCGAGTGGCTGAAGATGCGGTCCCTGCGCTCCACTCCGTGGACGATCGCCCTCACCGTCCTGTTCATCCTCGGGTCCACCGCCGTGGCCACGCTGGCGGACAAGGCCGCCGGTTCCGGCCCCGCTGATTTCCGGCCCTTCGACGCCTATCCGCCGGCCGGCTACTGGACGTTGATGCTCGTCGCCAGCAGCATGGGCGCCCTCACCGTGGTGAGCGAGTACAGCAGCGGGCTGATCCGCACCACCACCGTGGCCGTCCCCGCCCGCGGCGCGGTCGTCCTGGCCAAGGCGGCCGTCACCGCCGCGCTGTGGACCGCGATCGGCACGGCCGTCTCCACCGGTTGCTTCCTGGTCTCCCAGGCCATGTTGAACGGGCGGCACGCCGGGGTGCCGATCACCCACCCCGGGGTGTTCCGGCCGCTGGTGGCCACCGCGTTGCTGGCCCCGGTCTGTGCACTCGTGGGCCTGGGCCTCGGCGTGCTGCTCCGGCACGCCGCCGCGACCATGATCACCAGCGTCTTCGCCCTGCTGATGCTGCCCACCATGTTCTCGAACAGCAATCGTTGGTCGGCGGACATCAAACACGCGATGGTGTCGGCCGCCTGGACCCGCCTGATCGAGAGCTGGGAGCCCGATCCCCACTCCCTCGGCTACTCCGCCACGGTCCCCGGCTCCTGGGTCGTGTACGTGCTCTGGCCGCTGATCACGGTCGCACTCGCCGTGTTCGTCGTGCGGCGCCGCGACGTGTGAACGCCCCTCCAGGGCGCGCACCTCGCGCCCTGGAACTACGCTCGGGGAGCGCCGCGTTCGGCCACGGACTCAGTGCGTGGAACCCGGTCCGCGCCCGATGGGCACGGAGGGTGCGGTGACGTGGACCGAAGCACCGCCGGGCCGCGAGGTGGCAGGGCCCCCGGCGCCGGTGGTGGTCCTCGTGGTGATCGCTCGCGGCCGCCGGGCCGTCCGTTGCGACGTGGTGAGCACGGCCAGGCAGCCGACGACCGCGGCGATGCCGATCCATCCCAGCAGGGGCAGACGTTCACCGACGATCAGCACGGCCAGGACGGCCGCGACGGCGGGTTCCAGCAGTGAGAGCGTGGTCGCGGTGCTCGCGGGGACATGCGCCAGGCCCCAGCCGAACAGGACGTAGCCGATGAGCATGGGGACCAGGGCCATGTAGGCGCCGACGGCCGCGTTCGACCAAGAGCTGAGCAGCGGGGCGCCGGTGGCCAGCAGTACGGGCAGGAGCAGCACCCCGCCGATTCCGAAGACGGTACCCATGGCCGCGCCGGAGGAGACACCGCGGCCGATCAGCCGGTGTGCCGCCCAGGAATACAGCGCGTAGGTGAGCCCGGCCACCACTCCCAACCCCACACCGAGCACGGTCATCCGCACGGACCCGGCCGCGGACAGGGAGTGCGGCTTGGCCGCTTCTGCCACACACAGCAGTACCGTCCCCGACATCCCCAGGGCGGCGCCGAGCATCCAGCGGCGCGTCAGCCGGCGCCCGTCCACGACGCGCTCGATCAGGGCCGAAGCCAGCGGGGCCGAGCCGATCGACACGACCGTCCCGGCAGCGACCCCGGCAAGGTGCATGGAGCTGTAGAACGCCAAGGGGTAGAGCGCCACGGCCAGCGCCCCGAGCAGCACCACCCCGCGCTGCGCACGCAGACGGGGCACTTCCCGGGCGATTCGAGGGGCGGCGATCAGGGCCTGCAGCAGTCCGCCCAGGCCCATGGCCACGGCCCCGATCGCGAGCGGGCCGACGGTGGGGGCGAAGGTCGCCGCGGTGCCCGTGGTGCCCCACAGCGCCGACGCGACGAGCACACACAGCGACCCCGCGGCCACCGAGCCGGCCGGGTGTCCGGTGGGCCGCTTCACAGCCGGTCCAGCAGGTCCGCCGCCATCGTCCGCGCATGCTCCAGACGCGTACCCCCGCCCTCCAGCCCGGCGCGCGCCATCGCGCCTTCCAGCAGGAACGCCAGATGCTCCGCCACCGCCCGAGCCTCCGCCGACCGCCCGGGCAGCAATTCCTCCAGATGCCCGGCGAGCAGGGACTCGACCTCCTCCTTGTGCCGGCGCACCACGGCCCGCCCCTCGTCCCCGACGGGCAGTTCGGCGGCGGCATTGAGCAGACCGCACCCCCGAAAGCCGTGCTCATAGGCGAAGGCCGCGTGATCGGCGTACGCGTCGAAGACCGCGAGCACGCCCCCGCGCGCGTCCGGGGCCTCGTCCAGGCGCCGCCGGTACAGGCCCATCCATTCCTCGTGCCGCGCATCGAGATAGGCCCTCACCAGGTCGGCCTTGGAGGAGAAGTTGTTGTAGAGGCTCATCTTCGCCACGCCCGCCTCGGCGGTGATCGTGTCGATCCCTGTCGCTGAGACGCCGTCCGCGTAGAAGCGGCGCGATGCGGCGCTGAGCAGGCGCTCGCGCGCGGCCCCTCGCCGCCTCCTGGGCTGGGCCGCCTCGGTGCCGGATGTACTCATCGCAATCCCTCTCAACTACTAGGTAGGTCAGTCTACCTAGTAGTGTCAAGAGGCGCCGCGCCTGCGGGCAAGGCAGTCATGCGCATGCTCGGGGCGGGCGGGCCCGTCCCTGACCTGGGCAATTGCGGGGGAGGTGACCGGGCGCCGCCGCCTCCTCGCGACGGCACCCGACGGTGCGATGCGCCGCCTCAAGACAGCATGTTGATCTTGTACTGCATGAACCGGTAGTTCCAGGGGTCGTACCACTGGCTGACGACGATGTGGAAGTTGCCGAAGGTCGAGCCGGGGATCACAAATCCGCCGTACGGGCTGGCGACGAAGTTGGCCGCCTCCTGCCCCGGGTTGCCGGGCAGGATCATCGTCTGCTCCAGCGTCCTGGTCAGGTCCGATGTCGGGAGCGGGAAGACCATCGCCCGGATCGACAGCGGATTCATGTTCAGCCACGTCAGGACGTACTTGCCGTCCATGGCCCGGAAGCAGATCTCGCCCCATTTGCGGGTGCCGAAGACGGTCGTCGGCGGCGCGCCCCACCGCCAGTCGCCGTCCGCGTAGCCCCACGGCTCATAGGCGTCCGGATTGCCGAGGCTGTCCTTCCGCACCCGGTGCAGCAGCATCCCGGAGGCGCCTTCGCGATTGAAGACCGTGGACAGGACGTAGCAGTAGTCACCCTCGGCCACGGCGTAGGTCTTCTGCTGGAACTGGCCGCCGTGCAGGTCACCCGGCCACTGACACAGGTACTCCCAGGTCTCGCCGTTGTCGGTGGAGCGCCAGAGGTCCGTGTGGTGGGTGTCGTAGATGACGCCCCGCATGAGATGCATGTACATGACGCCGTCGACGACGAACACATCGGACGGGATCGCCGTCGTGGCCTTGTCGCCGACCGGGTTGTGCGGCTCGTCGACCAGGCTGATCGCATGATCCCCGCCGACACTGCCGTCGATGCGCAGGTCGTTCAGATCCGCGCTGCTGGAGCGCAGGCCGACCGGGGCGCGCCAGTCGTCGGCGCCCTCGCCCGGCTGCGGCACATGGTCGCCGTTGAAGGTGTCGCCGCCGACGAACAGCATGGTGCCGTCCGGACACCGCACGGGGATGCCGAGGTCGGTCCACGGCGACGCGAACGGGCCGGTCTCGGCCGGGCCACTCAGATTTTTCACCTTGGTCGCCAAGGTCGGGCTGGACGGATCGTCCGGCCCGCCGGCCACCGCCACCCCGGTACCCGAACCGACGACCCCTGCCCCCACGGCGACACCGATCCCGATCTTGAGGAGCTTACGGCGGGAGTATCCACCGGTCGTCGCGTCCTTCTCGTCCTTCTCGCCCGATAAACGCGTCATTTTGCCGATGCCCTTTCAGAGTTGACACTTGCGCCAGATTTTTTCCCTCGGTAGTGCTGCCCTTGGCGCGGGTCATGGAACACATGGAATACATGGAACGCACGAACGCAGGGAACAGGATCCCGTCCTTCGCGAGCGGGGTGACCCCATCCGGCCTTACTGCGTTCGCGCGGGGTGAGACGCGCCAGTGGGTCGGCGTGCGTGGTGCGGACGACCAGGTGCCGCACCACCTCGGGGTCGATGGCGGCGCCGCGCGCATGGACCCGCTCCAAGGCATCCAGGAGCTCTGCGGGAAGCCGCACGGCGGGAACTAACTGGCCCTGTCTGGTGGCAAGTTCTCCCGGATGGACGAGGATGAGACCGGCTCCCCCACGCGGGGGAAAGGCTCGGTGCCTCGGTCACCGCAGAGGATGAGTGATCGTCAGTCCTGGGCTCGACGCCCTCGAAAGCGGGCCCGTGGAAACGTGACTCTCGTTCAGAAGTCTTCCCTCTCAACAGGAGACCCGGGCCATGTCCGAAAGCACCGTCCGCAGTCCAAGAATCAAAATTGGTGAAGTTCCGCCGCCGCCCCGGTGGGCCGTCCGAGCCGGCTATGCCTCGGCGCTCTCCGCGACCGTCGGGTTCATCCCGCTGCACGCGGTCTGGGCGCTGGGAATTCCCTTGTGGGCGGACGAGAACAAGTTCCGGGAGTGGTACGCGGGCGGTGGCGGTCCGTACCTCTTCGTACTCAGCGGCCTGGCCCTGCTGGCGGGCATCCTGGCGTTGAGCCTGGTCCGGCCGTGGGGTGTGGTGTTCCCGAGCTGGACTCCGTTCCTCGCCGGGCGCCGAGTTCCGCGCCGGACGCTGGCCGCCACGGCCTTCACCGTCTCGGCCTTCCTCCTCCTCTACACGGTCTGGGCCGCCGCACAGACGATCCAAGACTTCAACGAGGAGGGCATCTTCAGCCCCTGGATCGTCGTCTACGGCATCCCCCAATTCCTGGTGTGGGGCATCGGCCTGTACCTCGCCGCCGACTCCTACCGCCGCCGCACATGACATAGGCACCACATTCTCTCTGGCGGGTCATGCGTGGAGCCGCAGTCCAATGGCCGCGACGGTCACGGTGCCGTGAAAAACCTACGCTCTGTTGTCGAAACGCATGGCCCGGCCCGAGAGACCTTCAACGGACAGATCAGCCGCTCCAAACGGGACACGAGGCGGGATTACCCGCTGCCTCACCGCGTCGCAGAGCCGGATCCGTCGAACTCCTCGCGGTTACGGACGATTTCGGTCTGGTGCTCCTGCACCCAGCGCACCACATGCGTGACGGTGTCGCTGAGCGATCGACCCAGCGGGGTGAGCGCGTATTCGACCCGCGGCGGCACTTCGGCGTAGGCAGTCCGCGTGATCAGTCCGTCGCGGGTCAGCGAGCGGAGCGTCTGGCTCAGCATCCGCTGGGAGACCCCGGCGATCCGCTCGTGCAGGGTCGTGAAGCGCAGCGGTCCGTCCGCGAGCGTGGTGATGACCAGGACGGTCCACTTGTCTCCGACGCGGGCGAGCACGTCGCGCACGAGCTCGATGGTCGCCGCGCACTCCGGCGTGACCCCGGCGGTCGTCAGCCGGGCACGCAGTCCGGCATCCATGTGTCTCTTCCCTTCCCTCCGAGTGCGTAGCTGACATGAAAGTGCGTAAGAGCGAGGCCTTGATCGCATCGTCCACACCCCGTTACATACGGATAGTAACTAATGGGCGCTCGCCCGACTCGTCACGATGCCAGGTGAGAAAACGCGATGCCAGGTGAGGAAAAGATGGCCACCAACGCCGCCGGAACCGGTGCCTCCGACGCAGCCGACGCAGCCGCCGGCGGGCAGGTCAGCAGCGCGGTCCCAGGGGTGCGGCACGACACCTTCACGGTCGGATCCCATCTGCCCGCGCCTCCGAGCGCGGTGTTCGAGGCCTTCGCCGACACTCCGGTCCGGCGCCGGTGGTTCAAGCTGCCCGGACGCCAGGTGTCGTACCGCCACGACTTCACCGTGAACGGCGGCGAGTCAGCGACCAGTGTCTTCTCCGCGGTTCCAGACGCACCGCCGGAACGGCTCGCTTTCCAATCCCGTTACCTCGACATCGCATCGGGGTCGAGGATCGTCTACGCGTACACGTCCCGCGTGGACGACGTGCCGCGCTGGACCTCGCTGGTGACCGTCGAACTGCACCCGGAGGCCGACGGCACCCACCTGCGGTGGACCGAACAAGCAGCCTTCCTCACCCCTTCCGCGGAGCCCGACCACGACTTCCCCCACCTGCGCGGCGCCACCCGCCTGCGATTGAACGGACTCGCGGTGGCTTTGACGGCCGCACGGCAAGTTTGACGACGGCGGTACGGATTTGACGGCGGAAGGAGAGGTTCGACGGCTGCGGGGCGGCGATTGGTGACGGCCACGGGGCGGGCTCTGCGACCACGGGGCGGGCGGCCGGCACCCGTCCACACCCGAGGAGTTGACCCGTAGGACGTCAGGAGGCCCCCTCGCCCATCGTCGAGGCGCGTCTGCGAGCTCGGTAGGCCGCGGCCTTGACGCGGTTGCCGCACTCGTCCATCCCGCACCAGGTGCGCCGGGCGCCACGCGAGCGGTCGAGGTAGAGGCGAGTGCAGCCAGGACGGCCGCACTCCTTGAGACAGGCATGAGGATCGGCGAGCACGGCAATACCGCTTCTGGCCAGGTGAGAAAGCACCGCGACGAGGTCTCCCGACACCTGCAGCCCGGCGTCACTGAGCTTGATCGTGGGCACGGGTCCGGCGGCCGCGGCGTTGACGATGTCGAGGCTGCCCGGATCGAAGGGCCGATCGAGCACGCGATCCAGCGCGAGTTGGTAGATCGCCTCTCGTAGTGACAGCGCGGACTCGAAGGTTGCGGCGTCGGCGCTGACGCGGTCGGGGAGTTCGTCGCATGCGGCCACCCACCGCGCGAGATCTGCGGGCGCGGCCAGGAGGTCGCTGGGCCCGTCGCGACGGGACCTCACGGTGCCGGCCAGATCGAGGGCCGGGTTGCCGCTCACGAATGCGAAATCCACGTCACCATCTTGACCGGTGACGGGACCCTTCGGCAAGATCCGTCACCTACTGAAACGGTGACGCGCAAGGCGAAGAGGAGAACGCATGGCCGAGCT
This sequence comes from Streptomyces sp. NPDC048196, assembly GCF_040652715.1. Lineage (NCBI taxonomy): Bacteria > Bacillati > Actinomycetota > Actinomycetes > Kitasatosporales > Streptomycetaceae > Streptomyces > Streptomyces sp. NPDC048196. The sequence goes on along the minus strand of NZ_JBEZMM010000001.1, from coordinate 423,253 downwards.
CTGCAACATCAACGCCGTGGTCTTCGATGTCCTGGGAACCCTGGTCGACGAACCCCGCGGCCTGCGAGCCGCCATCCGCGAGGCGGTGCCCGCGTCCGACGACGTGACCATCGACGAGCTGCTCACCGTGTGGCAGAAGCATGTGGAGCACGAACAGCAACGCATCGAGCAAGGGCAACGCGCGTACGCCAACAGCGAGATCATCGATGGCGAGGCCGCACAACGGGTGGCCCACCATGTCGGCCTCACCGATCCGGCGACCATCGCCCGACTGGCCACAGCAGGTCAGCGCCTGCCCCCGTGGGGTGACTCGGTCGCCGGTCTCGAACGGCTCGCCCAGCGGTTCCCCGTGCTGGGGCTCTCCAACGCCAGCCGCACCGCCCTCCTGCGCCTCAACACACACGCCGGGCTGCGCTGGCACCAAGCCCTGTCCGCCGAAACCGTCCTGGCCTACAAGCCCGCGCCGGAGATCTACCAACTCGCCATCGACACCGCCGGATGCCCACCACACCGCGTACTCATGGTGGCCGCCCACGCCTGGGACCTCCGCGGAGCCCAGGCAAGGGGCATGCGGGCCGCTTACGTCCACCGACCGGCCGGGGACCCGCCGACGAGTTCCGACGTCTTCGACCGGCACTTCAACGGACTGGACGAACTGGTCACCGCACTCACGAAAGAAGGGTAGCCAGGCCCCACCAACACTCCGCCCGCCCCCTCATCCGCACTCCCCCACATTCGCACTCCGCCGCATCCGCCTCCCGCGGATCCGCACTCCATCGCCTCAGCACTCCCCCGCATCCGCCCTCATAGCATCCGCACTCCACTGCCTCCGCACTCCCCCGCATCCGCACTCCACCGCGCCGGTGTGACGTAAAGGTCGCGTCGCTCACGCCCCTAACAACGGAGTTCCTTGCGGAAGACCGTGGAGCTGTGCCGGACCGTCATGCCCACGCGTAGATAGAGGTCGAGCGCGCCGGTGTCCGAATGCGTCCACAGCGTGCAGGAACGGCGGCCCGTCCGGTGAAAGGCGCGGAACGTGTGGCGCAGCAGCAGCCGGGCGATCCCCCGCCCTCGATGGTCACGGCGTACGGCGACCTGCTCCAAGTAGCCCTCGTCCGTGCCCGGCACCTCCAACGCCAGGGCGGCACCGACCAGTTGATCGTCGGCGAAGGCCAGGGCCGACAGCGTCGGGGCGAAGGCACACCGCTCAACGGTATGCGCGGCCCACTCCTCGTATGCCTGCCGCCGCTCCTGCCACTCGTCGAACGCATCCTGAACGAGCACGTGCGCGGCGGGCCCGTCACCGGCACGGAAGGGCCGCACCGTGACACCCGTCGGCGGCTCGGCCACGGCAGGTTCGTCCGGCATGGCGAACTCCAGCAGCCACGACGTCACCAGCGACTCGTATCCGCGCGAGCGCAGCAGCGCGACCGCACCCAAGTCCGCGTCCGGCACCGTCTGCACGATGCCGTCGCTGCCGGCCTGCCGCGCCCGCGCCTGCGCCCAATCGAGCAACGCGACTCCCAGACCCTGCCCTCTGTGCTGCGGATGCACATCGATCTCGGAACGCCGGTCCACCCAGGCCCGAGCCACCAGACGCCCGGCCCGGTCATGAACGAGCACGGTGTCCGACTCCGGCAGCAGTCCCGGCCGTGCGAGATCGGCGGCGATGCCCCCGGCATCGGTCCGCACCCGCCCGTACACCTCCCTCTCGCAGGCCATGACCAAGGTGTGGATCGCCGCGACGTCATGGACGCTCGCGGACCGCGAACGGTAGCCGGACGGCAGCGAAGGAACAATCAAGGACATCAACGGACCTTAGCCGCACGGCGATTTGACGGTCCAGACCTCATGGCGATCAGGCATCATCCCCGCCTCGCCCAGGGACCTTCAGGCCCGTTCCAGACCTAGTCCTTTCCAGACCCCGCCCAGCCTCGTCCAGGCCTCATCCGGTCAGCGCCAAGAACGTTGGAACGCGATACCGAGGTGTTGGCGAAGCCCCTCACGCTGTTCGGCGGTGGCCAGGACCATGATGTCGTCGGAGAGTTGCCGGCCTTCCTGCACAACACAGCGAAATCCCCGGGGATCACCATCGGACTTGAGCGCTTCAATGGCTGCCTGTGCTCCCCCCGCAAAGTCGGCCTTCAAGACCACAGCCAGGTCTTGAAGGCCGACGTCAGCCAGGACCCCGAGTTACTTCACAACGCCCCGGGGTGGCTCCGGCATCCGGTGGGTCAGCACCGTGCCGAAGGTGTGGCTCAGCTGTTGATCGGCCCCAGAGGGATGTCCGAAACAGTGAGGCTGAGGGACTTCACGGAGCCACCGGTCAGAATGGGCACGCCGTTGGGGCCCGGGGCGAACGTGGCAGTCAGGCCTTCCACGGAGCCACTGACGGAGAGGCCACCCGCGACGCCGTCGAGCTCGTCGTCGGCTATCTCACGGGTCTCAATGCCGGAGGTGTTGCTCATGATGATGAGCGTCCTTCTCTCATGGTAGGTCGCAATGCATGGCGCACTGCAGCGGGAACTCTTGAATGACCCCCGCACGTGCCAGACTGCACGCTTCGGTCGAGCCTGGTGGATCAAACACCTCACCCTTCACTCGCTGTACACACCAGCTCTCGAAGCGGAAGGGCAACGTCAGGCACAACGTCAGGCAGGACCCCGCACGAACCAACCAACGGCACAGAGCCGCCTGCGCCAACCGTCGAGAAGAACGGCTGCCGGCCGGACCTGCAGCCACTCCGTCGTCGAGGTCGTCACCGACGACATGCCGTTCCTGATCGACTCGGTCACGCGTCACTCGGTCACTCGGTCACCAACGAGTTCCCTGGTCAGTGCCGCGGCAACTACGTTGCCACCGAGGGCGGCATGCCGTTCGGTCGTCCCGCGCGGACCGGCGCCACGGCCGTTCATCGTCCTCGTCGACGAGTCCTTGCGCACCGCTGTGGGGCCTTCATCATCGGGTCACTGACGCCCCTGTTCACCCTCGTGCACGTCTACGTGGGCGTGACGACCGGCACAGGCTTTGCGTTGGTGCGCAGGTCGGCGACGGGTTGGGAGTAGAGGCAAGGCACTTCGTCAGTACCACTCTCCACGGAGCACACACGACCAACAGGGCACCGTGGAAGCGCCGCCCAACTAGCCTCCACTCAGAAGGCGTTCCTCTTATCGCTCGCTACCATCGTGACAACGCAAGAGAGAGCCCAACCTCGACCGGATTCCTAGGCCCGGGCGTCGAGAGGGCTCTCCCAGCGATGCACCACGCAGCTCAGGACCGCGAAGACCCGATTCTCTGGAGGCACACCTATGGAAAACGACGGTACCACCGAACCGGTGGGCCGCCCCGACGAGGCTGGGACCCCCCACCAGCGTTCCCAGCGCGAACACTCCGACCAGCGCACACGCCCCCTGTGGCAGGAGTCGCTGCGGGGCGCCCTGTACGCCATCGGCGGCAGCGCCATCACTCTGCTCACCGCCTGGTTCCAGCACTGGATGTGGTGACCATGCTGCACGCCCGCGGCAACTTCGGCGCGGACGTGCAGCCCCAGTCCGGGTTCACAACCGAACGGCGTCACGCAGGCCCACGGTGGACAGCACGATGGCCGACGGGCCGCCAACCACGCGAAGCCCCTGGACAGCACGGTGGTTCTTGGTCGTATCACCACCTCCAGGGGCTTCCTCGCGAGGTGTGGCCGTCCTCAGCGAGCCGCCCCTTCGGCTGCCTCGGGAGACGCGAGCGCGGCCTGCATCGCCACTCCGTCCACGTAGGAGTGCTTCTCCTTCACCGCACCGTCCTCGACCACAACGAAGTCCATCAAGTCGACGTCAATCGCAGCACCGGACACGGACGTCCCGGTCAACCTCCACTGGACGACCCAGAAATCCTCACCGGTGCGGAGCGAGACGAACTTGAAGGCCAAGTCCGGAACGAGAGCGAACATCCCGGCCGCCGCCTCACGAATGGCCTCCCGCCCCCGCACAGGAGCCTGACCCGAGTGCAGATGGAACACCGAGTCGACCGCGTGGAGTTCAGCAATCCGGTCTGGGTCGCGGGCCTCCCAGCAGGCGTGGTATCGCTCGAACACCTCACGAGTGGCAGCGGTCATGGACGGGCTCCATTCCGGGGAGAGGCAGGCAGCAAGCACACCGCAGGCAATTTCCCGTGCAACCGTACGTCAAGGTCCTCCACCGCGCGCTCCGCGAGAGAGATTGAGCGCACCTGCACGGAAGTTGGATCGGAAAGATGTCGTGTCGTCAGCCGCACCTTCGACCACCTGCTCACCTTATGCACCCGTCGCGCTCGGTTCGCTCTGCACCTCACGATCGAAGACGACCTTGTCACCCGACACCATGCAAACAGCCTTGTGTGGCCCAGGCGTTCGACGTGAAGGGGACGAGTGAGGACGGCTACGCAACTGGGGAGCTGGAGGCACGGCCGGTCTCGCGCGCGACGCCGACAGCTTCGTGCGGGCCTACGCGGCCGCCGCGGCCGGCTCAGTGCCTAGTCGAGCGCGGCGCCAAAGCCGTTGACCAGTGCATTGATGGCGAAGTCGAACCGTTCGGCGTCGTCTGTTCCTGCTCCGCTGCGGGCAGCCTCGGTGAGTAGCGGATAGCGGGCCGCGTCCAGCTCGCCCAGCCAGGCGGGGGAACCGGGCGCGTCGGCCTGGGTGGGCTGGGCGGCCTCGGCTGCGGTGTGGCCGACGACGAAGAGCGACAGGGTGTTGAGGGCGTGCACTGCCGCCCCCAGCGGAAATCCCGACGCCGTCAGGGCTGCCAAACCACGTTCCACCGCATCGAGCGTTGCCGGGGTCACCGCCGGGCGGCTCACTGCAAAGGAGAGCACACCTGGGTGGCGCAGCAGCGCTTGGCGCAGCGAGACCGCGTACGTCCGCAGCAGCGCGCGCCAGTCGGCGCTCTCCGCGCCCGTCTCCGCCTCCGCGTTCTCATCGGCGGAGGGCAGCGCCTGGGCGAACAGCCGCTCCACCAGGCCGTCCAGCAGGGCGTCCTTGTTGGGGACATAGTGATAGAGCGTCATCGCCTCGACATCCAGCTCGCCCCCCAGGCGACGCATCGTCAACGCGCCGGCTCCCTCTCGGTCCACCAGAGCCAGCGCAGCGTCCAGTACCTGCGTCCGCGAGAGACCCGCCCGCTCGCCGCGAGTTCGCTTTCCCACTGTGACTCCTCCGACCGCCCTTGTTTTTCTTACGCCGTAAGTCTACCGTGGTGCACGTAAGCTTTCTTACGTCGTAAGTTTTGGGGGGTCTTCCATGCTGTCACCGATGGCGAACAAGCAGGTCGTCGCGGACTTCTTCCGAGCGATCAACGAGCGGCGACTCGACGATCTGCCGCAACACATGGCACTGGACGTGATCGACCACAACAAGATCATTTTTGGCGAGGCGGACGAGCCCGGCGCGGCCTTCGACGGCTTCCGCCAGCAGCTCGATGCCTTCGGTGAAGGCGTGATGCGGCCCGACGCCCTGGTCGCCGAGGACGACACCGTAGTCGCCCGATTGACCGTCACCGGTACACATACCGGCTACCACCCGCGCATGCCCGAGCCCACCAACCGCCCCTTTGAGGTCGAGCAGATCTGGTGGTTCACCGTCACCGACGGCAAGATCTCGGAGATACGCGCCGTCAGCGACCGCCTCGGCATGTTCCTCCAACTCGGCTGGCCTTGGCCGACGGCCGACTGAGCACGGTTGCCGCGCGGAGCCTGAAGTGGATGCCGCGCGGAGCCTGAAGTGGATGCCGCGTTGGGCTTGGAACGGCTGGCGGGGCGGGGCGGGTCGGCCTGGTCGGGCCTGGAAGGGACCTCGATGACGAGGTCCGACAGCACCAGAGCGCCGATTCCCACGCCCATCCGGCCACCAGCAGACAACGGGTGTGTTCCTGCCGAGACGCGACGACTGCCTTCGTACCGACACACAATCGCTGCGTTCATGCCGAGACACGACGGCTGTCTACGTGCCGACACACGATGGCGCCCGGTGTACGACCGGAGCAGCAATGCCATTGCCCGATTCCGCCTCGCCGAGCCCGTCGCCCTGCCCGTACTCGGGCTTGCCCCCGCCGCACGGTGCCGCCGGCGCAGCGGACGGACGCGCACCGCAAAACACACCACTCAACTGGGAGGCCGAATCGATCGAGTCAACTGCTCACTGATTATTGGTCACCGGTCACCGGTCACCGGTCACTGCTCACTGGGCACCGGTCACTTGTCACCGTTTTCACTGGTCGCTGTGGGCCCATCTATGGGCCGCCGTTACACAACCGTGGGATTGCCGTCATGCAGGTCAGCAAACATCATTGTCCCCATACGCTGCCGTCCCGTGCTCCCTGGAAGTCCTGTGCCCCTCCGCCGTTCCCTGCCGCTCCCCCGCCGGGCACGGAGCGTTGCCTTCGCCCTTGCGACGGTGGGCGCGACAACCGCGATGACACTGGTGGCGGCGGGGTGTACAGGGGCGACCGGGGAACCTCGCAGTGCCGGAGCCGCCCCCGTGGCGTCGGCGCCGGCCCGCCTCTGGCCCGACCGGGCGCCTGCCCCACAGCCGCCCCCGGACAAGAGCGGCCAGGACGGACCCTCACCCCTCCCCGGGCTGCCCCGGGTGCCGTCCGGCAATATCCGCAGGCTGGACCCGCTGGACGTGGTCACAGCGCAGATCGCCGACGACGCACGGCACGACGCGCCGGCCTTCGACAAGGCCACCGAGCGGAGGATTCAGCAGTGCGGCGACAAGCCGCAGCGCTGTCCCGTGCGGGCCCCCGAGTACCAGGACCTGACGCACGACGGGAAGGACGAGCTGATCGTCGGTATCGAGGGGGCCGAGCACACCCTGGCCGTCTGGGCCTACATGCTCAAGGGCGGGGTGGTGAACCGCATCCTGGACACCGCCGGCACCCCGCTGTCCGTGGAAGTCTCCGACGGCGATGTGATCATGCGGGAGCCCACCGGCTCGCCGGGCTACGAGATGCGCACCGTACACGCGTGGGACGAGCGACGGCAGACCATGGAGATCCGGACGATGGAGTTCGACCAGAAGGTCTCCTCCCCCGCTTCGGAACGCACACGCGCACCAGAACGTACGCCCGCACCGGAACGTACCCCTTCACCGCAACGCACCCCCTCATCGCAACGCACCCCGTCACCGGGCCACACGACATGAGCGGCGCACGGCAGCGGGCCGCGCTGCGGCTGCCTTCCTGGACGGCGTCCCTCTACTGGAAGTTCGCCGTCTTCATCACCGTCATGTGCTGCACCCTTGCCGCGCTGCTCGGCATCCTGGTGCACACCCTGGTCGGCAAGCAGACCGAGGATCAGGCGCGCGGCGCCGCCCTGGACGCACTCGACGACGCGGTGGCCACCTACGTCGCCGGCGAACCACTCGGCCGCAGCGCCTCGGTGGATCCGCCCGACCTCCCCCACAACCTCCGCGAATTGGCCGTGCGCCACAGGGAACACGGCACCCAGCTCGCGGACCACCAGGGCCGGCCGACGATGTGGGCCGTCGCCCCCGCCGACGGCGGCCGGGTGCTGGCCGTGCGCGTGGACTACACCGACCGGGCCGCCTCCCTCCACGGGCTGGACCGGGCCATCATCGGCTCCTCCGCCGCGGCGATCGGCGTCACCCTGCTCGTCGGCCTCTTCGCGGTCTCCCGCATCACCCGTCGACTGCACCGCACCGCCCGCGTCGCCCGTCGGATCAGTACCGGCGACCTCGACGCCCGGGTGCGCGACCCCCGCGCCCTGCGCCCCGACCTGGCGCAGGACGAGGCGGCAGCGGTGGCCGCCGCGCTCGACACCATGGCCGCCACCCTGCAGACCAAGCTGCACAGTGAACAGCGCTTCACCGCGGACGTCTCCCACGAACTGCGCACCCCGCTCACCGGGCTGCACGCGGCGGCCGAACTGCTGCCGCCCGGCCGTCCGACGGAAATGGTCCAGGAACGCATCCAGACCATGCGCCGGCTGACCGAGGACCTGCTGGAGATCTCCCGGCTGGACGCCCGGGTCGAGCAGGCCGACCTCGCCGTCCACCAACTGGGGCCGTTGGCCGAGCGCGCAGTGCAGGCCACCGGCCTGGCTGCCGACGTCGACGTCGTACGGGACGCCCGGGTGCAGACCGACCGGCGCCGTCTCGAACGCGTTCTGGGCAACCTGATCACCAATGCCCACAAGCACGGCCGCGCGCCGGTGGTGCTGACCGTTGACGGCCCGGTCGTCACCGTGCGGGACCACGGCGACGGCTATCCGGACGACCTCCTCGACCACGGCCCCCAACGGTTCAAGACCCGCTCGGGAAGCGGCCGGAAGAGCGGCCACGGCCTGGGCCTGACCATCGCCACCGGCCAGACCCGGGTCCTCGGCGCCACCCTGCACTTCACCAACGCCCCCGACGGCGGCGCACTCGCCACCCTCCGCCTGCTGAAGGGCCAACAGCGACCACAGGATTGAATCGAAACTGGTCAGACGGCCCCGGGATGCATGCGTGCGCAGCCGGAACCGTCCGGAGGGAGGCCGCCGCCCAGCGTCAGTCGACCGGTGGCGCCGCGGACACGGACCACGACCGGTTACTGAACCGATGGAGGTCCGCCGCGAGGTCATGACCGTCCACGGGGCGCTGGCAGCCTGGACGGTCGATGGGGCGCAGATGAAGTCGATCACGGGCCGGCCACCGTGTACGGCTACCGGAACTCATCGCCGTGCGCCGCCCGGGCGTCCCGCGATCCGGCCCGGCCGTTACGATCCGGGCCGGGCAACCCCGCCTGAGTGGGGAGCGAGGAGGACAGGTGTCCCAGGAGCCAATGACCGCAGTGCTCGGCCGCGCCGCCGCCGTGGGGCCGTTCTTCTCCGTGCGGACCAGCGCCGGAGCACCACGCGACCAGGGCTTTCTTCCCCTTGCGGAGCTTTACGGGCAGGGCGTCTCACCGGCACTGCGCAATCGCCTGGAGACGGTTGCCACTCGGCTCGGCACAGCGGAGGCACGGGTCGCCGCATCCCTCGTCCATCAGGGACTCGCCGGGCGCCTGTGGTCGATCGCTCTCGGACCGGCGGTGCTGGCCGGCCGCGTCCCCGACCTCAGCAGCGACGCTCTGTGGTGGCATCCGGAGCGGAGCGCACCCGATGACCTCTGGCTGCCCTCCCCCAGTCCTTCCCTTTCTCCCTCCCCCTCTCCCCTGCCGTTGCCTCCCGTAGAAGACCTCGCAAGCCGGCTACGGGCAGCGGTTCTGCGTGACCATTTGGTGCCGCTGCACCACGCCATCAGCGCGACGACCGCGATCTCCCCCAAGGTGCTGTGGGGCAATGCCGCCTCGGCGCTGGTCGGCACCCTCCGGGTGCTGCACGGCTGGTGCCGCAGCACAGGGCACGGGGAAGCCGCAGAACGAGCCGTGGCACTGACCGCCTCCCTTCTGAACGCCACGCCACTACGCGACTGCGGAACACTGGATCCCAACGTCCCGGCGTTCTCACGACGCAGCTGCTGCCTGTACTACCGCGTGCCGGGCGGTGGGCTGTGCGGAGACTGCGTGCTGAGGAGGACGTGACGGGGTGGTCCGGGCAATAGGGCACAGTCACAGGCGCAGACACAGACACAGGGCATAGGGCCTCCGTCGGTTGGTCCATCTGTCGGCCCGTCTGTCGGCCATCTGCCAGCACATCTCTCCGCCCATCCGCGCCGTGCATGCACGGTCGGCAGCCAGGAGGGGCTTCCCCAGGCGCGGAGGCAACTGGTCGTGCGCCGCGCAGACTCGAAGTTTCTCCGCCTTCGTCAGCAAGTCGGGCTTGGACGCGGTCGACAGCGTCGCCCTTCCCGTTTGGCGCCCGTCAGCCCAACTCGCCTATGAGCGCCGGGACATCGGCGAAACCGGCGTCGGCCGGCTGTCCGCAGACCTTGCCCGCCGTCTCACCGGCGAAGCTGAACACCCCGACCAGCTCCGGGCCGCGCCGGCCCCGGACGACCAGTGGGCTGCCGCTGTCCCCGAAGCACATGGTCGTCCGCCCACTGGGCACATCACGGGCGCAGAAGACCGACGCCTCGTCCACGACAGCCGGTGTCTGGGCGGCGCATTGCGCGTGGGTGCGAACGGTGAGATCACCGCGCCGCAGGACATCACCGCGGATTTCCTGGCCCGGCCGGGAGGGGTCCGGTGCCGCCGTGGTGCCGTGACTGAAGATCGACACGTGGGTGCCGGGGCGCGGCCGATGCGGGGCGATCCGGAGCGGTGTGACACCGCGTACCGGGGCGCTGAGACGGATCTCCGCCAGGTCGGATGCCGCCGACGACAGAGCGGGGTTATGGGGATCGGCGGGTGAGGGCAGCAGCTCGTACCGGGGATGCAGGGTGACCGCGCGGATGTCGCGCACCGTGCCGGGATCGCGGGACAGGACCGACGAGCCGATGTGCACCTCCGCCCGCCGGAAGTCCTGGCCGTCGAGGCAGTGGGCGGCGGTGAGCACCCGGTCCGGGGCAATGAGTGCCCCGCCGCACGAGGCGCGGTTCAGCAACGGGGCGTCGCCCTTCACCGCGAGCGTCGCCAGCCAGGGTGCCGCCCCGCGCTGCGGTAGCTGCGTGCCACCCGACATGGCCTGTGCCGCACCGGCCGTGCTCATGACCGCGGCCATCCCGACCACCACCGCCGCACCGAAGACCGCCCCGGTATGCGTTCGCCGGCCACGCCCCGACCGTAGCCGTGGGGTCACCGTCCCACCGTCCCCACCGCGCCCACCTCGTCCATCACGCCCATCCCGCCCACCGCATCCGCCAGTTCGCTGTTCATATCGACCCGCACCTCTCGCATTCCGAAATGGATCTTTGCTCAACGACCGAACGTAGCGACGCGGCTTGGCGAGATCGTCAGACCACGGTCGCGTCAACCGTCGTCCTGCAGGCTGATCGGACCCTGACGTCTCTCAGGGGTGGCCGGGCGGGGTGAGGCGCAACACGGGCAGGTGGCGGGCGGGGATCTCGCTCACCGCACGCGCTCACATCCAGTCGACGAACGCTCAACCACCCAAATAACGACTTTCTTTAGCATCCGCTTCCCGTGCTAGAAACGAGTGCACTCGTTCGACGGGTGGCGGGGTGCAGTGCAGCATCACAGCAGGGGGGAATTCCACGTTGGGTAGCTCAGCACGAGATACAGGCAACCACCGTCGCCGCTTTCATGGTGGTCGATACGGCCTACCCTCCACGGGAAGGCGAGTGGCCAACCTCAAGCACCAAGCAATGCACCCGACCAAGGAATGCACCCGGGATTCACCGGCCGTTCGCTGTGGCTCGATGAGCGGATCGAATTCGGTGGCAGCAGGTTTCGGCGAGTACCGATAGGTACCGACGGGCGTACGGTCACTTCTCGTACGAGGACGACGACACCTTCCCCACCTTCCCAGGTGAGCACGACAGTCTCCGTCGCCAGTGCCCCGTGCACCGCCGCGCATTCGGCCTGTTGCGTGCGCCGCCGTTGGTACCACGGGCAGGGAAAGGCCGGCGGGGAAAGGGTGTCGGACAGATCAGCAGAGGACGGGCCAGGGGCCTCCTGTCCGCGAAGAACCCAGATGCGCTGATCACCACTCTGCACAACTGCTGAGTGCAAACTCTGCACACATCTACACAACTCTGGAAAGGAAACTCAGTGAAATCCAGTCGCATTTTCACGTCGGGAGCCGCTGTTCTGGCTTCCGCCGCTGTCCTCCTTACCCTGGGGCAGTCCTCCGCGACGGCAGCCGGAGTCAAGGCGGCAGGTGCGCCCGTCCCGTGGAAGGCCACGTACGGCACGGCCACGGCATCCGGCACCAGGTCGGTGCAGCCCAAGGACGGTTCCGTGTCCTCCAAGCTCGTCATCAAGGGCGACTTCAAGAACACCGGTAACGACTGCTATTCGGTGTGGACCCAGTGGACCTATGACCTGGTTCCCCGGCCGCCCGTCAAGCAAGCGACCCTGTGCGGTAAGGGCACCAAGTCGGTGGACTTGAGCCTGGCCAGCTACACCTTCACCACCACTGGCTCGGTCTTCATATGCCGCGGTGACAAGGACACCAAGGACTGTGGCGAGCAGGAATCCCTGACCAGCTGGCCCGTCAACCACGCCAGCTGACCGGACCGGCCCCTCCGCGATCGCGCCAGCCTCAGCGTGTTGGATTGTTGGGGTTCTTTGGGTTCTCGAGATTCTTTAAGTCCTCTGGATTCTTTGGGTTGTTCGGGTTCTTTCGGATTCTCGTCCAGTCCAAGGTCTGGCCCTCGTGGACGACCGCCGGTACGGCAGGCTCGCCGGCCGTACCGGCATCGCCCGGTCAAGTCCTCGGGGACAGTCGCAACCCCGTGACCAAGTCCGGACGGATTCGCAGCGCATAGGACATCCGGTGGTCGGCCCACGGATGCAGCAACGCCTGGTAGTGCGCCAGGTCGTCGGGATCGGTCACAAGGTGGCAGTAGCCGGTCACCACCACGCTCCAGCCGCAGTGCGTGGCCGGGTCGATGGCGTCGGCCTCGTAGGCGACGACCACCCCCTCGTCTGCCGCATGCTCGGTCAGGCTGGTCAGCGCCGCACCCGCGTGAGTGCGGATGATCACCTCACCGTGATGGAGGAGGTGGTTGACGGGGCGGATGGCCGGCAATGCGTCCTGGGTGAAGACGATCCTCCCCAGCGACACGCTGCCCAACAGGCGGAGGGCCTCGGCACGGTCCAGTTCTGTGCTGCAGCGGGACGCCTCGCGATCGGCCCAGGCCAGCAGCGCGGAGTCAGTGACGGCTCCCGCAGAGGCGGTGACAGTGCCCGCGAAGTCAGTGACAGCTCCCGCGGAGTCGGTGAGAAGCCCCGCGGAGGCGACAGCTGGCCCGAAGTCAGAGTCGGTGGCGGTCCCGGCGGTGTGCCGGGCCGGGATGTTGGTCACGGCGTGTTCCCTCTCCTTTTGACGCTGCTGATGCAGTGGGCTGCCGGCCAGTAGAAGGCTCCCGGCGGCCGCCCGCCAGGGGCCGTTCGGCCCGTCTCGGGAGCGCGCGACTCTCCGGTCCGCTTGGCATCACCCCGGTTGGCATCACCCCCGGTTGGCATCACTCCGATTGGCGTCCATCGATTGGCGTCGCCCCGCCGCTCCAGTCACCGTTCCGTCTGCCGTTCCAGTCACCGGTCCCTCTGCCGCTCCAGTCAACGACCCTCTGCCGCTCCGCTCGCCGCCCGTCTGCCGCTCCGCTCACTGCCCCTCTGCAGCTGCCCGGGTACGACGCGCAGCGGCCGGGCGGCTGGGTCAACGGATGCGATCCGGCACCGGGTCGTGGCGGATGTGGTCGGCCGACATACCGGCCGCGGTCAGCCGCGCGACGGTGGCGCCGACCATGGCCGCCGGACCGCTGACGAAGGCGAGGTGAGGCGACCACTGCCCGTCCCGCGCCACCGCCTCGGCCAGCGGGCCGTACCCGGCCGACGGATCGGCGCTCCCCGGGACGGCGTGCTCGTGCGGGGTCGGGCCGTACCCGGCCAGCGAGCCTTCGTTGCCCGGAACAACGACGTCCTCGTCCAGCACCCGAACCACCCGCAGCCGGTCGTACCGTGCCGCCCATCGGTTCAGCGCCGCGGCGTCATAGAGCTCGGCGCGACTACGGGCGCCCACGAAGAGGTGGACCCGGCCGGCCGGGCGCGGCGGAAGACCGTCGGCCCCGCGGCGACGGCCCGCCCACTCCTCCAGCAGGGCCTTGATCGGCGCCCAGCCGGTGCCGCCCGCCACCATCAGCAGATCCCGGGATCGGTCCTCGTCCTGGAGCGTCATCGTGCCGTGCGCCGGGCCCAGGCGCAGGGTGTCACCGACCCGGGTGCCGTCGACCAGCGCCTCACTGACCCCGCCGGGGCCGGTCCGCCGGACGTGGAAGACCACCTCGCCGTCGAGCCCCGGCGCCGACGCGAAGGAATAGTGTCGCCACGCCTGCGGCCTCAGCGGGGACTCGACCGCCGCGAACTGGCCGGCCCGGTACGGGTACGGCTCGTGCAGTCGGACCCACAGTACCGCGAGGTCCGGGCGGCGCCGCTCGTGGGCGATCACCGTGCCGTGCCAAGACGGGGGTTCGGCAAGTGCGGCGTCGGCGCCCTCGACCATCGACGCCACGGCGAACCGCACCATCCGCACCCACGCCTCCTCCACCGCCTCGATCCAGCGGGGCCCGGCGGTGCGCCGCAGCGCCACACACAGCGCGGTCTCGAACGCCTCGTAGTGCGCCGGGCGCACCCCGAGCTTGCGGTGGTCATGGCCGAGCTGCCGGAAGTAGGCGGCCGCCTCGGCGGGACGGTGCAGATTCTCGATCAAGTACCAGAAGGCGCGGGCCAGATGCGCACGCTGGAAGTCCATGGACGCCGGGAACAGCGACCGCAAGTAGGGCCACCGGGCGAACATTTCGTCGTAGAGGCGGGCGATCAGGTCGCCGAAGGGTGTGACCAGATCGAGGTACTGGGTGATCAGCCGCTGGTCCGCGGCACCGTCGTAGGAGGCGGGCGTTAAGTCGTGCGCAGGTGCCCGGCCCTGACCGAGGATGCGCCGCCGCAGCCGCATCGCGTCGTGCCGGGCGAGCAGGGCGTGGTACTCGCCGCCGACGGTACCCACCGTACCTAGGGCTGACCGTCCGGACGAGGCGGACGGAACGGGACGGGCGGACGGAGCGGGACGGGCGGACGGAGCGGGACGCGCGGACGGAGCGGGGCGCGCGGGCTGGTAGGACTGCGGCATGGGATCGACCTCCTGAACGGGGGCGTCAGTATCGCAACGCGGTGCTGTGCCCGAAGCGCCCCGCTCCCCAGGGTCGTTCGGCCCTTGCGCCGGCCACCGGGCCCGACGAACCTCGTGGTCGGGACCCTCGTGCCCCGCCGATCCCGTGTCCCGCCGATCCGCGAGAACCACAGAGCGAGAGCGCATGAACCAGCAGCCCCTTCACCCTGCTCCCACCACGCCTGCCCACACCACCCCTGTCACCGCTACGCCCGCCCCCACCGTCCCCGCCCCTGTGACCGCCACGCCCGTCAGCGCACCGGAGGCGCCGCTGCGCGTCTTCATCCTCGACGACCACGAGGTCGTCCGCCGCGGTGTGCGGGACCTGCTGGAGGCGGAGGACGACATCGTGGTTGTCGGGGAGGCGGGGGACGCCCGGCAGGCCCTCGCCCGGGTGCCGGCGGTCCGGCCGCAGGTGGCCGTCCTCGACGTCCGGCTGGGCGGCACCGACGGGCCCGCCAGCGACCACGAAGGCATCGAAGTCTGCCGGGAGTTACGGGCCCGCGTCCCTGATCTTGCCTGCCTGATGCTGACGTCCTTCGACGACGACGAGGCACTGTTCGACGCCATCATGGCCGGGGCGGCCGGCTATGTGCTCAAGCAGATCGACGGCCCTGCGCTGGTGCACGCGGTCCGTACGGTGGCGGCGGGGCAGTCGATGCTGGATCCGCGTACCGCGAAGCGGGTGATGGAGCGACTACGCGCCCCGGGCCGGAGCCAGTCGGCCGGCGCGGAGACGGGGACAGGAACGGTGACGGGGAGGGGGACGGAGGCGTCCGAACTCGACCGGCTCTCGCCGCGCGAACGGGAAGTGCTGGACCTGATCGGCCTCGGGCTGACGAACCGCCAGATCGCCGACCGGCTGTTCCTGTCGGAGAAGACGGTCAAGAACCGGGTGTCCGCGATCCTCTCCAAGCTGGGGGTGGGCCGCCGGGTCCAGGCGGCGATGGTCGTCGAACGGCTGAGGGCACCGCGACCGTAACCGCGGCACCGGACGGCGGGGCCGGGGCGCTCAGCCGGACCGGCAACGGGGCCAGATCGGCTCCATCGGGACGACAACGGGAACGGATCGGCTCAGTCGGACTGACGGCAGGACCCGACCGGCTCAGGCGGACCGGCGAGGGGAACGGACCGGCAACGGGAACGAATCGGCCCACTCGGGCCGACGGCAGGCCCCGACCGGCTCGGTCGGACCGACGAGGGGAACGGAATCGGCTCGGTCGGACCGGCGAGGGGAACGGATCGGCCCGTTCGGAGCGACAGCGGAAACGGATCGGCTCAGGCGGGCAGCGGTACCCGCCAGACGATGCGGGTGCCGCCGCCCTCCGGCCGTTCGACAGTCAGCCGGCCTCCGTGCATCTCGGCTCGGGACCGCATGTTGGCCAGCCCTCCGGTGTGCGGTGCGTCGCCGACGCCCACCCCGTCGTCCGTCACCACCAGCGTCACCGTGCCCGCCGTCACCGACAACAGCACGTCCAGGTGGCGGGCCTGGGCGTGCCGGGCGGCGTTGCTGAGGGCCTCGGCGGCCACTGCCACGAGGTGGCCGGTCAGGTCCTCGGGGACCGCTGCGTCCACCGGACCGTCGATCCGCAGCGCCGGGGTGAAGCCGAGGGGACCGGCCGCCCGCTGCACGGTCTCGGTCAGATCGCGACGCAGACCACGGCCGTCCGTGGCCTCCCCAGTGGTACGCAATCCGAAGATGGTGGACC
Organism: Streptomyces sp. NPDC048196; assembly: GCF_040652715.1. Taxonomy (NCBI): domain Bacteria; kingdom Bacillati; phylum Actinomycetota; class Actinomycetes; order Kitasatosporales; family Streptomycetaceae; genus Streptomyces; species Streptomyces sp. NPDC048196. Next base: position 406,787 of record NZ_JBEZMM010000001.1, on the reverse strand, counting down.
GGATGATCTTGATGGTGGTGTCCAGGTCGTTGACCGCGCGGCCGACCCGTTCGGCGGCCTCCGGGCGGTCGATCAGTCGGGTCGCGCTCTGCAGCGTGATGCCGGTGGCGAACAACCGCTGAATGGCGAGGTCGTGCAGATCTCGGGCGATCCGGTCACGGTCGTGGAGGACCGTCAGTTCCACCGACTCGGCCCGTCGGCGGGCGAGTTCCAGAGCGATCTCGGCCTGGTCGGCAAAGCCCGATATCAGGGTGACCTCGGCGTCGTCGAAGGCGGGCCGCCCGGCCAGGCGGCTCAGCCGGAGTGCACCCCGGCCGGTATCCACCTGGAGCGGGACGGCGACCGCCGGCCCGTCCACCTCTGCGGGCTCCCTGCTCAGGGCCCCGCCGTTCAGCTCCTCGCCTTTGGACGTCTCCTCACCTTTGGACGCCTCCTCGCGCTTGGACGCCTCCGCAGCCACGGGCGTCTCCTCCCCTACGGGCGTCACCTCCCCCGCGGACGCCTGCACCGCCCCGTTCCCGACAGGGCCCCGGCCGAGCGGGTACGCCCGGGGGTCGGCCCGCAGGTCGGCAGTGACCACCGGCCGGCCGCTGCGGACGGCCGCCCCAGGCAGCGAACCGTCAACCGGCACGGGCAACCCAAGGATCCGGCTCGCCCCCGTTCCACACGCCACCGCCACCGTCAGCTGGTCCACGGACGAGGACGCGGGCGAGGGCGAGGGCGGGACCAACTCCGAGGGCAAGGGAGGGGACGAGAGCGGAGGAGCGGAAGAAGGCGAGGACGAGGACGAGGGCGGGACCAGCTCCGAGGGCGAAGGAGGGGACGAGGGCGAGGGCGAGGGAGGGGAAACCGGCAGCAGGACCGCCGCGCTGTCCGCGCCGGCGACCTCCTGCGCGCGCTCCGCGATCAGTCGCAACACCTCGTCGGCGTCGGTGCCGGACAGCAGACTGCGGGTGATCTCGCCCAGCGCCTCCAGCCACCGTTCGCGGCGGCGGCTCTCGTGGTACATGCGGGCGTTGTCGATCGCCACTCCCGCCGCGGTGGACAGCGTGGTCAATACCGCCTCGTCATCCGCGTCGAACGATCCGCCGCCCCGCTTCTCCGTGAGGTAGAGATTGCCGAACACCTCGTCGCGGACCCGGACCGGCACCCCGAGGAAGGTCCGCATCGGCGGATGGTTGGCCGGAAACCCATAGCTGTGCGGATGTCTGGTGAGGTCGGTGAGCCGCAGCGGCGACGGGTTGCGGATCAGCTCCCCGAGGATGCCGCGGCCGCACGGCGCCCGGCCGATCAGCCCGATGAGCTCGTCGGACATCCCAACGGGCAGGAACTGCGCCAGTTGACCGTCCCCGACCACGCCGAGCGCCCCGTATTCCGCGTCGGTGAGGGTGACCGCCGCCTCCACGATGCCCCTGAGCACCTGCGGGAGTTCGAGCCCCCGGCCCAGGCCCATCACGGCGTCGAGCAGGCTGCGCATCCGGTCCGGCTCGTGGAGCCAGGGCCCGCGCGGACTGCTCGCGACCGGTGCGTACTGCTGCGATTCCGACATGACCGTGCTGCTCCAAAGATCCCGTACGTCTGCGCGGCAGCGTACGTGATCAGCACGGCAGCACCGCCGGGCACCGGCGCCGACCGGCCATCCGGAGGGGCCCGCAACGGGGCTCCGTAATGCGGCTGCAATGGGGGCCGCACTGGGCCCCGCAATGGGGGCCGAACGCCCCGCCGCCGAGGGCCGGTTGCGGGGCGCAGGTGGGCCGTTCGGCCCTGGAGGCAGTAAGGGTCCCCGACTGAAGATGTATGTGTCGGGAAGGGCCGGTCTCCCCCGTGTCCATGGCCCTTCCCGGCACCGACCGTTCGTTGCCCTAGGTGGATTGATCACGAGCGTTGTTAACAGCCGCTCGGTTTGATCAATACACCTAGGCGAAGTCGACAGCAGCCAGCGCGGGACCTGCGAAGGCCAGCGCGTACTGCAGACAAACGGCTCCTCGTCGCGCCGCGTAGCTCATCCCCTCGCTGGGCAGAGCAAGCGCCAACAACCCCACGACTGCGGACAGGCCCATCGCCCCCTGGGCGAGACCCACCAGGGGCCCGCTTGCCCCGTCGCCGCTGTAGGCCTGGTTCATCACGATGATGAAGAACGCCCCGTAGGCAACGACGAGCAGCAGGAGGCCGAGGGCGGCGAACACGCGCACTGCCGATGTGGACGGCGCGAACGGGTCAGGCGCCGCAACGGGTGCGTCAGTGGCATGGGGGTCGGGTGCGGTCATGGTCGCCATCCTGGCCCGCCCGCGCCACCCGGACATGGTGGCTCCTACTCAAGTCGAAGAGCGCACGTACTCAATGCTTCCGTGCTCCACAATCTGCCCCCGGACGCATACCCGGATCCGGCCACCTGCTGACCTGACCTGAACCTGCCTGACCTGCCCTGACCTGACCTGCCCTGACCTGACCATCAGGCCATCAGGCCATCAGGACAGGTGGCCGGCCAAATGGACTGCTGGGGGATGTGCCATGGTGCTCGGCATGGAGTCTGAGTCGAGCGGTCCGGCACGTCACATCGATACGGGACGGTGGCTGGCGCAGTTCGCCGGCCGGATTCTGGTGGTGTGTCCGCGGTGCGGCGGCCGTGCAATCGTCGTACTCCGACCGGACCTTGAGGCACCTCGGTACTTCAGTGAGCTGATGTTCATGCCGCGCCGTCTCGTGTGCGCGGCATGCGGGGCCACCGGTGAATGGGAAGCCGAGGTGCAGGGCTCCGCGCTCGTCGGCGCGGCGCTCGGGGGCACCGAGGATCCGTTCTTCCGGCAGCCGCTGTGGCTGCAGACCCGTTGTGTCGGGCACATCCTGTGGGCGTACAACGAGGAGCACATCGATGAGCTGGCCGCCTACGTCGCCGCCGTGCTGCGGCAACACACCGCTTCGCCGACGATGGCGATGTTCCCCCGGCTCCCTGTGTGGCTGAAGCGGGCCGACAACCGCCCCGAAGTCCTGGCCGGATTGGGGCGGTTGCGCGCTCTTGCCGCACGCTCGACGCCGGATGGGCGCTCCGACGCCGCGCATCGCAGAGACGACCGGCCGCGTTCGGCCGGGAGCAGGTTCTACCGGGGCGGCCCCTACCAGTGAGGGGGCTCCTGCCAAGGGATGGCGATCCCGATCCCTATCGGTGATGGCGATCCCTATCGGTGATGACGGTCCCTGTCGGTGATGACGGTCGCTGCTGGTGGTGGCGAACGGTCCCGGCCGACCGGACGTGCCGGCCGGCCGGGGACGAGCTCCGGCCGGCGCGTCGAGCACTACGGCCTCGTGTCAGTTCAGGTGCCGTGCGAAGAACCGCTCAGGTGCCGTGCGAAGAACCGCAGCGAGCCGTCGACTTCGAACGACGGCACCTCACCGTGCTTGCCGGGGTTCGCGTGCAGCGTCTTCTCGGCCGAGGCCAAGGCCTCGAACAACGCCAGACTCTGGTTCCGCGGCACCATCTGGTCGTCCCACTGGACGAGGAACTGCACCGGCACGGTGATCCGCGCGGCGTCCTCGGCCAGTCCTTGCACGCCGAGCAAGCCCAACACCGCGGCGCCTATCCGCGGTTCCGCGGCGATGAGCGGGATGCCCAGTCCGCAGCCCATCGACATGCCGCAGTAGCCCACCGGGCCGTCGCCGACCTGGTCGAGGCGCTGGACCGCAGTCAGGACCGCCTGCCAGTCCGCGACGGCCTGACCGGCCAGATAGCTGTGCATGCCGGCGACCAGCGCGCCCGGATCCTCACCGGCGGCCATACCGGCCCGCATCCTGGCCGCGATCCGGCCGAACTGCTCGTTCTTGGGCCGGTCGCCGTGGTGGGGTGCGTCGATCGCGACGACGGCGAAACCCGCGGCGGCGTAGTGGCGGGCGCGAGTCACGGTGCCAGGGGCGGTCTTGTGCTGCCTGCCGCCGTGGCCCAGCAGGATCAGGGGGCGGGGGCGGGGACGAGCACCGCGGGCGGCTTCCGGCGTCCACAGCACGCCAGGGATCTCGTCGAGGGTGAAGAACTGTTCGGTGACGCCGTCCGACGACGTCTGGGAGGTGAAGCGCATCAGCGTTTCAAGCCTTTCGGGATGCCTGGCGCGGGCGCTCCCTAGGCCATGCGAAGGAGGGAGTCCCGACGTGTCACAGTGTTGATCGGACTCACCTCCTCAAATGTGCAGTGGTGCACGGCGACGCCGAAGGTATCACAATGATCATCACGCGCCCTGCGGCGGCGCCAGGCCGGGTCGCGCGCCCCCCGCACTGTCAGTGCCCCGCCTTATGGTCCACCACATGAAGCCTCATCACATGCCGAAGCTGCCGCGCACGGATGCCGCACCCGTTCTCCGGACCGACTTCACCGACCCCGCCGGCTGGGATCGGCTGTTGCGGGCCCTGGAGACGCCGGTCACCCACGAGGAAGGCTCGGAGGACGTCTGCGCCTACGACCGTGCCGTCTCGTACGTCACTCCGGTCGATAAGGAGAAGTACCGCGGCCTGCTTCCTGACTTGGTGCTCGCTGCGGCTCCCTACACCGGCCACGACCTGCCTTACGACCACCTCTATCTGGCCGACGCCGAAACCTTCGCCTCGGACGACCTTCCGTTGCTCGGCATCGACATCCACCTGGACGACGAGGGCGACGAGCCTTGGCCGCGTGAGAAGCCGTTCCGGATACCGGCCCTCCAGGTGACCGGTGTCGAGATCAACGACAGCATCGCCAACCTGTTCTTCCGCGAGTTCTACGACACCGACTGGTCGGGCTTCGACGTGTACGTGGCGGAGCCGGGGACGGCTGTGTATGAGGAGTTCCGCCGCATGGACGTGGACATGGACATGCATCAGGACGGGGAAGGGGACGAGGGCGAGGAGGAGGCCGTCGGGTGATGGGGGTGGCGGGGGTGGCGGCGGGCGTGAGCCCGGACGGACGGCACCGGCGCACGGTGGTGTGGGCAGTCGGCCGCGCCGAAGGTTCCGCCACGCTCCGCGCCCAGCCGGGCATGACCCCCATGCCCGGCAGCACGTCATTCGCCAGCGGCGGTGGTCAGCTTCCGGATGCTCATCGGCTCGGCGAGGATCAGGTCCAGCACTTGCTTCACGTGGTGGAAGTGCGGGGTGGTGAAGTGTTCGGCGAGGGCCTGGGGGCCCGTCCATTCCTCGACGATCACCATGCGCGCGGGCTGGTTGAGGTCGGTGTAGGGCCGGTAGGCGAGGCAGCCGGGTTCCTCCAGAGAGGGTTCGATCATTGCTTCCAAGGCGGTGCGCAGTCGGTCCTCCTGGCCGGGCTCGGCCAGGCACTCTGCGACGACGATGAGGGACATGGTGGGTTGTCTCCTTGCGTGCGGTGGACGGTTACGGGCGGGCGGGGCCGGTTCCCGCGCCGGAGCGGGTGATCGCGTCGGTGATCTCGTCGAGGTCGGCCCGGGACAGACGCACGGCGCCTGCGCCGACCCAGCCGTCGACCTGGCCGGGCTTGCGGGCACCGACAATGGCGCCGGTGATCCCGGGCCAGGCCAGGACCCAGGCGAGGGCCACCTCGGCGACCGTGGCGCCGTGCCGCTCGGCGACGGGACGGAGGGCATCGGCCAGACGGAGGTTGGCTGCCAGCCCCGTGGTGAAGTCGTGGTGGGCGGAGCGCCAGTCATCGGCGGCCAGGTTCGCGGCACGCTCGGCGGAAAAAGCGCCGGTGAGCAGCCCCGACTGGAGCGGGGAGTAGACGATCACGCCGGTGTCGTGGGCGCGGGCCCAGGCAATCTCGGGTGCGGCCGAGCGGTTGATGGCCGAGAACGGCGGTTGGATGACGTCGACGTGGGCGATCTGTTCGGCTGCCTGAAGCTGCTCGGGCGAGTGGTTGGACAGTCCGATCGCGCGGACCTTGCCCTCGGCCTTGAGATCGGCCATGACCTGCCAGTACTCCTCCAACGGTGTGGCGTTCGGCGAGACGGCGCCGCTGCCGTCACCGGCGTACTCCAGGGACTCGCCGGTGTCCGGCCAGTGCACCTGGTACAGGTCGATGCGCTCGACGCCGAGGCGGCGCAGCGAGTCCTCGACCTCACGGCGCACGCTGTCGGGCTGCATGGTCCGGCGGGGTGCGGCCTGCGGGGCGGCCGGGTCCCAGACCAGCCCGACCTTGGTGAAGAGGTACGGGCGCTCGGCCTCGGGCAGGCCGGCGACGGCCTTGCCGACCAGTTCCTCGGCATGACCGAGTCCGTACACGGCGGCGGTGTCTATCCAATTGACACCGGAATCGATCGCGTGGCGGATCGCGGTGATCGACTCGGCGTCGTCGGTGGCGCCCCAGCCGAAGTGCCATCCGGAGCCCGCCACCGCCCAGGAGCCGAAGCCGAGGCGGGTGATGTCCATGCCCGTGCTGCCGAGGGGAACGGTCGGCAGGTCGTTGGGCGTTGGCATGTCCTTGTGGGTCGTCATGTCGCTGTGGGTTGTCATGTCACTGTGGGTTGTCATGTCACTGTGGGTTGTCATGTCGCTGTGGGCTGGCATGTCGGAGAACTTCCCGTGAGAGCGGATCACCGGGTGCCCTGAGCACTCGGTGGACCGGAACCCTTCCGGTGCTCACCACTGTGGTCGTCCGCGGGCGCCCCACCCAGGGCCGGCCGGTGCCTGGGCACGGCATGACCAGGCTTGAAGGGCTGCCGGCGAGGGCGGTGCGGGGATACTTGCCCCATGCCATTGGACAGACGTGCCGAACTCGGCGAGTTCCTGCGATCCCGCCGCGCCCGGCTGCAACCGGAGGACCTGGGACTGCCGCACTACGGAGGCCGTCGCCGGGTCCCCGGGCTGCGCAGGGAGGAACTGGCCCAGCTGGCCGGGGTGAGCGTGGACCACTACGTCCGGCTGGAACAGGGCCGGACCCTGCACTTCTCCGAGGCGGTCCTGGACGCGGTCGCACGCGCCCTGCGCCTGGAGACCGTGGAGCGCGAGCACCTCTACCGACTGGCACGCCCCTGGTCCGCATCGGACCGTACGGAAGCGGCCGCCCAGCCCCAGCAGGTCCGGCCCGGGCTGCGCCGGTTGCTGGATTCGGCAGGCGATGTGCCGGCCTACATCGTCGGCCGGAACACCGATGTCCTGGCCTGGAACCGCCTTGCCGCAGCGCTGATCACCGATTTCGGAGCCCTGCCACCGCGGCAGCGGAACCTGGCCCGCCTGGTGTTCCTGGACGAGGGGATGCGCAGCCTGTACGCCGACTGGCGCGGCAAGGCCAGCGATGTGGCCGCCTATCTTCGACTTGATGCCGGACGCCATCCGGATGACCCGCGCACGGTGGGCCTGCTGGACGAACTCTCCGCCGCCAGCCCCGAGTTCCGGGAAGCGTGGGCGGAGCACCAGCTCAAGGACAAGACCCACGGGCGGTACACCTACCTCCACCCCGTGGTCGGCAAGCTGGATCTCGGCTTCGAAACCCTGCGCCTTCCCGACGACCCGGACCAGGCCCTGATTGCCCACACGGTGGACGAGGGCTCTCCCTCGGAGACCGCCCTCCACCTGCTGTCCGCGTGGGCTCGGGAAAGTGCACCGGTGCGTTGAACCGCGATCGGGAAGCGTCGGAATGCTGAGGCACCTCGGCCGATAGGGGTCATTGGCGGCTGACCGTGCGGGTCACGCCTGCGACGATCGTCGTCGCCAGGATCCATCCGGTGATGATCAGGGCGTACGACAGCCACTGGTGCCAGCCGGCAGGGGCGAACGCCGACTCCTGGCCGAAGTTGATGATCGGCAGGAGCAGGTCGAGGGTGTAGAAGACGGGGTTGAAGTCGGGGGCCTCGTCCGCCTTGACGGGGCGTGGATGGTCCAGGCCGTACGCGATCGATCCGATGGCCATGAGGGACAGCAGCCAGACCGCCGCGCGCAAGGGGCGGAAGCCGTAGCCGACGGTGGCGTCCTGGACGTATCCCCACAGCCGTCCGTACCAGATGAGCGTGGTGCGTCGGCGGCGCTGCTTGGCGAGTTGGACGAGCCGGGCCGCGTCGTCGTCACCGACGTGGCGGTAGGCGGCCATCAACTGCTCGTAGCCGTGCGGGTCGTAGCGCTCGCCGTCCCGCTCCAGCATCGGCAGTCGGCGTTCGGCGGGCTCGTGCGGGGCGAGGACGGTGTACCGGAGATTGCTGAGAAACACCTGGTCCGGCAGCATCTCCGGTTCCAGGGTCAGGATCTCTATATGAGAACGCCGTAGATTCAGGGCGCCCTCGATGCGGTCGCCCCTGCGCAGCCAGAGTTCACCGATGACACAACTGCTCGCCCGCAGTGCCGTGTCGCCCGGATGCGACAGGTGGGCGTGGAGCAGGTCGAGACGGCCCGAGATGCGGGAGCCGCGGAGCTCGACGCGGCCCTGCGCGCGTAGACACCGCGCCCGTACATGGCCTCCCACGTTGAGGTTCTGCGCGTCCAGCGCGGTGCCGTCGGGGGTGGTGAACTCGGCGTCCTGCAGGTTGATCCGTCCGGCGACGGAGGCGCCGGTGAGCCGTACCTGGCCGTGCGCGCGCATCTCCGGTGCCCACAAGTCGTCCCCGATCGTGGCCTGGTTGAGCTGTAGGACCGGTTCGGAGTCGTCCGGTGCGGTGAATTCCGCCCGTTCCAGGAACAGCGCCCCGGTGATCTGCACCCCACCGAGCCGCACCGGCCCCCGCATACGGCAGCCCGTCATCCGCAGGACGCCCTCGACCCGCAAGGCCGCCGAGGTCAGGCCCGGCAGCACGGACTTGCTCAGATTGAGCTGCCGCAGCTGGGCTCCGTACAGGTCGGGAACGCCGTCGAAGTGACAGTGGCTCAGCCGGACGGCGGCGTCGATCGTGGCGTACTTCAGGTCCAGTACGCCGGTGATCCGTGCTCCCTTGATCTTGAGCGCGGCTATTTCCCCGTCCTCCCGCGGGGCCTTGAGCAGCAGCGCCCGCAGCACACTCGCCCGTACGCTCCGCTCGGCGCCCCAGGTGTCGCCGAGGGCCGGATCCTCGTTCTCGGCGGCACGGAAGTCGACGGACCCGCCGCGCGGAAAGGCCCGCCATATACGTTCCTCGGGCGGCGTCAGATCGTTGGTCTGGCTCACGTCGGGACTCTGACGTGGGGTGTTCGGGCTGTCAACTGCCGTACGGGGCCGGTATCGGCGCCCGGCCGACGGGCCGGACGCCGATACCGCTCACCTCAGGCCACCGAAGTGACCGCTCGGCCGAGGTGCCGGGCGAAGAAGCGGACCGCGCTGTCGGCCTCGAACCGGGGCAGTTCCTTGTGCTTGCCCGGGTTGACGTGCAGCGTCTTCTCCGTCGAGGCGAAGGCGTCGAACAGTGCCAGACCTGACTCGCGCGGGATGTGCTCGTCGTCCCACTGCATGGCGAACTCGACCGGGACGGTGATCTGCTCCGCCGTCTCGGCCAGGGCATCGGGCCAGTGGAGGCCGAAGACCGCGGCGGTGATCCTGGGATCGGCCGCCACGAACGGCACCCCGATCGCGGTGCCCATGTTGAGGCCGAAGTAGCCGACCGGTCCTTCGGCGCCGATTTCCGGAAGGTCCTGGAGGGCGTCCAGGGTCGCCTGCCACTCGGGCACGGCACGCTCCGCCAGGTGGGCGTTGTAGCGGACGACGATGGGGCCTTCCGGCTCGCCCGCCGCCCGCGCCGCCAGCATCGCGGCGATCTCTTGCTCGTCCTGCGCGGTACGCAGCCGGTCGCCGTGACCGGGCGCGTCGATGCAGGCGACGTGGAAGCCGCAGCGGGTCACGAGGAGGTGTGCGCGGCCCGTCATCGCCGGCCATTTCTTGTGCGTGCCGCCGCCGTGGCCCAGCAATACCAGGGGCGCGCGCTCGGCGCCGGATGCGGGCGACCAGAGCACGCCGGGGATGTCGCCGACGGTGAAGTCGCGTTCGACGACGCCGTTCGACGTCTTTTCCGCGGTGAACTGTAGTGAATTCATGAGGTGTTGCCTTTCGGGAGTGCCTTGGTGTGGGGGCACTCCCGGCGACACCTACGTCTATCGCCCGACCGTGACGGAGAGGGGGAGCACCCACGTCGATACAGCGTTCATGGGTCTCACCTCCTCGGACGGTGTCACGGTCTGCCGCACGCTACCAACCGACCTCACGCCGTCCAACCCGTTTTCCGAGCCGGTCTCTGCGAGGCGGCGCGGAGTCAGGCCGTGTGCCAGGGGACGAATGCGTTGTTCAGGCCTGCGAGGGCGGTGCGCAGTTCCGGGTGGTGGCGCAGCAGGACGGTGACCATGGAATTGTCGTCGATCCAGGCCATACCGGCCTTGGAGTACACCTCGGGCGTGTAGTACTCGGTGAAGAAGCGGTCGCTGTTCAGCCGGCGGGAGGCCATCAGGATGAAGATGCGGAATGCCGTGTCGCTGAAGGCGAATCCCTTGGGGAGCTTCTCCGCATACATGCCGATCGTCAGGTCGACCTTTTCGATGTCGTCCCCGTAGACCTGCTTGATCTCCCTGGCCCACTCCGGGTTGTCCGTCAGCTCCTCGAAGCTCTCCACGGGCTTCAACCGCAGCAGCCGGCGGAACTCGTTGTAGCGGGGGACGCCCAGTTCCCGGCTGCGCAGGATGTCGGTGGCGGCCAGGTCCTGCAGATGCCCGTCGGGACGCTCGTATTCCTGCAGGAACTTCGGGAAGTTGTGCAGGGTCACCAGGCCGGGGTGGAGCGTTCCGAAGCTGTAGAGGAGATCGGCCATGGGCACGGTTTCCAGGACCTTCAGCGCCTCCGGGCCGGCGATCTCCCGGAAGGTCCGCTCGCCCAGAGTGGCGTCGTCCGTGGCGGAGCGCAGATGCCATTCGTCCCGGACGAGGGGGTGCATCCGGTAGACGGCCACGAACTCCTCGGTGAGCGCGTACGGGACGCCGTAGTGGTCGGTCCGGCCGCCGGGGATGCCGCTGATGACCTCGCTGTCGCTGATCCGGCCGAAGAGGTCGTGAACGCGCTCGTCGGCGAGGCCCCACCAGTTCGCCCGCAGCGCCTTGACGGTGGTGGGGTGGCTGATCACGGCAGGCGTCCACTCCACGGTGTGGATCTTGGCGAGCAGCGCGGCGTTGACGAGCCGGGCACGCTGGAACAGCTCCTCGTCACCCCACGACGGATAGGTGGCGTGCAGATGGTCGCAGATCGCGTTGTGCTCGTGGGCGAAGAGGTTCTGCATCATGGCGAGGCCCAGCCAGAAGCCGGGAACGAGCGACGGGTCGGTGGCCGGGTCCAGGGATGAAGGGGACTTGCCGTTGTTCCAGAGGTGCAGCTTGCCCAACTGGCCGGTGCGCAGCCTCCGTTGCTCCTCCGCGCTGGACCCGTAGATCTGCGAGGCGTCCCACCAGTGGGAGGAGACGTTGACGCGGGTGTCGGGTGTCCCGGCGGGGGCCTGGGGGTCCCGGGTCGGGTCGTCCGGTGTCCGCATGATCCGCATCGGGCGCTCCGGCCAGGGGTCGTCGTCCACGAGCGGCACTTCCCAGGGGCGTTCCGTCGGGCTCGTACCGTGGCTGAACCAGTCGCGGATCATGAACTGGAGCCAGGCGGTGACCAGGGAGTTGACCGAGTCGGCGGGGGTCATTTCGTGGCGGGTGAGGAGTGCCCGGCTGACCTCTCGCGGGTTCGGCCGGGAGAGGACGGACTCGGCCGTGGCCGGCGCGATGCGGTCCAGCGGGATGTTGCGGCCGAAGCGGCTCCCGGCCATGCCCATGCGCGGCTCGCCGAGGTCGTTGTGGCTGCCGTCGGCGGTTCGGTTGACCCGGTGGCTCGGTGCCGGTGGTGCGGGGTCGGGGCGATGGACGGACGGCAGTGCGGTGGTGTCGTGCAGGTTCTTCTGGCGGAGCTTGACGCGTAGCCCGAAAAGCGTCAACAGGCCCGGGAGGACGGGCAGTTTGTCCCAGCCGATGCGTCGGTCGACGACGGTGGAGATGCCGGTGACGACCCGCCACGGGAGGGAGTTTCGGTATCCGGCGGACGGTCGCCGGGAGGTGGTGCGTCGTTGCATACCCATCGCAGTGCTCCTTGCTCGGTACTGGTCAGGAGGCCTGCCCCTTGGTCACTTCCGCTCGCTCTTCCCGGCGCACCCGCCGGTGGCGGCCAGGACCGTGTTGGTGGCCGAGATGAGCGTGGTCAGGACGGCGGTGCGCGCAGGCACCTGGCCGCGGATGCCGAGCATCGCGGCGGTCAGGGTGTCGCTGCCGTGGATGAGGACCCCCTCGCGCAGGTCCTCGCGCAGCCGGTCGCCGTCGTGGGTCAGCAGAGCGAGCCCGAGCAGGACCGTGCGGATCCCGAAGAGCCGGAAGGCGTAGACGGCCGCGGGGCTGGGCTCGTGGTCCGGGTCGAGGCGCAGGATGAGCACGGACGGCGTGAGCAGGCCGGTGATTCCGTTGAAGAGCCGGATTCCGGCCAGTGCGTGGACCGAGGCCGGGCGGTGGGCCGGTCGCTTGGCCGGGGTGCATCTCTTGGCCATGGGGATCTCCCTGCGGGACGCCGTGGCTGGGGGACGCCGTGGCTTCGGCGACTGCCGGGCACGAGAGCCGGCAGCGGAGCCACACTCAGCATCCGGACATACACCTCGATGCGACAGCGACCTGCACATCGATGTGCCGTTGATGCCAGCGTATGGGGGCGGTCATATGCGCGCACCTCGAAGGCCGGGCAAGGAAGTTGATTCCGGATTGAACTGCATCAGGAGGCCGTCACCGAGGGCGTCCACAGGCAGCCCTGATGACGTCCACAGGCAGCGCTGCACCGGACCCGCGCCGAACCGTCCCTCGCCGATCAGTCCCGCCGAGCGGTGCCCGTCCCGCCCGAAGGCGCAGCCCGCCCACCGTCGTCCTCCGCGGACGGTGGCATGAGCGGAGCGGTGCTGGCCCGGGGAATGAGGTGGGTGGGCAGGACGATGTGGCGTTCCCGGTCGGCGTCGGGGGTTTCGATGAGCGCGCAGGCCAGCTCGCCGGCGGCGCGGCCGATGTCCGTGGGTGACTGGGCGATCGTGGACAGCCCCACCCAGTGGGCGATGTCGTGGTCGTCGAAGCCGAGCACGGACAGCCGCTCGGGGACGTCGAAGCCGCTCGTGCGCAGGGTCGACAGGACGGCGACGGCGAGCTCGTCCTGCTCGACGAAGAGTGCGGTCGGCGGTTGCTGCAGGCTGAGCAGCCGGCCGACCGCCTCGACGACGGTGCGGTCCTGCCCCAGCACGGCGCCGACCACCAGCTCGTCGTCCGGCGTGATGCCCGCCTCGGTGAGCGCCTGCCGGTAGCCGGTCAGTCGTTCGTTGGAGCTGAAGGTGAAACCGCTGACGCCGATCGCCCGCAGGAAGCCGATCCGGCGGTGTCCGAGGTTGAGCAGGTGCCGGGTGCCGCCGAGCGCCCCGGCCACATCGTCGACGTACACGCTCGCCCGGCCCTCGGCGTGCTGGCTGACGTATATGACCGGCATCTGCAGGTCGTCCAGGCGGGCGCTCTCCTCCTCGGTGAGGTCGAAGGAGAACACCAGCAGCGCGTCCGCGTTCCGCCGCGCGGGCAGGCGCTCGAAGAAGTCGGCCCGGGCGGTCATGTCGGGCACGTAATAGACCACCAGCTCCAGGCCCGCCGCGCGCAGCACCGGTCCGAGCCCTTCCAGCGCCGAACCGACGAACCAGGACTTCAGTATCGGCACGAGCACCGCCACCACGCCGGTCTTGCCGGTGACCAGGCTGGCCGCCTGCCGTGAGATGGCGAAGTTCAGCTCCCGGGCCGCGCGCTCGACCCGCTCGCGCACCTCGGCCGAGACGGAGGCGTGGCCGCGCAGGGTGCGCGAGACGGTGGAGGCGGAGACTCCGGCGCGCTCGGCGACGTCGGCCATCGTGGGGTGCCGTTGAGCTGGTGACATGCACGGAAGGTAGCACGGTGAGCACGAGTCCCCGGGGATTTATGACAGCGCTGTCACGGGCCCGTCAGGTGGTCGGTATCAGGTGGTTTTCCCTTATAGAAGCTGCACGGTACAGCCGGATGACCTGCGGATTACCAGGGCGTAACGCATTGACTTCCCCTGGGTGCCCTCTTAGCTTGAAAGCGCTGTCTCGGCGGTGTCACCGGTATCTCCCTGGAGCGATCCTCCACCCCTCTTGACCTGCCGGCTCATTCATTTGATGACGGAGACAGCGCAATCAGTAACGCTCTGCACGCCCCTGTCCATGCCATCCGGCGGCCGCTGCCGGGAAGGGTTGAGCCTCCGCATGACCACAGTGAGTTTTGAAAAGGTCACCCGGTGCTATCCGGGTGCCGACCGGCCCGCGGTCGACGCACTCCATCTGGACATCGCCGACGGCGAGTTCCTGGTCCTGGTCGGCCCTTCCGGGTGCGGCAAGTCCACCAGCCTGCGGATGCTGGCCGGTCTGGAGGACGTGGACGACGGCGTGATCCGGATCGGCGACCGGGACGTGACCCACCTGCCGCCCAAGGACCGGGACATCGCCATGGTGTTCCAGAATTACGCGCTCTACCCGCACATGAGCGTCGCCGACAACATGGGCTTCGCCCTGAAGGTCGCCGGTACGCCGAAGGACGAGATCCGCCGCCGGGTACAGGAAGCGGCCAGGATCCTGGATCTGGAGGCGTACCTGCACCGCAGGCCGAAGGCGCTCTCCGGCGGGCAGCGGCAGCGGGTCGCGATGGGCCGCGCCATCGTGCGGGAACCGCAGGTGTTCCTGATGGACGAGCCGCTGTCCAACCTGGACGCCAAGCTGCGCACCCAGACCCGCACCCAGATCGCCGCGCTCCAGCGCCGGTTGGGCACCACCACCGTCTACGTCACGCACGACCAGATCGAGGCGATGACGATGGGCGACCGCGTCGCCGTGCTCAAGGACGGGGTGCTCCAGCAGTGCGCCGCCCCGCGCGTCCTCTACGACGAGCCGGCCAATGTGTTCGTGGCCTCGTTCATCGGGTCGCCGGCCATGAACCTCCAGGAGGCGCGGGTGGCCGACGACGGCGTCCAACTCGGCGGCGCCCGGGTGCCGTTGCCCCGTCGCGTGCTCACCGCGGTCGCGGCCGAGGGGGCCGACCGCGTCGTGGTGGGTTTCCGGCCCGAGGCGCTGGAGACCGTAGCGGCGGACGAGCCGGGCCTGGGCATGGCGGTGTCGATGGTGGAGGAGCTCGGCTCCGAGGCGTACGCCTACGGAACCCTCCAGGGCGACCACGACGGCGGCAGCGGCAGCGGGGGCGTCACCGCCGGAACCGGGGCCGGCGTCGTCGCCCGGGTCGACCCGCGGACCCCGCCCCGGAAGGGCGAACGGATCACCCTGCGGCTCCGGGCCGACGGTACGTACTTCTTCTCGGCCACGACCGGCGAGCGGTTTCCCAGCGAGTGACCGGCCACCGCCCCGGTTCGCACCCCCAGGAGAGACAGTGAAGAGCAGAACCACCAGAGCGCTGCAGGGCGCGGGCGCGGCCTTCGCGGGGCTCGCCGCCCTCGCCGCCTGCGGCACCAACGGGACCACCACGGCCGGCGGCCGGCCCACCTTCGAGGGGCGCGGCCCCATCACCTACGTCGCCGGCAAGGACGCCTCCGGGTCCGTCCAGGCGGTGATCGACCGCTGGAACAAGCGGCACCCCCAGGAGAAGGTCACCTTCGTCCAGCTGCCCACGGACCCCGACGCACAGCGCCAGCAGATGATCCAGAACGCCCAGACGAAGTCCGATGCCTATACGGTACTGGCGCTCGACGCCGTGTGGACCTCGGAGTTCGCCGCGCACCGCTGGGTCGACCGGCTGCCCGAAGAGCAGTTTCCGCTGCGACAGATGCTCAAGCCGATCGTCGAGACCGGGAAGTACCGCGGTGGCCTGTACGCCCTGCCGATGAGCTCGGACGGCGGCATGCTCTACTACCGCACCGACCTGCTCAAGAAGGCCGGGATCGCCGGGCCGCCGGCCACCTGGGCACAGATGAAGGCGGACTGCGCCAAGGTCGAGCGACTGCCCGAGGCGCGCGGGATGTCCTGTTACGCCGGGCAGTTCCAGAAGTACGAGGGCCTGACGGTCAACTTCGCCGAGGCCGTGAACTCCGCCGGCGGTGTCGTCACCGACGCCAAGGGCAACCCGCACGTGGACACCCCGCAGGCGAAGCGGGGCCTGGACTTCCTGGTCGACTCCTTCAAGGACGGCACGATCCCGAAGGACGCCGTCACCTACCAGGAGGAGGACGGCCGCCGCGCCTTCCAGGCCGGGAAGCTGGTCTTCCTGCGGAACTGGCCCTACGCCTACCCCCTGATGGCCCAGAAGGACGGTGCCAACAAGGCTGCCGGCCACTTCCGTGCCGCACCACTGCCCGGTCTGAACGGCCCCGGCGCCTCCAGCCTGGGCGGCCACAACCTGGCCCTGTCGGCCTCGGCGGAGAACAAGGCGACGGCGATCGACTTCATGAAGTTCTTCGCCGGCCAGGCCGTCCAGCGGTTCACGCTGTCCCGCGCACCGGGCGCGCCGACCTACGAGGCGCTGTACGAGGACCCGAAGCTGGTCAAGCAGTATCCGTACCTCCCCACCCTCAAGCAGTCGATCCTGCACGCCGTGCCGCGGCCCCGGGTCTTCCGGTACGGCGATGTCACGGCGGCGATCCAGCAGCAGGCGTACGCGGCCCTGACCGGCAGCACGAGCAGCGGGCAGGCCCTGAAGGACCTTCAGCAGACCCTTCGGCAGCAGGCTGCGGGAGAGTGAGGAGCACACCATGGTGACAACGCAGAACCCGGCCGCGCCACCCGCGCTGTCCCTGCCGGCCAGGCGGCCGCAGCGCCGGGCCCGGGCCACCTCCGGTTCCGGCCGGCTCGCCGCCCTGCTGGTCTCCCCCACCCTGCTGGTGCTGGCGGTCGTGGTGCTCTACCCGACGATCGTGGCGCTGAAGGACTCGCTCTTCGGCACGCCCGGTCTCAACCCGAAGACCGGCTTCGTCAACGAGACCGACCCGTTCGTCGGTTTGCAGAACTACGGCGCGATCTTCGGCGCGGCCGGCGCACGTTTCTGGAACGCCTTCTGGAACACCACCTTCCTGACCGGCACCACGGTCGCGCTGGAGACGGTCATCGGCATCGCCATGGCGCTGATCATGCACCGCGCGTTCCAGGGGCGGGCTCTGGTACGGGCCGGCATCCTGGTGCCGTGGGCCATCCCCACCGCGGTGAGCGGTCTGCTCTGGCGCTGGATCTTCAACAGCAACGGCGTGGCCAACGCCCTCACCGGGCAGCACATCCTGTGGACCACCGAGGGGTTCCACGCCAAGCTCGCGGTCATCACCGCGGACGTGTGGAAGACCGCACCGTTCATCGGCCTGCTCGTCCTGGCGGGGCTGCAGGTGATCGACAAGGAGGTCTACGAGGCCGCCAGGATCGACGGGGCGGGCGCGCTGCGCCAGTTCTGGAACATCACCCTGCCGCTGGTGAAGCCCGCTCTGCTGGTGGCCGTGCTGTTCCGGACGCTGGACGCGCTGCGGATGTTCGACCTGCCGTACATCCTCATCGGCGCGCAGAAGACCTCCGTGGAGACGCTGTCCATGCTCGCCCAGGACCAGGCGGCGAACGTGCGCTTCGGTCCCGCCGCGGCCTACGCGGTGATCCTCTTCGTCTATGTCTTCCTGATCGCGCTGGCCTTCGTCCGGCTGCTGGGCGCCGACGTCGTGGGCGATGACGGCCCGGCCCCGCTGCGCCGCCGATGGCTCTCGCGCCGACGCACGGAGGTGGCGGCATGAACACCCTCTCCCCGAAACTGCGCAAGGGGCTGCTGTACGCGGGGGTCGCCGCGGTCGTCGCCTACTGCCTGGCACCGTTCTACTGGATGCTGGTCTCCAGCCTGCGGCGGACCGCCGACATCTTCTCCAACTCGCCCTTTCCGACCCGCCTTTCGTTCGAGAACTACCTCGCGGTCCTCGACCCGTCGGAGTCCTTCACCCGGGCGCTGCTCAACAGCGTCGTGGTGGCCGGCATCACCACCGCCGTGGCGCTGGTCCTGGCCACCTTCACCGCCTACGCGATGGCGCGGCTGGACTTCCGGTTCAAGCGGCTGGTGCTCACCCTGATCATCGCCACCTCCATGTTCCCGGTGGTGTCGATCGTGGTCCCGCTGCTGAAGATGTTCGTCGACTTCGGCTGGATCAACAGCTACCAGGCGATGATCGTGCCCAGCATGTCCTTCACGCTGCCGCTCGCGGTGTGGAACCTGACCGCCTTCTTCCGGCAGATGCCGCAGGAGCTGGAGCACGCCGCGATGGTCGACGGCTGCACCCGCGGCCAGGCGTTCCGCAGGATCATCGTCCCGCTCGCCGCGCCGGGCATGTTCACCACCGCGATCATCACCTTCATCGCCGCCTGGAACGAATTCCTCATCGCGCTGTCGATGACGAACAAACCGGAGATGCAGACGGCTCCCGTGGCCATCTCCAAGTTCTCCGGAGCGAGCCAGTTCGAGACCCCGTTCGGCAGCCAGATGGCGGCGGGCGTACTGGTCACCGTCCCGCTCGTGATCATGGTGCTGGTCTTCCAGCGCCGGATCGTCGCCGGCCTCACCGCCGGTGCGGCGAAGTAGTCCCCCCACCGCACACCGATGCCCCAAGAGCCCCGAGGAGCACGCAGCAGCATGCCCAGCACCCCCAACCCCGCACCGTGGTGGCGCAGCGCCGTCATCTACCAGGTCTACGTCCGCAGCTTCGCCGACGGGAACGGTGACGGAGTCGGTGACATCGCCGGCATCCGCTCCCGGCTGCCCTACCTGAAGTCGCTCGGGATCGACGCCATCTGGATCAACCCGTGGTACAGGTCGCCGATGGCCGACCACGGTTACGACGTGGCGGACTTCCGCGCGATCGACCCGCTCTTCGGCACCCTGGCCGACGCCGAGGCGCTGATCGAGGAGGCCCACCGGCACGGCATCCGCGTCATCCCCGACATCGTGCCGAACCACACCTCCGACCAGCACGCCTGGTTCCAAGCAGCGCTGACGGCGGGGCCCGGCAGCCCGGAGCGGGAGCGCTACCACTTCCGCGACGGCCGTGGACCCGACGGGTCCGAGCCGCCCAACAACTGGCGTTCCGTCTTCGGCGGCCCGGCCTGGACCCGGCTTCCCGACGGCCAGTGGTACCTGCACCTCTTCGCTCCCGAGCAGCCGGACCTCAACTGGCAACACCCGGACGTGCGGGCCGAGTTCGAGGACGTCCTGCGGTTCTGGTTCCGCCGCGGCGTCGACGGCTTCCGCATCGACGTGGCACACGGCCTGGCCAAGGACCCGGAACTGCCCGACCTGCCGACCCGCGACGCGGCAGACCCGGCGGACACGGCGGACACGCCGGCGCCCGGCGAGGAAGCGGACCACCCGTACTGGAACCGCGACGAGGTGCACGCGATCTACCAGACCTGGCGCCGGGTGGCCGACGAGTTCCCCGGCGACCGGTCGTTCGTCGCCGAGGCATGGGCCGACACCCCCGAGCGGCTCGCCGCCTACGTGCGGCCGGACGCGCTGCACACCGCCTTCAACTTCGACTTCCTGATGACCAGTTGGGACGCCGCCGACCTGCGCGAGGTCATCGACCGCTCGCTGGACACGCTCGGCTCCGTGGGCGCACCCGCCACCTGGGTGCTCTCCAACCACGACGTGGTACGCCACCCCAGCCGCTTCGGCCGGACGGTGGCGAAGAAGTGGGTCGCCAACGCGCCCTACCGGCCCGAAGGCCCCCTCGACCTCGAACTCGGCGTCCGGCGGGCCCGCGCGGCCGCCCTGCTGATGCTCTCCCTGCCGGGCGGCGCCTACGTCTACCAGGGCGAGGAGCTGGGCCTCGCGGAGGTCGAGGACCTCCCCGAGGACGTACGGCAGGACCCCATCTGGGAACGCTCCGGCCACACCGACCCGGGCCGCGACGGCTGCCGGGTACCGATCCCGTGGTCCGGGCAGGGCTCCCCGTACGGCTTCAGCCCCGAGGATGCCACCGGCCGGCCGTGGCTGCCGCAGCCCGCGCACTGGAAGGACCTCAGTGTCGCGGCCCAGACCGGCGACCCGGCCTCCATGCTGGAGCTCTACCGACGCGCCCTGCACCTGCGCCGGGACCACCCCGCCCTCGGTGAGGGCGAGCTGACCTGGCTCGACGCCCCGGCCGGGGTCCTCGCCTACCACCGCGAACCGGGCTTCGCCTGCATCGTCAACCTCTCCTCGCAGCCGTACGAACTGCCCGCGCACGAGGCGGTCCTGCTGACGAGCGGCGGCCCGCTCGACAACGGGTGTCTGGGCCCGGACCAGGCGGTGTGGCTGGCGATGTAGCGGGCTGACGCCACACCGGCCCTTCGACGGCACCCGCCCACCGGGCGGGTGCCGCTTCGCCGTGGAGAAGCGGTGGTCTCCTCGTCCTTCGGAAGGACGCGCGGTTCGCCCGCTCGGTGGAGCGGGTGGCTCCAGGGCAGGAAGCGGGCGGTGCGGGTGCCGGGCCAGCATCGGATCCATGAGAGTTGACGCAAGCGCCCGCATTGCCGTGGCCCGCCGCATACTGCTCCGGCCGGCCCGGCCGGCGCCCGCCGGGCCCCGCGTCCGGGTCGCGGTGTGGCTGACGGTGGCCGGCTCGCTGGTGTACGTGGGGCAGAAGGCGTACATGGCGGCGCGCGGGGAGGTCGGTATGCCCGGCCATCCCGCACCCGCCGAGGTGCAGGCGCAGTTCGCGCACCCGGGGTTGGCCCAGGCGGGCAACGCTTCGCTCGGTCTGCTTGCGGTGGTGGTGGCATGGGCGACCATCGCGCGCTGGGGAGCGCGCATCCCGCGCTGGGCTCTGCTGTGCGCCCTGGCACTGGCCGCGGTGCTGCAGTCACTGGGAGCGGTGATCACCGTCCAGCGCACGGACTTCGACATGGTGCGCCTTGGCTGGGGCCCGGTTTACGAGGCGGTCATGGGCAGCGTCGGGATTGCGGCGTGGGTCGTGGTGACGGTGTCGTACTTCCTGCGCAGCCGTCCGCACGCCGGCGTCGCGACAGAGGCGCGCCGGTGACCGGTCGCCGTACTCGGACCGATCGCCGTGACCCGACGGCGGTCGCCGCGCCCCTCGCCTTCTGGTGTGCCTTCGCCTACGGTGCGATGAAGCTCGACTGGGCCTTGGGCGGTGCGTTGTTGATGCGGGAGACCCCGCTGCCGACGGGTGCCCGGGACGACGTGTTGAACGCCGCTCCGGGAGCGGTCGCCGGGAGCTGGGCGTCCGTCGCCCTGGCGCTGGTCGGCATGGCGGCCGCGCTTCATCTGTCCGGTCGCTTCGGACCGCACGGCAGGTTCCGCCGCGGCATGCTGCTCGCCGGTTCCTGGGCAGGGTGCGCGTTCATGGTGGCGCGTGCGCTCGGCCTCCTGGGCTACGGATTCGCCGGTGATGTGCGGGTGCTGGCCGGTTGGGCTTCCGTTCCGCCCGCGCACGCCGACCTTGCGCGTTTCCAGGCGCAGTGGGACCTGTTGCTGTGGTCGCCGTACTGGCTGCTCTTCGGCACGTGCTGGGGGCTGGCGGCCCGGCGCTATCGGAGGCTGCGCGCTGGTGGGGGGTCTCCGTCGCGGTAGGCGGCGAGCGCGATCCGGACGAACGAGCGGATCAGGGGATTCGCATCGCCCGCGTGCCAGGCCACCACCACGCGGCTCGGTGGCATGTCGCTCAGCGGCACCACGGTAAGCCCCCTCACCGGCTCGTGGTCCAGGAGCGTGATGCCGACCGTGCCGTTCCAGAGAACGGCTTGCCGGCATTCCTGGACCGCGCGCACCACCGGACCGTCACGAGGTTCCCCGCCGTTCCAGTACGACTGCCAGAGCGGGTCGGTGCCCTCCGGGAAGCGGAACCAACGGCGGCCGGCGAGGTCGGCCAGCTTGAGGCGGTCCCGGCGGGCCAGCGGATCGTCGGTGCGCAGCAAGGCCCCCACCGGGTCGGCACGCAGCTCGTGCCGGCTCAGGCCGGTCCCGTCGAACGGCCCGCGGGTCAGCGCGACATCGACCGCTCCGGCGTGCAACCCGCAGGTGGGGTCGGTCAGGTCCGTGTCGCGGATGTGCACCTCGACGCGCGGGTGCCGCCGGTGGTAGGCGCGGGCCAGCCGGGTTGCGCCCGGGTCGCTGCTGCCCCCCAGGATGCCGACGGTGAGGGTGGCGTTGCCGGCCGCCGCGGCCACGCGCAGGCGCACCCGGTCGGCCTGGTCGAGCAGGGCGCGCGCCTCATCGAGCAGTACCGCTCCCACCGGGGTGAGGGTGACACCGGCGGACGACCGGTCGAACAGCGGGGCGCCGGCTTCGGTTTCCAACTGCTTGATCGCCCGGCTCAGGGGCGGCTGGCTCATGTGCAGCCGGGCGGCGGCCCGGCCGAAGTGGAGTTCCTCGGCGACAGCCACGAAGTAGCGCAGCGTGCGTAGCTCCATGGCGCGACGATACCCGTACGGTATCGAGCTCACCGAAGGGGTCTTGGACAGTCCCCGTGCCCTGACTGTGAGATCGAAGCATGACTGACGACATGACTCATGAAACGAAGGCCCGCGAGCCGATCGCCGCACCCGCCGTATCGGTGGTCGGCCCGGGCGACGGGGAGACCATCTTCCTGGGCACCACGCGTCTGCGCGTCCTCGAAGACGGCAGCAACACCGGTCACCGTCTCGGGATGGCCGAGTCCGTCCTCGCGCCGCACACGCCCGGACCGCCGCAGCACCGTCACGCCCAGCACGACGAGGGCTTCTACATCATCTCCGGCACGGTGCGGTTCACGGTCGGGGACCAGGACATTGACGCGGCCGCGGGCACGCTCGTGATGGTCCCGCCCGGAGCCCCGCACACGTTCGCCAACGTCACCGACCAACCGGCCGTCATGCTCAGCACTTTCACGCCGGACCTCTATGTGCAGTACTTCCGGGACCTGCAGGACATGCTTGCCGGCGGCCAGGCACTGGCCCCCCAGGCCAACCTCCAGGCGATGAGCCGCTATGCCACGGAGCCCGCGACGGACTTCGGCTGACGATGATCTTGTGGACGGACGGGCGCGTCAGTTCCGGTGGACGCCACGAACCCTTGTGCTTGTTTCTGTTCTATACAACACTCTCAACACACAGAAACGCGCACTCCTGAACATGTTCGAGCTTTGGCGACGACCGGTCGAGTCGAGGAGAGCAGACATGACGCAGTTCAGCCGACGTAGGTTTCTGAGCTCAGCCATGGTGGGGGCCGCGTCCCTGGGGGTCGCCCTGGGCGGCAGCCGTACGACCCTCGCACAGGCCGAAAGCCCCCGGGGACTGACCATCCGCGGGAACGAATTCCTGCTGGACGGCAAGCCGTTCCGGATCCTTTCGGGTGCCTTCCACTACTTCAGGACGCATCCCAAGGACTGGCGCGACCGGTTGCTCCGCTTGCGGGCCATGGGACTCAACACGGTGGAGACCTACGTCGCCTGGAATTTCCACCAACCGTACGAGAAGAAGGCCGACTTCACCGGGTGGCGCGATGTCACCGCGTTCGTCCGCACCGCGGACGAGGCGGGGCTGAAGGTGATCGTGCGACCGGGACCGTACATCTGCGCGGAATGGGATTTCGGTGGGCTGCCCGCCTGGCTCCTCAAGAACAAGGACGCCCCGCTGCGCCGTTCCGACCCCGCGTACGAGCAAGCGGTCGACACCTGGTTCGCCGAACTGCTTCCCCGGTTCGTCGATCTGCAGGCCACGCGCGGCGGGCCGATCATCGCCATGCAGGTCGAGAACGAGTACGGCAGCTACGGTGACGACCACGCCCACCTGGAACATCTGCGGGACACCATGCGGGCGCAGGGCATCGACAGCCTGTTGTTCTGCTCCAACGGAGCCACTCAGCAAGCGCTGGAAGCGGGCAGCCTCCCCGATCTCCTCTCCACCGTCAACTTCGCCGGTGACCCCACCGGCCCCTTCGCGGAACTGCGCAGATTCCAGCCGGACAAGCCCCTTTTCTGTACGGAGTTCTGGGACGGCTGGTTCGACCACTGGGGCGAGCGGCACCACACCTCCGACCCCGCGCGGACCGCCGCCGACGTGGAGAAGATCCTCGCAGCAGGAGCGTCGATCAATTTCTATATGGCGGTGGGCGGCACGAACTTCGGCTGGTACGCGGGTGCCAATCTGAGCGGCAGCGCTTATCAACCCACCGTCACCAGCTACGACTACGACGCCCCGATCAGCGAATCCGGCGAACTCACGGAGAAGTTCCACGCGGTGCGCGACGTACTCGCCAAATACACCACCCTGCCGAACACGCCCCTGCCGGCCACGCCGCGCCGGATGCCGGCCCAGCGGGTCTCCGTACGCGAGTCGGTGCCGCTGATGGACGTCGTCGACGCGTTGAGCAGCACTCCGGTGCGGCGCACCACCCCCGTCCATATGGAGGCCCTCGGGCAGCCGCACGGTCTGATCCACTACCGCACACGGGTGCGCGGGCCGCAGGGGACCAGGCGCCTGCGGATCACGGGGCTGGGCGACCGTGCGCTGGTCTTCGGCGACGGCAAGCGGATCGGCACCTTCGACCGCAACCAGCCGCTCCATACCGTCGACTTCACCGTGGCCGACGCGTCCGGCACCCTCGACCTCCTGGTGGACCCCACCGGGCGGGTCAATTTCGGTCAGGGCCTCAACGATCCCAAGGGAATCAGCGGCAAGGTCTGCCTCGACGACGAAGAGCTGCACGACTGGGAGATCCGCCGGCTCCCCCTCGACGACCTTTCGGCTCTGAAATTCCGCAACGAAGACACCCCGACCGGCCCCGCCTTCCACCGGACCCGGGTCCACGTCGCCACCCCCGCGGACGGCTTCCTCGCCTTCCCCGGCTGGGACAAGGGCATGGTCTGGCTCAACGGATTCCCGCTCGGCCGCTACTGGTCCCTCGGACCGCAGGTCACCCTGTACGCGCCCGGTCATCTGTGGCGGAAGGGCCGCAACGAGCTCGTCGTGCTGGAAATGGAACGCCGGGGGGACCGGATCGAAGTACGGTCCGAGCCCGACATCGGTTAGGGAACCATGCGCTCGTTCCTCACCCTTCCCGGGCGTAACTGCAAGTAAGTGATCAGTTTCACTCAGTATGGAGCGCTGCACACAGTCCACACCGATCTCCCAACTGTCATGATCCGTACCGATGCGGAATGCAGTCGTTTCCGCACGGACCGAAATGACGGCAGGGACAGGGGTGTTGGCGTGAGATTGG
Source organism: Streptomyces sp. NPDC048196 (assembly GCF_040652715.1). Classification (NCBI taxonomy): domain Bacteria; kingdom Bacillati; phylum Actinomycetota; class Actinomycetes; order Kitasatosporales; family Streptomycetaceae; genus Streptomyces; species Streptomyces sp. NPDC048196. The sequence continues at coordinate 381,650 of NZ_JBEZMM010000001.1, read as the reverse complement.
TGTGGTCGCGGCGGCGGGTTGCACGGAGGCGGTGGAGGGCCGGGGCGATCGGGGCGGTCGCCGTGCTGTTGGGTCAGCTCCTCGGCGGTCTCCCCGTCGAGGCGCAGGCCACGGCCTTGCCGGGGTCGGCGTTTCCGCTCGTCCTCGATGTGGACCTGACGCCGAATCCGGTGTGCAGTGGACCTGTGCGCGGCCGGGTGGAGGTCTACGACCCGGCCGCGGCGAAGGCCGGCGCCACCGTGGAGTGGCGGGTACGCGCCGGTGCGGAGCAACTGGCGGGCGGGCGCCTCGACATGAACGCACGTGTCGGAACGGCCGAGTTCAGCATCCCCTTCGACCGGGTGCCCGCGACCGAGACCGCCCTCCAGGTCGACGCCCGTATCGCCGGCACGCCCGACGGCCAGGCACCCGGCCGCTACGGAAAGGTCTGGCGGGACACGCTGCGCCGCGGGTGCCACCCGGTGCGGGTGGCGTCCGTCGGGGACTCGGTGGTCTGGGGCCAGGGTCTGGACCACGACCAGAAGTTCCCTTATCTGACCGGTCAGTTGCTCGGCCGCGAGACCGGCCGGGGCTTTCGGCTCAACGACTACGCGATCTCCGGCGCGGTGCTTGACGCGCCCGATCTGCCCGCAGGCAACAAGGACGCGGACTGTCTGCGCACGACCGAGAAGCAGGACCCGGACGGCGACGGGGAAATGGAGTTCGGCGAGGTCACCCAACAAATGCCGGACGTCTTCTGCCAGTTGGAAAGGGCCGGAGCACAGGCACGGTCGGGCGGCTACGGCCTCGACCTGGTCGTGATCAACGGGTGCATCAATGACCTCGATCCCTTCTTCGGCATCGGCGTCGGCATCACTCCCGGCTCGGAAAGCGTGCCCGAGGCAGTCAAGCGCGAGTGCTCCGGCATCGGTGCGGCAGCGGAGAACCCGGCCAAGGACGTGCCCTACTTCAGCGGCGCGAAGGTCGGATACGGCGGACGCGGGATGCAGGCGGCGATCGAGAAGGCCCATTCCCTGCCGGGCCGGCCGAAGGTGATCGTGGCCGACTTCTACTACGCACTGAGCCGCAGCAGTTCCCCGATCCCGGTGAAGACCTGTTCGGTCCCGGGAGTGGCCGGGGCCCGGCTGGCCTCCTGCAAGGCCGCCCTCGGCAGGGTGGCCGAGCGCTATGAGCAGTACACACAACTGGCCATTGCCGCCTACCACCAGGCGGCGGCCGCCGCCAACAAGGCGTCCGCCGACGGCCCGTACGCGGTGGCGGCCGACGGGCTGTTCACCGTGGACAATGCCCTTCTCACCCGGGACTCCAAGGTCTGGAACACTCCGGTGACCGACCCGGCGTTCCCGCTGCGCACCCGGGCCTGCCCGGAGCTGAGCGCGACTCCCCTGCAGTGCCTGAGCGCGGCCGTCGGCCACCCCGACATCGAGGGCGCCCGGCAGTACGCCGATGCCTTCCTCCTCAACCCCCGGGTGCGCGAGTGGTTCCGCCTGCCCCGGCAGGGCCCTCGGGCCGCCCGGCTGAGCCTTCCGGCACACGCCCCGGTCGGCACCGAGGTGCGCATCTCGGCAACCGTGCACGGAAACCCGCCCGCCGCCGGCTACCGCTACCACTGGTACTTCGGTGACGGCACCCAGCAGGAGACCGGCGAGCCGACCGTCACCCATGCGTACGACCGCACGGGGCCCTGGCTGCCACGCCTCGTGATGACCGGCCGGGCCGGAGGAAAGACGCTGGTCGAGGCCGCGCGAGCCATCACCGCGGACTAGGCCGCCTGCGTTCCCGGGGCTTCCCGTCCTGGGGGTGGTACCAGTGCCACCCCCAAGACGGATGCTGGAGGGATCGAGCGGTCGGGTGCCCGGCGGAAGGATCAGTCCCGGTAGATGAAGGAACACGTCCGGGAGGGTTCGATGGCAGGGTCGTGGGTTTCGGGGAGGGTGCCGCGTCCGCGGTGGTGGGGCGCGTCCGCACTGGCGGGCGTGGCCGCAGCGGTGGTGGCCGCGACGGTGCTGCCGGCGGGCGGGGCGCAGGCCACCGGGGCAGGGATGCGGGTGCCCGCCCGGTACGCGCAGCAGCGGCTGGACTGGCAGCCCTGTGAGGGCGCTTCGTCACTGGAGTGCGCGCGGATGACGGTGCCGCGCGACTGGCACCGGCCGGATGCCGGTGTGGACCTCACCGTGGCGGTCTCCCGGCACCGGGCGAGCAACCCCGCCGGGCGGCGCGGGGTGCTGATGATGGCGGCGGGCGGGCCGGGTGCCTCGGGGCTGAACCGACCGGAGGGTTTCGTCAAGGACGAGCCCGCGGTGGGCGCCGCGTACGACGTGGTCAGTTTCGACCAGCGCGGCGTCGGTCGCAGCACCCGCCCGGTGTGCCAGACCGACGCGGAGTTCCGGGAGTTCTTCGCGCACGACTTCCGGGACCGCTCCCCCGCCGCGGTCCAGGGCGTGCTGGCGCGGTCGCGCAAGCTGGTCCAGGACTGCCGGACCCGCAGCGGCGGGCTGCTGCCGTACCTGACCACCGAGCAGACGGTCCGTGACATGGACCTGTTCCGCTCGCTGCTCGGTGCACGGAAGATCTCCTACTACGGGCCCTCCTACGCCACGATGATCGGCGCCTACTACGCGACGCTGTTCCCGCGGCGCATCGAGCGGACCGTGCTGGACAGCAACGTCGGCTGGTCGGGTTCCTGGGAGGGGTTCGAGACGGGACAGCCGAAGAGCTTCCAGCGCCGGTTCGAGCAGGACTTCCTGCCCTGGCTGGCGAAGTACGACGCCGTCTACCACTACGGGCGGACGGCCCGGCAGGCCAAGGCCCGGTGGGAGGCGCGCCGGCGGGCGCTGGCGGAGCACCCGGTGACCGTCGGCCAGGTCGTCATCGGACCGAACCAGCTGGACAACGGCACCATCCAGGCCATCTACAACGCCAAGGAGGGCTTCCCCGCCCTGGCGTCGGCGCTCGTCGCGCTCGACCACGGGGACGGCGCAGGGGATCCGGAGCGGCAGCTCATGGAAAAGGTCTTCGGCTCGTATCTCAGCCCGGAATTCCTTGCCGAGTACTTCTCGGTCACCTGCAACGACACCGCCTGGAACCGCGATATCGACTACTGGATCCGACGGAGCGCCAAGGACACGAAGACCCAACCACTCGTCGGCGCACGGGATTTGGCCTTCTCATCGGTGTGCGCGTACTGGCCCACGACGACCGCGCCGAAGGTGAAGGTCACCGGGGCCGGACTGCCGACGACCCTGATGCTCAACTCGGTGCACGACCCCGCGACCTACTACGAGGCCGCCCTCCGGGACCACCGGGCCCTGCGCGGCTCCCGCCTGGTCACCGTCACCGGCGGCGGCGACCACGGTCAGTACCGCAACGGCAACGCATGCGTGGACGACATCGTCACCACCTACCTGCTGACCGGCAAGGCGCCGAAGCACGACACGACCTGCGCGGCCGGCCCACTCCCGGTCCCCGTCGGACCGGCCGCGAAGTAGTACGGCTCAGACAGCAGCAGGCCGGGATCACGCCCTGGTCCCGGCCGGGAGGGGCCTGCGAGCCTGCGGGGCGGGACCCTCGTCCAGAATCGGGGCATGGACGTCCCCAGGCTGCTGGAAGCCGCCGCACTGCTGGTCCCCGAACCCCTCGCCACCGAGAACGACCTCACGGTGAACGATGTCTGGGACCACCTCACTCACGACGAATGGGAAGTGGCGCTCGGTCTGCTGGAAGAACTCGGCGAGGTCCCTCCGCTACCGCTCGCGTTCTGGCAGACGCTCGCCACCGCCGCCGAGCAGATGCGACTGGAGCGCAGCGCGGCCTGGTGTCACTGGCGCTGCTACGAAGCGCGACACGGCATCATCCGTGCCGACCTCACCCTCGTACCGGCCGACGTGGCACGCCGACAGACACCCTTCTCGGGAGCCGGCGTCCTCCGGCCGATGTGGAACATCGGCAATCGAGCCCCGACCGGCGAACCGGCCCTCAACATCGCCGGCCTGTGGGTGGAGTTCGCGCCCCACCTGGAGCCCGGCGGACGGGCCACCGTACGCCTGGCCCCCCTCGACCCGGCACAGTGGCAGCACCTGCAGGCCAGCCAAGTCATCACCATGCACGAAGACCGGACCATCGCCGGAACGGCGGTCATCCTGAGCATCCAAGGGCCGTAGGCCGGGCGGGCCAGGCGTTGACTTCCGAGCGTGTGAGCGGGAGGCACATCCCCGCCCCAGGCGGTGGCCTCGCTCAACCGTGGGTGGACAGCGTCAGAGCAACAGTGCGAACCGGCGGCAGACGTGGATGCGGGCGAACTCGGTTCTCAACCGCTGCTCGTCGGCGAGGTCGGCGTGCAGGAACGCGGCCATCGGCTTCAGGCCCTGTCGGCGACTTCCCATCGCGCGGGCAGGTTCGCCGGGCTCGGTGTAGTGGCTCGCGTAAACATGCAGGTAGTGGTCACTTTCGGCGAACCCCATGGCGCGATACCAGCGCAACGTGTCGGGGAAGTCCCGGGTCCACGCATCAAGTGTGGTCAGTCCCAGAGCCCGGGCGCGGGATCTGGCCTCGGTGAGCAGCGCCCGGCCGTGTCCTTGGTGCTGGTGATCGGGGTGCACTGCGACCGTGTCGATGGTGGCCAGGTCTTCGTCGACCGTCACGTCCATGATGCCGAGTACGGTCCCGGAGTCTCCTATGGCCACCAACTCGAATCCCGGGGTAGGGATCTCTGGTTTGGCCTGCCGGACGTCATCGAAGTAGGGGGTGTGCAGGAAGGACAGAACCCGGCAGCGGAGCCATGACTCTTCGTCCGCGGCGGTGTAATCCCGGATGATGCGGCTCACGTTCTTGGTCTTCGTTCGTCACGGTGGTGGAAGCACTGGGTCACGAAGCTGAGGGGAGCATGACCGCAAGCCTGGGTCTGATCCCGGTCGTCGGCAACCGGTTTTCACGGCCGCTCAGCCGCGACAGACCTTGTCCGGCATCGCCGGGGGTGACTGTATTGCCGTCCGAGGCCGTCTCGTGCTGCGGCTGACGCGACGCAGCCGGTGCGGGCTGCGTTTACCATGTTCCGGTCAAATGATCAGAGCGGGGGAACGGGGGAGTGCAGATGGCTTTTTCGCCTTTTGGCAGCCGATGCACCGTCACAGCCGTTCGGTGCTCGTCTCGAAGCCACCACTGCAAAGGAATTCATGCGTTTCCATCGAGTACTCGCCACGGCCGGCACTGTCCTTGCCCTGGCATCGGTTTCCGCTTGCAGCAGCCTGCCCTCCGGTGGGTCGCCGCAGGGGGCCGGGGAACTTCTCCGAACGGCGCTCCACTGCGAGAAGGTCGACATCGCCCCGCCCCCGGAGGTGGCAAGGGCCGAGGCCATGGGCATGAAGGGCATCAACGGCGGTGGCGAGTGTGACGACCCGGCGGTCGGCGGCGGGGACGCCGACTTCCTGACCATCGAGGACATGGAGGCGTTCCAGACCGCCGTCAAGGGGGACACGTCCGAGCAGGACGACCTGATGATCGGGGAGGACTTCGCCGTCGACCCGAGCAGCGACGACCAACGCCGGAAGCTGCTCGATGCCGGGCTGCTGTTCCTCAACTGCGCCCCCGGCTTCCACGCGCCCGAGGGCAAGACCACCGACGACGGTGAGGTGGACGGCTGCGTGACCACCGACTACTCGCACGATCTGGACTGACGCGACCGAACGGCCGACGGATCCACGCGGCCCATGGCTGCGTGGATCCGTCACGTGCGCAAGTCGTGGGGCGGGGTGTCCGGTTGGCCTGCCCGATCGGGAAGGACCCACCGGTGCCCCGCCCTCCCCTACCGGACCCTCACTGCGGGTCCTCGGCCGCGTCGGCGTCGGCCGCGTCCGCTGCCTTCTCGGCCTCTTGGACCTTCTTCGCCATCTCCTGTTCCTCGGTGGACGAACCGGATGGCGTGCCGGCGGTCGGGGCTGAGGTGGGTGCGTGGGAGGCCGAGGACGCGCCGCTTCCCCCGGAGCCTCCGGGAGCTGCCGACCGGCCGGAGTCCTGCGAACAGCCCGTGACCGCCAGGAGCGGTACCGCGAGCGCCGCGGTCAGCAGCAGCGCGGCACGCCGGGAGCGTTGCCTCACGAGGCGGTGCCCTTCTTGTCACCGTCCTTCGTCGCGCACCAGGCCGCGACGGCCCTGAGGTCGGTGCGCTCGCGGGTGAGCGTGGGCTTGAGCTCCTTGCGGTGGGTGAGCCGGTCCTGGAGGAAGGTGGCGACCGCGTCGCGGTTCTTGGCGCGGGCGTTCTTCACCCGCTGTTCCAGGCGCGCGATCGAACCACGGGTGTGGGCATCGTCGTTGAGCCGGTCCAGTGCCTTGTCGATGCGCTGCTCCAGCTTGGGCACTCGGTGGCAGATGCCCTTGCCGTGGCCGTTGCCCTTGCCGTTGTGCGGGGCGGTTGCCGAGGGCTCGGCGGACGACGGGCTGCCGGAGTCCGCCGCGTTCGCCGACACCGCCCCGCTCAGCAGGCAACCGGTGAGCGCGAGGGTGGACAGGGCTCCTGCCAGAGCGATCTTGGGACGCTGCATGGTGGTGCTCCCTTCAGGAAGGAATGGATGAGGGAAAGTCTGGAAGTGCCTGGGATGTCAGGGGATGGATGAAGGCGGCCGCAGGGGCCTCGCAAAAGCGGGCGGGCGGGCCGTGTGGCAGAACGTAGGGGCGTTTTTTGTGGGGACCTTGTGAGCGGCTACGTGGTGCGTTCGCCGTCCGCACGGGGGCGTTGCGGGCACAGGGAATCCACAAGGATCGTCCTTATGGTCGGGGGTAGTTGAGCATCGGCGAGAGCATCGGCGACGGCGTCCGTAGAGGTCGGCGACGGTGTACGTGAGTGTCGGCGACGGTCAGGTGCACCGTGCCTCGAAGCTGGGAGAGAGACAGTGGACCACGGTGGCTTCCTCGTGTCGGACGAGCCCTTCTCTGCGGGGGCCACGGTCCTCACCTCCCCTGGACCACGTGACGTGCGGCTGCCCCTGAGCGGCTGGCTGCTGCGCGTCGGGCGGGGGTCCGAGGGGCGACCGGCGCTGGAGGTGCACAGCGGGGCCGGACTGATCGATGTGTCCGTCGTGAGCACGCTCTGTGTCTCCCCGCTCCGGGGTGGCCGGTACGGCGGCCGGGCGGGGAGGCACTGGACGCTGGCGTGGGGGCAGCTGCCGGCCGGCGCCGACGTCGTCGAGGCGTGCTTCGGGGGTTGGCGGCGCAGCCGGTGCGTCCAGGCGCTCACGGTGGCGGACGCCTTCTGGGTCGCGGAGGTCGGCGGCCGGTTCCGTTCGGTGCGGTGCTCCGCGGGGGCGGGCCGGGCCACCGCGCGGGTGGTCAAGGAATCCCGGCCCCGTACGAGGTGATGGGGTCGGTCAGGCCCTGGTCGGCAGCTCGTGCGTGCCCTCCCCGGGGACCTCGCTCAACCAGGCGCGGTGCAGTGGCAGTTCCAGGGTGCGGGTGTCGGCCGCCGGGTCGCCGGGCCGGGGCAGGTGGACCTCGAAGCGCACGCCGGTTCCCGTCGGCCGGTCCAGGATCCGTACCGTGCCGCGGTGCAGGGCGATCTGCTGGGCGACCAGGGTCAGGCCCAGGCCGGACCCGGGGCTGCCGGCGCGGCGGTGGAACCGTTGGAAGACCTGCTGACGCTCCTCGGGTGCGATGCCCGGACCGTCGTCGTCCACGGTGAGCACGGCCACCGGGTCCGCCGGCCGACCGCCCGGCCGGAGCGCCACCTCGATCCGCGCCGGCAGTCCCGCCCGGCTCCCGTGCACCACCGCGTTGCGGAGCAGGTTGTCGACCGCCATCCGCAGCCCCGGCTCCCAGGCGCTCAGCATCAGCCCGGGCGTGAGCCGGAGGGTCAGCCGGACGCCGGGATGGTGGCGCGCCACGTGCCGTTCCACATCCGCCACCGCCGCCGCCACCAGCTCGGAGAGGTCCACGACACCGAAGGCGTCGGCCTCCACCAAGTCGCCCTGGGCCAGCGCCCGCAGCGCGATCAGCGTGGCCATCAGCCGCTGCTGGCCGGAGCGCAGGTCGGCCAGGACATCGGCGCGGTCGTCCGGATCGAGGTCGGGGTGGTCGGTGAGGACGTCCAGATTGGTCTGCATGCCCATCAGCGGGGTGCGCAGTTCATGGGAGGCGGTCGCGGAGAAGGCCCGTGCGGTCGCCAGTGCCTCCTGGGTCCGCGCCGCCTGCTCGTCGTACCGGGACAGTACGGTCTGCAGGGTGCGGGCCAGGTCGTCCACCTCGGTGATCCGCGACGGGGCGTGGTCCAGGCGCGCCGTGCTGGTGCCGGGGTCGAGGCCGCCGGCCCGGCGCTGCAGGCGGCGCAGCGGGCGGGTGGCACGCTCGGCGATGGCCCAGGAGAGCAACCCGGCCAGTGGGGCGGCGATCAGCGCCACCACCAGGATGCGGTGCTGTACGGCGGTGACCTCGGCGGTCCCGGCCGATCCGCGGGAGAACACCCACAGCGTGCCGCGCGGACCCTTTCGGGCGTTCGCGCCGCCCACCTCGACCGACAGCGCCCGCCAGGCCTGGCCGCGGGCCCGTACGGTCACCGGGTCGGGTGCGGCGACCGGCAACGACGCGGGGGCGGGCGGCTGCGGGCCTGCCGCGGCCACCACCCGGTACCCCTGCGGGCCACCGCCCGTGGTCGTGTTCCGACCGGACACGGCCGGATCGCCGCCGGCGCTCCCGTCCGTCACCGGCCCGCCGCCGGCCGCCAGGAGCCGCACCCCGACGTCGAGGCCCGCGTCGAGCAGTTGCCGCTCCCGGTTCGCCGCCTTCCGCGGCTGTCCGCTCTCCTCGGTCCGCAGCAGCCCCCTGGCCAGCGGCAGCAGCACCGCGGCGCGTTCCCGCAGATGGGCGTCCTGTTCGGCGTGCACGTCGCGGGTGACCAGGCGCAGCAGCAGCGCGCCCGAGCCCAGTACCAGCAGGGGCATGGCGAGGCCCATGACGAGGGCGATCCGGGTGGTGAGCCTCATCGCGCGGCGTCCGTGGCGGATGCGCGCAGCACGAAGCCGACTCCGCGGACCGTGTGGACGAGGCGCGGCCGGCCGCCGGCCTCCGTCTTGCGCCGGAGATAGCTCACGAACGTGTCGACGGCGTCGGTGCGGACCTCGAAGTCGTAGCCCCACACCCGGTCCAGGAGCTGGTCGCGGGTGAGGACGACGCCGGCGTTGCGGGCGAGGACCTCCAGCAGCTCGAACTCCCGCCGGGTGAGCCCCACCGCCACGCCCCCGTACGTCACCTCGCGCGCGGCCGTGTCGAGGACCAGGTCACCGACCTGCACGAGGTCTCTGCCTGCGGGCGGGCGGCGGCGAAGCAGGGCCTGCAGCCGCAGGACCAGTTCCTTGAGTGCGAAGGGTTTGACCAGGTAGTCATCGGCGCCGGCCTGGAGGCCCGCGACCCGGTCCGCCAGCTCGTCCAGTGCGGACAGCATCAGCACCGGCACCTCGTCACCGTCGGCCCGCAGCGTGCGGCACACCTCGATGCCGCTGATTCCCGGCAGGGACACGTCGAGGACGATCACGTCCGGCGGGGTCCTCGCCAGTTGCGCGAGAGCGGTCGGGCCGTCCTCGGCGAGCGCGACGTCGAAGCCGTTCAGTCGCAGGCCGCGCCCCAGGGACCGCAGGATCATCGCGTCGTCGTCGACGACCAGGACTCGGTCGAGGCGCTTGGCCGCGCACATGCAGGGCTCCACTCTCATCTCATCGGGCGCCTCGGCTCATCCGCTCGCCCCGCAGTTGCCGCAGCACCATCGGCCGTCCGGCCCCTGGACCACCGCGCCACCGCATCGTGTGCAGTTCACTGTCCATGCCGTCCCGGTTCCCGACACACCCGCCGGCGGCATCCGTGCACGGTAGCCGCATCGGGAAGGTAGGAGGCAAACTTGTGGGTTTCCTGTGGATGCCGCGGGCAGCATCAGGAGGGCCGGCGGCTCTCCTGCCGCAGCCGGCCGGCCCGGGCTTCCAGGTAGCGTTGCTCGGCGATGCCGGCGGTGGCTTTCGCGGCGCGCCGGTAGTGCTCGTACGCCCCGGCCGTGTCGCCGGTTTTCTCCAGCAGGTGCGCCCGTACGGACAGCAGACGGTGGTGCCCGGCCATCCGCTCGTCACTGTCCAGGGTGTTCAGCAGGGCCAGCCCGGCCGACGGGCCCTCGGTCTCGGCGAGGGCGATCGCCCGGTTGAGGGTGACCATCGGGTTGGGCGCGATGCGTTCGAGGATCAGATAAAGGGCGTGCACCTGCGGCCAGTTGGTCTCCCGGGCCGTGGCCGCGTCGGCGTGCGTGGCGGCGATGGCGGCCTGGAGCTGGTAGGGACCGAGGGCCGGGCCCGCCAGCGATGACTTGACCAGCTCAAGGCCCTCGTCGATCAGCGCGCGGTCCCATTTCGTACGGTCCTGTTCGTCCAGCGGCACCAGGTCGCCGGCCGCCGTCGTACGGGCCTCCCGGCGGGCGTGGGTCAGCAGCATCAGCGCGAGCAGCCCGGTCACCTCGCCGTCCGCCGGCAGCTGTGTGTGCACCGTCCTGGTCAGCCGGATCGCCTCGTGCGCGAGGTCGGCACGGTGCAGTTCGCTGCCCGAGGAAGCGGTGTAGCCCTCGTTGAAGATCAGGTAGAGGACGTGCAGGACGACCCGTAGCCGCTCCTCGCGCTCCGCGCCGTCCGGCAGGCCGAACGAGCTGCCGGCGGCCTTGATGCGCTGCTTGGCCCGGCTGATCCTGGCCGCCATGGTGGCCTCCGGAACCAGGAACGCCCGGGCGATCTCGGCCGTGGTCAGGCCGCCGACCGCCCGCAGCGTCAGGGCGGTCTGGGAGGCGGCGGTCAGCGTCGGATGGCAGCACAGGAACAGCAGGACGAGCGTGTCGTCGGTGTCCGGGACGTCCTCGGGCACCACCTCGGCGGCCACCGCGGACTCCCGCTCGCGGCGCGCATGGTCGCTGCGCATCTGGTCGATGAGCCGCCGGGACGCGACGGTCATCAGCCAGCCGCGCGGGTTGTCGGGCAGTCCCTCGGCCGGCCACTGCACGGTGGCGGCGAGGACGGCCTCCTGTACGGCGTCCTCACAGCCTTCGAACTGGCCGTGCCGGCGTACCAATGCGCCGAGGACCTGCGGCGTGAGCTCACGCAGCAGGTCCTCCATGGGTGGTGCGGTCATGCCTCCAATTGTCCGTCAGCGAACATCACCTGCCGCACCTCGACCCCCAGACCGTCGATCGCGCTGTCCGGGATCTGCGTGGCCAGCTCGATCGCCCGCTCCTTGTTCTCGCAGTCGATCAGGTAGAAGCCGCCCAGATACTCCTTGGCCTCCAGGAAAGGTCCGTCGGTGACCGCCGGCTGACCATTGCGGACCCGCACCACGGCGGCCTGTGACGGGTCGACCAGCGCCTGCGTGGTGATCAGCTCGCCGGACGTCCTCAGCGACTCGATGAACGTGGCGTGGCCGTCGCCGATCCCCGCCTTCTCCTCGTCGGTCAGCGCGTCCAGCACGGCCGGGTTGATGTGCAGGCTGATCAGGAACTTCATCTCGTACTCCTGGTGCTTCTCGTGGTTCGGCGGGCCCTGGCCGGGCCCTTGGGCCGGTGGTCCTTCGACCGGGTCCTTCGATCGGTGGCCCTTCGACCGGTGGTCGGAGTCGCCGTCGTCTTCTTGACATCCCCGGCACCTCGCCCGCCAAGAAATTTCCCATGGGTTTTTCCCGTCGCATCCGTCCCCGCGATGTCAAGAAGCTCCCGGCCGCTCCGACCAACCGGCGACACGTCGAGAGAACACCTCACGACAACACGTCGAGAGAACACGTCGAGAGAACAGGGAGCTTTCGTGCTTTCGGATCTGCGAGCCCGCCGGGCCTGGCTGGGCCTGGTCGTCCTCATGCTGCCGACATTGCTCGTCGCGATGGACATGACGGCGCTGCTCCTGGCGCTCCCCCGGCTGAGCGCCGACCTGGGTGCCACCGGCGTCCAGCAGCTGTGGATCAGCGACAGCTACGGCCTCATGGTGGCCGGGCTGGTCATCACGATGGGCACGCTCGGGGACCGGATCGGCCGCCGACGGCTGCTGATGATCGGCGGAGCGGCGTTCGCGGTGCTGTCCGTCGTGGCCGCCTTCGCGGTGAGCCCGCTGATGCTGATCGTCGCGCGCGCGCTGCTGGGCGTCGCCGGCGCGACCCTGGCGCCGTCCACCTTGGCCCTGATCACCCAGATGTTCCGGGACGAACGGCGGCGCGGGCAGGCCATCGCGATCTGGGCGACCTGTCAGTTCACCGGCGGCGCGCTCGGACCCGTACTCGCCGGATTCCTGCTCCAGTGCTTCTGGTGGGGGTCGGTGTTCCTGGTCGCCGTGCCGGCGATGGCGGTGCTGCTGCTCGCCGGACCGGTCCTGCTGCCGGAGTTCCGCAGCGACCGGGCCGGCCGGCTGGACCTGGCCGATGTCGGACTGTCGCTCGTGGCGGTGCTCTTGATGATCTACGGCATCAAGCAGCTGGCCGTCGACAGTGTCCCGGTCGTGCCGGCGCTGGCCCTCGTCGTCGGCGCAGCCACCGGATCGCTGTTCGTACGCCGGCAACTGCGGCGGGAGACGCCGCTGTTGGACCTGGGGCTGCTGCGCAACCGCCCCTTCACCGCCGTGCTCGTCGCGCTGGTCTTCGCCGGGCTCGCCATGGCTGGTACGGGCCTGCTGGTGACCCAGTACCTGCAGAGCGTGCTGGGCTTCTCGCCGGTCGCGTCCGCGGTGCTGTTCGCGCCGATGGGCCTGGGCGTGGCGGTCGGCACCATGGCCGCGCCGGCGCTGGCCCGGCGGATGAAGCAGACCACCGCGATCGCCGGCGGGCTGGCGGGGTCGGCGCTGGGCAGCCTGCTGCTGGTCGGCGTCGGCCCCGGCGGTGCGAGCGCCCTGCCACTGGTGATGACCGGCATCGCCGTACTGGCACTGGGCACCGGCCCGCTGTTCGCGCTGGGCACCGGGCTGGTCGTGGGGTCCGTGCCGCCGGCACGCGCCGGCTCGGCGGCGTCGATGTCGGAGACCGGCAACTACTTCGGCGGTTCGCTCGGCTTCGCGCTGCTCGGTCTGGTGGCCGCGGTGGTCTACCGCAGCCGGATGGACGGCACGTCCGACTCGCTGGCCGGCGCGGTCGCCGCCAGCCGGCACCTTCCCACCGGCCAGGCCGCGGAACTGCTGCACACCGCGCGGGCGGCGTTCACCACCAGCCTGCACGTCACCGGCCTCGCCGCCGCGGTCATCTTCACCGGACTGGCCGTACTGACCCTGACCATGCGCCCGGCCGCCCGAACGACCCCGGCCGCAGCCCCCGACTACGAGGCGAGCGGCGTGTAGCACCCGGTGGAGGCCGGTGCCGCGGTGGCCCTGGTCCTAGCCCAGGTCGATGTGCGTTCCCGCGGACCGTTCCCGGGCGGCTTCGACGACGAGGGCTGCCGCCGCGGCGTCCTGGACGGCTACGCCGACGGACTTGTAGAGCGTGATCTGCCCGGGCGCGGTGCGGCCGGGCCGGCTCCCGGTGAGGAGTTCGCCGAGTTCGGCGTGCACATGGTCCGCGGTGATGACGCCGTCGCGGATCGGGTGGAGCAGGTCGTTGCTCCCGGCGGGGAAGGGGGCCAGGGCCGCCTGCCGCGATTCGACGCAGACCAGGGCGTCGGCGATGGTGGCGTCGTCGACCTCGCGGCCGGCGGGGTTGAAGCCGACGGAGGTGACGTGGACGCCCGGGGTCAGCCAGGGGCGGCGGACGACGGGTGCGACGGCGTGGGTGGTGGCCGCGGCGATGTCCGCACCGTCGAGCGCCTGGGCGTAGGTGGCCACCGCCTCGGCGGGGATGCCGAGTTCGGCCGAGAGTTCGGCGGCGAGGGCGGTGGCGTGGGCCGGGTTGCGGCCGGCCACCCGGATGTGGCGGAGGGGCCGGACCCGGCACATCGCGCGGGCGTGGGAACGGGCCTGGGCGCCGGTGCCCAGCAGGGCCAGCACCGACGCGTCCGCACGCGCGAGCAGCCGCGCCGAGAGCGCCGAGCAGGCGGCGGTCCGCGCGGCGGTGATCGCCGTACCGTCCAGCAGGGCCGTGGGCTCGCCGGTGTCCGGGTCGAAGGCGACGATGAGCGCCTGGTGGGTCGGCAGCGGCGTACCGGCGTTCCGCGGGAAGACGGAGACGAGTTTGCTCGTCAGCGCCCCTGCGGAGGGCACATAGCCCGGCATGGCGGCGACGAAGCCCTCCCGCTCCGGCACCGTCGCCGCCACCCGGTCCGGCGCGGCGGCCCGGCCGGCGCTGAGGTCGGTCATCGCCGACGCCAGCGCATCGATCAGCGCGTCCATGTCGAGCAGCGTCTCCACCTCCGAGCGCCCCACCACCAGCATCCGGTTCGACCTCCGATCACCACGTCCGTCGACGCGGCACCACATACGGCCGGCACGGCACCGGCCGAGGAGTTCGACCGTAACGCCCGGTGGGGACGGACGGAGGGCGCGTCCCGTCGTCGGGCCCCGCGAAGTGACGCTGGAGGCGATGGCGGCGGTGGCGGGGGTGAGCGAGCGGGACTTCAGCCGCCGGTTCCGCGCGCACACGGGCACCACGCCGCAGTCCTCCCCGAACCGCGTGCAAAAAACGGGACCCGGGAGGCCGGGCAGGTCGGCGTGGTGGGACAGGCGGGCGCCGGGCCGTAGGGGGACGGTCGGTGACGGTCGTGTGCGCACGGTGACGGCCGGCCGTGCCGCGGGGCCGATACGGGCGCACCCTGGAGGTATGGTCCGCGCCAATGAGGAGGTCGAGGCGCTGCTGCAGGAGTACGCCGACCTCATCGCGATCAGTGGTGGCGACGCCTTCAAGGCCCGTGCCTACGAGAAGGCCGCCCGCGCCGTCGGTGGCTACCCCGTCGACGTCACCCAGCTCGATGTGCCGGGGCTGCGGGAGATTCCGCACGTCGGCGCCTCGATCGCGGAGAAGATCGTCGAGTATCTGCGGTCCGGGCGGGTCGTCACCATCGAGGAGACCAGGGCCTCGGTCCCCGCCGGAGTCCGGGAATTGATCAGCATCCCCACTCTGGGCCCGCGGAAGGCGATGGTCCTCTACGAGGTGCTGGGCATCGCCTCTGTGGACCAACTGCTCGACGCCGTCCACGAGGAGCGGCTGCGGGAGCTCAAGGGGTTCGGTGAGAAGACCGAGGAGAACATCCTGCACGGCATCTCGCTGATGCAGAAGGCCGGGGAAGGGCGGATCCTGCTGGGTGCCGCCATGGAGCTGGCGGAGCAGATCGTCGCCGAACTGTCGGGGATCCGTGGCTGCAGACGGTGCACGTACGCGGGGTCGCTGCGCCGGATGCGGGAGACGATCGGGGACATCGACATCCTGGTCGCAGCCGAGCGGTCCGCGCCGTTCATGGCGGCGCTCGCCGAGCTGCCGTACACCGCCGAGGTCATCGCGCACGGGGAGAAGAAGACGTCGATCCGCACCACCAAGGGGCTGCAGGTGGATCTGCGGGTGCTGCCGCCGGTGTCCTGGGGTGCGGGACTGCAGTACTTCACCGGGTCGAAGGCGCACAACATCCGCACTCGGGCGATCGCGGTGCGCCACAAGCTCAAGCTGTCCGAGTACGGGCTGTTCCACGCCAAGAGCGGCGAGATGATCACCTCGGAGACGGAGGAGGGGATCTACGACCGGCTGGGGCTGCCGTGGATCCCGCCGACCCTGCGGGAGGACCGCGGTGAGGTCGCGGCCGGGCTCCGGGGCGAACTGCCCGACCTGGTCACCGAGCGCGACATCCGCGGCGATCTGCACACCCATACCGACCTCACCGACGGCCTCTCGTCCCTGGACGACATGGTCGCCGCGGCCGCCGGACGTGGTTATGCCTATTACGCCGTCACCGACCATGCTCCGAACCTCTATATGCAGCGGATGACCGACGAGAAGATGCTCGCGCAGCGGGAGGAGGTACGTGCGCTGGACCGCCGGTACCACGGGATGCGACTGCTGCACGGCACCGAACTCAACATCGGGCCGGACGGTGAGGTCGACTGGCCGGACGAATTCCTGGCGGGTTTCGACCTCTGTGTCGCCTCCGTCCACTCGCACTTCAACCAGAGCCGGCAGGCCCTCACCCGGCGCCTGATCCGTGCCTGTGAGAATCCGTACGTGGCCGTGATCGGTCATCCCACGACGCGCCGGATCGGTAAACGCCCGGGAATCGACGCCGATTTCGACGCGGTCTTCGCGGCCTGCGCCAGGACGGGCACCGCGCTGGAGATCAATGCCCATCCCGAACGGCTCGACCTGTGCGACGAGGACATCCTGCGCGCCAAGCGCCACGGCGTGAAGTTCGCGGTGAATTCGGATGCGCACTCCACCACGCATCTGCCCTATCTGCGGTACGGCGTGGGCACGGCGCAGCGCGGTTGGCTCTCGAAGGACGACGTCATCAACACCTGGCCGCTGACGAAACTCCGGCGCTTCCTGCGGAAAGGCGGTTCACCGCGCTGAGGACGGCCTGCAGGGTGGCGGTGGCGGTATCGGGGGCGATCCCGGCGCCCCAGGCGGAGCGCTGGTGGTGGTCGATGCGGGCGTAGGCGGCGAACCGCGGGGCCCGGTCGCCGTCCGCGGGGAGGGGGTGCTGGGTGAGGTCCCCGAGGGTGAGGGCGGTGGGGTCGGGGGTCTCGGGGTGTGCCGTGGTGGCGAGGCCGTCGAGGAGTGCGTCGGCGAGTGCGGTGCCGGAGCCGGTCAGCGTCAGGGTGTCGCCGGTGCCGGTCAGCAGGGTGCAGGTGAGGGACCGGGTGGCGCCGTCGGCGGAGCTCTGCGCGGTGTGGTCGAGGAGGGCGAGCGGTCGGGTGGATTCCAGGTAGGTGCGCCGGAAGGCCGACCAGACTTCGTCGGCGGACAGCTCCCCTTCGGTGCCGTCGGTGTGCTCCTGGATGATCCGGGCGAATTCCGCCTGCAGCGGGCGCGGCAGGTCCAGGTGATGTGCGCTTTTCAGCAGGTAGGCCGAACCCGCCTTCCCCGACTGCGAATTGACCCGGATCACCGCTTCGTAGTCGCGGCCGATGTCCTTGGGGTCGATCGGGAGGTACGGCACGGCCCAGGGCAGCCGGCCGAGGGGGGTGCCGGTGGCGGCGGCCCGGTGTTCCAGGGCCTCGAAACCCTTTTTGATGGCGTCCTGGTGGGAGCCGGAGAAGGCGCTGTGGACGAGTTCGCCGCCGTACGGGTGGCGGGGGTGCACCGGCAGCCGGTTGCAGTATTCGACCGTGGCGGCGACCTCGGCGAGATCCGAGTAGTCGATCATCGGGTCGACGCCTTGGGTGAAGAGGTTGAGTCCGAGGGTGACGAGATCGACATTGCCGGTGCGCTCGCCGTTGCCGAAGAGGCAGCCCTCGATGCGCTCCGCACCGGCCATGCAGGCGAGTTCGGCGGCGGCGACGGCGGTGCCGCGGTCGTTGTGCGGATGGATGGAGAGGATGAGGGAGTCCCGCCGGTCGAGGTGGCGGTGCATCCATTCGATCTGGTCGGCGTAGATGTTCGGGGTCGACATCTCGACGGTGGCGGGGAGGTTGAGGATCATTTTGTGATCCGGGGCGGGGTCCCATACGTCGGTGACCGCGTTGCTGATCTCCAGTGCGAAGTCCAGCTCGGTGCCGGTGAAGGACTCCGGGGTGTATTCGTAGCGGATACCGGGGCTTCCCAGGTCCTCGGTCAGCTTTTTGCACAGCCGGGTGCTGCGCACCGCCAGGTCCTTGATCTGTGCGCGGTCCATCCCGAACACCACCTCCCGCTGCAGACAGGAGGTGGAGTTGTACAGGTGGGCTATCGCGTGGCGGGCGCCGGCCAGGGACTCGAAGGTGCGGTGGATGAGTTCTTCGCGGGCCGGCATGATGACCTGGATCGCGACGTCGTCCGGTATCAGGTCCTCTTCGATGAGCAGCCGGATGAAATCGAAATCGGTCCTGCTGGCCGCCGGGAAACCGACCTCGATCTCCTTGAATCCCATCCGGACCTGGAGTTCGAAGAGTTTCCGCTTGCGGGCGAGGTCCATGGGGACGGCGAGCGCCTGGTTCCCGTCCCGCAGGTCCACCGCGCACCATTGCGGGGCCCGGGTGAGGGAGGCGGCCGGCCAGGAACGGTCCGGCAGGTCGACCCGTGGGTAGGCGGTGTATCTCTCCGTGGGCATGCCCGAGGGCTGTTGCAGCGGCTGACCGGAGACAGGGCGGGAAGCGGGCATCAGGTTCTCCTCATTCCGCGCCGGCCTCGACCGGGACCGGTGCCGCGTCATTGCGGGCACCGCCCCAGCGGTGCCGGGTCTCGTGGTGGATGTGCCAGATGTCGTCCTCGGTCAGCAGGACGGAGACGACGTCGGGAAAGGCTTCCTCGAAGTAGATGTAGGGCTTTCGGTTGTCGATGCGCGGGGAGTGGTAGTCGAGCCGGTCCTGCATGCCGTGGGCCCGGGTGACGGGTGTCGCGGGGTGGTAGGTGAGGATGTTCGGGCTGGCCAGATCGATCAGCTTGTCGTCGATGAGCCGGCCGACCTCGTGGATGGTCTCGTCGATGCTCGACCGGGTTTCGCCGTCCAGGCCGAAGAGGACGGAGGTGCCCAATTGCAGACCGTGCGCCTTGACCAGCGCGGCGGCCTCCCGGACCTTTTCCCGCCAGGGTTTGCGCTCGTCCCGGCGGAGGTTCTTGTGGATATGGGTCATGACCTGCGTCGACATGCTTTCGATGCCGATGTAGACGTAGGTGCAGCCGGCTTCCTTCATCTTCCGCAGAATGGCGTCAGATTCTTCCGCGGAATGGAGTGCGACGAGGGTGTCGACGGTCAGCTGTGCGCCCCATTGGAGGCCGTGCAGCCGCTCGATGTCGTCGTCGTGAGGGAGGAAGTGCCGGTAACGGGCGTCGAGTTCGGTGGGCGGGGTGCGGCGTATGCGGCTGAGTTCTTCGCAGAAATTGCCGATGTCGCGGTAGCGGCCGCTCCAGAAGACCGAGTCGTCGAAGAAGAGCGAGGCGGCGCCGTAGCCGACGTATTCGCAGACCCGCTGGACCGCCGTGCCGATCGCATCGTCCTTGAACCGCTTGAGGCCATTGCTCAACTGCGCGGACTCGGAGCAGAAGTTGCAGCGGTAGGGACAGGCGTTGGACACCATGAAGTGGGCGGTGCGCAGCACTTCGCCGGATTCCGGGTCGGTGAAGATCGGGAAACGCGAGCGGATGGCGAAGGCTTCGTAGGGCGAGGGCAGCGTGGCGAGGTCGAGCGCACCGCCGCGCAGCGGTACCGCGTCGAGGGTGTCCCCTTCCGCCAGGACGACGAGGGAGTTGCCGGCACCGGGCCCCTCTTCGGCGAGCAGCCCTTGCAGACACGGCAGCACCTGGTCCCGGTCGACCCGGCGCCGGTCGAGGTCGGTGGCCAGTGCGAGGGCCCGCATCAGCAGGTCCACGGCGTGGTAGGCCTCGCCGCTGATCACCGCGTCGACCACCCGGGGCACCTTGCCCTGCTGCATGACGGCCAGCGGGCTGCTGGGCTTGAGCAGCAGTCCTTGGCCGTCGGGGGTGGCCGTGGTGGTCTCGTCGACGTGCCGGCCGCCGAGGATGACGAAGGTTTCCGGGACCTCGCGCTTGGCCAGTTCGGCGATCTGCAGCGCATAGCGGTGGGCGGGCGATACGGCGCTGATGAGGACGACCCGGGGTCCGACCTCGCGCAGCATCCGTACCCACAGGGCGCGGGCCGTGTCGTCCCACACCCGGGGGTCGAAGACGGTGCGGTCGGTGTTCGGGGCCGTTCCGTAGGCCCGGTATCCGTCGTCGCCGGCGGAGAGCCGGTACTTCTTGGACGGGAACCGGGTCCACTCGGGTGCGAGATCGGTGTAGTGCGCGGCGTCCGCCAAGGGGCCGGCGTCGGCCACGGCCCGGTGCACGGCGAGGCTCAGCGCCGTGTAGAGGCACATCGGGTCGCCCGGGTAGGTGATTTCCCCTTCGGACTGGGTCATGACGGGTGCCAGTACGGACAGCACCGGGAAATAGCGGGTTTCCGCCCGGCCGTCGGCCAGATACTCCGCCAGGCGTCGTCTGCGGGTGCGCCGTCGTTCCCGGAAGGCGTCGGGGTCGGTCACGTCCCCGGCTCGGTGCAGCCGTACGGTGCCGTTCCCCGAATACACCTTTTCCATGGCGTGCGTGGCCATCAGCCCTCCGGATTTCCGATTTCTTCCGGGGTCTCGGCCCGGAACGCGGACATCGGTGACGCAAGGGATCCGGTGGGACGCCACAATAAGAGCGGGTGGCATTCTCGCAATGGTGGCCGGGACGTTCTGCGCATGGGCGCCTGAACTCCCGTGGAAGTCCCCCGACTTTGTCCCCCGTGATCTTTCCGAACTTTACTAGCCCCGGCCCGGCGCGCGTCAACGACAAAAGAAAACTGTCCACATTGTCGTTTTCGGCCCGGGCGCCCGGGGCCCGGGTTTCATTCCCCGCGATGCCGGCGCAGCGCGGTGTCCATGCGCTCCAGGGTCTCTTCGAGGATCTGCGGTGACGTACCGAAATTGAGCCGGACGAATCCCTCGCCGTCGGTCCCGAAGGCCGGGCCGGAGAAGAGCAGCACCTTGGCCCGGTCGCGGAAGAACGGCATCGGGTCGGCGTCGAGTCCGAGGCTCCGGCAGTCGAGCCAGGCCAGGAAGGTGGCCTCCGGGGTGCGGCAGCGGATACCGCGGGGCAGCCGCTCGGCCAGCCGCCGACGGTTGCGGTCCAGGACCGTCATGACGTCGGCCAGCCAGTCGTCCCCCGCCGTCCAGGCGGCTTTCAGCGCCTCGACCGCGAGCACCCCCACCTGGCCGAAGAGCAGCCCGCGCCGGGCGTCGACGGCCTCGCGCACGGCCCGTGGGCCGATGTGGGCCAGCGCGCAGCGGATCCCGGCGAGGTTGAACGCCTTGCTGCCCGAGGTGAGGGTGACGGTGCGGGCGGCGATCTCCGGACCGAGCGAGGCGAACGGGATGTGGCGGTGCGGGGCGTGGGTCAGGTCCGCGTGCACCTCGTCGGAGATCACCAGCAGATCGCGCCGCAGGACGAGCTCGGCCAGCGCCTCCAGTTCGTCCCGGCGGAAGACCCGGCCGGTGGGGTTGTGCGGGTTCACCAGGAAGAGCACCCGGCAGCGCCCCGTGTCCCCGTCCGCGGCGGCGTGTTCCATGCGGGCCTGGTCGAACCCCCAGCCGTCCGGGCCCTCTTCGACGGGCACGGTCAGCGGTCTGCGGCCGATCTTCTCGATGACGTCGACGAACGGCGGACAGGCCGGGGTGTGCAGCAGGACGGCGTCGCCCGGGTCGGTGGCGACCTGGAGCGTCGCCAGCATCGCCTGGTTGATGTCGGTGAACAGCCGGGCGTGGGTGGGTTCGGGCCGGTGGCCGTACTTGCGCTGCGTCCGGGCGGCGAACACCTCCCCGAGCGGGCCGCCCTGGCTCTCGTCGAACCAGGTGGGGTAGCCGAGGTCGCCGTCCGCGCGGCGGATGAGCGCCTCGCGGATGGCGGGTGCGGTCGGGAAGTCCATGTCGGCGACCCAGGAGGACAGCATGCCCTCGCCGGCGGTCGCCCATTTCTCGCCGTCCCGTTGTGCGAGGTGGCGCAGATCGACGGCGTCGAGCGCGGCCGGCGAAATGTCGGTGCTCATGCGGCTGTTCCCCCTGCGGTCGGATGACACGGCGCCGTGCGGCCGGTCGGTTGCCGCGCGACAGGGAGACGGCGACGGATTTCCCCGCGTACGTCCTCGTCGAGGCCCCCTTGGGGAGTACATGATTATGCAGCAGGCACGGACCGGGGAATGTGACGCCCGCCACATTGTGGCGGTCAGCGTGGCCGGTTAATGTCGCCAACAGCCGGGCGCGCAGCCCGGATTGACCACCGAGCGGGACGGTTCCCGGGCTCGGAGGTTCCCGACCCGGCATCGGTGCGCAGCTGCGCCCCACCGATTGCCCGCCGCCGAAATGCACCCGCGAAGTCGAGAAACTCCGAGACAGGAGACGGTAATTGTCCTCCCATGCCGCCCAACTCCCCGCGGACCGGCCGCGCGGCGTCGATGCACCGGTGTGTACGGCAGTGGTGCGCCAGGAGATTCCGGGGCTGTACGACGACGCGGTCCGCGCGCTGGCCGCCTCGTGTGCGACCACCCCGGAGAATGTGCTCCTGGCCGGATTCGCCGCGCTGGTGTACCGCTGTTCCGGGCAGAACCAGGTCGAGTTCCGGCTCGTCCGGGAAGGCGGCAAGGAGGCGTTGCTCCGCTTCTCCGTCACCGGCCACAGCACGCTGCGCGGACTGGCGGGTGAGGCCGGCGCGGTAGCGCGTCCCGGGGCGGAGCCGGCCCGGATCGGCGTACGCATCGGCGCGCCCCCGGCGGACGGCGACCCCCGGCCGTACGAGGCCGAACTCGCCCTGCCCGCACCGGATGCGGGCTCCCGGTGGGCCGCCCTGCACTTCGACGACCGGCTCTTCGACCCGGCGACGGCACAGCGGATGCTCGGCCACTACGGGCATCTGCTCCACGACGGCGTGCACCACCCGGACCGGCCGCTGGAGCGGCTCACCCTGCTCACCGAGGCCGAGCAGCGCCGCGTCCTGCTGGAGTGGAACGACACCGCCGTGTCGCTGCCGCACGAAGGCGCCTGTCTGCACGAGGTGTTCGAGGAGCGGGCCCGGCAGGCGCCCGAGGCCGTCGCCGTGGTCCAGGGGACGGCCCGGCGGACGTTCCGGGAGATCAATGCCGCGGCCAACCGGCTGGCCCGCCATCTGCGGGACCTGGGCGTCGGCCCGGACGACCGCGTCGGCCTCTTCCTCGACCACTCCCCCGAGCTGCTCATCGCCATGCTCGGGGTGCTCAAGGCCGGCGGCGCCTATGTGCCGCTGGATCCCGCGTATCCCCGGGCCCGGCTGACCACGATGATCTCCGGTGCGTCGTGCGTGGCCCTGATCAGCCGGGCCGGGCTCGCCGACGCGCTGGGCAGCGGTGCGGACGCGGTGGTGCAGGGGCAGTTGATCCTGCTGGACCGGGACGAGGCGATCCTGGCCGAGTTGCCGGCGGACGACCTGGAGCCCGTGGCCGGCCCGGACAACCTCTGCTACGTGATCCACACTTCGGGCTCCACCGGACGGCCGAAGCCGATCGCGCTGCGGCACCGTGGCGTGCTCAACAACATCGCGGACCTCAACACCCGCTTCGCCGTGGGTCCCGGCGACAGTGTGCTGGGGCTGTCCTCGCCGAGCTTCGACATGTCGGTCTACGAGTTCCTCGGCATGACCATGGCCGGCGGCACCCTCGTGCTCCCGGCGCCGGGCCGCGGCAAGGAGCCCGCGCACTGGGCCGCACTGGCCGCGGAGCACGGCGTCACCGTCTGGAACACCGCCCCGGCCCTGCTGGAGCTGGTGCTGGACCACCTCGACGCGACCGCCGCCAACGGCCCCTCGTCGCTGGACCCGCTTCGGCTGATCATGCTCGCCGGGGACTGGATCCCGGTGAAGATGCCCGACCGGAGCCGGGAGTTCGCGCCGGACGCCCGGTTCATCTCGCTCGGCGGCGCCACCGAGGCCTCCATCTATTCGACGCTCTACGAGGTCGAGGCGACCGACCCCGGCTGGACCAGCATTCCGTACGGGCGGCCGATGGCCAATCAGCGGACCTACGTCCTGGACGAGGCGCTGCAGCCCGTTCCGCCGGGCGTGACCGGTGAGTTGTACCTCGCGGGCGACGGCCTGGCCGTGGGCTATCTCGACCTGCCCGACCTCACCGCCGAACGGTTCCTGCACTGGTCGTACGGTCCGGTGTCCGACGAGCGGCTGTACCGCACCGGCGACCTGGCACGGTGCGACGCCGACGGGCTGATCGAGCTGCTCGGCCGGACCGACCTCCAGGTCAAGATCCACGGACTGCGGGTGGAGCTGACCGAGATCGAGTCCGTGCTGCGGGACCACCCCCAGGTCAAGGAAGCGGCGGTGGCGGCGCAGTCCGATGCCACCGGCGCACCGGTGCTGGTCGGCTACGTCGTTCCGCGCGAGGGCGAGGCGATCGACCCGGACGAGGTCCGCGACCGGCTGGCCGCCCGTCTGCCGGCCCATATGGTTCCCGGCACGGTGCTGGTGCTGTCCGCCATGCCGCTGAGTCCGAACGGCAAGCTGGACCGCAAGGCGCTGCCTGCCGCCCCGTCACCGCACGACGAGGGCCGGGGCGGCACCGTACCCGCGGACGCCGCCCCGAGCGGGCCGTGGGAGGAGCGGATCGCCGCGGCCTGGCGCGAGGTGCTGGGGGTCGAGGCGATCGGGCGGGACGACGACTTCTTCCGGCTGGGCGGCGACTCGATGAAGGCCCTGCGCAGCATGACGCAGGTCCCCGAAATCACCTTGGTGGACCTCTACCGGAATTCGACGCTGCGGTTGCTGGCCGCGCACCTGGAGGCCACCGCCGGCGCGCCCGGGGCCGCGGAGCGGTCACCCGGGCCGGACGCCGCGGTCCAGTGAGGAGTCCCTCGTGGGTCAGCCGGCGGCGGTGCAGCGCACCGGCAGCCGGCTGACCCCGGTCAGGAAGCTGGACCGGAGCCGTTCGACCGGTCCGGCAAGCTCCAGTTCGCCCACCTGGTGGCGCAACTCCTCCAGCATCACCCGGAGTTCGACCCTGGCGAGCGGGCCGCCGAGGCAGAAGTGCGGGCCGTGGCCGAGGGTGAGGTGCCGGTTCGGGGTGCGGGCGAGGTCGAAGCGGTAGGGGTCCGGGAAGACGTCCTCGTCGCGGTTGGCGGAGGTGTTCCAGAGGGTGACGATGTCGCCCGCCTTGATCTCGCAGCCGCGCAGCGTGAGGTCCGTGGTGGCGGTCCGTCCGAGGTGGGTGACCGGTGTGGTCCAGCGCAGTACCTCCTCGACGGCGGAGTCGAGCAGGCCCTCGTCCCGGCGCAGGCGCTGCCACTGCTCGGGGTGCTCGATCAGGGCCAGCACGGCGCCGGCGGAGGACAGCCGGGTGGTCTCGTCGCCGCCGATGATGATGTTGTAGCAGTTCAGCAGCACTTCGGCGTCGCTCAGCGGGGTGCCGCCGGCCTCGCCGTTCGCCAGCAGGCTGACCACGTCCTCACCCGGGAACTCCCGCCGGCCGGGCAGCAGTCCGGCGTAGTACAGCAGGATGTCCTCCTGCGCGTCGGCCGCGGCCTCGGCGGCCTCGGGGGTGCCGTCCTCGCCCATCGCCGCCATCGTCAGATCGAGCATCAGGGTGCGGTCGGCGGGCGGTACGTCGAGCAGTTCACAGATGGCCATCAGCGGGATCTGGGCCGCCACATCGGCGACGAAGTCGCCGCCGCCGGCGTCCACGACGGCCGCCACCAGGCCCTTGGTGGCCGCCCGGACGCCGTCGGCGATCTGGGCCATGGCCCGGGCGGAGAACGCGCCCTGCAGCACCTTGCGCACCGCGGAGTGCCGGGGCGGGTCGGTGACCACCAGCATCCGGCCGCCGGCCGGGTCGCCCCCGGTGAGCAGGGTGCCGAGCATGTTGCCCTGTTCGGAGCTGAGCCGCGCGGTGTCGCGGTAGACGGCGGCGAGGTCCTGGTAGCGGGTGATCACCCAGAAGCCGGGGCGGTCGCCGTCGGCCTCGCACCAGGCGACCGGGTGGGCGTCCCGCAGGTCGCGCCAGGCGTCGCAGGCGTCGGGGTCCGGGTGGACCGCGGGGTCGATGAGGGCGAACGGGATGGTGTGGCGCGCTGCGGTCATGCGGGTTCCCCGTCCGGGTTGCTGGTCACATGGGCTCCTGTGGGGTGGTCGGCGGCACGGCCCGTCACTCGGGGCGGGGCAGCGTCCGGAGGCGTGCGGCGAGGACGGTGCCGATCCCGGCCAGCGGCTCGGGGGCGAGCATGTCGCCGTGCCGGCAGGCGACCTGGTGGTTCTCGATCCGGCCGCTGATGTACGGCGCCCAGTTGGCCGGCCGTTCGGGGTCCGGGCCCTTGCCCTCGGTCGCCTCGAAGAACAGCAGGTCCGCGTCGAGCGGCCGGGAGTGGTGCCGGCGCTGGGCGTTGACGTTGTGGGTGAAGACGGTGGCGATCGCGGAGAGTTGGCGGGGTGCGAGGGTGGCCAGTGCGCTGCCGTGTTCCTTGAGGAGGCGCAGCGCCGACCCGGGGTCGAGGGTCACCCCGTCGGGCTGCGGGAGGCCGAGCGAGTGCAGGACCTCGGCCAGCGCCTGCGGTTCGTCGTAGTCCACCGGGCGGGCGTCGGGGAGCCTGGGATACGCGTCGAGCAGGCCCAGCAGCGCGACCGGTTCGCCGTCCGCCCGCAGCAGCCGGGCCATCTCGTGGGCGACGATCCCGCCCATGGACCAGCCGAGGAGGTGGTAGGGGCCGTGCGGCTGGACGGTGCGCAGCCGGGCCACGTAGTCGCGGGCCATCTCCGACAGGTCTTCGGCGGGTGGCCGGGTGCCGTCGAGGCCGCGGGACTGCAGGGCGTACACCGGGCGGTCCGCGTCCAGGTGCCGCAGCAGCCCGGAGTAGACCCAGCCGATGCCGACGCCGGGGTGGACGCAGAACAGCGGCTCGCGGGTGCCCTGCGGGCGCAGCGGTACGAGCACGTCCAGCGAGTCGTTCGGGTCGCCGGGCCGGTCCGGGTCGGCGAGCAGTGCGGCGATGCCGGCGACGGTGGGCGTGCGGAAGAGCGTGGCGATGTCGAGGTCGGCGCCGAGGGCGGCGCGCACCCGGCCGGCCAGGCGGAAGGCGAGCAGGGAGTGCCCGCCGCGTTCGAAGAAGCTGTCGTCGATGCCCAGGCCGCCGGCGTCGGGGCCGCGCTGGTCGAGGCCGAGGACCTCGGCGAACAGGGCGAGCAGCTGGGCTTCCAGGGGCGTGCGCGGGGCCCGGCCGGTGCGGCCAGGGGTGGTGGCTTCGGGTTCCGGTGCGGGCAGGGCCCGACGGTCGAGCTTGCCGTTCGGGGTGAGCGGGAGGGCGTCCAGTACGACCACGACCGGCACCATGTGGCGGGGCAGCCGGCGCTCGACGTAGCGGCGCAGGGCGAGGGCGTCGGCGGTGGCGCCGGGGGTGCGGACGGCGTAGCCGACCAGCCGCTGGTCGCCGGGGCGGTCCTCCCGCACGATGACGGCGGCCCGGTGGACCTGCGGGTGGTCGCGGAGCGCGGCCTCCACCTCGCCCAGTTCGATCCGGAAGCCGCGGAGTTTGACCTGGTCGTCGAGGCGGCCGAGGAACTCCAGGTCGCCGTCGGGGCGTCGGCGCACCAGGTCTCCGGTGCGGTACATCCGCGCGCCGGGTGCGCCGTAGGGGTCGGCGACGAAGCGTTCGGCGGTCAGTGCCGGCCGGCCGAGGTAGCCGGTGGCCAGGCCGGGGCCGCCGAGGTAGAGCTCGCCGGGGACGCCGGGCGGCACGTGGCGCAGGGCGTGGTCGCGGACGTAGGCGCGGGTGTTCCAGGAGGGACGGCCGATCGGCGGGGCGGTGTCGAAGGGGCCGGTGCCGAGCCAGGCGGTGGCGTACACCGGTGCTTCGCTGGGGCCGTAGATGTTGGCGATCCGGGCGCCGGGGAAGGCGGCCGCGATCTCGTTGGCCACCGGGGCGCTGAGTGCTTCGCCCGCGAGGACGACGGTGCCGGCGGTCAGCCGCGGGTCGAGCCGCGGCAGCAGGCCGGCGAAGACCGACGGGACGCCGCTGATCAGGGCGGGTGCGGTGATCGGCCCGGCGGCCAGGGCAGCTGGTTCGCCCAGTGCCAGCAGATCGCGGTGGAGGCGTACGGTGCCGCCGGCGGCGAGCGGTCCGAAGAGCTCGAAGATCGAGACGTCGAAGCTGATCGAGGTGGTGGCCTGCACCTGGGCCAGTCCGTCCGGGCCGAGGAATCCTGCGATCCAGGCCATCAGGTCGGCCATGTTGGCGTGCGAGACGATCACGCCCTTGGGGCGGCCGGTGGAGCCGGAGGTGTAGATGAGGTAGGCCGGGTCGGCGGGGTCCAGCGGCCGGGTGCGTTCGTCGTCGGTGAGGTCGGCGCCGGACCGGTCGGCGAGCCGTCGCAGGGTGGCCGGGTCGTCGAGGACCAGCCGCGGGGTGTCGTCGGCGGGCAGGGTGCCGGCCGTGTCGCGGATGGTCACCAGCAGGGCGGGCGCGGCGTCGCCGAGCAGCAGGGCGATCCGCTCCGCGGGGTAGTTCGGGTCGATGGGCAGGTAGGCGGCGCCGGCCTTGAGGACGGCGACCATGGCCACCAGCAGTTCGGCGGAGCGGGGCGCGGCGAGGGCCACGATCCGGCCGGTTTCCACACCGTGCGCGAGGAGTTCCCGGGCCAGGCGGTTGGCCCGGGCGTTGAGCTCGGCGTAGTCGAGGACGGTGCGGCCGCTGATGACGGCGGGGGCGTGCGGCTGTGCCGCGGCCCGTTCCTCCAGCTGGAGCGGGAAGGGGCGGTCGGCGCTGCGGGGGCGGGACTCGCCGTGCCAGCGGTCGAGTTGGCGCAGCTCCTCGGCGGAGAGCAGGACGGTCCGGTCGTGGCGCTGGTGCGGTGCGGTGGCCAGGGCGGACAGTGCCCGGCGGTAGTAGCCGCCGATCAGCCGCACCTGCTCCTCGGTGAACTGGGCGGCGTCGTACCGCAGATGGAGGTTGATCTCGGACGAGGTGAGGTCCTGGGCGAACTCGGCGCCGAACGGGATGCTGGTGTTGGTGATCCGCCGCTCGTCGAGCACGGTCAGTTCGTCGGAGCGTTCCAGTACGGATCGGTAGACGCGGAAGCGGGTGAAGTTGAAGAAGGTCTCGAACAGCTCCCGCCCGCCGAGGATCCGGCGGATCTCGGGCATCGGATAGCGGCGGTGGCGCTGGAGGGCGATGTCGGTACGGCCCACCGCGGCGACCAGGTCGTCCCAGCTCCCGCCGGTCAGCCGGGCGCGGAACGGCAGGGTGTTGAGGAACATGCCGAGGACCCGGTCGCCGTCCCGGTCCTCGGTACGGCCGTTGTACACGGCGCCGGTGACGACATCGGCGGTGCCGGTGAGCATGCCGACGACGTGCGCATGGGCGGCGAGCAGCACGGTGCGTACGGGGACGCCGACCCGGCGGGCGCAGCGGTCCACGCCCTCGGAGACCTCGGGCGGCAGTGACACGGGGGTGATGCGCATGTCGGGCCGATCGGCGGGCGTGATCAGGCGGGGCAGGGTGCCGAGGTCGCTGCCGGTGAGTTCGCCGGTCCAGAAGTCGCGGTGTTCCTCGGCGGCGACGGCCGCCCGTTCCTCGGCGATGAAGGCGCCGAAGTGGGCGCGGGGCGGTTCCCGGAAGGCGGTGCCGGAGCCGTCGAGCAGGGCGAGGTAGCGCTCGAACAGCTCGGTGATCAGGGAGCGTTCGCTCCATCCGTCGAGGATCACATGGTGTTCGGTGAGCCACAGCTCGAAGGTGTCGTCGGTGAGCCGTTGGAGGTGGAAGCGGATCAGGGGGGCGCGGTCCCAGGCGAACTCCCGGCGCTTCTCGTCCTCGAATCGGCGGTCCATGGCGGTCTGCCGGTCGGCGGCGGAGAGCTGCCGCAGGTCTTCGAAGGTGATCGGGGCGTCGACCCGGCGGTGCACCAACTGAAGCGGTTCGGCGTAGGTTTCGAGGTCGAAGGAGGTCCGCAGGACCGGGTGGTCGGCGATCAGCGAGGTGAGGGCCGATCGCCAGGCGGCCTCGGACCAGCCGGCCCTGAGGTGGTAGCCGGCCACGTTGTGGTAGATCCGTTCGGCCGCGTTGAGGCCGCTGTGGTAGAGCATCCCGGCCTGGAGGCGGGAGAGCGGATAGGCGTCCTCGACGTCGGCCGGCAGCAGGGCCCGGTCCGCTTCGGTGAGCAGGGACAGCGGCCGGTAGTGCGGTCGGGCGGCGCCCGGGGTGACGGCCTTGGTGTGCGGGGCCAGTTCCTGGATGGTCTGGTGGCGCAGCAGGTCCTGGAGCTCGAATTCCAGGCCGAGTTCGCGGGCCCGGCCGAGGATGGCGAGGGTACGGATCGAATCGCCGCCGAGCAGGAAGTAGTTCTCGTCGGTGCCCACCCGGTCCTGGCCGAGCACCTCGCTCCAGACCTGGACGAGGATCTCCTCGGCGCGGTTGGCGGAGGCGGTGGCCGGGCCGTCGGCGGGGCGTTCCGGGGCGGGCAGGCGTCGCCGGTCGACCTTGCCGTTGACGGTGAGGGGGAAGCGGTCCAGCACGACGAAGGCGGCGGGGATCATGTGGGCGGGCAGCAGGCCGGCCAGGTGGGCCCGGAGTTCGGCGGCGCCCAGATCGGTACGGGCGGAGACCGCGTAGCCCATGAGGCGCCGCTCGCCCGTCCGGTCGGGTTCGGCGGTCACCAGGGCCTCGGTGACGTCCGGGTGTCCGGCCAGCGCGGCCTCGATCTCGCCGGGCTCGATCCGGAATCCGCGGATCTTCACCTGGTCGTCGATCCGGCCGCGGTACTCCAACTCGCCACCGGGCAGCCGGCGGGCCAGGTCGCCGGTGCGGTAGGCGCGTCCGCCGGGGAGGGTGACGAAGCGGGCCGCGTCGAGTTCGGGCCGTCCCAGGTAGCCGCGGGCGAGTCCGGCGCCGCGTACGTACAGTTCGCCGGTGACGCCCTGCGGGACCGGCCGGCCCCGGCGGTCGAGCAGGTCCAGGCTCAGGTCCGGGATCGGCACGCCGATCACGCTGCCGTCGCCGTCGGTGTCCTCCTTGCGGATCGGCCGGTAGGTGACGTGGACGGTGGTTTCGGTGATGCCGTACATGTTCACCAGCTGCGGCCCGTCGGGGTGCCGCTCGAACCAGGGGCGGAGCGAGCGCGGATCCAGCGCCTCGCCGCCGAAGATCACATAGCGCAGGGCGAGCCGCGCACCGGCGCCGGGCGGCGCGTCCGCGGCCCGCGCGTCCTCGCGCTGGAGCAGGGCGAAGGCCGAGGGGGTCTGGTTGAGGACGGTGACGCCCTCGGTGCGCAGCAGTGCCAGGAAGTCCTCGGGGGCCCGGCTGACCTCGTGCGGAACGATGACGAGGCGGCCGCCGTGGGCCAGTGCGCCCCACAGCTCCCAGACGGAGAAGTCGAAGGCGTACGAGTGGAACAGCGTCCAGACGTCGTCCGCGCCGAAACCGAACCAGGGCTCGGTGGCGGTGAAGAGCCGGGCGACGTTGCGGTGCGGGACGAGGGTGCCCTTGGGTTCTCCGGTGGAGCCCGAGGTGTGGATGACGTAGGCGAGGTCGTCGGGGGCGACGCGAGAGGCGAGCGGGCCGTCCGGGTGGGCGGCGATCGCCTCGGCGTCGTCGTCGAGGGAGACCAGGGCGCCGGTGAAGCCGCCCAGCCAGCCGCCGGGCCGGCCCTGGACGACGACGTGGGCCAGCGCGGTGTCCCGCAGGATGTAGGCGAGCCGGGCGTCGGGGTACGCCGGGTCCAGCGGTACGTAGGCGCCGCCGGCCTTCTGGATGCCGAGGAGGGCGACGACGAGGTCCGGCGAGCGTTCGGCGGCGAGCCCGACCAGGGTTTCCGGGCCGACGCCGTGGACCTGGAGGTGCCGGGCGAGCTGGTTGGCGCGGCGGTCGAGTTCGCCGTAGGTGAGGTGCTCGCTGCCGTGGCTGACGGCTATGGCGTCGGGGCGCTGCGCGGCGTGGTGGGCGAAGCGCTCCAGGACGGTGGTGGCCTCGGGCGGGGCGGCGGTGTCGAGGGGCGTGGCGCGGCCGGCCGGGCCCTCGGCGAGGGAGGGCGCCAGCTCGTGCACCGGGCGGTCCGGGTGGTGGACGATCTCGGTCAGCAACTGCCCGAAGTGGGCGGCGAATTGCTCGGTCAGCCAGTCGGGCCAGGCGCCCTCGAAGCGGGCGGTGCCGTCGGTGGTCACCACCAGGCGCAGGGCGTGGCCGTGCGCCTCGGGGGCCGGGTGGCGGGTGACGGTGATGCCGCCGGGGAGGTCCCAGTGGGTGGGGTGCGGGGCGCGCAGGGCGAAGCCGACGGGGAGCGGGGGCTGTTCCTGTGCGCTCCAGTCGGTCAGCGGATCCGGTTCGGCCAGCCGCCGCAACTGCCCGGCCAGCGCGCGGAATCCGGGATTCGTGGACAGGTCGGCGTGCACGGTCGCCCGGGCGGTGAACGGGCCGAGGGTGCGGGCGAGGTCGGTGCCGCGCGGGTCGGGGCCGTCGGCGGAGATCAGGACGTCGTCGGCGTCGGTGTAGCGGTTCACCAGCACGGCGAGCGCCGCCAGCAGTCCGTCGGCGAGCGGGGCGCCGGCGGCGGTGCAGAGGGATGCCAGCGCGGAGAGGGTGCCGTCGGGCAGCGGGACGAGGTGGGTCCGACCGAGCGTGCGGCCGGTGGTCAACGGCAGCTCTCCGGTGGCCAGTTCCCCGACCGGCGTGGGCGACGGCTCGACGGCCGGGGCCGGAAGTACCGGACAGTCGGCGAACTGCCTTACAGAGACAAGGGGTTGGCGGGCACCGGGGGCCAGCCGGGCACGGTAGGCGGTGAGGAGGTCGTCCACCAGGAGGGTGGCGGAGCTGTCGTCGGCGACGATGCGGTGGAGGGTGAGGCGCAGCCGGAGTCCGGTGTCGCCGGTGCGCCGGGCCCGGGCCCGTAGCAGCGGGCCCGCCTCCAGGTCGAACGGATGCTCCGGCGCCGGGGCTTCGGCGTCCTCACCCACGGTCTCCCACAGCGGCGGCAGGTGGTCGACGACCGACTGCACCAGGGTCGTGCCCTCGAAGACGAAGCGGGTCCGCAGTGCCTCGTGGTGGCGGACCACGTCCTCCAGTGCGGAGCGCAGTGCCGCGGTGTCGGGTACGCCGTCGAAGCCGAGGTCGATCACCAGGTGGTGGCGGGCGTGGTCCTCGGTCAGGGCGTGGGCGAGGTAGAGCCGTTGCTGCTGGGGCGTCGCCGCGACCGTACGGGCCGGCCGTGCTTCTTCCGGTGCAGCCGCCCGGTCCGCCTGATGAGTGCTCACTGAATCATCGGTCCTTCTGTCACCGGTGTGCTATCGGGATCGTTCGGTGCGCCGGCGCCAGCCGTTCAGGGCCTGCGTCCGGGCGGCGGCGCGCACCGCGGGCCGGGACCGTTCCGGTGTTCCCCCGTCGTCGCCGGCCGCGTCGACATGGCGGGCGATGGCGCGGACGGTGGTGTAGCGGAAGAGGTCGGCCGTGGTCAGCTTCGGGTACGGGCCCTGCAGGAGGGCGAGCACCCGCACGATCTGTCCGGAGGTGCCCCCGAGGTCGAAGAAGTGGGTGTCCAGGCCGCGGACGGGGGCGCCGAGTACCTGCTCCCAGGCGCGCCGGACCACCTCGGTGGCCTGCCCGGAAAAGGGGCCCGCCGACGGCTCGGCGTCGTCCGGTGCGGGGGCGGCCGTGGGCGCCGCGGCCGCCAGGTCGGCCACCGCGGCGCGGTCCAGTTTGCCGTTGGGCAGCTGGGGCAGCGCCTCGACCAGCAGCCAGGCGGCCGGGACCATCGCGGGCACGAGCGAGACGGCGGCGTGCCGGCGGAGCGCGTCGGCGAGTTCGGCGGGTGCCGGACGCGGGTGCGCGGCGCCGGACGGGCCCGCCGGGTCGGTGGGGATCAGGCAGGCGGTGACCGCGGTGCCGTCGCCGCTGACGGTGGCCACGGCCTCCTGGACGGCGGGGTGGGCGCGCAACACGGTCTCGATCTCGGCGAGTTCGATCCGCTGGCCGAGGACCTTGACCTGGGTGTCGGCCCGGCCGAGGAAGCGCAGTCCGTGCTCGGGGTCGAGGACGGCCAGGTCCCCGGCGTCGTAGCCGCTGCGCCCGTCGTACGTGGCGAAACGCTCGGCGGTCAGGTCCGGCCGCTGCCAGTAGCCCGCTCCCACGCCGGCGCCGAGGATCAGCAGCCGGCCCGGGACTCCGGGCGGCAGCGGGCGGCCGTGGGCGTCGACCACCCGGCACTCCTCCCCCGCGAGCGGACGGCCGATGTGCACGGGTACCTGTGGCTCGACCCGCCACACCGTCGACCAGACGGTGGTCTCGGTCGGGCCGTAGCAGTTGAACACCGGGCCCGGTACCAGCTCGGTCAGCCGGTCGGCCAGGTCGCGGGCCAGCGGTTCGCCGCCGACGAAGAGGACCGCGAGGCCGCCGAGCAGCCGCCGGCCGGCCGGGTCGTCGGCGAGGATCCTGGCCATGGTCGGGGTGCACTGGTAGAGCGCGCCGCGCGGCACGTCGGCGTCGGCCACCTGCTGATGGCTGGTCAGCAGCACGGTGCGGCCGGTGGCGAGCGGCCAGAACAGCTCCAGCACGCTGATGTCGAAGGAGACGCTCGCGCCGGCGACCGAGACCCGGGGCGGCGCGGGAAGGACCTG
Organism: Streptomyces sp. NPDC048196; assembly: GCF_040652715.1. NCBI lineage: Bacteria > Bacillati > Actinomycetota > Actinomycetes > Kitasatosporales > Streptomycetaceae > Streptomyces > Streptomyces sp. NPDC048196. Next base: position 347,470 of record NZ_JBEZMM010000001.1, on the reverse strand, counting down.
CGCGAAGGCCGCGAACAGCGCGGCCAGGTTGTCGTGGCGGACGATCACGCCCTTGGGCCGGCCGGTCGAGCCGGAGGTGTGGATGACGTAGGCGGGGTCCTGCGGCGCGGGGACCGGCCACTCCTCGGGCGCGTGGTCGGCCACCGCGTCAGGGCCGATCAGTACGGCGCCGGTCGCGGCCAGGGCCTGTGCGGCCGCGGCGTCGCCGACGACCACGGCCGGCCGGGCGTCCTCGACCACCATGCGGAGCCGGCCCGCCGGGTAGCCGGGGTCGAGCGGCAGGTAGGCGGCACCCGCCCGCCAGGCGGCGACCAGGGCGACGAGCAGGTCGGCCGTCCTCGGCAGGCACACGCCGACCCGGTCGCCGGGCCGCACACCGGCGTCGATCAGCGCGGCGGCGAGTTCCCTTATCCGACGGTCCAGTTCGGCGTAGGTCACGCGCTGGGAGCCCGCGATCAGGGCGAGGGCCTCGGGGGTGCGCCGGGCGTGCCCGGCGATCAGCTCGGGCAGCGCCGGGCCGGCCGCGACGGCCGGGGCGGCGGGTGGCGGTGGGTCGGGGGTGAACAGGCGCAGCGTGGTGAGCGGGGCGGCCGGTGCGGTGCCGAACGCGGTGAGCGCGCCGGCCAGGTGCTCGGCGAAAAGGCGCGCCGACGCGGCGGTCAGTGCGGCGCGGTCGTAATCGACCGTCAGGGACAGGGCACCCGCTGGGTCCTGATGGAGTGTGACGGCCAGTTGGTACTCGCTGCGCGCGTCCTCGGCCGGTACGAGCTGCCAGCGCAGGCCGCCGGTGGTCAGCGGGGCGGCTGCGGTGGCCTGGGTGCAGATGATCTGCGTCAGTGGTGGCCGGCCGGGACGGCGGGTGGCCCCGGACACGGTGAGGATGTCCTCGATCGGCAGATCGCAGTGGTCGAGGGCGTCGAACAGTGCGTCGGCGGTGCGGTCGAGCACGGAGGCGGTGTCGGCGCCGTGCAGCGGCAGGCGTACCGGCAGGGTGTTCTGGAGGCAGCCGATGACCTCGGCGTCCGCCGCGGTGCGGGTGGTGGCGACGGTGGCGAGCACGACGTCCTCGGTGTCGCCGTACCAGCCGACGACCACGGCCACGGCGGCCAGTACCTGCGCGAAGGGCGTGGCCCCGCTCTCCCGGGCCCGTTCGCGCAGCGCGGCGGCGAGTCGGGCGTCCAGCGGCAGGGACACCACGCCGTGCCCGGTCCCGGTTCCCGTGGTGACCGGGAGGTGGGGCAGGGCGGTGTCCGTAGGCGCGCCGGCGAGGTGGTCGGCCCAGAAGGCGTGGAGGGCCGCGAGGCGGTCGGGCTGCGGCGGGGGCCGGTGGAGGTCGGCGGCGGTGAGCGTCCCGGGGGCCTCGGCGTACGCGCGGGCAAGCTGCCGTAGCAGGACGGCCGCGGAGTCCTCGTCGAACACCGCGTGATGGACGCCGACGAGGCAGTGCGTGTGCCCGGGCGTGCCGACGATCCGGATCCGGCACAACGGTCCGGCGCCGTGCGGGAACGGGGCGCGGGCCTCGGCGAGCCAGCCGTCGAGGGCGCTCTCTTCGTCCGCCCGTCCGGTCCGGATGTCGACCTCGGAGACGGGGTGGGTGCGCTGGACGAGCCCCTCCGCGGTCGGGTGCAGGGAGGTCCGCAGCGCCGGCTGCGCCTGGCAGACCGCTCTCGCGGCCGCGGTCATCCGCTCCTGGTCGACCGGGCCGTCGACCCGGATGTGCTGGAGGAGAGTGGTGGCTCTGCCGCTCTGCTGGTCGAGCAGGAAGAACCGGGTCTGCGCCGAGTCGGCGGGCCTGACCGCATTCCCGGCATCGTCATCGCTGGTCAACGAACAGCCCCCCGACTGAAATCCGCACCGGAATTAGTCGGGCCAGGTTATGGAGGCGGTTTGGTCGTGTCAAGAAGAATTCTGGGGGCCACCGCACACACCGCCCGGGAATTCAACAAGAATGCCGGAGAAGGCATTGTGACCTACCTCACATTGATCAACTTCCCGATGGAACTGTAGCGTCAACCAAACCGTTGAGGCGGGTAATTGGGCCCTGCGGCCGTGAAAACTGGACGGAGTCGACCACCCCCCAGTGACACGCCCCGTGACACAACGTGGCGCAGAAGCGGGGAATTCGGACTCAAAGAATTCGGGGGCTGTTCCATGGAATTCAATGCTGACCCCTCCCTGCCCTCCTCCGAGAATTCGGCTGACGTGGCGGAGAATCTCTGGAGAGAAATCCTCGGAGCTGACGCTGATCCCGCTAAAGGATTCCTGGAGAACGGCGGGGACTCTTTCCGCGCGGTCCTGCTGACCAGCCGGCTCTACGAGCTGACCGGCCGCGAGGTCGAGTACCTCGACGTCCTGGAGGCCGACGGCGCCGGTGCCGTTGCCCGCCTGCTCGCGGCCGACGGCGCGGGGAGCTGACATGCGCTGCGCACTCGCCCCGAATCAGGTCGACCTCTACACCGCCGACCAGGCCGCCGACGACCCCTCGACCTATCTCGTCAACTGCGTGTACCGGATCACCGGGCCGGCCGACGGGCCGCTGCTCGCCGAGCGCTTCGCGCGCCTGGCGGAGACTTACCCGGTGCTCGCCTCCCGCGTGGTGGAGGACGACGGGACGTGGTTCCTGGAGACCGCGCCCAACCCGCCGCAGCTGCAGTCCGTGCGCGTCGCGGACGAGCCGGACAGCACCGCGGCCCGTCTGCGGGTGCGCGAGGAGCTGACCCGGCCGCTGGACCTCACCAAGGGCCCGCTGTGCCGCGCCGTCCTGCTCCAGTACGCGCCGGACACCGCCGACCTCGTCCTCGTCGCCCACCACCTCGTGGTCGACGGCCGGTCCATGGAACTGCTCGCCCGCGGCCTCCTGACGGACCGGACCGCCGAGCCCGCCACCCCCTACGCCGACTGGGCGGCCGCGGCCCACGGCCGGCTGCCCCGGCGGGCCGGCCGCGCGGCCGAGATCCGGGCCGAGCTGGCCGCGGCCGATGTCGTCCCCTCCCTGGAGTGGGCGGGCGCCGCCGGCGAGGCACCCGGCTCCTCCGACGGGCACCCCACCGGCGGCGGCGTCGCCGAAGCGCTCCTCCCCGCCGGCCTGCACCAAAGCCTCCGCGACCTCGGCACCGAACTGGGGATCACCCCCTACTCGGCCGTCCTCGCCGCGGCCGCCCTCGTCCTCGGCCGCAACTCCGGAGCCGCGCGCCCGGTCATCGGCACCACCGTCTCGCGGCGTTCACCGGCGCACGCCGACACCGTCGGGTACTTCAACAACACCGCTCCCGTCCCGGTCCGCCTCGACGGGCAGACCAGCGTGGCGGACTACCTGCGGGAGGTGCACCAGCGCGGTGTGCAGGCCTACCGCGACGCCGACCTGCCGCTGTCCTCCGTACTGCCGGGGACCGGCCTCACCGCGCCCCAGCTGGTCATGGCGGCCATCGACACCCTGCCCGAACTGCGCGAAGGCGACCGGCACGCCGTCCCGCACGAGGACCAGGGCCTGGGCACCGCCCACTTCCCGCTGACCCTCGGCCTGTACCAGGCGCACGGGCGCACGGACGGTATCCGGATGCTGCTGCGGCACCAGCGGGCCCTGGTCACCGACGCGGCCGCCGCACTCTTCTTCCGCCAACTGACGGCCGTGCTCACCCACTTCACCGAGCGGCCCGGTGGGCGCCTGGACGAGGTGGACACCCTCCCGGCCGACGAGCTCACCGCCCTGCTCGCGACCGGACGGGGCGCGCGGCTCACCGAACCACCGGTGGCACTGACCGAACTGTTCGCGCGCCAGGTGCGCGCGGCCGCCGGACGCACCGCCGTGGTCTGCCGGGAAGAAGAGGCCAGTTACGGCGAACTCGACGACGCCTCGCGGCGGTTGGCGACCGTACTGGTGGAGTCGGGGGTCCGCCCCGGCGACCGGGTCGGGGTCTGCCTGGACCGGGGCATCGGGCAGGTCGCCGCCGTGCTCGCGGTGCTCCGGGCGGGCGCCGCCTACGTCCCCCTCGACCCCGACTACCCGCCGCAGCGGCTCGCCTTCGTCATCGAGGACACCGGCCTGCGGACCGTCATCACCGAGGGCGAACTGCTCGCGGACGTCCCCGGCCTGCACCGGGTCGCGCCGGACGCCACGCCCGAGGACCCGGCCCTGGCCCTGCCGGCCGTGGACCCCGAGGCCACCGCGTACGTCATCCACACCTCCGGCTCGACCGGCCGCCCGAAGGGGGTGCGGGTCAGCCACCGCAATGTGGCGGCCCTGCTCGCCGCGACCCGCGAGGAGTACGCACCGGGCCCCGACGACGTCTGGTCGTACTTCCACTCGCTGGCCTTCGACTTCTCCGTCTGGGAGATCTGGGGGTGTCTGCTCACCGGCGGCCGGCTGGTCGTCGTCCCCTACGACGTCTCCCGCGACGCGGAGGCGTTCCACGGACTGCTGCTCCGCGAGGGGGTCACGGTCCTCAACCAAACCCCTTCGGCGTTCGCCCAGTTGGTGAACACCGAGGCGTTCCGCGACGGCGGCCTCGCGGTGCGACTGGTCATCTTCGGCGGCGAGGCGCTCGACCGGGGCGTGCTGGTGCCGTGGTTCGCCCGCTATCCCGAGGACGTCTGCCGGCCCGTCAACATGTACGGGATCACCGAGACCACGGTCTTCTGCACCTGGCACCCCGTCGACCGGTCCGAGGCGCTGCGCGGCAGCCGCTCGATCGGGCGGCCGATACCCGGCTGGGACCTCTACGTCCTCGACGACCGGGGGCGCCCGGCGGCTCCCGGTGTGCCCGGTGAGATCTGGGTCGGCGGCGCCGGGGTCACCCAGGGCTACCTCGACCGTCCGGAACTGAACGCCGAACGCTTCACCGACGACCATCTGACGGGAACGCCCGGCGCCCGCCTCTACCGCAGCGGCGACCTCGGCCGGTTCCTGCCCGACGGGCAGATCGAGTACCTCGGCCGGCGCGACGACCAGGTCAAGATCCGCGGGCACCGCATCGAGCTCGGCGAGATCCGGCACGCCCTCCTGGAGGACGACCGGGTCCGGGCGGCCGCCTCCGTGGTCCGGGCCCCCGACGGGCCGGCGACCGCGCGGATCGACGCTTATGTGGTCACCGACACCGACACCGACGCGCCCGGGGCACTGGCCGACATCCGGCACCGGCTCGCCGAGCGGCTGCCCGGCCATCTGCTGCCCGCCACCCTGACCGCGGTGCCCGAACTGCCGCTCACCGCCAACGGGAAGCTCGACACCGCACGGCTCCCCGACCCGCGGCCCGCGGAGCGTGCCCCGGCGCCCGAGCCGGACCGGCCCTCGGGCCCCGAGGCCGCGATGGCCGCCCTCTGGCAGCGGGTCCTGGAGGTGCCCGTCGCCCCCGACGACAACTTCTTCGACCTCGGCGGCACCTCCGTACAAGCGGTGCTGCTGGCCACCGCCCTGCGCGAGGAGAACTACCCCGCGATCCGCCTGCGGGACATCTTCCGCAACTCCACCCCCCGCCGGCTGGCGGCCGCGCTCGCCCCGCGGACGGACGCATGAGGCCGCCGCTGCCGGCCCCGCCGGCCGGACCGCAACCGAGCAGCTCGTACGCAATGGAAGGAGAACCGGCATGACGGAGCTGGACAATGCCGTGGCCGTGGTGGGGCTGTCCCTGCGGGCCCCCGGCGCATCGGACCCGGAGACCTTCCTCTCCCAACTCTCCCGGGGTGAGGTCGCGTTGCCGGCGGCCCGGGGGGAACGGACCGGGAACGGCCGACTGCTCAGCGGGCAGATCGACCGGTTCGCCGAGTTCGACGCCGAGCTGTTCGGCATGGCACCCGCCCACGCGGCGCTGACCGACCCGCAGCACCGGGTGATCGCCGAACTGGTCTGGGAGGCCATGGAGGACGCCTGCCTCGACACCACGCGCGCCGGCAACCGGGTCGGCGTCTTCATCGGGGGCGGCCCCGACATCTACCTGCACCGCAACGTCCTGCCGGACGAGCGGACCGTGCGGGCCCACGGCACCGAGCAGATCATGCTCGGCAACTCCCGGGACTTCCTCGCCACCGCGCTCTCCTACCGGCTCGGCTTCACCGGCCCGAGCATGACCGTGCAGACCGCCTGCTCCACCTCCCTGGTCGCCGTCCATCAGGCGGTGCGCAGCCTGCTCACCTACGAATGCGATGTGGCGATCGCGGGCGGGATCACCGTCTTCCCGGTCGAACGTCCCGAGCACGACGGGCCCGAGGGCGGCATCTACGCGCCCGACGGCCGCTGCCGCAGCTTCACCGTGGGCAGCCGGGGCACGGTCCCGTCGAGCGGCGCGGGCATCGTGGTGCTGCGCCGCTCGGCCGACCTCGCCGACGGCCCCGGCCGGGCCCGTGCGCACATCATCGGCAGCGCGGTCAACAACGACGGCGCCGACCGGATGGGCATGACCGCGCCCAGCCCGCGGGGCCAGGCCGAGGTGCTCCGCGAGGCCCTGGAGGTCTCCGGGCTCTCCCCCGCGGACATCGGCTACATCGAGGCGCACGGCACCGGCACCGTCCTCGGCGACCAGGTCGAACTGGCGGCGCTGGCCGAGGTCTACGGCACCGGCACCGCCACCCCCCGCTGCGCCATCGGCACGGTGAAACCGAACATCGGACACACCGACAGCGCGGCCGGGGTCCTCGGTCTGATCAAGACGGTGCTGGCGCTCCAGCACGACCTGCTGCTGCCGGTCGCCTCCCAGCCGGGCGACGGCCCGGACGCGGACCTCGGCGCGGACCGGTTCTTCCTGCCCCGGGCGGCCGCGACCTGGAGCACCGAGGTCCCGCGCCGGGCCGCGGTCAGCTCCTTCGGCTTCGGCGGCACCAACGCACATGTGATCGTCGCCCCGGCCGACCCGGTACCGGAACCCGCTCCCGCCCAGGACGTCCGGCCGCCGGTCGCCGTGCTCTCCGCCGCGACCCCGCAGGCCCTGCGCGACAAGGCCGCGGACCTGGCCGGCTGGCTCGACGGCCCCGGTGCGCGGGCCGCCCTCCCCGGCGTGCTCGGCACGCTGTGGCACGGCCGGCGGCAACTCGCCCACCGGGCGGCCGTCGCGCTGCCCACCGACCCGGCCGCCGCCCGCGAACGGCTGCGGGAATGGCTGCTGGAGACCGCGAAGCGGGCCGACACGCCACCGGCCGTGGCGGACGCCCCGGTCGCCGTGCTGCTGCCCGGCCAGGGCATCCGCCTGACCGGTACCGCTGCGTCGGCCGCCGACGACCCCCGTTTCGGCGCGGACCTCGACCGGTTGTCCGCCGCCGTGCTGCGGGCCGGCGGCCCCGATCTGCGCGGCTTCGAGACCTGGGCGGGCGACGACCCGCGGCTGCTGGACACCGCGGTGGTGCAGCCGCTGCTCTTCGTGGTCGGTCTGGCGCACCTGTGGCGGCTGGAACGCCGGGGCGTGCGGCCGGCGACGCTGCTCGGCCACAGCGTCGGCGAGCTGACCGCGGCCGCGTACGCCGGGGTGTTCGGCGTCGAGGACGCGGCGGCGGCCGTCGTACGGCGCGGGGAGCTGATGGGCCGGGCCCCGGCCGGGGCGATGCTCGCCGTCCCGCTGGACGAGGAGGCCGCCCGCGACCTCGCCGACGGGCTGCCCGCCGACGTCTGCGGTGTCAACGGCCCCGAGACGACGGTGCTGGGCGGCGACCCGGACACGGTCGCCGAGCTGGAGCGGCGCTGCGCCGCGCGCGGGCTCACCGCGCGCCGGCTGGAGACCGCGCACGCCTTCCACTCCCGCGCGATGGAGGAGGCCGCCGCCCGGTTCGGGGAGTTCCTCGCCACGGTGCCGCTGTCGGCGCCCCGGCTGACCGTCATCTCCAACCGCACCGGCGCGGAGCTGAGCGCCGAGGAGGCCACCGATCCCGCCTACTGGGCCGGGCAGTTGCGCGGGACCGTGCGGCTGGCCGACGGTGTCCGGACGCTGCTGGCCGGCCGCCCCGCCGCGGTCGTCGGCATCCACGGCGGCCGGGCGCTGACCAACCCCGTGCGGCAGACCGCCCGCCTGCTGGGCCTCGCGCACCCGCCGGGCATCATCGAGTTGCTCGGGCACTCCGGTGCGGACGAGTCGCAGGCGCACGAGGACGCGCTGGCGCGGCTCTGGGCGGCCGGCTGTCCGGTCGACTTCGACGTGCCCCTCGTCACCTCGCCCGTTCCGCTGCCGCGTTACCCGTTCGCGGAGACCCGGCACTGGATCGAGGCGACGCCGGGGGCGCTGCCCCACGAACGGCCCGCCGCGGCCGCCGCGGCCCGCCGCGAGCCGGCACCGCCGCAGGAACCGTCGGCTCCGGCGGCGGAGGAGGACACCGCAGAGGCCGGCAGCGATCTCGCCACCACGATCACCGCCATCTGGCAGGAGGCGTTCGGCGGCGAACCGCTCGGCCCGTCGGACAACTTCTTCACCCTCGGCGGAACGTCGCTGCAGGCCGCGCAGCTGCTCACGGTGGTCAACGACACGCTGCTGCTCGGTGTCGCGCTCGGCGACCTCTACGAGCACTCCGACCTCGGCTCCTTCATCCGCCGCGCCGAGGAGCTCGCCGCCGGCCGGGACGACGCCGAACTCCTGCGGCTGCTCGACGAGATCGAAGGTGTGCAGTGAGCGACCTCTCCGAGCGGCTGGCGGCCCTGACGCCGGAACAGCGCCGCGTCCTCGGCCGGGAGATGCGGCAGCGGGCCGCCCGTACCGGCCCCCCGCCCGCGGACGGGGCGGCCGACGGCGCGCCTGCCCGGCAGAGCCTGTACTTCTTCGCCAGCGCGGACGCGGTCTCGGCGCGCGAGTACTACCGCTTCGTCCTCGACGCGGCGGAGCAGGCGGACGCGGCCGGGCTGCACGCCGTCTGGCTGCCGGAACGGCACTTCGTGGACTTCGGCGGGCACTCGCCGAACCCGTCGGTGCTGGCCGCCGCGGTCGCCGTGCGCACCGAGCGGCTGCGGATCCGGGCCGGCAGCGTGGCCGCGCCGCTGCACCATCCGGCCCGGATCGCCGAGGACTGGGCGGTGGTCGACAACCTGTCGGACGGCCGGGCGGGTATCTCGTTCGCCAGCGGCTGGCACCCCGACGACTTCGTGCTGGCCCGGACGGACTACGCCGGGCGGCGCGCGGACACGCTGCGGATCATCGAGCAGGTGCGGGCGCACTGGCGGGGCGAGACGCTCCGCCACCCCACCACGGCGGGCGGCACGGCCGAGGTCCGTACCGGCCCCCGCCCGGTGCAGCCGGAGCTCCCGGTCTGGCTGACCTCGGCCGGCAACGGCGAGACCTTCGAGGCCGCCGCGCGGGCCGGCTGCGGCGTGATGACCGCGCTGCTCGGCCAGACGCTGCCGGTGCTGCGGGAGAACATCGCCCGCTACCGCGCGACCTGGCGGCAGGCCGGGCATGCGGGAGAGGGTGACGTGGTGGTCATGGTGCACGCCTACGTCAGCGACCGGCCCGATCTGGAGGACCATCTGCGCCCCGCGATGCACAGCTATCTGCGCGCCTACCGCAGTCAGACCACCGCACCGGGCGAGGACGAGAAGGTGCTGCTGGAGAGCGCCTACCTCAACTTCCTGCAGGGTCCCTCACTGCTCGGCAGTCCGGGCAAGGCCGCGGAGGTGCTGGGTCTGCTGCGGACCGCGGGCGCCGACGAGGTCGGCTTCCTGGTGGACTTCGGGCTGCCCACCGAGGACATCCTGGCCGCGCTGCCCGCCCTGTTCGGCTGCCTCCCCGCGGAGCGTGCCCGATGAGCGGGGCGGAGTCGGCGCTCGCGGCCCGGCTCGCCGGACTGGCTCCCGAGAAGCGCGCCGCCCTCCTGGCCAAGCTGTCGCAGCAGCGCTCCGGCAAGCGCCCGCTCCGGCCGCGGCCCGGGCCGCGGGACACCTTCCCGGTCGGCATGGACCAGGAACGGCTGTGGATCCTCGACCAGCTCTACCCCGGCACCACCACCTACACCCTGGGGTTCGGGCTGCGCTTCCTCGGGGAGTTCGACCGGCAGGCCTTCACCGAGGCGGTGGCGGTCGTGGTGGGCCGGCACGAGCTGCTGCGCTCGGCCATCGAGACGGACGGCACCCGGCCGGTACTGCGGCTGCACCCGGACCGCGGCGCCGACCTGACCTTCACCGACCGGTCGGCCGGGCCGGACGGCGAACGGGAGCGGCGCCGGGCGGAGTTCATCCGGGAGCAGGTCCGGCGCCCGTTCGACCTCGCCCGCGACCCGGTGCTGCGGATCGGGGTGGCCGACCTCGGCGGCAGCGACCATCAGATCGTGCAGACCATGCCGCACTCCTTCACCGACCAGTGGTCCTACGTGCGGCTCAACAGCGAGCTGCTGGAGGCCTACCGGGCGGCCCGGGAGGGCCGCGAGCCCCAACTCCCCGATCTGCCCGTGCAGTTCGGTGATTATGCGCAGTGGCAGCGGGAGTACTTCGACAGCGAGCACGGCGAGCGCCACCGGGCGTTCTGGCGCAGCTACCTGGCGGACCTCCCGGACCGGCCGCTGCTGCCATACGACCACTCCCCCGAGACCGAGGACCGCGCCGGGCGGCAGTACAACTTCGTCCTGGACAAGAGGGTCGCCGCGGCCTTCATCGCCCGCGCCAAGCAGGCCCGCAGCACCGTCGCCAACGCGATGGCCGCCGTCTACGCGGCGCTGCTGTACGAGGAGAGCGGCGAGCGGGACGTCCTCCTCGGGGTGCCCAGCGTGACCCGCGGCGAGCCGGCCGTCCAGGACCTGGTGGGCTTCCTGCTCACCAACGTGCCGCTGCGGATCCGGCTGCCGGAGAATCCGACCCCGCACGATTTCATGGCCGCCACCCAGGCCGCCGGTGCCGCCGTCGCGGAGCACCACGAGACGCCGTTCGGCGAGATCGTGCGGGCGGTCGCCCCCGAGCGGTCCGTGCACAGCTATCCGCTGCTGCGCACCATGCTCGTCCATCTCGACCTCGCCGAGACGGTGTCCTACTCGGTGCCCGGCGCCACCGTCTACGCCAACGCGGTGCCCGAGGGGATCTCCTCGATGGACGCGACGGTCGCCTGGTGGCATCTGGGCGACCTGGTCTACGGGCGGTTCGAGTACCGGACCGCGCTCTTCGAGCCGGAGACCATCGACCGGCTCGCGCGGCGGCTGCTGCAGCTGGTCGAGGTCTTCGCCACCTCGCCCGACACTCCGCTCACCAGCCCGGCCGCACGCGCCGCCGAGCTGGTGGCCGCGGCGTGGTGCGAGGCGCTGGACGTGCCCACCGCGGACCCGCAGGACGCGTTCGCCGACCGCGGCGGCACCCCGCTGCTGGCCGTGCGGCTCGCCCGGCTGCTGACGGCGCGGGGCTTCACCGCCGGGCCCCGGGACGTCACCGGGCACACCACCCTCTCCGCCCTCACCGAGCTGCTGCGGCAACGGGGCAACCCGCTGGCACCGGCCGGCATCGCGGACTCCGAGGTCCCCGGGCGGGCGGGGGTCCCGGAGGAGTACCTGGAGCAGCTCTTCGCCAGCACCCGCCGTGCGGAACAGGAGATTCGATGACCTCGCCCCCCGGGCCCGGCACCGCGGTGCGGGAACGCCGGCCGCTGGTGATGCTGCTGCTGGCCCACTACCTGTCGTCGTTCGGCAATGCGGTGACGGTGGTGACCATCCCGCTGTACGTGCTCGGCGTCACCGGCAGTTCCGTCTCGACCGGCCTGGCGGGCTTCGCCAACACGCTGCCGCTGATCTTCGCGGGCGCGGTCGGCGGCGTCTGGATCGACCGCATCGGCGGCAAGCGGATGAGCGTGCTCTGCGATCTGCTCGCGGGCACCGTCATCGGGCTGATCCCGCTGCTCAACGACACGGTGGGGCTCGCCCTGCCGGTGCTGATGGGTCTGCTGTTCGTGCGCAGTCTGGGCTCGACCCCGACCGGTGCGGCCCGGCAGAGCCTGCTCAAGGGGCTCGCCGACCGCGGCGGGGTGCGGCTGGAGAGCGCCAACTCCTGGATGCAGGGCGCCCCGCGGCTCGGTCTGCTGGTCGGGGCGCCGCTCGGCGGTCTGCTCGCGGCCGTGTCCGGCCCGGTGATCGGCATGTACGTGGACTCCGCGACCTTCCTGCTCTCCGCGCTGCTGATCGGGGTCGCCGTGCCGGGCGGGCCGGTGGCTCCGGCCGCCGAGCGGCAGGGCTTCGTCCGGCAGCTCACCGAGGGCCTGCGGCTGGTCAAACAGCTGCCGGTGATCGGCGCGATGACGTCGTTCGTGTTCGTCACCAACTTCCTCGACGACGCCTTCACGCCGGTCATCCTGCCGGTCTACTCGGACCAGGTGCTGGGCGGTGGTCAGTACCTCGGCTGGCTGGTGGCCGCCTCCGGCTGCGGCGCGGTGGCCGGCACGTTCCTCTACGGCCCGGCCAGCAAGCGGCTGCTGACCAGCCGCCGTTGGACGCTGCTGGGCTGTTTCCTGGTCATCGGCGGGCTGCGGCTGGCCCTCGGCGGGCAGCCGAACGCGGTGCTGTCCATCGCGATCTCGTTCCTGCTGGGGCTGGCCGCCGGACCGCTCAACCCGGTGCTGTCGACGGTGATGCTCAACAAGGTGCCGCAGGCCCTGTTCGGCCGGGTCTTCGCGCTGACCTCGGCCGTCGCGATGTGTGCCGCGCCGGTCGGCATCCTGGTGGCCGGCTGGGCGATCCACGGCATCGGGCTGCGCTGGACCCTGCTGGCCTTCGGCGCGACCTATGTGGTGCTGGTGCTGGTCTCGCTGCGGAACCGTGCGCTGCGGGAGATGGACAACCTGACCCCGCCGGACGGGACCGGCGACGGTGACGGTGCGGCGGGCGCGGACAAGGAGCTGGCCCGTGACTGAGCGCACCGCGCTGCGGGTGCAGCCGGCCTCCGCGCTGGAGCGGCAGTTCTGGCTCGGTGAGCAGATCGCCCCGGCGAGCCCCGCCAACTGGGTGCTCGCCGAGGTCCGGGCCGACGGCCCGGTGGACCCGTCCGCGCTCGACGCGGCGCTGTCCGCCGTGGCCCGCCGCCACGAGTCACTGCGCACCGCCTTCGTCATCGAGCGGGGGCAGCTGGTGCGGACCGTCCTCGCGGAGCCGGTCGCCGAGCCCCCGCTGCGCCTCCCGGCGGGCACCGGGTTCGCGGACGCGGCGGCCGCGCTGCTCGGTGCGGACACCTTCGACATCGCCACGGGCCGGGTCCACCGGGCCGCGGTCGCCCCCGACGACGAGGGCGCCACGGTCTTCCTCGCCGTCCATCACATCGCCTTCGACGGCCTCTCCCAGGAGGTGTTCGCCACCGATCTGGCCCGCGCGTACGGCCTGGCCGCCGAGGGCCGGGCGCCCGAGCTGCCGGTGCGGGAACGGCCGGCGCCGGTGGAGCCCGCTGCGGCGCAGCGCACCGAACTCGCCGCGCACTGGCGGACCGTGCTCGCGGGCGCGGCCGACCTGCCGGTGCCGGACGACGGGCCGGCGCCGGGCCAGCGGGCCCTGGCCCGGGCCGGCCTCGCCGAGCAGCGGACCACCTGTCCGCCCGCGGTCTGGCAGGCGGTGTGCGCCGAGGCGCGGCGCAGCGCCTGCTCGCCGTTCGTGGTGCTGCTGGCCGCGTACGGCAGGGCGCTGGCCGGGCTCACCGGGGGTGCGGACTTCTGCGTGGGCACTCCGGTGGTCGCCCGCTCCGCCGGGCAGACGGACGAACTCGGCTGTCTGATCAACACGGTGCCGGTCCGGATGCCGGAGCTGTCCGCGCCCGGCGCGGTCGCACGGGTCTGGGCCTCGGTCCGGGAGACCATCCTGGGCTCCGCGCTGCCCTGCGACGAGATCGTGCGGGCCGCCCGCACCGTCGCGGGCCGCCGGATGCCGGTGTTCCAGGCGGTGTTCGCCTTCGAGAGCTGGCGCCGGGTCGAGCACCCGGCGGGTCCGGTGCGGATGCACACCGTTCCGGTCCCACCGGTGGGCGCGGTCGCCGAGGTCCAGCTCCAGGTCTGCGAGCTGCCCGACGGGACGCTGAAGTGCGTGGTCCAGGCGCCGACGACCGGTGCCTGGGCGCACCGCCTGGGCGACCTCACGGACGCTTTCCGTACCCAACTCGGCCTGCTGGCCCCCGCATCCGTCCCCCCGCACCCCCTCGTACCGGAAGGTCCCGCATGACGACCACGCTGATGTGCCTGCCCTACGCCGGAGCGGGAGCCGGGGTCTACCGTCCCTGGCGGCGCCGGGAGTCCGAGGTGCTGCGCGCGGTGCCGGTGCAGGTGCCGGGCCGCGAGGAGGAGTTCAACCGGCCGTTCTACCGGACGATGGCGGAGGCCGCGGCCGGCACCGCCGAGCGCTTCCGGGCGGCGGCCGGCACGGAGCCGTTCGTCGTCTTCGGGCACAGCTTCGGCGCGATCCTGGCGTACGAGGCCGTCCAGCACCTGGTCGCGACCGGGGGCCCGCTCCCGGACCACCTGGTCGTGAGCGGTTCCACCAGCCCGCGCCACCGCCAGGCCGAACGGCTCGACCCCGACGACGAGGTGGCGGCCGCCCAGGCCGCCGCCATCGCGGGCCGCGAGATCGAGATCTTCGCCGACCCCCTGGCCCGCTCGCTGCTGCTCCCGGCGATGCGCGCCGACGTGGACCTGCTGGCCGACTACACCCCCGCGACGCTCACCCCGCTGCCGTTGCCGCTCACCGCCCTCCGCGGTGACGCCGACCATCTGGCGCCCGCCGACGAGTGGCGGGACTGGGCGGCGTTCACCTCGGCCGCCTTCCGGACGGCGGAGTTCCCCGGCGGCCACATGTATCTGACGGACCACTGGGACGAGGTGTGGCGGACGCTGGAGGACCTGCTGTGAGCACCGCCGCGCTCCTACCGCCCCCGCCCTGCCCCTTGGCACTCCGGCCGACGAACAGGACCCTCCGATGACCTCCGCCGCCCCCTCCCCCACGACGCCGCACCCGTTCGCCACCACCCTCTTCGGACTGTTCGCCGCGAGCGCCGAGCGGCATCCGGAGCGGATCGCGCTGGAGGTCCGGGACGAGGTCCTCACCTACGCCGAACTGGACCGGCTGGCGGCCGGTCTGGCGCAGCGGCTGACCGCCGCGGCCGCGGAGCACGGCACCGGGCGTCCCGCCAAGGTCGGTCTGCTGGCCGCCCGCAGCCTGACCGCCTACGCCGGATATCTGGCGGCCCTGCGCGCCGGCGCGGCCGTCGTCCCGCTGAACCCGTCCTTCCCGGCCTCCCGCATCCTGGCCATCGCGGCCACCACGGACCTGGACGTCATCCTCACCGACGAGGACTCCGCCCGGGCGGCCCGACTCCTCACCGCCCAGGCGGCGGAGGACGGCACGCCGCTGCCGCCCGTGCTCGCCCTCACCCCCGCCGAGCTGACCGGGCTGCGCACTCCCGGCGCCGAGGACGGGCCCGCCTCCCCCGCCGCCCCCACCTCCGCCGAGGACATCGCCTACGTCCTCTACACCTCCGGCTCGACCGGCCGGCCGCGCGGCGTGCCCATCCGGCACGCCAACGTCCTGCCGACCCTCCGGTGGCTGGTCGAGGAGCACGGCTTCGGCCCTGAGGACCGGCTCTCGCAGAACGTCGAGCTCTCCTTCGACGTGGCGGTGCTCGAACTGTTCACGACCTGGTCGGTCGGTGCGGCGCTGGTGGTCCCGCGGCCGAACGACGTGGTGCGCCCGTCGGCCTTCGTCAGCGCCAAGCGGATCACCCGCTGGTTCTGCGTACCGTCCGTCGGCAGCATCGCGGCCCGGACGAACGCGCTGGTCCCGGACTCGATGCCGACCATGGCCGGGGTGATGTTCGGCGGCGAACGGCTGCTCAGCGAGCAGGCCGAGCAGTGGGCGGCGGCCGCGCCCGGCGCGCGGCTGTGGAACCTGTACGGCCCGACCGAGGTGGCGATCGTCTCCACGGCGCACGAACTGGGCAGCGGCAGTTCGCTGCGACCGGCCGGTTCCAACGGGACGCTGCCGATCGGCCGGGTGCCGGACCACCTGGAGCACGTCGTCCTCGACGATGCGGGCGAGCCCGCGGAGACCGGTGAGCTGTGCCTGCGCGGCAGCCAGCGCTTCGACGGCTATCTGGACCCCGTCGACAACGTCGGCCGGTTCCTGGAGTGGCGCCCGGGCGCCCGCGCCGTGATCCACGACGGGACCGCGCCGCTGACCCGGGACCACTGGTACCGGACCGGTGACCGGGTCCGGGTCGAGGACGGCGCGCTGGTGTTCCTGAGCCGCCTCGACCATCAGGTCAAGGTCCGGGGCCAGCGCATCGAACTCGGCGACGTGGACGCCGCGTTGGCCCGCCACCCCGCCGTACGGGACGCGGTCGCGCTGGTCCGCGAGACCGGGGAGGACTCCGTCCTGGTCGCCTACTACTCCGGCGAGCCCACCGCGGCCGCGGAACTGACCGGCTTCCTGCGCCGTCTGGTGCCCGTCTACATGATCCCGGGTTCCTTCACCCACCTCGCCGAACTCCCGCTCAACACCAACGGCAAGGTCGACCGCGCCGCGGTCGCGGCCCATGACCGCGGGAGGGCCGGCGCTACCGCGCGGTCCGCCACGCCACCTCTTCGGGAGTCATCGGCGCAGTGATGCTGTACACGTCCCCGACCTGCAGGTCGTCCGGCGTCCGGTACTCCTCCTTGGCGCCGATCACGCTGACGCCCACCCACGAGTCGGGGTTCCAGAACAGGCGGTAGCAGGGTTCCTGACCGGACGGGATCTCCCGCAGCACGGTTCCGCGGTTCGCCAGCAGCCGCTGCAGTTTCGCGAACCGCAGTCTGCGGGCGAACCGTCCGTACCTGGACCGGATCTCCCCGTTGACGACCTGGCCGCCGTGGGCGAGCCGGTGGACCTGCAGGGTGAAGTGGTGCCCGGCCCAGGGGCCGTCGCCGGCCTCCCGCTGCCAGAAGAACTCCGCGAGTCCGTAGTCCCGCCACATGTGGTGACGCCCGGACCGGTTCTCCGCGAAATCCGTACCCAACGTGCCGGTCACCCGGTCGGGTTGATCGGTCGGCCTCGCGCCGAGCACCGTTCCCGACGTCACGACGTCCAGGTAGAACGCCAGGGAATGGGGGGTCACTTCACCTCCTGCGGCAGGGGCGCGCCGGGCAGTGCGGGCCTGGCCGTGCCGGGGGTGAGACCCGCCCGGGCGGCGACCGCGAGGGCCGCCTCGATGTCGAAGGGGCGGGCGCGCTCCGGATCGGCGTGGCGCAGGACGGGCAGCAGGACCTCGGCGTCCAGCGCGCCGGCACGGGCCGCGTCGAACGCCGCGTCGGCGAGGCGGTACGCCTGCCGCAGGTCGTCCGCGTCGGTGCAGTCCTCGAAGAGCCGCTCGCCGGACCCGCTGTAGGGGGCTCCCACCAGGGCGCTGCCGTCGTCCTGCGCCGGGTCGGTGGGCACCTCGCCCCAGGTGCCGTGCTCGTCCACCCAGCAGAAGAAGCCGATCGGTGCCCTGGCCCGGACGACGCTCCGCAGCGGCCCGGCGTCGTCCTGCCAGGCGTCGCGGAGCCAGCCGGGCGCGTCGGAGAGCGCCTGGGGCAGTGCGTCGTAGAGGTCTCCGGGCAGGTCGTGGTCCTTGCCCATGACGATCGCCCGGCCGCCCTCGAAGGGCATCAGCTGCCACCAGTTGCTGCTGCCGTCGTCATGGAACAGTCCGGTCTCCTCGACCCAGTAGCCCTGCTCCGGCCCGGCGGCGTGTAGGACGGCCATGACCGCGCCCTCCAGCCACAGCTCCGTCGGATTCCACACGGTGGTTCTTCCCTTCGTAGGCGCATGGGCGCATGGGCGCACAGTCGTCGCGGCCGAGGACGGGGGCCGGCCCGTGGACAAGGTAGGTGAACGGGAGCGGAGCCCGCTCAACCGCCCGAGGACGCACCCGAGTTCTGCTGCTCGTCGAAGGCCGCGAGCATTTCCGGGGACCAGGTCAGTCGGCCGTTGTGCAGGTCAGCGGTCACCGCGCGGACCCAGCGTTCCTCGGCATCGACCATGGCCAGCAGGTATTCGTGCTCGATGAGGGTGACGCGCGGGACGCCGTCCTCGGTGTGGACGGCCAGTCGGGACGCCAGGTCGGCGCGCTGGGCCGCGAGGCGTTCGGCGCGCCGCTCCAGCACGTCCAGCGCCTCGGCCGGGGTGAGCATGGGCAGGTTGGACAGGGCGGCCGGGAAGACGGGGAATTCGCCCTTCGGTACGGCCAGCATCTGGTCCAGCCACTCGCGGGCGACCGCCCGGCCCTCGTCCGTGACCTCGTAGACGGTGCGCTCGGGGTACTGCTGGTCGCGCTCGGTCTGCCGTACGGCGATCAGCCCGCCCGTGTGGAGCCGCTCGATGGTGCGGTACAGACCGGCCCGCTGGCCGACGTTGACCACCTGTTCCTTGCCCCACTGCTTGATCAGCTGCTGGATGCCGTACGGGTGCAGCGGCTTGTAGTGCAGCAGCGCCAGGACGGTC
This sequence comes from Streptomyces sp. NPDC048196, assembly GCF_040652715.1. Lineage (NCBI taxonomy): Bacteria > Bacillati > Actinomycetota > Actinomycetes > Kitasatosporales > Streptomycetaceae > Streptomyces > Streptomyces sp. NPDC048196. The sequence goes on along the minus strand of NZ_JBEZMM010000001.1, from coordinate 329,107 downwards.
AGGGCGAGCGGCGAACTCTTCACGGGAGCGGTCATGCCGGTAGCGTAGCGAGGCGAGACTAGTTGCATTGCAACTAGGTGCAGTGCAACTATGGAGAGCGGGAGCCCGCCGGCCGGCGGGCGCATCCTCGGGAGGGGTCATGAGCGTCAACGGCACTCAGGACGGGCGCGGCGGCGCGGCCGTGCGGACGGCACTGGTCATCGGGGGCGGGGTGGCGGGCCCGGTCACCGCACTCGCACTGCGCAAGGCGGGCATCACGGCGACGGTCCACGAGGCCTACCCCGCGGCCGCGGACGGGGTGGGCGCCTGGCTGGCCCTGGCCCCCAACGGCCTTGCGGCGCTGCGGGCGATCGGCGCCGGCAAGGCGGTGGAGGACCTCGGGCAGCCGGTGCCCGGGATGGTGATGGCGGACGGCGCCGGGCACCGCTTCGCCGCCTTCGACGGCTTCGCCGAGCTGCCGCCCAGCCTGGCGATGCCCCGCGCCGCGCTCTACCGTGCGCTCACCGATCACGCCGCCGACGAGGGCATCCCGTTCGCGTACGGCAAACGGCTGGTGGGCGCCGAGGAGACCCCCGAGGGCGTCACCGCGCGGTTCTCCGACGGCACGTCGGCGACCGCCGACATCCTGATCGGCGCCGACGGCATCCGCTCCACCGTCCGCACCCTGATCGACCCGCACGCGCCCGAGCCGGAGTACGGGGGCGTGCTGAGCTTCGGCGGGTACGCCACGGACAGCGGCGTCGAGGCCGCGCCCGGCACGATGTATTTCGCCTTCGGCCGCACCTTCACCGGCCACTGGCGCGGCCCGGACGGCCGGTTGATCTGGTTCGCCGGGCTGCCGACCGACACCCCGCCGGACCCGGCCGGCATGGCGCGGGTCCCGGCCGCCGAGTGGCTGGCCGCGCTGCGCGAGGCCTATGCGGGCCATGTCCCGGGCGAGCGGCTGCTGCAGCACACCGACCCCGACGAGCTGATGGCGGTCGGCCGGATGGAACGCATGCCGTCGGTGCCGCACTGGCACCGCGGCCGCATGGTCCTGGTGGGCGACGCGGCACACGCCCCGTCCTCCAGCTCGGGCCAGGGCGCCTCGCTGGCCATCGAGAGCGCGGTGGAACTGGCCCGCTGCCTGCGCGATCTGCCCACGCCCGCCGAGGCGTTCCACGCCTACGTCGGGTTGCGCCGGGAGCGGGTGGAGGCCGTCGGGCGGAACGCGGCCGCCGCCAACAAGGTCAAGGCCGGCAAGTCCGACCTCGGGGCCGCGGCCGCCCTCCCCACCCCCGAGCAGATGCTCCGCCCGCTCCACTTCCACCGCATCGACTGGGCGGAGACGGTGGCGGGGAGCTGACGGCGAGGGTCACCGGATGACCGCCTCCGCGGGGGCGGTGCCGGGTTCGTCGTCGCCCAGCGCGGTGAGGGCCCTGGCGGCCCGGTGCTGCTCGGGGCTCATGCCGAGCAGCCCGGCTCCTCCGCTGTCCTCGCTCTCGTACAGCCGCAGCTGACCGTCCGCGTGGCTGCGCAGGATGTCGCGCGCCTCGTCGGTGCCGAGGTCGAGGGCAGTGGCGATCTGCCTCCAGGTGGCGCCCAGTTGCAGCGCCTCGTGCACGGTCTCCGCACGGTATTGCTCGACGGCGCGGGCGATCCGGACGCCGAGCGCGAGCTGCGCCAGCGCGTCCCCCGCATCGCCCCGCTCATCGGGCCCCCGGTACGCGGCGGGCAGCCGGCGGTCGGCCAACCGCTCCCCGTGGGCGAAGTGCTTCTCCGCCATCCAGGACAGCGGTGTGGTCACCGGTACGTCCTCGGGGCACCGGACCGTGCGGGCCTGCCACTGCTCGTACTCGTGGCGGCGCTCCTGGTCGTGGTGGCGCTCGTGGTCGGGTGCGAACTCGCGGTGGTCGCTCATCGGTGGTGTCGTCTCCCTCCGTCGGGCGTCTTCCGTAGTGGAAGGACCACGGACATGTGCCCCGTTCGGGCGGATCGATTCTTGCGTTTGCACCGGGGCGTCCCGGGCAAACGGCTCTTCGTCAAGGAACGGCTCGACAGCAAGGGAGCACGACCATGACTGCCGGCAAGAAGACCTCTGCGAAGACCGAGCAGATCAAGGGCGCCGTGAAGGAAACCGTCGGCCGCGCCGTGGGCAACGAGCGGCTGACGGCGGAGGGCCGCGCGGAACGGGCCAAGGGCGATCTGCGTCAGGCCGGGCACAAGGCCCGGGACGCCATGGAGCGATGACCGCGTCGCACGGCCGCTTCGGCGGCGACACCGGCGGCGAGGTGGGCAGAGCCCGCAGAGTGTGAGGCGGTGGCCCGGCGGATTCCCCCTCCGCCGGGCCACCGCCGTGCCCGCGCGTGTCGATGACGGGCGGGAGCCGGGCCGCTTGGCACAGTCGCAGGGGGCGCGCCCCCACGACCGGCGACTCGACTCTGCGGAAGGCCCATCGGTGACGGAACGCGAGACCGGGACGGCGGCGGCGAACGGCGCCGGGGCCGAGCTGGAGGTCAGGACCGTACGCACACCCACGCTGGACACGGCCTACGCCGTCAGCGGCCCCGAAACCGGGCGCCCGGTCGTGGCGGTGCACGGCTGGCCGGACGACATCCACTGCTGGGACGGCGTACTGCCCGCCCTGCACACCGCCGGATGCCGCGTCTACCGCCCGTATCTGAGGGGGTTCGGCCCGACCCGCTTCCGCGATCCGGCCCGGCCGCGCAGCGGGCAGATCGCGGCGCTCGGCAGCGACCTCGGCGAATTCCTCGACGCACTGGACCTCGGCGACGTCGTCCTGGCCGGGCACGACTGGGGCGCCCGCGCCGCGTACGTGGTCGGCGCGCTCTGGCCGGAGCGGGTACGCGCCATCGCGGCGCTGTCGGCCGGATACGCGACCCACCGCCCGGACGCACCGCTCCCCTACGCGCTTGCGCAGGCGTACTGGTACGAGTGGTTCGTCGCCACCGGCCGCGGCCGGCGGGCCATGGTGCAGGACCGGCGCGCCTTCTGCCACTACCTGTGGACGGCCTGGTCCCCCGGCTGGGACTTCTCGCAGGAGGAGTTCGACGAGACGGCCGCGGCGTGGGACAACGAGGACTGGGCGGACGTGACCGTGCACGCCTACCTCCACCGCTGGGGCGAGGCCCCCGGCGACCCCGCGTACGACACCGTCGAGGAACGCCTCGCCGCCCCGGCCCCGATCCAGGTGCCGACGATCGTGCTGCACGGCGCGGAGGACGCCGACAACCTCCTGGGCACCACCGCCGGCAAGCAGCAGCTGTTCGCCGACGGCTACACCCGTCAAGTCCTGGGCGGCGTAGGCCACTTCCCGCCCCGTGAGGCACCGGAATTCACCGCCGAGGCCATCCTCAGCCTCTGCTAGAGGTCTTCCCCCGTCACGACCGTTGCGGTCGCGTGTCGCGCCGTAGCAGTGCGGTCCAGAGGAAGGGCTCGCCGAAGTGCGGGGAGCTGGGCGGCTCGTCGTGCATGCGGCGGAGTTCCACCACCGTCAGGTCGGCGAAGATCCGGCGCAGGGACTCGGGGGTGTAGGCGAGGCCGCCGTGCAGACCGGTGGACCGGCGGTAGAGGTCGGCGTCACCGAGCTCGGAACCGCCCCGCTCCTCGCCCGGCGCGAAGCAGGTCAGGGCGAGATGGCCACCGGGGGCCAACGCGCGGTCCAGCAGGGCGAGGTAGCTGACGCGGCGGTGCGGCGGCAGATGGTGGAAGCAGCCGGAGTCGTGGATCAGGTCGTACGGGCCGTGGAGCGGGGCACCGTCGTCGGAGCCGACGAGGGTGAAGGCGTCGCCGCAGTGGAAGGTGATGTCGGCCCCGGCCTCCCGGGCGCGGTCCTCGGCCCAGGCGACCGCCGCCGGGGAGAGGTCCACGGCGTCCACCCGGAAGTTCCGGGCGGCGAGGTGGAGGGCGTTGCGGCCCGGCCCGCACCCCAGGTCGAGCGCGCGCCCGGGAGCGACCAGGCCGCGGTCGAGGTAGGAGACCAGGTTCTCGTCGGGCTTCGCCACGAAGAACGGCACCGGCCTGGAACGGTCGGCGTAGAAGCCGTCCCACCAGGAGGCCGCACCGGCCGTCCAGCGGTCGGTCTCCGGCGCGAGCAACCCGTCCAGGAGCCGGAGTACATCGTCGACGCTGCGGATGTGACGGTCGATCGGGCCGGTCCTGTCCTCAGGGCTCCCGCCGCCGTTCGCCCCTTCCTCCCTGCCCTTCCGGCCCTTCCCTTCCTTCCTTTCCTGCCTCATTCGCCCTCCCCGTTCCCGTCCGCTTTTCGGTGCTCATTCCGTCCGGCGATCGTAGGTCCGGTGCCGTCCGGGACCCCGTTCCGGCGATGTGGGCGGACGCCGTGACAGGCCGTCCGGGCGGCTCGGACAAGGGCGGGAAGGAAGTCGGTAAGGGGTGGGGGTGAAATGGCTTCCGGGGTCCCCGGAGCGGCCGGGAAGGCGGCGATCTGCGCCGCGCCGAGCTGATTTTTCCGGCGATCCCCGGGTACCAGCGTTCGTGCAAGCCGCCGCAATGGAGCGGCCGGTGCCCGTCGGTGCCGGCAAACGCGCTGCGCGTCCGCCGGCCCCCTAGGGAAAGGCACAGGCACACCATGCTCTTTCTGGTCGTAGCAGTCTTCCTCTTCGGCGTGCTGCTGGGGACCGCAGGCCATGTCCCCGCGGCCGTCACGGTCGTCGCCGGGATCGCGATCGCGGCGTGGCTGACGGTGTTCTTCGTCCGCGAGCGCCGTAAGGCGACGACCTCGTCGAAGGGGGCGCACCGATGACGTCCACCTGGCTCCCGTTGAAGACCGGCCCGCATCCGCAGGCCGACCGCATGGCCGTGACCTCGTTCGTCTGCGGGCTGATCGGGACGCTGATCTTCAACGTCTTCTTCGGCCCGTGCGCGCTGGTCTTCGGCTTCTTAGCGCTCCGCCGCGGGACGATCCGCCGGCTGCGGGCCTGGCTGGGACTGGCCTTCGGCGTGGCCGATCTGGTGCTGCTGGTCGTCGTGTCGATGGCCACCGGGACGGTGAGCTGGCACGTCTAGACCGGACAACGGCACAGGCGAAACCGGACGCGTCCCCTCACCCGAAGTGGGAGACCAGCGGAATACGATCAACGAAAGTCGATCAATGGAAAGGGAGAAAAGTCATGGCTGATTTCCTTACCGACATCGAAACCATCCGCGCCCGCGCCCGCCAGGAAATCGAAAAGGGTCCGGTGACCGATGCCTACGGCGCCGATCTGGAACGCGTGCTGCAGGTGCTGAACGAGGCACTGGCCACCGAAATCGTGTGCACGCTGCGGTACAAGAGGCATTACTACACGGCTTCCGGGCTCTATTCGGAGCCGGTCGCGGCGGAGTTCCTGGAACATGCCGCGGAGGAACAGCAGCACGCCGACAAGATTGCCCGGCGCATCGTGCAGCTCGGCGGGGAGCCCGACTTTCACCCGGACACGCTGACCCAGCGGGCGCACGCGGGCTATGACGCGAGCGCCGACCTGCTGGAGATGATCAAGGAGGACCTGGTGGCCGAACGGGTGGCCATCGCCGCGTACACCGAGATCGCGCAGTGGCTGGGCGACGGCGATCCGACCACCCGGCGGGTGTTCGAGGACCTGCTGGCGCAGGAGGAGGAGCACGCGGACGATCTGCGCGGGCTGCTGGAACGCATTCCGCAGTCCGGACGGGCCTGACAGCGGCCCGGGCCCTTTCCACACGAGGCCCGGGCCCTTTCCATACCAGGCCACGTCACCCCGGAGCGGAGCACGTCAGGGCATATCGATTCACATCAGGTCAAGCGTGACAGTGATGGCCTTACCGCCGCGGGCCGTGGGAACGATGCTGACGGAGGTGGCGAGTTGGCGCACCATGGGCCAGCCGTAGCCGCCGATGTCCCCCGGCTCGTGGCGGGAGGCCAGCACGGGGTGGTGCGGGCTGGCGTCCTCGACGAGGAGGGTGAGGCGGTTACTCGTGATGCGCGCGGTGAAGGCGATCAAGCCGTCCGTGTGCCGCTGGGCGTTGGTGACCAGCTCGGACGTGATCAGCAAGGCATCCGTGAGCTTCATCGCCTCCACGGGGCCAGGGTGGGCCTTCAAGAGGTCGTTGACGCGATCGCGTGCCTGCGCGGCCGTGGCCGGTATGTGGGACGCTGCCTGGGTCACCGTTTCCCCCCTCCTCCGAACCGGGCCGATCTTCGTGACACCCCTGCGTCTACCCGCGTTGTGCGGATTATCGCCAGCATTCTCGATGGACCCGCCCACGTTACGGCGCCCGGGCCCCGGAGGACACCGGTTGTGATGCAGCTCGCCGCCCCGGTGCCGGGAATCGGGCCGGACGGCTACGCTCCTTGCACACACCTCCCGTCGCCACCGCCGCACAAGGACGATCCCACCCGTGAAGAAGAGCGCGATAGCCGGCCTCTGCACCCTCGGCCTGCTCGTGGCCGCCGGCGCCTACGAAGGCATCGCCATCGCCAGTGACCCGCTGACCCTCGCCGAATTCAACGCGATCAAGGCGGGCAGCAGTGTGCGGACCCTGCTCCGTTACGCGAGTACCTGCCAGCAGGAGAACAAGACCGAGCCCGCCGACAACTACCCCGTGACCTGGACGTGTTACGGCGCCGACGGCAGCAGCAACGCGGTGTTCTTCTATTCCGAGGGCGTGCTCTTCAGCAAGTCACAGACGGGGCTTCAGTAACGCCTCACACCCCTCGTCACATAAGTCGGATTATCCGCCTCATTTGCCTTATGTCTGCATTCGGTAAAGCCCTCGGTGTTGACCGGGCACGCGCCGTCCCGCGGGTGCATTCTCCTTGCTGCCCGGCCAGAGCCGGGGCATCTCGCAGCATGGCAATGCAGAAAGGCATGATCCTCATGATTGACGGATTCAAGCGCGCCTTCGCACTGGGCGCCGCCACCGTTGCCCTCACCGGGGGCATGGCCCTCTTCTCGGTGGGTTCCGCCTCGGCCACGACGCCGCAGCACGACGACCACACGGCGTCCAGGCACGTCGACCGGGGCCACTGTCGCGTGGTCCACGGCCGCTGGGTCCGGGTCTGGCACCCGGCCTGGCAGGACCGGCGCGGGCACCGCCACCCCGGCTACTGGACCCGGACCTGGCACCGGACACACCTGGTGTGCCACCGGCACTGACACTGAGCACCTGACGCGATAGGCACGTGAGCCCCGGGGCTGGATCACATCCCCGGGGCTTCTGTGTCTCTTGCTTCTGGAAGGCCCCGAAGTGGAGCATGCCTGCACGCGCTTGTAAACAACGAGGCACAAGAACACTCAAAATAGGTAAACCTCAGCAGTCGGACGCACCGTGCTCTAGCGTTCACCTCCGACACGGAGGCGGTCGAGTACCGGGGGGTCCGACCGCACCGGACGTGAGGGGACGACCAAGTGGGGGGTCATGGGGTTGTTCGAAGCTGCCGGATCACGGGTGATCGCGTCATCCGCCGGGACAGCCAAGCTGGAACGCACATCGCAACAGCGCGAGGAAAGCAGGCACCGATCCACCGAACAGCGGCTCTTACAGGTGGCGTTGGCCGCCGATCTCCTCGGTGCGCTGGTGCCGATGGGGGCCGTCTGCGCCGCGACCCGGCAACCGCAGCCGCTGCTCGTCGCGGCGCTCGCCGGCGCCGCCTGGCTGGCCGTGGGAGCGGCAAAGAATCGTTACTCCAAAGATGAGTTGGGCGGCAGCGGTGCGGTGCTGCCGATCCTGCGGGACTGGCTGACCGTCCTGGGCGTGCTGGCCGTCACCTGCGTCGTGGCGCGGATCGACGTCTCCACCGAGATCTGTGTGCTCGCGCTGGTGCCGGGGCTGGCGCTGGCCGTGCTGCGGCGCAAGCTCGTGCACCGCTATCTGCAGCGTGTACGCCGGCGGGCACAGGCGCTGCGCCGGGTGCTGCTCGTCGGGGAACCGGGCGCCGTCGACCTGGTGTTGGAAGAGATGGCACACCGTACCGATCACGAGTACGTGGTCGTCGGTGGCTGCCTGGTCGGCGAGGAGGACACGGACTCGGCGCTGCCGGTACCGGCCCGGCTGACCTTCGACGGGGACGGGCCGGACGGCACGCAGGACGGCGAGACCGTGCTGCGGTGTGCGGCCGAACTCGACGCCGATCTGGTCTTCGTGGCGCCCGGCCGCCGGATGTCCGCCGAGCGGGTGCGCCGGCTGGCCTGGGCGCTGCACGACGAGGGACGGGATCTGGCCATACTTCCGGGGCTGATCGACGTGTCCCGGCACCGGGTCCGGCTGGCGAAGGCCGCCGGACTGACGGTGATGCACATAGACCCGGCGGCACGACGGGGGCTGCCGGTACTGCTGAAGCAGACCACGGACCGGGTGGGGGCGCTGCTGTTGCTGGTGCTGCTCGCCCCGCTGTTCGCCATGGTGGCGGCGGCGATCCGGCTCACCTCCGCCGGCCCGGTCTTCTACTGGCAGATACGGGTGGGCCGCGATCTGCGGCCCTTCCGGATGTGGAAGTTCCGCACCATGGTCGCCACCGCCGACCGGATGCGGGCCGCGCTGGAGTCGGCGAACGAGCACGACGGGGCGATGTTCAAGATCCGGCGAGATCCCCGGGTGACCCGGGTGGGCCGGGTGCTGCGCCGGCTCTCGCTGGACGAACTGCCCCAGCTCTTCAACGTCCTTGCGGGCCATATGTCCCTGGTGGGGCCGCGGCCACCGCTGCCCGAGGAGGTCGAGCGGTACGACGGGACGGAGCTGCGCCGGCTGTCGGTCAAGCCGGGGCTGACCGGCCTGTGGCAGGTCAGCGGGCGGTCCGATCTCTCCTGGGACGAGACCGTGCGGCTGGACCTGAGTTACGTGGACAACTGGTCCTACGGCCGGGACATCGGCGTGCTGGCCCGTACGGTCCGGGCAGTGCTGGACGGCCGCGGTGCGTACTGAGCGGGTCGGCCGGCCCGGGTGTGCGGCCGGTGCGGACGCTCGTGGGAGCGGCCGCCGTGCGCACACCCGGGGCCCGGCCCTCTCACGCCGGGGCCGGCTGCGACCGCCAGGCTGCGTAGGTCGCGGCGATGCCGTCCGCGAGCGGGACGGTCGGCGACCAGCCCAGGGCGCGCATCGTGCTGATGTCGAGGAGCTTGCGCGGGGTGCCGTCGGGGTGGGACGGGTCGAAGGCGATCCGTCCCGCATAGCCCACGACGGAGGCGACGCAGGAGGCGAGTTCGGCGATGGTGAGGTCCTCACCGCAGCCGACGTTGACCGGGTCCTCGCCGTCGTGGCGGCGCAGCAGCAGCTCGCAGGCCGCGGCGAGGTCGTCGACGTGCAGGAATTCGCGCCGTGGGGTGCCGGTGCCCCAGAGGGTGACCTCGGGCCGGTCCTGTTCCTTCGCCTCGTGGAAGCGGCGGATCAGTGCGGGCAGGACGTGCGAGGTCTCCAGATCGAAGTTGTCGCCGGGGCCGTAGAGATTGGTCGGCATGGCGGAGATGAAGGAGGCGCCGTACTGCCGTCGGTAGGAGCGGATCTGGACCAGGCCGGCGATCTTGGCTATCGCATACGCCTCGTTGGTGGGCTCCAGCGGCCCGCTGAGCAGGGCGTCCTCGGTGATGGGCTGGGGGGCGTGCTTGGGGTAGATACAGCTCGACCCGAGGAACAGCAGCCGGCGCACGCCTGCCTGGTGGGCGCCGGCGATGACGCTGAGCTGGATGCTCAGATTGTCCTCCAGGAACTGCACCGGCTGGGTGCTGTTGGCCATGATTCCGCCGACCTTGGCGGCAGCCAGGACGACGGCGTCGGGCCGGGCGGTGCGCAGCCAGTCCGCGGTGGCGGCGGCATCGCGCAGGTCGAGTGCGGTGCGGGGACGGGTCAGTACGTCGTAACCCTGCGCGGACAGCCGCCGGGCCACGGCGGAGCCGACCAGGCCCCGGTGGCCGGCGACGAAGACCCGGGCGGGCGGGGGCAGCAAGTCATCCATGGTCCGGATTGTGGCAGTGGAACCGTTACATCCACCGGCCATTTCAGGAAATAACAACGTTTCTCGTGGGGGGAAGCCATGACCAAAACCGCAGTGATCACCGGCATCACCGGCCAGGACGGTTCGTATCTCGCGGAATTGCTGTTGAGCAAGGGCTATGAAGTGCACGGGCTGATGAGACGCTCGTCGAGCTTCAACACCGAGCGCATAGACCACATCTACCAGGACCCGCACACCCCGGGGCGCCGGCTGCTGCTGCACCATGTCGACCTGTCCGATGGGGTCGCGCTGGTGAACCTGCTGCGCGACCTGCAGCCGGACGAGGTCTACAACCTCGGCGCGCAGTCCCATGTCCGGGTCTCCTTCGACGCCCCGCTGTACACCGGCGACGTCACGGGGCTGGGTGCGCTGCGGCTGCTGGAAGCCATCCGTGCCAGCGGCGTGCAGACCCGGCTGTACCAGGCGTCGTCCTCGGAGATGTTCGGCGCCACCCCGCCGCCGCAGAACGAGACGACGCCCTTCCACCCCCGCAGCCCCTACGGCTGCGCCAAGGTGATGGCCTACTGGTCCACCGTCAACTACCGCGAGGCGTATGGGCTGTTCGGGGTCAACGGGATCCTCTTCAACCACGAGAGCCCGCGGCGCGGCGAGACCTTCGTCACCCGGAAGATCACCCGCGCGGTGGCCCGCATCCAGGCGGGTCTGCAGCAGCACCTGTATCTCGGCAATCTCGACGCCGTCCGCGACTGGGGTTATGCGCCCGAGTACGTGGAGGCGATGTGGCTGATGCTCCAGCGGGACGAGCCCGACGACTACGTGGTGGCGACCGGGGTGGCCGCGACCGTACGCGACTTCCTGCACGCCGCGTTCGACTGCGTGGGGCTGGACTGGGAGCGCAGCGTCCGGTTCGACCCGAAGTACGAGCGGCCCAGTGAGGTGGACGCGCTGATCGGCGATCCGTCCAAGGCGAAGCGGCTGCTGGACTGGTCGCCGAAGGTGCAGTACGACGAGCTGGCGCGGATCATGGTCGAGTCCGACATACGGCAGCTGGAGGACGAACTCTCCGGCCACCGGGTGCGGGTGGACCGATGACCACGTCCGTCACCGCCCGCCGGCTGCGCGGCTTCACCGGCGCCGGCTACGACAAGGGCCGCGGCCTGCTGACCCAGGCCCTCTGGTTCGCCGTGCTCAACCTGTTCTTCGTGAAGTGGTGGTTCCCGCCGCGGCTGCGCCCCGGGGTGCTGCGCGCGTTCGGCGCGCGGGTCGGTGACCGGGTGCTGATCCGGCACCGGGTCCGGGTGCAGTGGCCGTGGAAGCTCACCATCGGCGACGACGTCTGGGTGGGCGAGGACGCCTGGCTGATCACGCTGGAGCCGATCACGATCGGCCATGACGTCTGTGTGTCCCAGGGCGCCGTGCTGTGCACCGGGAGCCATCAACGCCGGTCGCCCACCTTCGAGTTCGACAATGGACCGATCCGTCTGGAGCCCGGCGCGTGGGTGGCCGCCCGCGCCATGGTGCTGCGCGGGGTCACCGTCGGTGCGGGCGCGGTGGTCGGCGCGGGCGCGGTCGCCCACCGGGACGTGCCCGCGGGGGCCGTGCACACGACCGGGGGTGCCCGGTGAGGATCAGCCATGTGGTGACCCTGATCAGCGACGACGGCGCGTACGGCGGGCCGGTGAGCGTGGCCACCGGGCAGCTGGCCGAACTGGCCGCGCGCGGGCACGAGGTCGAGCTGATCGCGCTGTGGCGCGGCCGGGGCGGCCCGCCGCGCACCGTGGACGGGGTGCCGCTGCGGGCCCGCCCCGCACGCACGCTCGTCCCGGGACAGGGGTTCCTCGGCCTGTTCCACCCGGGGCTGCTGCCGCTGCTGTGGCGGGCCGCGGGCCGGGCCGGCGCCCTGCATCTGCACGCCGGCCGCGATCTGGTGTCGCTGGCCGCGCTGGCCGTCGCCGTACTGCGCCGCCGGCCGTTCGTGGTGCAGACGCACGGCATGGTCCAGCCGCGGTCGTCGGCCGTCGCCCGGCTCTTCGACCGGGTCTATGTGCCGCTGCTGCGCCGGGCGGCCGCGGCGCTGGTGCTCACGGACGAGGAGGAGGCCGGGCTGCGGCGGGTGCTGGGGCCGCGCGGGCCGCGCGGGCCGCGGCTGGTCCGGCTGCACAACGGGGTGCGGCAGGGGGCGAACGAGGCGGTGGTGAGGTTGCCGGCCGAGGTGCTGTTCCTGGCGCGGCTGCAGGCCCGTAAGCGGCCCGAGGCGTTCGTGCGGATGGCGGCGCTGGTGCACCGCAAGCGCCCCGACGTGATGTTCCCCGTGTACGGCGCGGACGAGGGACGGCTCGGTGCCGTCCGGCGGCTGATCGCCGACGAGGGGCTCGGCGAGGTGGTGACGTACGGCGGGGCGCTGGACCACGGGACCGCGGTGGAGCGGACCGCGCGGGCCGCGGTGTATGTGCTGCCGAGCGTCGAGGAGCCCTTCCCGATGAGCGTGCTGGAGGCCCTGGCCGTCGGCACGCCGGTGGTCTGCACGGACCGCTGCGGGATCGCCGGTGCGCTCCGGCGCCGCGGCGCGGCCCTGGTGACCGACGGTTCGCCGGAGCAGCTGGCCGATGCGGTGCTGCGGCTGCTGGAGGACGAGGAATTGCGGCATCGGGTGGTGCGGGCCGGCTGGGCGGCGCTGGACGAGGAGTTCTCGCTCGCCGCGGTGGCCGACCGGCTGGAGGAGCACTACCGGTCCCTCTCGGGAGGCGGATGAGCCGGGTGGCGGCGGGGCTCCGGCCCCGCCGCCGGTACCGCACGGACCGGGGCCTAACGGCCGCCGGCCCGGCCGGCCATGGCCAGCCGCAGCAGGGCGGTGATCCGCGCCAGTCCGGCCCGGCTGCTGAGCCGTTCCTCGGCGTAGCGGGGACCGCGGGCGCCCAGCCCGGCGGCCCGTACGGGGTCCTCGGCGAGCGCGCGGACCTCGGCCAGCAGCGCCTTGGGGTCCTCCGGAGCGATGACCGTCCCGGCGCCCGAGCGGAGGACCTCCTGAGCCGTACCGCCTTCGGCCGCCACCGAGGCGATCACCGGCCGGCCGGCCATGAAGTACGAGGTCAGCTTGGACGGCAGGCTCATGTCGAGCACGGACGCCTTCTGCGTCACGGCGAGCACATCGGCGGCCGCGAGCACCTCGGGGAACTCCTCGGCGTCGGCCGGCGGGAGGAAGGTCAACGCGCGGACGCCGGCGCCCAGCCGTTGCAGGTCGGCGCGCTGGTTGCCGTCCCCCATGAGCACGATCCGTACCGGGGCTGCTTCGCGGTCGGCGAGCCGGGCCGCCTCGACCAGCACCTCCAGCCCTTGTTTCAGGCCCATGTTGCCGGCGTGCAGCAGCACGGTCTCGTCGGCCGCCCAGCCCAGCCGGGCCCGGGTCCGCTCGCGGTCGCCGCGCGGGCCCGTCACGTGCGTCCAGTTGGGCACCACGTGGATCCGTTCGCGGGGCACGCCCATCGCCGTGACCCGGGCGACGAACGACTCGTGCACCACCCCGACGACGGCGGCGCCGCGCAGGACCCGGGCCTCGACGGCTCCGGCCAGGGCCGCGGCCCGGCCCCCGCCCTGGATGCCGCTCTGCTCGGCGGCCGCGCCCATCAGGTCCTGGACGACCACGACATGCGGCACCCCGGCCCGCCGCGCCAGCCGGCCGCCCAGCACTCCCCCGGCCAGGGTGGGCATCTGGGTGAGCACCACATCGGGCCGGACCGGCGGCGGTGCCAGCACGCCGTGCGCCAGGATGCTCGCCTCGAACAGCGCCCGCCGGGCGGCGGTCTGCCGGGCCGGTACGGTGTGCCGCCGGCGGTGCACGGTCACCCCGCCGCGGTGCTCCCGCATCCGCCAGCGGCCGCGGTAGCCCTCCGCCACCCGCCAGGACGGGTAGTGCGGCAGGCCCGCGAGGACATGGGTGTCGGCCCCGGACGCGGCGAGGTGCTCGGCCACTTGCGTCGAGTACGGCCCTATTCCGGTGTGCTCGGGTGCGTAGTTGGTCGAGACGACCAGCACGCGCCGTCCGTCGAACGAGTCTTCCACGTATGCCCCCCTCTGGGTGTGCCGGTCATCGTAGAAGTGGTCAGGGCGTCCCGGACTGTGAATTGGGTTGCGATTGTGTCCCGAAGCCACTCTTGTCATCCGATGTCGCTTAGATTGTGGGCCGCTGCAGGGGAGTTGGGGGAGGTGGGCGGGTGAGGGCGGGGCGTCGGACGGCCGGCGGGCCCGGGCGTGCGGTGGCCGCGCTGGGCTGCTGGGCGCTGCTGCTGGTGGTGTTGCTGCCGCTGCTGGTGCTGCGGTCGCTGGACGCCCGCTTCGGTGCCGCGCTCGCCGTCCAACTCGTGGTGGTGGTGCACACCGGTGCGGCGCTGGCGCGGGTGCTGACGGATGTCCGGGCCCGGCTGATCGCGTTCGGTTTCTGGCTGTTCTCGTACGTGTGGCTGGGGCTGGCGCCGCTGGCGATGCTCGCCACGGACGCGTATCCACGCGGGTTCGTGGTCGATGCGCACTCCGCGTTCGTCTCCACCGCGCTGGTGGAGACGGGACTTCTGGCGTACAGCGCGGGGTCGGCGGTGGCCGCCTGGCGGGCCGGCCGTGGGTCCGCGGTCCTCGAACCGCTGCTCGCGCGGCGCCTGGCGCCGGGGCGGGTGCTGCTGCTGTGCGGGGCAGCACTGTTGCTGGCGGTGGTGCTGATCCCGCAGCAGGGCGGGCTGGCGGCGTTCTTCCTCAGCCGGCAGGCGGCCAACGAGGCGGCGGCGCTCGCCGAGCCGGCGGGGTCGGCGGACCGGGCGATGGCGGCCTGGCTGCTGTCGGTGCCGGCGTTCTGGGCGCTGGTGGCACTGGTCCACGTGCCGCGGTTCCCGGCCGGCGACCGGATTCTGCGCGGTCTGCGGTGGCTGTTGCTGCCGCTGCTGGCCGCGGTCAACGTGATCGTCAACAATCCCGTCAGCCAGCCGCGGTTCTGGGCCGGGACGGTGCTGCTGGCGCTGGTCTTCGGCGCGTCCTGGCTGCGCGGGCCGCGGGCGTTCCGGGTCGGAGCGGCGGCGGTGGCGGCCGTGGTGCTGGTGGTGTTCCCGTACAGCGACTACTTCCGTTACGACAAGCGGGAGCCGGTCCGCATCGTCTCGCTGGCCGAGCAGTTCACGTCCAACGGGGACTACGACGCGTTCCAGCAGATCGAGACGGGGGTGGACTACGTCCGCACCCATGGCTTCACGCCGACGGCCGCGCTCGGGCCGCCGCTGTTCTTCGTGCCGCGCGCCGCGTGGCCCGGCAAGCCGGACGACGCGGGCATCCTGCTCGCCCGGCACGCGGGGTACTCCTTCGAGAACCTCTCCGCACCGCTGTGGATCGAGTCGTACATGTGGGCCGGGTTCCCGTCGGTCGTCGCGGTGTTCGGTCTGATCGGCGCGGTGGGGCGGCGGATCGACGAGCTGCGGCACCGGCTGCGGCGGCACCGGGGCACCCTCGCGGCGCTGCTGGTCCCGGCGTTCGGCTTCTACCAGCTGGTGTTGCTGCGCGGCAGCCTCATGGCGATCGTCGGACCGCTGGCGCTGCTGGTGTGCATCCCGCTGCTGATCACCCGCAAGCCGGGGCGTCCGTCCCCGCCCGCGGCCGCGCCGGAGCCGGTGGCCCCGGCGGACCGCACCGCACCGTCGCTATGCACAGGAGGAACACGTACGTGAGCGTCTTCGACGAGCCCGCGGAGGAACCGGACCAGATCCGCGACCAGTTGCGCCGGCTCTTCCGGTACCGGGCGTTCATCCTGCTCGGCCTGGTTCTGGGCCTGCTCGGTGGCGGTGCGGTGTTCGTGTTGGGCGGCCCGACCTATACGGCGACGGGCGAGGTGGTGGTGCATGCCATCAGCACCGCGCCGTTCGAGGCCGGCGGGGTCTCGGCGGACAAGCAGATCAGCATGGGCACCGAGCGGCAGATCGCACAGAGCGCGTCGGTGGCGGCCGGTGCGGCCAAGGCCCTGGGGGAACGCACGGATCCGGCCGTTCTGCAACGCGATCTGCGGGTGAGCAATCCGCCCGAGACCCAGACCCTGCTGTTCGAGTACAGCGCGGATTCCGCGGACCGGGCGTCCGCGCTGGTCAACGCGTTCGTCCAGGCCTACCTGACGTACCGTCAGGAGACCGCGGCGCAGCGGATCGAGACCACGGTCAGCAAGCTCGGGGACGAGCTGAAGCCGCTCATGGCGCAGCGGAAGGTGCTGGACCGCCGGATCGCGGACGCGGGCGGCGGTGCCGGGCGGGCCGCCGACGAGTCCGAGCGCAGGGACCTGGTGTCGCAGATCACCGACCTGCAGGGCCGGATCTCCAGTCTGAAGTCCCTGGACACCACGCCGGGCGACATCGTGCGCAAGGGCGATCCGCCGGCCTTCCCGTCCAGCCCCGGGCTGGCGGTGCTGCTGCTCGCCGGTGCGGTGGCGGGGCTGGTGCTGGGCATCCTGGCGGCGTGGGTCCGGTCGGTGCTGGAGCCGCGGGTCCGGTCGGTGGCGGACGTGCAGGACAATCTGCGGGCCCCGGTGCTGGGCATCCTGCCGCGGCGGCGGGGCGGCGAGCAGGTGCTGGAGGTGGGCCGGTCCGGGCACGGCAACCGGGCGGAGGCCTATCGCACCATCGCCTTCCGGCTCATGCACGACCTGCGGTTCTCCGGTACGGACAGCCTGCTGATCGTCTCCCCGCGGGAGAACGCGGAGGCGGTGCCGGTCGCGGTCAATCTGGCCGGCGCGTTCGCCGAGATCGGCAACGACATCCTGCTGGTGGAGGCGGATCTGCGGACGCCGCGACTCGCCCAGCGGCTGCCGCTGCGGCCCGGTCACGGCCGGCCGGTCCCGGGCAGCTGGGCGGAGGGCGAACGGCTCGCGGTGGAGGCGGGGGTGGACGGCCGGTTCGAGCTGCTGCCCGGGCGTGAAGTCCCCAATCCGGCCCGGGTGTTGTCCTCGCCGCAGTTCGCGCGGTTGCTCAACGCGCCGTCGGGCCCGGACGAGCGGGTCGTGGTGGTCACCGGGCCGCTGCTCTCACACGCGGACGGGCTGGCCGTCGCCAAGCAGGGCGCCGGTGTGGTGGTGGTCTGCGACCTCAACGAGGTGCGCCGGGACGATCTGGACCGGGTGTGGGAGCTGATCACCGGCGCGGGCGGGCACATTCTGGGGGCCGTGCTGGACAAGGGGCGCCGGGGCCCGTCGCTGCGCCGGCTGACGGACGGCGGGCCGACCCGCCGCAAGCGCGGCCGGCACCAGCCCCGGACGACCGTGGTGGCACCGTCCGTGCGGCCCGGTCCGCCGGCTCCGCGCACCGGCCCGGTGGCGGCGGACGGCGCGTCCGCCGATGCCCGACCGCTGCGCGGGTGACCGGCGTCCGCCCGGCGGGCCCGGGCAGCGCGACGACGGCAACCGGCGTCCGACGCAAGGAGTTTGGTGCGGCCGGCGTGCGGACGACGGCCCGCGGGAGCCTGTTCGCGCTGGCCGGTTCCGCGGCGAACGCGGTGTTCGGGTTCCTGCTGGTGGCCGTCGTCACACAGGGGCTCGGGGCCCGCGGGGCCGGTGCGGTCTTCACCGCGGTCGCGGCCTTCACCATCCTGAGCAACGCCCTGAAGCTCGGGGCCGACACCGCGCTGGTCCGTTTCGTCTCCCAGGACCTGGAGCTGACCGATGGGTCCGGGGTGCCGGGGCTGCTGCGGACCGCGGTGCTGCCCGCGCTGGTGGCGAGCGGGGCCGGGGCCGCGGTGCTGCTGTGCTCCCCCGGGCTCGCCGGCCGGCTGCTGCCCGAACTGGACCCGGGGCAGGCCGGTGCCGTGCTCCGGCTGTGTGCGGTGTTCCTGCCGGTGACGACGGTGACGCTGGTGCTGCTCGGTGCGACCCGGGGGTACGGGTCGGTGGTGCCGTTCGTGGGCGTGGAGCAGATCGGCAAGCCGGTGCTGCGGGTGCTCCTGGCGGTGCCGCTGGTGCTGTGGGCGCCGAGCGTCTCCGGGGTCTGGGCGGCCTGGCTGCTGCCCGGGGTGCTGGGCGCGGTGGCGGCCGGTATCTCACTGCGGCGGTCCCGGCGGGCGCATCCCGGAACGGGCCGGCCGCCGCCGCGGATCCGGGAGTTCTGGGCGTTCGCGGGACCGCGTGCGGTGTCGTCGCTGTTCGACATCGCCGCGGTGTGGATCGGCGTGATCCTGCTGTCGGTGCTGGGCACGAGCGCGGAGGCCGGCGTCTACACGGCGATCGGGCGGCTGATCACCGCCGGGACGCTGCTGCAACTGGCGGTCCGGCTGGCGGTGGCGCCGCAGATCAGCCGGCTGCTGGCGGGCGGTGACGCGGACGCGGCACAGCGGCTGCACCGGCACTCGACGCGGTGGATCGCCCTGTTCTCCTGGCCGGTGTTCGTGCTGCTCGCGGCCTTTCCGCGCACCGTGCTGTCGGTGTTCGGCAACGGCTTCGCCGACGGCGCGCCGGGGCTGGTGGTGCTGGCGGTGGCCGCGGCGGTCAACGTCGGGGTGGGCAACGCCCAGACCGCGCTGCTGATGGCCGGGCGGAGCGTGGCGAACCTTGCCGTGGCGGGGTCCGCGTTCGTGGTCCAGGTGGGCAGCGGGGTGTGGTTGGTGCCGCGGTACGGGGTGCTGGGCGCCGCGGTGTCCTGGGGGCTGGCGATCGTCGTGGACAACGGGGTCTCGGCGCTGCTGGTCCGCCGGCGGCTGGGGTTCCGCACCGTGGACCGGGGCTATGTGCTGGCCGCGCTGGCCGGGCTCGGAGCGGTGTCGTGCGGGGCGTTCGGTATGCGGGCGCTATGGGGGGACAGCGTGGCCGCTGTGCTTTTCGCAATGGTTTTTTCAATCGGGGCGTTCGGCGCCCTCGTCTGGCGCTATCGTTTGCCGCTGGGGGTAGGGGAGTTCTTCGGTGCGCTGCGCAAGCGCAGTTCGGAAAACTCACGGTGAACGCTGGTCGCAATTCCACACGGAAATCAACTCGTTCGCGCTTCCTGTCCCGACAACATTTATTGCTCGCGCCATGCTTCCAGGGGGGACCTGTGCGCCAACGAAGCAGACCCATCCATCTTTTCCTCGCGGCCGCGGTGCTCGGCACCGCCTCGACCGCGCTCGCCGCCGGTCCCGCCCAGGCCAACGGCGAGGCCACACTGACCGCCGATCCGCTGAGCACCTGGCAGACCGACGGCATCGTGTGGTCCCTGGCGTACGCCAAGGGCATCGTCTACGTGGGGGGCCGGTTCGATCACATCCGGCCGCCCGGTGCGGCCCCCGGCAGCGGTGAGCTCGCCCGTAGGAACTTCGCGGCCTTCGACGCCAAAACCGGGCAACCGCTCGCCTGCGCCCCGGCGTTCAGCGGCGGTGAGAACACCATCCGGGCGATGAAGGCCTCGCCCGACGGTTCGCTGATCTACATCGGCGGCTCGTTCGGCAAGGCCGGCCCGGTCGGGCGCTCCAACACCGCCTCGCTCAACACCGCGGACTGCACGATCGGCGACGACTGGAAGCCCACGGTCAGCTCGACCGTGCGTGCCCTCGACGTCACCGACGACGCGGTCTACATCGGCGGGCAGTTCGACAAGGTCCAGGGGCAGACCCGCGAGCGGGTCGCCGCACTGCGTCCGACGGGTGCGCTGCTGCCGTTCAAGGCGACGATCCGGGGCTCGTCGATCCCGAACGACCCGACGCCCGGGGTGAACGCGATCACGGTCGCCCCGAAGCTCAACAAGGTCATCATCGGCGGCCGGTTCACCTCGGTGAACGGCAGTCTGCTGAGCGTGCACGCGCTGGCCGGGCTCGACGCGACCACCGGCAAGGTCGTCAACACCTTCACCGGCTGGATCCCCAGCAGGTCGGCGGTCAAGGCGCTCGTCAACGACGGCACCAACTTCTATCTGGGCGCCGAGGGCACCGGCGGCGGGGTCTTCGACGGGCGGATCGCCGGCCGGCTGTCGGACGGCGGGCAGATCTGGAAGGACACCTGTCTGGGCGCCACCCAGGCCGTGCTGCCGTACAAGGGCGTCCTCTACAGCGGGTCGCACGCGCACAACTGCTCCGACACCCCGGGCGGCTTCTCCGACATCGGCAACCGGCAGCACTTCCTCGCCCAGTCGATCGCGGACAAGACGATCCTGCCGTGGTTCCCGGACACCAACGACGGGATCGGCGAGCAGATCGGCCCGCGTGCGCTGACCATGGCGGACGGGATCCTGTGGGCGGGCGGCGAGTTCACCACCGTCAACGACGCGCCGCAGCAGGGCCTGACGCGGTTCGCGGCGGCTCCGGACACCGGTGCGCCGCAGGTGCCGCTGATGAGCGGGTCGAGCCCGTCGCGCGGGAAGATCACGCTGACCTGGAAGGCCTCGTGGGACCGGGACAACGGCGTGCTGACGTACAAGCTCTACCGGGACGGGGTGTATCTGACCTCGCTCACCAAGGACTCGCGCTACTGGAACCGGCCGGACATGAGCTTCACGGACACCGTGGAGCCCGGCTCGGCGCACCGTTACTCGCTGGAGGTCACCGACGGCACCAACGTCTCGGGCCGCAACGGCCCGGTCAACGTCACCGCCAAGTACTGACCGTTCGCCGACTGGGGAGCACATGACGCACCGCGTGGGGTACGCACCCGGGGTCTACGACTTGTTCCACATAGGGCATCTGAACATTCTCCGGCATGCCAAGAGCCAGTGCGACTATCTCGTGGCCGGGGTCGTCTCGGACGAAATGGCCGAGCAGGCCAAGGGCACGGCACCGGTCATTCCGCTCACCGAGCGGCTGGAGATCGTGCGCAGCGTCCGGTTCGTGGACGCGGCGTTCGTGGAAACCGTGCCGGACAAATTGGTGACCTGGCAGCAGGTCCGGTTCGATGTCCTCTTCAAGGGCGACGACTGGCGGGGAACGAGCAAGGGTGACAAGCTCGAACGGGATTTCGCGGCGGTCGGCGTCGAGGTGATCTATTTCCCCTACACCGTGCACACGTCGAGCACACTGCTGCGCAAGGCGCTCGACGGGCTGGCGAATTCGGCGTAGTACGGGAGGCCGGCAGAGGTGGGCGGAGGCATTCCCCGGAGTTCTTCCGGGGAATGCCCCGCTGCCTCGTTCCCGTTCGTCAGCGCACGGGGACGGACAGTTCCCGGTACCACTTGACGAGGAACGCCACCATGAAGAGGAGATGGGCGACGAGCAGCGCGCAGTACGCCGCGACGAACAGGTCACGGCTGCCGAAGAGCAGGAACGCCGCGCAGAACACGCCGTAGTCGACGGGGAGCAGGGCCACCGCGCGCAGGGTGGACACCGGTGCCGCGGCGGGCCGTTCCGCGCCGTTCCGCAGCCGCTCGGCGCGCTTGAGCTGGTCGGTGAGGATTCCGCCGAAGAAGACCATCACCGCGGCGAATTGGAAGGCCACCGGCAGCAGCAGGAACACCGGGTCGGAGAATCCGAAGTGACGGTAGAAGGCGAGGAGTACGGCCATGTGGACGGCGAGCATCTTCGCGCAGTCGACGACATGGTCGAGCCACTCCCCCGCGGCGCTGCCGGCCCCGGTCAACCGGGCGAGCTGGCCGTCGGCCGAATCCAGTGCGAATCCCAGGCCCAGTGCCGCGACGATTCCGAGCGCCGCGGCGGACGAGGGCTTCAGGGCCGCGATCATCACCACCCCGGCGAAGGTCACGGCCGCGCTGATGAGCGTGACCTGATTGGGCGTGAGTTTCAGCTGATGGCCCGCCGCGGCGAGTATCCGCCCGGCCGGCCGGTTCACATAACGCGAATACAGGGACACCCCCTTCGCGGATTTCTGGGCCGCCGACAGTTCCCTGAGCGCATATCCGAACTGACTCATGTCCCCCCACTCGTTGAAATGGACCCCCCGGAGGAGCACATCATGGCAGGCAGGACCTCTCCGTCAAACGGTGGCGCCGGCCGCCGGACGGTGCTGGCGGGTACGGCCGCCGCGCTCGCGGCCGCCCTGGCCGGCTGTGACTCCGCGCCCGACCGGCAGCCGTCCGACAACGCCCCGACGGGCCCGCTGGTCACCGGCCGCAAGCCCAAGGGCAAGGACGTCATCGACGTGGTGGCGGACTGCGGCGCCAAGGGGGACGGCCGCACCGACGACAGCCGTGCGTTCGCCCGGGCCTACGCCTACGCGGCCGGCCGGGTCTGGGACCACATCGGCCGGACCGTGATCGACATTCCGGCCGGGACGTACCTCATCCGGTCGCCGCATGCGCTCCTCGACGCGCCGGCCGGCAAGCTCAAGGCCAACGGACTGCGATTCCGCGGGGCCGGGAAGCGGATGACGCAGCTGATCTTCGCGCCGTCCCGGGCCGAGGACGCCTACCTGTGCCGCAACGAGGACGGCTGGGCGAATGTGATGTTCGAGCAGCTCGCCTTCCGCTCCGGCACGCCCGGCGCGTCGTTCTTCTACTCGTTCTCGACCGGCCAGGCCCAGGACTACCGCTTCTCCGAGTGCGAGTGGACCGGGGAGTGGACCTACGGGCTGGCCCTCGACGGCAGCAACACCAACTCGGAGATGCGGTGGGACGCGTGCCGGGTGGGCGGCTCCTACCGCAAGGCGTTCCTCTACTCCGGGCTGTCGCAGAAGTCGCCGGACCAGTCGCAGCAGGACCAGTTCCTCAACTATTGGTTCACCGACATGAAGGTCGAGTACTCCTGGGGGAATTTCCTGGAATTCCCCTACGGGGGCTCGGTCACGTGCCGCGGCGGTTCGTACATCATCACCGGGCGCCGCCCCGGCAACTCCCCCGACTACGGGCGGACCAGCACCTTCTTCCGCTTCCCCCGCGGCCCGCACCACGACTCCGTCCAGCGCTTCCACGCCGAGGACATCCGCTTCGAGGTGCGCGGCCCGGACACCGTCGTGATCGACTGCGCCTGGGACAGCGGCACGGTGCACTTCAACGACTGTGACGACACCGCGCACGCTTTCAAGCCGTTCGCCGGGGCCAGCCGCCCGCACCGCTACCGCATCGGCCCCCGGGGCCCGTTGGTGCGCTACGACTCGTGCCAGCTGTCCGGGAAGCACTTCTACGAGGAGGACGGCGACGGCGGCCCCAAGGCCCGCTACGACATGTGCCTGCTGCGCAACCACCCCGCGCGGGACTTCATCCAGGGCGCGGGCGGGCGGGTGTCGTTCGTCGACTGTCTGGGGACCTGAGCCGCCCGCGGGCGAAACGCGCTTTCGGTACGGAGTGGGGCCAGGCACGATCACCGCATGCAGATCCTGTGCTTCCCGGAAGCGGACACCCCGGCCACCCTGCGCACGCAGGTCCTGGACCTCCAGCACCAGGCATGGCCCCCGGCCGAACCCTCCCCCGCCTTCGGCGACGCTCTCACTCACGATCCGGCGCTGGACCCCCATTCGATGCTGCTCGTCGACGACGGCACAGTGGTGGCGGCGCTGGACGTGCTGTCCAAGCCGCTGGTACACGCCGGCCGGCGCTACCGGGCGGGCGGGCTGAGCACCGTCGTGACCCGACCCGCCGTACGCGGCAGGGGATACGGCCGACGGCTGGTGGCCGCCGCCCGTACGGCCATGGCCGATGCCGGCCTGGATCTGGGCGTGTTCACCTGTGACCGGCCCCTCGAACCCTTCTACCGGAGCGCGGGCTGGCGGCTGCTGCCCGGCACCCATCTCATCGGCGGCACGCCGCAGTGTCCCCTCCCGAGCGACCGGCCGCCCTTCGACAAGGTCACCATGGCCGACTTCTTCTCCGCCGGGGCCCGGCGGCACCGCGCCGCGTTCCGGCATGCCCGTCTCGCGCTGTATCCGGGGACGATCGACAGGCTCTGGTGATCCCTTACCCACGGGCGGATTAACGCAGGGTGACCAGGGTAGTAAGGATCTGCAATCGAAGAGGCTGACGGAACACCAGGTCAGAGCCATGCCCTTGACCTGCGCTGGAACGGAAGCACGAGAGGAGTGACTCTCCGTGTATGACACACGGGTTTGCTGGGCGGTCACCGTCCGGCGGACCGGAAGCGTGCGCGGAGGACGATGTGGCGGCCCGGTGGCCCGTCTCAAGGACGACACGAACGAGGTGATCCTGTTGAGCAGCACCACGGCCCGGCACCACGGCATGACGCCGTCGGCCCCCTCGCCGTCGGCACAGGTGACGACGATGGCCAGGCGGCCCAGGGCGGCCGCCACCGCGCGCGAGGTCACCCGGAAGTTCCTGGCGGGCCTGCGGCCCCCGCTGGACGCCGGCGCCGCCGACGCGGTGGTGCTCGTGGTCTGCGAGCTCGTCACCAACTCCGTACGGCACGCGGCCGGTTCCTCGTTCTCACTGCGGCTGGCCGTCTGCGGCGATGCGCTCGCGGTGGGCGTGACCGACGCGTCCAGCGATCCGCCCGTGGGACGGGTGCCCGATGTCGACGGCGACACCGGGGGTTTCGGCTGGCCGATGGTCCAGCGGCTCGCGATCGCCACGTCGGTGTGCCTGACCGACCAGGGCAAGACGGTGCACGCGCTGATCCCGTGCCGCCGACGGGAGCGGTGAGCGCCCACCCGTGAGCACCGGAGGTGCTCCAGCCCACCCCGGCTGCCTACCCCGGCTGCGGGGCCCGGCGGAGGGTCAGTGCGAGGGTGTCGTCGGAGTGCAGGATGACCGCGTGCATGTCCTCCGCCAGGGCACCGGGGATTTCTCTTATCGGGCGGTGCCGGTGCTGTAACACGCTCTGGATCAGCCGCTGTTCGCCCTCCAGCGGATCCCGGCGGCTTTCGGTGAGGCCGTCGGTGTAGAGCACGAGCAGGTCCTCCTCGTGCAGCCGGGTCCGCAGCAGCCGTTCGCTGCCGGGCAGCGGGAAGCCCACGCCGCGGCCGCGGACCTCCAGGAATTCCGCGGTCCCGTCGCGGCGGACCACCAGCGCCGGCGGGTGGCTGCCGTTGGCCAACTGCAGTTCGCCGGTGGCGGGGTGGAGCCGGACGAGCAGGACCGTGGCCATCAGCTCGGGGTCGAAGGGGGTGAGGATCTCGTGGGTGCGCGCCACGATCGATTCCAGCGGGTGGCCTTCGAGGGCCAGGGTGCGGACCGCGTGGGTGACGTTGAGCGCGCTGCGGGTGCTGCGTACGCCGTGGCCGAGGGCGTCGACGATGGTGATGTGCACCGTGCCGTCCGGCAGCAGGAACCAGTCGTAGAGGTCTCCGCCGGTGGGGGCGTCGGTGCCGGCCGGTGCGTAATGGACGGCGAGTTCCAGGCCGTCGAGGGTCAGCGGCGGCGGCCGCAGGGCGTCCTCAAGTTCGCGCAGCGTCTGGCCGTGGGCGTTGCGGAGCCGCTCGTCGCGCTCTTCGAGCTGGACGTAGAGGGCCAGCACGCCGGTGTTGGTCTCCTCCAGCTCCTCGGTCAGCCGGCGCTTTTCGGCCACGAGGGCGTCCACGCGGCCGAGAGCGGCCCGCAGTTCCTCCTCCAGCGCGGCGGTCTCGGTCGCCGCGGTGTCGGCGGCGCCGTGCGGGCGGTGCGGTTCCGGACCGTTGCCGGGGTCGGTGAGCGGGACGCGCCAGGTCAGTGACCCGTCGGATCCGGTGCGGGCCGGCAGCGGGGAGTGCCCGGTGCGCGGCGGGCGGGCGGCGCCCGGGGTGCGGAGGGTGAGGACGAGGGCGGGCGCGGCGGCCCGGCCCCGGCCGGTCTCCCGGGTGACCTCCAGGGTCACCGCTTGGCCGGCGTCGAGCGCGGCACCGGCCGATTCGCTCACGGCGAGCACCAGACGGGCCCGGGTCTCGACGGGCAGCGCACTGGATTCGGCCAGCCCGCGGACGGCCTGCTGGAGCGCCGGGAGGGTGTGGAGTACGCGTGGGGTCACGAGGGTCTCTGGTAGCGGTTGGCGGCAAGGACGGTCGCGTCGTCACTGGTACGGCGGTGGCCGTGGGCCAGGGCGGTGACGAGCAGGGGCGGCGGCAGGCGCAGCAGGAACGGCGGCGGGGTGCGGGTCCAGCGGTGGTCCACGCCGTCGGTGTGGAGCACGGCGGTGGCCCCGTCCTCCATGGGCAGCTCGCGGGGATGGGCGCGGGGCAGGTTCAGGCCGGCCACGCCGGGCTGCCCGGTGAGCTGGTGGTGGACGCGGTCAGGGGTGACGACCAGGGCGCGGACGTTGCCGACCCCGCAGTACTCGGCGCGGTCCGGGTGCAACCGCAGCAGTGCGACAGCGGCGCCGCGGGTGTGCCGCAGGGCGCGGTGGACGGCGTGCAGGATGTCGGGCAGCGGGCCGTGCGGCTCGCGCCGGAAGGTGCGCACCGCGAGCTGTGCGGCCTCGGCGGCCTGCGGGCCGTGGCCCAGTCCGTCGACGACGAGGGTGGTGCGGGTGTCCGGCCCGTCGGCGACGGCGCAGGCGTCACCGCTGAGCCGTTCACCCGCGGCCGGGAGGCAGACCGCCCCGAGTCCGTGCAGGTCGTTGGCCAGATGTGCGGACGGGGTGAGCCGGGCGCAGGCGAACGTACCGTCGGCGGGCGCGCTGCGGATCGTGAAGGTGGTGGCGATCCGGCCGACCGCGCCCAGGCCCGCGCCGAGGGTGTCGGTGGTGGTGTAGCCGTCGGCCAGACACCGCCCCAGCTCGGGCATGCCCGGTCCGCGGTCGGCGGCGAGGATCTCCACGCCGTCGCCGAGCGGGGTCCGCTGCACGTACAGGGCGCCGTTGACCGCGTGTTTGGCGAGGTTGCTGCCGAGTTCGGAGGCGAGGACGGCGGCCTGGTCGGGCAGCGGTGCGGGCAGCGCACAGTCCCGGGCCAGTGCGCGGGCGGTCTCCGCGGCGACGTGGACGGCGCTGTAGTGGTCGATGGGGACGCACGCCGTGGGCGGCGGAGCGGTCACCGTACGGCCCACCGCGTGGCCGTCACCGTCGTCCCGCCGCCCACCTCGGTACGGATGTCGAATTCGTCCATCAACCGCCGGGCGCCGCCCAGGCCGTGTCCGAGTCCGGAGCCGGTGGTGTAGCCGTCGGCGAGCGCGGTGGGGACGTCGTCGATGCCGGGGCCGTCGTCGGTGACGGTCAGCCGCAGGCCGACCGCGTCCCGCCGGGTCGGGTAGTCGATGGTGAGGGTTCCTCCGCCGCCGTGCACGTAGGCGTTGCGGGCGAGTTCGCTGGCGGCGGTGACGACCCTGGTCTGGTCGACGATGCTGAAGCCGGCCCGGCGGGTGGCGGCCCGCACGGCATGCCGGACCGTCAGCAGGTCCTGTTCGCTGCGCACGCCGTACGTGGCCGACCCGGCGACGGCCTCGCCGTTGGCCGCGCGGCGCTCCGCGTCCCCGAGCACGGTCGTGCCCCCGTCACCGGCGCCGGTCACGGCGAGCCTCTCCGGGCGGCGCCGGGCTCTGGTGCCAGCCCAGGGCCGCCATGCCCTGTTCCGCGTTGAGGGCGGTTTCCACCCCGGTCAGCTGCAGTCCCAGTTCGGCGAGCGTGATGGCCACCGGCGGGCGCATGCCGGCCACGATCACCCGGGCGCCCAACAGGCGTGCGGTGGTGGTCAGTTCCATCAGCATGCGGGCGACGAAGGAGTCGATGATCTCCAGCCGGGAGATGTCGATCAGTACCCCGCGGGCCCCTTCGGTGGCGATCCGCTCGGTGAGCTCGCTGGTGAAGAGCACGGCGGCCTCGTCGTCGAGCTCGTTGAGGAGTCCGGTGACCAGGACGTCCCCGAGGCGCAGGATGGGCACTCCGGTGGCGGGCGGGCTGGTCATCGCTCCGCTCCCGGTGCGGTCATGGCCGGCGCGGCGTCGGTGAGCTGGATCGCGGCGGCCAGCGCGTCGGCGAGGGTGGCGCGGGTGAGGATGGTGGACAGGTCGATGCCGAGCTGGGCGATGGTCTGGGCGATCGGCGGCCGGATCCCGCTGATCACGCAGTCCGAGCCCATCAGCCGTACCGCGTTGACGGTCTGCATCAGGTGCTGGGCCACGGCGGTGTCCACGGTGGGCACACCGGTGATGTCGATGATGGCGACCAGCGCCTCGTGCTCCTGGATGGCCTCCAGGAGGTTCTCCATGACGACCTGGGTGCGGGCGGTGTCCAGGGTGCCGATCAGGGGGACGGCGAGGACCTGCCGCCACAACCGCACCACGGGCGTGGAGACTTCGAGGAGTTGCCGGCTCTGCCTGCGGATGATCTCTTCCCGGCCGTCGACGTAGGTCTCGAAGGACAGCGCGCCGGCGGTGTCCAGCAGACGGTTGGCCAGGAGGGACGCGGCGAAGAGTTCGTCGCCGTCCGCGCTGTGCCGCTGTGCGGCCTCCAGCAGCGCCTCCTTCAGCGCCATCACCGCCAGCGCGGTGACGGTGGGGCTCACGCCGTTGCGGGCCCGGCGCAGCGAGAGGTCGGACACCGCCTGCCGCAGCGCCTGGTGGCCGGTGAAGACCCGCTCCACCGGGAGGTCACCTTCCAGTCCGGCGAGCAGGGCGCCGAGCAGTGCGTCGGCCTCCTCGCGCAGTGCGCTCTCCCCCACGCCGTCCCCCGAGGCCGCCCGGGCCAACTGCAACTGCACCCAGCGGTCGGCGATGTCGTCGGCCTCCGTGCGCAGCACTGCCGCGATGCGCTCCCGTGCTGCCGCCTCGGTGGTACGCAAACCCCAGTCCCTTCTGACGACTTACCGGGGCGGTGTCGCCCCGGTCCGGTCCGCGCGAGTCGGCCGCCGGCCGCTCGCGATCTTCCTCGCCGCGGCAATGCTACCGAGGCGGTCACGTATGAGGATGCCCAGTTCGGGGCGGTCCGATCAGGAAGAGTGCGGGCCGACCGGCGGAAGGGCAGGAATCCGTCCTGGCCGGCCGCGCTCGGCCCGGTCCGCACAGCAGGTCCCCGACCGCGGCGATACCGGCGGTAATGGCGCGCTCACCGAGGTCGCCGAAGCCCAGGACCAGTTGGGCGGGTGCGGTGGCGCCGGTCGAGCGGCAGGCGCTCATGCCGTGGAGGCCGACGGACCGGGTACGGGCGGCGGCGATCAGGGTCTGCTCGTCGGTCCCGGGTGCGAGGTGGGCCACGGCGTGGAAGCCGGCTGCCAGGCCGGTGAACGCGATGCCGGGAGCATGGGCGGCCAGTGCCGTCACCAGGGCGTCCCGGCGGGCCGCGTGGACCGTCCGCATCCGGCGCAGCTGCCGGTCGTACCTGCCGGATTCGATCAGCTTCGCCAGGGCGAGCTGGTCGAGCGGTGGCGTCCGGCTCGGCCGGGGTCGTCGCGGTGGTGCTGTTCGTCCAGCCGCTCGCCGCGGTCGTCGCGCGCTGGGTCGCCGGCAGGTACGGCGACCGGCACGGCCCCTCCCGGCTGGTGCTGCCCGGTCTGCTGCTGTCCGCGGCCGGGACGCTCGGCCTCGTGCTGACGGACAGTCCGGCCGCCGTGGTCGCCGGGGTCGCCGTCTTCGGCACCGGATTCGGCATCCTCCAGAACGCCACCCTGACGCTGATGTACGCCCGGGTGCCCGCTTCCGGTTACGGCACGGTGAGCGCGCTGTGGAACGTCGCGTACGACGCGGGCATGGGCGTGGGCGCGGCCGGCTTCGGGGTGGTCGCCGGCTGGACGGGCTATCCGGCGGCCTTCGCGGTCACCGCCGTCCTGATGCTCGGTGCGCTCGTCCCGGCCCGGCCCGGCGCGACCGCACCGCCGGGCCGCGCGACGGCGGCTGACGAGGCGGTCCGCACGAGGTCCGGCGCGTCAGCCCTGCTGCCACCTGCGGCCCATCCCGCGGAACAGTGCCGGGTAGACGCCCAGGTAGCGGAAGGGCTTGATGGCCGCCATGTAGAGGGCGCCGAACAGTCCGTTGGGCTTGACGAGGACGGCCATCTGCCCGCGGTAGCCGTCGGCGCCGTCCGGGACCCAGCCGATGTGCATCACCGCCTGCACGGTCCGGTTGGCGAGCTCGGCGACCCACTCGTCGTGCGTCAGGTAGACGGAGGTCAACGGCACCGCGCGGAGGTCGGGCCCCCGCGGGCCGTCGCGGAGGTCGGCCGGCAGCCGGTCCCGCAGCGTCCACTTCCGGCTGCCGGGACCGGCGACCGGCTTGTCCCACCCGAAGAGGCGCCCGAGCGCCCAACGCGCGGCGAAGAGCGTCCGCGGGACGAGGGAAAAGTGGTGGGTCCCGCGTTCGGGGACGTCGCCGGTGAACTGGCGTACCAGGCGCGCGAGATCGTCCGGACCGCCGGGTGTCGGGAGCGCCCATACGTCCTCGACCTGGAAGTCCCCGGCGATCTCATGGATGCGCCAGGGACGGGAGGTGTGCGCTGTGCTGGGGAGTCTCATGGCCGGCCCCTGTCCATACGGTTATCTATACGGTGGCGTATAGATCTAGGCTAGCACCGGTCTGTACGGTGCCGTATAGGCCGGGTGGGAAGTGAGAGGAGACACGGCATGGGCGTGACGCGCACGCCGCGCGGCAAGTGGATCGAGGAAGGCCTGCGCGCGCTCGCCGCGGGCGGCCCCGAGGCGGTCCGGATCGAGGTGCTGGCGCAGGCCCTCGGCGTCAGCAAGGGCGGCTTCTACGGGTACTTCAGCAACCGGGAGGCCCTGCTCACCGAGATGCTCGACGCCTGGGAGCAGGCGGTCACCGACGGGGTGATCGAGCAGGTGGAGAGCGGCGGCGGGGACGCCAGGGCCAAGCTGGAGCGGCTGTTCGCGATCGCCTCGTCGTCCACGGAGGGGCCGCTGCGGGGCACCGCGGCCGACCTCGCGGTCCGCGACTGGGCCCGGCGCGACGAGGCCGTCGCCCGGCGGCTGCGGCGCGTCGACAACCGGCGCATGGCGTACCTGCGTTCACTGTTCGGCTCGCTCTGCGCCGACGAGGACGAGGTCGAGGTGCGCAGCCTGCTCGCCTTCTCCCTGCGGATCGGCAACCACTTCATCGCCGCCGACCACGGCCCGCGCGACCGCGCGGAGGTGATGGCGATGACCGGCAAGTGGCTGCTGCGGTAGCCGGAAACCAGCGGCCGCGCCCGGGCGGCGGCCGGCCTCAGGCCCGTACGGGAAGCCGTTGGCTGCGCGCCGTCCGGTATTCCCGGGCCAGGAGGCCCAGCGCACCGACGACCGGCGGCCGGGTGCCGCCGGTGAGCAGGGCCGCGCCCTTCCGTCGCACCGTGCGCACCCGGAGCTCCTGCAGGGTCAGCAGCGCGCGGACGAGCGGCCGGCCGGGTGCCGCCACCCGCTCGACCAGGTCGTACGAGGCCGCCAATCCGTCCTGGGCCAGGGCCAGTTGCTGCGGCACCAGGGCCGCGAAGGCGGTACGGGCGGCGGGACCGGCCTCGGCCAGATCCCGGTGGGTCAGCCCGTGCCGGGCCAGGGCGTCCTGCGGGATGCCGAGCCGCCCGTGGGACAGGTCCTCGGCGATGTCGTCCAGGAAGTCGAGGCGTTGCATCGCCTCGATGAAGCTGCGGCAGCCCGCCACGTACGCCTCGGTGCCGGTGTCGGGCGCGAGCAGGCAGGTGAGGAGCATGAAGGCGGGCAGCGAATAGGCGTCGATGTAGTCCTGGAATTCCCGCTCGGTGGCGAACCCGGACCAGTCCACGTCCGCCGCCGCCCCCGCCAGGAACTCCCGTACGTGTGGCTCCAGTTGTGGATGCCGGGTGACGGTGTGCCGTAGCGCGCGCAACAACGGCTCGTCCGTCGGGCCGCCCGCGAGCGCCGTCCGCACCTGCTCGTCCCACGCGGTGCGGGCCGCGGCACGTTCCGCCACGGGCCCCTGGTCGATCCGGTCGTCCGTGTGGTGCATGAAGGCCGTGGCGGCGAGGACGTCGGGGACCAGTACAGGGGGCAGCAGCAACCGCACCGCGGTGTACTCGGCGCGGGCGAACCGCGCGACCAGACGGCGCTGTTCGGTGTAGTCGCGCCGGAGCGAGGGGTCCATGATCCCGGCCCGGTCGAGTGTCACCGGCCAGCCGGCCATACCCGCTCCCCTCATCGGTGCCGCGACGACCTTAGACGACCTGCTCGGGAGATTTCGCACCGGGTGGCACACCGTCCCTCCACACTCGCCGTACCGTCCCACCCCCACTCGGCGCCCCGGACGGGCGACAATCGCCGTATGGGTCCGCTGATCGCCTTCGACGCGCCCGACGAGCCGGTCACCGGGCCGCCGGGCCCGACGGGGCGGGTGCCGGTGTCACGCGGGTTCCTCCGCCAGCCAGGTGGCGATGGCCTGGGCGATGGGCTGGTCGGTGTCGAGCTGGACGAAGCCGAACTGTCCGCCCTGGTTGCATTCGAGGAACCACCAGGCCCCCTCCCGGTCCTCCGCGAAGTCGAAGGCACCGTAGGAAATCTGGGCGAGGCGCAGGTACGCGGCGACCGAGCGCCGGACCGTGTCGGGGACCTCGGTGGGCTTCCAGGCGGCGTTCTGGGTGAAACGGCTGTCGACCTCGTCCGGATCGGCCTGCTTCCGGGCGGCGAAGAGCCGGCCGCCGACGCAGGTGAGCCGGATGTCGGCCTGCTTGTGGATGTGGCGCTGGAGCAGCGTGGGGGAGGCGGCGACTCCGGTGAAGTCCACGTCCGGGCCGATCCGCGTGGTGGGCAGCACCATCGGGGGTTCGCCGGGGTGTTTGCCGGAGACCGACTTCACCACGAGGTCGCGGTGGGTGGCCGCGAACTGCCGGGCGACCGAGGGGAAGGTGGTGATCAGGGTGGGCGGGATGGTGAAACCGCTCTGTTGGGCGAGGTGCAGCTGCCAGGGCTTGTAGCGGGCCTGCGCGGCCGCGACGGGGTGGTTCATCCAGCGCGCCGGGGTGCAGGTGAGCATGCCGTAGAGCGCGTGCTCGGCCTCCGTGGCGAGCCAGGCGGACTGTTCCTCGGCGCGGGTGCCGGGCGTTCCGGGCCGGCGGACCCATATCGACCGCAGGCTGCGCAGGCTCACCATGCGTTCGTCCGCCTTCAGGTAGCCGTGGAAGGCGTGGTGGGCGTAGTCCGCCGACAGGGCGACCCGGCCGGGCAGGTCGGCGGGGTCGAGGCGGACGAGCGGGACACCGCGGTCGTGGAGGATCGTGACCACCATGTCCGCGGTCAAGTCCTCCTCGCAGGTGAGGACCAGGACGGTCATGGACGCTCAGTCGTCGAAGTGGGTCTTGGAGCCGGCCGTGGACGCGGTGGTGCCGGTGGCCAGCAGCACGGCCCGGCTGGAGGTGGCCGGGCGTCCGTCGGGCAGTACGTTGAGTTGCCGCGCGGCGTCATAGGTGTACGGCGCGGCGGTCGACGGCGTCACCGCCGGACGGGCGTAGCTCAACGCAAACGGTCGCATGCTTTCTCCTTTACAAGACCCGGTTCCCGCCCGCCGCGGTGGCGGTGCGGTGACGGGTGCCCCCACCTGATGACTCTGCACGGAGGACGCGACAGTCCGGTCAAATAGTTGCCAGTTTTGCTCGTTTCCGACGATCCTCTTGACGGAAATGCGGTGAGAACGTAGCTGCCGACCCGGTACGTTCGGTCTGACAGCACGGCAGCGGGCCCCTAGGAGAGCATTCCCTCTGCCGTGCCGTAGATGGCCACGAATTGTCCCCTCCGCTGACGGGATGTCAGCGGAGGTCAGCCGTCCGACACCTCGGCGAGCCGGAACGGCCCCGCGGCACCGGGGCCGAACATCACCGGCAGATTGCGTCGGCGCGGTACGACGACGAGCGGTTCGTCGCGGTACTCACGGAGGAATTTCTCCAGCGGCTCCCAGATGAGATCCCGGTAGCCGGATTCGGTCCGCTGGTGCTCGAAGGAGAGCGTGAGGGCGGACTCCACGAGGCTCACGCTCACCGAGTCCACCTCCAGCCACTCCCCACCGATCCAGGCTTCGAGCCGCACATATGACATGACGCAAGAGTGCCCCGGACGGTGCCGCAGCCGCAATCGGCGTCCGGGCGCGCGGCGCGCTCAGGGGGCCCGGAAGGACGCGGCGGGGAGCGCGCGCAGCACGCTGTAGACGGACCACACCACCGAAACGAGCGGTACCGCGACGATCGCGCCGGGCACCCCGGCGGTGACCGCGCCGCAGACCACCGAGAGCGCCACCACGACCGGATGCAGCTGGACCGCGCGGCTCATCACGAGCGGGTGCAGCACATGGCCCTCGATCTGGCCGATGACCACGATCAGCAGCACGACGATCAGCGCGATCACCGGGCCCTTGGCGGCCAGCGCCACCACGGCGGCCACGGCCAGCGCGACCGGCGAGCCCACCAGCGGGATGAAGGCGGCGAAGAACTCCAACACGGCCAGCGGGACGGCGAGCGGCACCCCCAGGATGAACAGCGCGACGCCCACGAGCACGGCGTTGATCGCGGCGACCAGGACGATGCCGCGGGTGTAGCCGGTGAACGTGGTCCAGGCGGCGCGGCCCGCGAGCTGGACCGGGCGGCGCCGGTTGCCGGGCAGCTGGCCGCCGAACCAGCGCCACATCCGGCCGCCGGAATGCAGGAAGAAGACCGAGCAGAACAGCGCGAGCACCCCCACCGTCGCCGCTTCGACGAGCCGGTCCACGCCGCTCAGCGCCGTGCTGATCAACGCAGACCGGTGCGTGGAGACGAACCTGCGGACCCATGTCTGCAGATGCGCGAGGGTCTCGCGGCTCAGGTGGACCGGCGGGCCCTGCGCCCATCGCTCGATCCTGGCCACACCGCCGTCGAACTCCCGGCGCAGCCCCGCCCACTCCCCCGCGACGTTCGCACCGATCAGGCTCAGCACACCGAAGAGCAGCAGGATGCCGAGCAGCAGCCCGGAGGCGACCGCCACCGACCGGGGCATCCAGCGGTCGAGCAGTCGGGTCAGCGGCTCCAGAAGGGCCGTCAGCACAAGGCCCAGGAAGACCGCCAGGGTCACCAGGTGGAACTTGCCCAGGGCCACGAAGACCGCGTAGACGACCGCGCCCACGATGATGAGGCGCCACCCGTACGCGGCGGCGGCTTGCAACATCGGGGACGGCCCGGTGGGTACGGCCGGGCGGCGCTCCGGTCCCCCGCCCGCCGTCCGGCGTACGGTCACGGTCCGCCGGCCGCCGCGGGTCCGCAGAACCGTGACCCGGCCGCGCGGCCGGCCGCCGCTGCCAGAGGCGCCGGACGTGCTCTCCCGCTTCCTGCCGGGTCGGTTCCGCACCTGGCCGCCACCGCCCTCCGCGCGCCCGTGCCTACCCAGAGGTGGTATCACCCGGCACCGGTTCTCGAACGCCCGCGGGCCGGCATTCCCCCGAAGGCACGCGACCGTACGTCATCCGCCCGGCGGCTACCGGCGCGGCGGGCGGGTGTCCTCGTGGGTCCGGCGGGCGAGGAGGTCGGTCACCAGCGCCAGTGGGGGCCAGTTGAGGCTGCCGTGGCGGGCGACGGCGTACGCGCGCAGGACGACCTCCGGGGCCGTGAGCCGGACGATGCGGACGCCGGGGAAGGGCGCGAGGTCCCCGGGCAGCAGCCCGACGCCCAGCCCGGCGGCGACCATTGCCTGCACCAGGTCGAGGCTGTCGGCCTGATGGGTCACCCGGGGCGTGAAGTCCGCCATCGAGGCGAGCGTGCGGATGGCCACCTCGTCCGCGGAATTCCGGGAGTTGACGATCCAGCTCTCCGCACGGAAGCGGGTGACGACGTCCAGGGCCGTGCCCTCGGGCACCTGGATACCGGCGGGGACGCCGAGGCCCCATTCCGTGGTCCACAGCGGCGCCGCGCCGACGGACGGGTCGAAGGTGGCCGGTGCGAGGTTGTAGTCGTAGGTGAGCGCGAGGTCCGTCTCGTCGGCGGCGAGGGCGTGCAGGGCCTCGGCGGGCTCGTGCTCGCGGATGAGGATCCGCACCTGGGGGTGGCTCGTCGCGAGCCCGGTGACGATGGGCAGCAGGTACGTACGGATCGCCGTGCCGAAGCCGGCGACCCTGAGGGTGCCGTGGGGCTCGGCCCCGGGTCCCAGGTCGAGCCGGGCCGCCTCGACCGCGGCGAGGATCGTCACGGCGTGTTCGGCCAGCCGCCGGCCCGCCGGGGTCAGCCGGACCCGGCGGCCGTCCGGCTCGATGAGCGTGGTGTCCGTCTCACGGGCGAGCGCGGCGATCTGCTGGGAGACCGTCGAGGTGGTCGTTCCGAGGGTCTCGGCGACGGCACGCATCGACCCGAGCCGGGACAATTCGGCCAGTAGTTCCAGTCGCCTCGTCTCCATGCGCGCCATTGTTCAGCTTTCCCGAACGGAATGTCCATGATCGGCACGTGGACGGCAACGATGCCGAGACCGTCTACTGGCGGCCATGACCGCGCCACCTGCCCTGACGTCCTCCACCGCCGCCCGCCGTGCCTCCTTCCGCGGGACCGACGCCGGGGTGCTGATGTCCCTCGCCTCGATGAGCTGCGTCCAGCTGGGCCTCGCGCTCTCGGTGCGGCTCTTCGACCAGCTCGGACCGGTGGGAACGACGGCGCTGCGCCTGACGTGGGCGGGCCTGCTCCTGCTGGTCCTCGTCCGCCCGCGCCGCTCGGACTTCACCGGCAGGGACCTGCTCGTCTGTCTCGGGCTGGGGGTGGTGACGGCCGGGCTGATGCTGCTGTTCATGTGCGCGGTCGCCCGCATCCCGCTGGGGACGGCCAGCGCACTGGAGTTCCTGGGGCCGCTCGGTGTGGCCATGTTCGGGTCGAGGGGCGGCCGCAAGCTGTGGGCCTCGCTGGCCGCGGTGGGGGTGGTGCTGCTCACCGAGCCCTGGCACGGCGGGAGCGACCCGGTCGGGCTCGGGCTCGCGCTGGCCGCCGCGGGCTGCTGGGCCGGGTACATCCTGCTGACCCAGCGCGTCGGCGACCGGGTCACCGGTCTGAACGGTCTGGCCGTCTCGATGCCGGTGGCCGCCCTGGTCGCCACGCTGTTCGCCGGACCGTCCGCCCTGGCGTCGGTGACCTGGTCCCTGGTGCTCACCGGCCTGGCGCTGGCGGTGCTGCACCCGGTCATCCCGTTCAGCCTCGAATTCCTGGCCCTGCGCCGGCTCTCCACCACCGCCTTCGGCACCCTGATGAGCCTGGAACCCGCCATCGCCCTGGTCATCGGCGCCGTCACCCTCGGCCAGCTGCCCGGGGCGGGCCCGGCGGCCGGGGTCGTCTGCGTCGTGCTCGCCGGTATCGGCGCCGCCCGCACCGGCAGCCGTACGCCGGCGTCCGCGGAGGGTGCGCGCCCCGGCGGGTGACGACCGTGCCGCTTCGCGCGGGGACGGGTCAGGCGTCCACCACGTCGACCGTCGCGCCGCGGTCGCGCAGGGCGGCGAGTTCGGCGGCGGGGGTGGCGCGGTCGGTGACGATGCGGTCGTAGCGGCCGGCGTCGCCGTACGCGTGGGTGGCGGTCTTGCCGAACTTGGTGTGGTCGACGAGGAGCAGGGAGCGCCGGGCGCAGTCCAGCATGGCTTCCTTGATCTCGGCGTACTCGCGGATGGGGTGGAAGAGCCGGCCGCCGAGGATGGAGACGGCCGACATCACCGCGAGGTCGGCGCGCAGCCGGCCGAGGGCGCGCAGCACGTCGGGGCCGACGCAGGAGCCGAATTCGCCGCGGTAGCGACCGCCGAGCAGCGTGACGTCGGCGCCGGGTGTCTCGTCGAACAGCCGGGCCACGCCGAGGGAGTTGGTGACCACGGCGACCGCCTCGGTCCGGGCGATCCGCGCGGCGAGCGGGAACAGCGTGGTCGAGTCGTCCAGGACGACGGTGCTGCCGGGCCGGATCTCGTCGGCGACCGCGGCACACAGCGCCTCCTTCAGCGGGCGCTGGACGCCGATGCGGAAGCGGGTGGCGGTTTCCATGGTGAGGGTGGGGAAGGGGGCGGCCCGGCCGCGTTCCTTGCGCAGCAGCCGGCGTTCGGCGAGCTGGTCCAGGTCGCGGTGCATGGTCGCGAGGCTGACCCCGAAGTGCCTGGCCAGTTCGTCGATCCGGACCTCTCCGCGTTCGACGACGAAGGCCAGTACGTCCTGTCGTCGCCGGTCGACCTCGGCCAGCGACGACCGTGTGGAAGCCATCGGGGCCGCCCCTTTCCCGGTCGCACAGCGGCAGCGGCGCGCCTACCGCTGCGGATGGATGACGGCCTTCACGGCGGTCGCGTCCTTGGTGGCGACGGTCAGTGCGTGCTCGGCCTCGGCAAGACCGTAACGGTGCGAGACCAGCGAGTCGAGCCGGACCGCACCCGACTCCACCAGCGCGATCGCGGTGGGCCAGGTGTGGGCGTAGCGGAAGGTGCCGGTGAGTTCGAGTTCGTGGTTCTGCACCCGGCCGAGCGGGAGCGGGATCTCGTCCCCGCCCATGCCGATGAGCACGACCCGGCCGGCCCGGCCGACGGTGCGGATCGCCTCGCCGGTCACCGCCGGGACGCCGGAGCACTCCAGCAGCACGGTGGGGGTCCAGCCGGCCTCGGGCAGCGGGGTGCGGGAGACGTCGAGGGTGGTGGCGCCGGCCGCGCGGGCGAGTTCCAGGCGGTGCGGGACGACGTCGGTGACGAGCACCTCCCGGGCGCCGAAGGCGCGTGCGGTCCGGGCGGCGACCAGGCCGATGGGTCCCGCTCCGGTGATCAGCACCCGGTCACCGGGGGCGACGCGGGCCTTGCGGCAGGCCCAGACGGCGACCGAGAGCGGCTCCAGCAGGGCGGCGTCCTCGATGGTCAGGGAGTCGGGGACGGCATGGGCGAAGTCCTGGTGGACGGCCAGGTATTCGCAGAAGGCGCCGTCGACCGGGGGCGTGGCGAGGAAGCGCATTCCGGGGCAGAGGTTGTAGCGGCCGGCCCGGCATTCGCCGCAGGTGCCGCACGGGGTGCCGGGCTCGACGGCAACGCGCCGGCCGGTCCGCTGCGGGTCGACGCCCGGCCCGCAGGCGACCACGGTGCCGGCCGCCTCGTGGCCGAGGACGAGGGGTTCCCGCACGACGAAGTCGCCGATCCGGCCGTGCCGGTAGTAGTGCACGTCGGAGCCGCAGGTGCCGACCGCTTCGACGCGGACCAGGACCTCTCCCGGTCCGGGGGTGGGGACGGGGCGCTCTTCGAGCGTCAGCTTCTCGGGGCCGTGCAGGACGGCGGCGCGCATGGTGGCGGGGATCGCGGCCGTCGTGGGGATCGCGGGCTGCGCGGGGGTGGCGGTCATGGCGGGCACGGCTCCCTGGGGTCTTCGAGGATGTGCGCTCTTTTTTAGCAGAGCAGGCTTGACTTCGCACAAAATACGAGAAGACTTTGCGGCCGGTCCACCGTTCGGCAGCACTTTCCGGCTCCGCCGACGCGACGGTGGAACCCGCATCCCCTTCCTTCTCCGCCCTGGAGGGCCCATGAGCAGCCCCGCCCCCTCGTCGAGCCCGGCCCGGACCCCGGCCGGTGCGCCCCGGCCGGCGACCGACCGCTCCCGCCTCGCACGACTGGGCATACCCCCGGCGCTGACCTGGGGTTTCGTCGGCGTCCTGCTCTTCATGACCGGCGACGGCGTGGAGACCGGGTTCTTCTCGAAGTACCTGGCCGACCACGGGCTGACCAAGGCCGACGCGGCGGTCGTCATCGCCGTCTACGGCATCACCGTCGCCGTCGGCGCCTGGCTCTCCGGGGCGCTGTCCGACCTCTGGGGGCCGCGGCGGGTGATGACCGCCGGGTTCGCCATCTGGCTCGTCTTCCAGCTGCTCCTGCTGTCGGTCGCACTGCCGGCCATGAACTATCCGCTGCTGCTGCTCGTCTACGGGCTGCGCGGCTTCGGCTATCCCTTGTTCGCCTACGGATTCCTGGTGTGGGTGACCGCGGCGACCCCGCCGCACCGGCTGGGCACGGCCGTCGGCTGGTACTGGTTCGCCTTCACCGGCGGGCTGCCGACGCTCGGTTCGCTGCTCGCCAGCGCGACGATCCCGCAGGTCGGCTCGTACCAGACGCTCTGGTTCGCGCTCGGACTGGTGACGCTCGGCGGGCTGCTCGCCCTGCTGCTGGTGCGCGAACCCACCGGTCGTTCCCGGCTCGCGCCGGCCGGTGAACGGCCGCTGGCGACGCTGGCGGGCAGCGTCTCGATCATGCGGCGCCGCCCGCGGGTGGCCGTCGGTGCCGCGGTACGCGTGGTCAGCACCGGTTCCCAGTTCGGGTTCCTCGTCTGCATGCCGTTCTTCTTCACGGAGACGGCCGGATTCACCACCTCGGCATGGCTGCGGCTGCTCAGCGTGATGTTCACCGCGAACATCTTCGCCAATCTCTTCTTCGGCGCCGTCGGGGACCGGCTCGGCTGGCAGCGCACCATGACCTGGTTCGGTGCCGTGGCCTGTGCGCTGACCTGCCTCGCGCTGTACTACGTCCCGCTGGTGGCCGGCCCGTCCTTCGCCGCCTCCGCGGTGGCCGCCGCGCTCTACGGCATCGCGCTGGCCGGCTACGTGCCGATCTCGGCGCTCGTACCGGCGCTGGCGCCGCGCCACAAGGGTCAGGCGATGTCCGCGCTCAACCTCGGTGCGGGGCTCAGCACCTTCGCCGGGCCGGCCGTCGTCGCGGTCGCCCTGGGCCCGTTCGGGATCGAGGGGATCGTCTGGATCTTCGCCGGGCTTCATCTGCTGACCGCGGTCGCCATCCGGTTCCTGGAGCCGGATCCGGAGTTCACCGCGTCCGCCGCCACCGCGGTCGAGGAGGGTACGGCCGTTCCGGCCGGCCGGCACTGACCGGCCGTCAGCCGCACTGCGCCGTTCAGCCGCGGCCGACCGTTCGGAACGTAAGGTGGCAGATCGGTACATCACATGACATAGCGAGGTCCCGCATGCCCGCTCGCCGTCTCGCCACCGCCGCCGCTCTCACGCTCACGACCACCGCACTCGTCGCCGCCGGTCCCCCACCCGGCGCCGCTCCCCCGACCGGCAGCCGGACCACCGCCGCGCGGCACGCCGGCAACACCGAGGTTCCCGTCGAACGGGGCACCGCCCGCTTCCGTGTCCCGTCCGCGCTGCTCACCCGGCTCGCCACCCACGGTGTGGTGCCCAAGGCGCTCGGCACGAAGGGGAAACCCCGCCTGCACCTCGCACACGACGGCAGCCGCACGCTGAGCCTGCGCCTCTCGGGTGGTGCGGTCACCAACAGCGGCGGCAAGGCAGGCGGCGAACTGCGGTTCGGCGCCGGCGGGGTGGCCCTCGTACATGCCAAGGCGCACAAGACCCTCCGGCTCACCGGCCTCACCGCCGAGCTCGGCCGGGGCATGCTCAGTGCCCGCACCGGCCGCGGCACCCGGATCACGCTGGGCAGCTTCCCCCGCGCCGACCTCAGGACCGCGCTGAACACCAGGACCCGGGTGCTGCGCCTCAAGGCCCCGATCACCCTGTCCGCGTCCGCCGCCGAGCGGCTCAACACCGCCCTCGCGACGAAGGCGTTCACCCGCGGCACCCGGCTGCTCGACGTCCGGGTCACCGCCTCGCTCGACCGGACCGCCGACCTCCGCACCGCGCTCAACCTCAACGGGCGGCGAAGTCCTGTGTCCACCACGGCCCGCCGGTGCCCTCCCGGATGCCGACGCCGAGGTCCTTCAGGTCGCACCGGAGGATGTTGCGCCGGTGGCCGGGGCTGTTCATCCAGTCCTTCATGACGGCGGCCGGGGTCGGCTGGCCCACCGCGATGTTCTCGCCGTACGCGGACCACGAGTAGCCGGCCGCGGTGATCCGGGCTCCCGGATCGGCACCGTCCGGATTGGTGTGGCCGAAGAACCTGCGCGCGGCCATGTCGTCCGCATGGCGCTGCGCCGCCCGCTGGAGCGCCGCGTTCCACCGCACCCCCGGACAGCCGTGTGCCGCCCGCTCCCCGTTCACCAGCAGGACGACCTGGTGGACGGCCTGCCACAGGGAGCCGATGGGCGGACGCTCGACGGTGGCGGACCCCGGCGTGGCGAGTGCGGCCGGGCCGGCCGGCAGGACGAGGACCGCGGCGGCGAGCACGAGAGCCAGTGCGTGGCGCGGACGCTTTCTCTGCCGGGCGTGGTGCGGATGCGTGCCG
This sequence comes from Streptomyces sp. NPDC048196, assembly GCF_040652715.1. Lineage (NCBI taxonomy): Bacteria > Bacillati > Actinomycetota > Actinomycetes > Kitasatosporales > Streptomycetaceae > Streptomyces > Streptomyces sp. NPDC048196. The sequence goes on along the minus strand of NZ_JBEZMM010000001.1, from coordinate 287,335 downwards.
TGCGGTCCGGGCATGCCGAAACTCCCCCTTGGCGGAACGGAACCGTGATCTCGAACGGCCCGCTCGCCGGTTGTGCGCGAGGGGCGCAGAGTGCCTAGCCGGGGGCGGGTGCGTTCATGCCCCGGCCCGCGGGCCTGACGGGGCATCACCGGCGCGCGGGAACGGCGTGGAACGGCGGACCGGCGCGGGCGTTCCGCCGCCGCTCCCCCGCCCCGCGCCGCCCGCGCCGGGCGTCACCGGTCGGCCGCGGTGGCCTCCGCCAGCGGCGCCGCCGCGAGCCCGGCCGGCAGCGCTCCTGTGTGGAGCACGCCCAGCCGCTGGGTCGCCCGGGTGAGCGCGACGTACAGATCGCTGGCGCCCAGCTCGTGCGGTTCCGCCACCAGCACGGTGTCGAACTCCAGGCCCTTGGCCTGCCGCGGATCGATCAGCACGACCGGGCCGGTCAGGTCGGGGGCCGGTCCGGCGGACGCGGACGGGAGCAGCGGCAGCAGGTCCGCGTGCCGGGAGCGCGGGGCGATCACCGCGAGCCGGCCGTCCGCCCGGCTCTCCCGTGCGACGGCCGCGGCCACCGCGCCCGCCAGGTCGTCGGTGCGCTGCGCCCAGGGCCGTACACCGGTGGAACGGATCGAACGGGGCGGCGCGAAGTCCGGGTCCAGGGACCGCGGCACCTCGGCCGCGACCGCCATGATCTCGGTCGGCGTGCGGTAGTTGACGCCGAGCCGGGTGTGCTCCCAGCGGTCACCGACGTACGGGGTGAGGATCGCCTCCCAGGAGCCGCAGCCGCCCGGTTCCGCGGTCTGGGCCGGGTCGCCGACCAGGGTCATCGAGCGGGTCGGGCAGCGGCGCATCAGCAACCGCCAGGCCATCGCGGAGAGTTCCTGTGCCTCGTCGACGATGATGTGGCCGAAGGCCCAGGTGCGGTCGGCCGCGGCGCGCTCGGCGGCGCTGCGGTGGTCGGCCTCCTCGTGCCGCTCGGCGAGCAGTTCCGCGTCGACCAGGTCGTGCGCGGCGAGCACCTCCGAGTCCTCGTCGTCGCGGTCCTCGAACTCCTGGGTGCGGGAGCCGTAGGAGAGGTCGAGCACTCCCTGGGCGTAGTCGATCTGTTCCAGGCGCTCGGCCTCGGCGGCGGCGCGGGCCGCCGAGTCGTCCTCGCCGAGGAGTTCGGCCGCCTCGTCGAGCAGCGGGATGTCCGCGGGCGTCCACTGTCCGCCGGTCCGCCGGATCGCGTCGGCGTCCGCCTCGGGGAGGTGGACGGGCTCGGCGAGGAAGTCCGCGACCAGCTGCCGGGGCGTCAGAGCGGGCCACAACTCCTCGATGGCGCGGTGCACTTCGCGGCTGGTGGCGATGGCCTTGCCGAGCTGGGCGATGTCGTCGGCGCCGAGCAGGTTCGGGCCGCCGTAGGGGTCGGCGCCGATCCGGTCGGTCAGTTGGGCGGTGAGTGCGTCGATGATGCGGAACGCGAAGTGCGGGCGGGCGAGGTTGTGCGGCAGCCGGGTCTCGCGGGCCCGGCGCCGGGCCTCCTCCGCCATCGGTGCGTCCAGCCGCAGTTCGCCGTCGTCGTGCTCGATGACGATCTCCGGATCGGGCAGGGTCTGCCGGTCCTGGACGAACCGCGCGAGCGCCTCGGCCATGGCCGCGCCGCCCTTGACCTCGGCGGCCCGGGGCGTGTCGGTTCCGGTCGCGGTGACGCCCGGGAAGAGTTCCGCGGGGGTGGCCAGCAGTACCCCGGTCTCGCCGAGCGCGGGCAGCACCTCGCCGATGTAGCTGAGGAAGGCGGGGTTGGGGCCGACGATCAGCACGGCGCGGCGGGCGAGTTGTTCCCGGTGGGCGTAGAGCAGATAGGCCGCGCGGTGCAGGGCGACGACGGTCTTGCCGGTGCCGGGGCCGCCTTCGACGACGAGGACGCCGTGGTGCGGGGCGCGGATGATGCGGTCCTGGTCGGCCTGGATGGTCTGCACGATCTCGTGCATCCGGCCGGTGCGCGCGGTGTCCAGGGCGGCGAGCAGCACGGCGTCCGCGTCGGTGCCTTCGTGTCCGGTGCGGAGGGCGTCGGTGAGGTCGAGGATCTCGTCGTGCAGGGCGGTGACCCGGCGGCCTTCGGTGCTGATGTGGCGTCTGCGCCGCAGGCCCATGGGGGTGTGGCCGGTGGCGAGGTAGAAGGGGCGGGCGACCTCGGCGCGCCAGTCGAGGACGAGCGGGGTGTGGTCGGCGTCGTCGCGGCGGATGCCGATCCGGCCGATGTGGTGGTCACGGCCGTCACGGAAGGCCAGCCTGCCGAAGCAGAGCCCGGACTCCCCGGCGTCGGCGGCGGCCAGCACACCGGACTGCTCGGCCACCGCGACATCGCGCTCCAGCCGTGCCTGGGCGTTGTTCCCCGCGAGCGCCAGGGCCTTTCGTACCGCGGTCGCGGCTTCCGCGCGCATTTCCGCGAGACGCTCGTAGAGCAGGTCGATGAATTCCTGCTCCTGCCGCAATTCCTCGTTTGACAATTCGACTCCGCTCAAGTACGGTTTGCTTTGGAACGTTGGGTAGTGTTCTTGCGCAACCAAGACACAGAAGCCCTCAATATACGCAGAGAAATACCCCGGACGTCAAATTCGTCGCGGGGTATTTTTGCGTCCCCGAATCGACGAGCGATGGGTGTTCCGCGTTCCGGGTCCGTTCAACTTCCGGCCACGCATCCCGCGCACTCTTCGGAACGAGATGTTCCGTTTGGTGACACCCCGGTGGCCCGCCATTCCGGCCGCCGTCCACGGAGGGCCCCATGGCCGGTTTGCACACCCCCACCCCCCGTCGTCGATTCCTTCTCTCCTCCGGCGCCGCCGTCGCCGGGGCCGGCGCCGCCTGGGCACTGCCCGGCCAGCGCCGGAGCAGCGCCGCTGCGGATCCCCGACCCGCGCGGACCGACTCGGTGCCGTCGCCGGCCCGGCCCGCTTCCGGGCGCCCGGCGCCGTACGGCGTCACGACCCTGGAGACCACCGCCCGGCTCACCGGCACAAGCGGCTACCGGCGGATGGCCTCCGGGCCCGGCTGGCCCCTGGTCGTGCGGGACGAGCTGGCCGCGGCCGGGCCCCGGCGGCAGGACCGGCGCACCCCGCTGGCCTGTTTCGTCCAGCTCACCGATCTGCATGTGGCCGACGTCCAGAGCCCGCTGCGGACCGAATTCCTGCGCGCCGGATCGCCGGGGTCCTGGCGGGGGCAGGAGGCGCTGTCGGTGGCCGGTGCGGTGTCGCTGGTGGAACAGGTCAATGCGATCCGCGGCGGGCCGCACACCGGGCGGGCGCCGACCTTCGCGATGTCCACCGGGGACAACATCGACAATCACGAGATGGTGGAGCTGGAGTGGTTCCTCACGCTGATGAGCGGGGGCCGCATCACGCCGAATACCGGAGCACCGGCGTCGTACGAGGGCGTCCAGAATTCCGGGCTTCCGCTCTACTGGCATCCGGACGCCGGTCTGCGCGACCAGGACAAGCGGCGGGGGCTACCGGAGATCCCCGGATTCCTCGACGCCGCGATCCGGCCGGTGACCAGCCCCGGGCTGCGCATTCCCTGGTATTCGACGCCGGGCAATCACGACGACCTGCCGGGCGGGTGCCTGAATCCGGCCGATCCCTGGCTGTGCGACTACCTCACCGGGGCCCGCAAAGTCTTCTCCGTCCCGGACGCCGATGTGGCCGCACTGGCCCGGGTGCTCAACACCGGTGACGATCCCAAGAGCGTGGTGCTGAAGGAGATTCTGCAGCGCAATTCCGCCGGGGCCCGGAGCGTGGTCGCCGATGAGCGGCGGCGGATGGTGACCCCGCACGCGTATCTGCGCGCGCATCTGGATCCGGCCCACGCCGGGGCGGGGCCGGCCGGGCACGGCTACACCGAGAACCATCTCGACGGCGAGCGCATGTACTACACGTTCCCGGTCGCGGAGAACGTGCTCGGCATCAGCCTCGACACGACGTATCGCAGCGGCCACTTCGAGGGGTCCCTGGACAGCGAGCAACTCCGCTGGCTGGAGCGGACGTTGGCGGCGCACAGTTCCCGCTACTTCGACGCGGACGGCCGCCCGGTGCACAACCCGGGCGCGGCGGACGCCCACGTCCTGGTTTTCAGCCACCACCACAGTCCGAGCATGACCCGGCGCCCGGACGCGGCCCGTACGGGCGCGCCGCGGCACGACGGCGCCGAGGTCATCGCGCTGCTGAACCGGTTCCCGAACGTGGTGGCGTGGATCAACGGGCACAGCCACGTCAACCGCATCACCCCGCACCCCCACCCGACGCCGGCCCGGTCCTTCTGGGAGGTCAACACCGCGTCCCACGTGGACTATCCGCAGCACGCCCGGCTGCTGGAGCTGGTCGACAACCACGACGGCACGGTGTCGCTGTTCACCACGCTCATCGAATCCGCGGCACCGCACCGGACCGACCTCGGCGATCTCTCCGCGGTCGGCCTCGCCTCCCTGTACCGCGAGCTGTCGTACAACGCCCCGGGGCTGGCCGACGGGATGGCGGGCGGGGTGCACGAGGAGATGGCGGGCCGGCCGGCGGACCGCAACACCGAACTCCTGGTCCGCGGCTTCCGGGGATAAGCCGCGACCGCTCGGATCCGGTCAGATGTAGCACCAGGAGCGAGGCACAACAGTCGGATCCGGTCAGAACTTGGAGGCGTGGCGGGCCTCTTCGGCCGCTTTGAGGACGGTGGGGAGGGCGGCGCCGCTCGCGGCAGTGACGGCGGCCGCCACGGCCCCTTCGAGGAAGGGGGCGTCGGCCAGGACGGCGTGGATGCCGGGGTGATCGGTCAGCACGAGACGGGTGGCGAGGACCGAGCTGCCCAGGTCGGGGAGGACCACCGCGCCCGCTTCGCCGGTGGCGGCGGTGCGCAGCGCGCCCAGGATGCGGCAGTAACTGGTACCCGTGCGGCCGTCATCGGTGCCGCCGGCCGGGGCGACGACGACTCCGGGACCGGCCATCTGCTCGATGAGGGTCCGTACGCCGAAGGCGATCTCCGCACGGTGCGACACAAGTACGATGCCAACCAGCGGTGTCATGAACGAGGACTCTACGGAGCGGAACGCCGTTCAGCAATACCGAACAGGGAGTTGATCGATGGTCCAGGCTGTCCACAGGGCGATCCATGTGCTCCGGGAGCTCGCCACGGCGACGCCGCGCCTGGGCGTCACCGAGCTGGCCGACCGCATCGGAGTGGCCAAGCCGACCGTCCACGCCCTGCTGCGCACCCTGGAGTCGGAGGGCATGGTCGTCCAGGACCGGGAGACCGGGAAGTACCGGCTGGGCCCGGGCCTGGTGACCCTCGGCAATGCCTATCTGGACTCGCACGAGCTCCGTACCCGCGCCGTGACCTGGGCGGACCTGCTGGCCAACCAGGCCGGCGCGGCCGTCTGGGTGGGGATTTTGACGGGTAGTCAGGTTCTGGTCATCCACCATGCGTTCCGGCCCGGCGGGTCGGTGCAGGTGCTGGAGACCGGGGCCAGCCTGCCCTGGAACGCCTGCGCGATCGGGAAGGCGATCGCGGCGTTCCTGCCGGCCGAGCGGCGCGGCGAGCTGCTCGCGGGCGAGCTGGCCCGGGTCACCGGGGCCAGCATCGACGACCCGGGCTGGCTGGCGACCCAGCTGGACCGGGCCCGGGAGACCGGATATGCCCTGGAAGAGGGCGAGTTGACGCTCGGCGACGCGGGGATCGCGGCGCCGGTGTTCGACCGCAGCGGCGAGGTGGTGGGCGCGCTCGGGCTGGTGGGACCGGTCGAGCGATTGTTGGCCGAAACCGTTCGCCAGGAGTGCGCGATCGCGGTCCGCGAGGTGGCCCGCAGCCTGTCGCGGGACCTCGGCGCGCCACGCAACGCCGGGCTGCGCGCCGCCGGTTGACGTGCGCCGAAGACCCCACGGCTTCATCACGGGTTCATCAACCCGCAGTGCTCAGGGGCTGGTTGCCCGGCGATTGTGTTGCCTGCGTTGCCAATGCGCCGAAGCCCTTGACGGGGCCGGGGTCGCTGCGTTTTGCTTCCTATGGCCATTCGGCAATGCCGAACAGCTTTCGGTAAAGCGTTAGTTATCCGACTCGCCCTCAAGGTCGCGGGCACCGGGGGAACGAAGGAGCGCCTGCCATGCGGAAGCCTGCGGAGAAGAGCGACAACTTAGTGCTGTCCGGGCCGGTGACGCCGGCGCCGGGGCCGGAGTTCCGCGCGTCGACGAGGACTCCGCCTCGGTGGCCGGGCGGCCCGGACGCTCATGCGGGCGGCCACCGGACGAGCCGGACGGTGCGACCCCGCCGGTGCAGAACGATCGGCACAACCGGAGGAGTAGCGGTGGACTCGGCGCTCGCCCTCGGCTGGATGCAGCACACCACCTCGGCCATGCACCGGGACCGGGACCTGCTCACCCGTCTGGACTCCGCCATCGGCGACGGGGACCACGGGGCCAACATGGCCCGGGGGTTCACCGCGGTACAGGCCGGCCTGGCCCGCTCCGGGCCCGGGCCGTCCGCACCCGTCGCGGCGCCGGACGGCACCGACGCACCCGGCGAGATCCTCCTCCGGGCCGGGAACTGTCTGGTCTCGGTCGTCGGTGGCGCGTCCGGACCGCTGTTCGGCGGCGCGTTCCGGGCCCTCGGCGAGGCGCTCGGCTCCTCCCCCGAGGTCGACGCCCGGCGGTTCGCGGCCGGGCTCGCCGCGGCGCTGGCGAAGATCCAGCAGCTGGGCGCGGCCGTGCCCGGCGACAAGACCATGATCGACGCATACGCCCCCGCGGTCGGCGCCTTCCGGGCCGCCGCGGAGTCCGGCGCCGCGTTCGCCACGGCGGCGCACGCCGCGGCCGAGGCCGCCGAGGCCGGGATGCGGGAGACCGTTCCGCTGCAGGCCCGGAAGGGCCGGGCGGCGTACCTGGGGCTGCGCAGCATCGGCCACCAGGACCCCGGCGCCACCTCGACCGCCGCCATTTTCCGCTCACTTGCCGAGGCGTCCGGTCCCCTCCGGTAGCCCGCTCCCGCCCCTTGTCCCCTGCTCCGTCGCCGCACGCTTCCGGCGCCGCGCCGAGCCGCGGTGCGCCGGCTGCGGCTGCTCCCACCTCCCGAGCAACAGATTGGATCACTGTGACCGCCCACTCCATCGACCACGTTGAGTTCTATGTGGGGGACGTCAATCAGGCTTCCCACTACTACTGCGGGACCTACGGCTTCCGGGTGGTGGCCGAAGCGGGGCCGCTCACCGGTCTCGCCGGCGCCCGGTCGCTGGTCCTGGCGCACGGCGGCGTCCGCCTGGTGCTGACCTCCGCCCTGCACGCGGACCACCGGGCCGCCCGCTTCGTCCACCGGCACGGCGACGGCGTACGGGACGTGGCCCTGCGGTCGACCGATGCCGTCGCGGACTTCGAGCAGGCGCTGGCCGCCGGGGCCGAGCCGGTGGCCGGGCCGGAGACGTTCGAGGACGACGGGGTGCGGGTGGTCCGCGCCACCGTCGCCGCGACCAACGACCTGGTCCACAGCTTCGTCCAGCGCGACGGCGACGACGAGGCCTCGGCCCACTTCCTGCCGGGGCGGTACCGGCCGGTGGCGGAGGCCGCCGAGGCGTCCGGGCCCGCCCTGCTCCGCTCGGTCGACCACCTGGCCCTCTGCCTGCGGGCCGGCTCGCTGGACACCATGGTCGACTTCTACCAGCGGGCGCTGGGCCTGAAGCACACCTACGACGAGTACATCGTGGTCGGCGGCCAGGCGATGGCCTCCAAGGTCGTCCAGGACGAGACCCGGGGCATCACCTTCACCATGGTCGAGCCCGACCCGGTCGGCGGCCGCGGACAGCTCAACGACTTCCTCGACGGGTTCAACGGCCCGGGCGTCCAGCACGTCGCCTACAGCACCGACGACATCGTGCACGCCGCCCGTGAACTCCGGCTGTCCGGCGTGGAGTTGCTCTCCACGCCGGCCGGCTACTACGCCTCGCTCGCGGAGCGCGGCATCGAGGTGGGCATCGACCCGGCGGTACTGCAGGACCTCGGTCTGCTCGCCGACCGGGACGAGTGGGGACAGCTGGTCCAGGTCTTCACCCGGTCCCCCTACGCCCGCCGCACGGTGTTCTTCGAGCTGATCCAGCGGCTCGACGCCCGGACCTTCGGCAGCGGCAACATCAAGGCGCTGTACGAGGCCGTGGAGCGCGAGCGGACGCGCACCGACGAGGCCGACGATCCGCGCGGCGACGCGGTTCCCGCCGGCGCGTCCGCGAAGGCCGGCGTATGACCGCGCGGGCCGGCCGGGAGCCCGGGGCCGACGCCGGGGAGGTGCTGCTGTCGCCGGAGGACTACGAGGCGGCGGCCCGCGCCCGACTGGACCGGGCGGTGTACGACTTCATCGCCGGCGGCAGCGGGGACGAGGTGACGCTGCGCGGGGAGCGGGCGGCGTACGAGCGCTACCGGCTGCGCCCGCGGACCCTGGTCGACGTCTCCCACTGCGAGCCGGGCACCACCCTGCTCGGCTCCCCGGTGTCCTTCCCCGTCGGTGTCGCGCCGATGGCGTACCACCAACTGGTCGACGCGGAGGGCGAGACGGCGACCGTGCGGGCCGCCGGTGCGGTCGGCGCGCTCACCGTCACCAGCACCTTCGCCAGCCGGACGATCGAGGAGACCGCCCGGGCGGCGACCGGACCGCTCTGGCTGCAGCTGTACGTGCTGCGCGAGCGCGCGGTGACCGAGTCGCTGGTGCGCCGGGCCGAGGCGGCCGGCTACCGGGCGCTGGTGATCACCGTCGACGCGCCGCGGATGGCGCGCCGGGAGCGCGATCTGCGGAACGGTTTCAGCCTTCCCCCGCACATCCGGCCGGTGAACCTCGACGAGGGCCAGGCCGGCGGTCTGCACGGCAGCCGGGCCGGCAGCTCCACCCTGGCCGAGCACGCCGCCCGGCACCACGACGCCGCGTTCACCTGGCAGGACCTGGCGTGGCTGCGCTCGCTGACCAATCTGCCGCTGGTCCTCAAGGGCGTACTGACCGGGCAGGACGCGCGGCAGGCGGCCGAGTTGGGCGTCGAGGGCCTGATCGTCTCCACCCACGGCGGCCGGCAGCTCGACGGTGCGATCGCGGCGCTGGACGCCCTGCCGGAGGTCGTCGCGGCGGTACCCGACACCTGTGAGGTGCTGGTCGACGGCGGCATCCGGCGCGGCACGGACGTGCTCAAGGCGCTGGCGCTGGGGGCCCGTGCGGTGCTGGTCGGCCGCCCGGTCCTGTGGGGCCTGGCCGTCGACGGGGCGGCCGGCGCCGAACGGGTGCTGGCCACCCTCCGCGCGGAGCTGACGGAGGCGATGGCCCTGACCGGCCGCCCGGTCCTCGACGCGATCGCCCCGGACCTGCTGCACCTCGCCCCCGCGGCGGCGGCACCCGCCGCCGGCCTGCCCCAGCTCTCCCCCGATCCCCTTTCCCAGCCCCTTCTCACCAACGACAGGGATATGGCATGACTCGCAATGACACCCCGCGCCCGCTGACCGCCGCCGAAGAGGCGTTGCTGCCCACCGATGACGAGGTGCAGTTCTACCAGGAGCACGGCTGGTATCTGTCGAAGAAGCTGCTGACCGACGACGAGGTCGACGCGCTCGATGCCGCGGCCGACCGCTTCTACGGCGGTCACCGGGACCGGACCCTCCCGGTCCGGCCGCCTCGGCTGGCGTACTGGGAGCCGGAGAAGGGCGACGTCCACCGGCACAACGACTACATCTTCTACGAGGACGACACGGTCCGGAGCATCCTGTCCAAGCCGCTCATCGCCGCGGTCGCCGCGCGAATAGCGGAGACCAGCCAGATACGCCTGTGGAACAGCACCCTGATCCACAAGCCGCAGCGCGCGGACGACGAGCGCAACATCGTGCCCTGGCACTTCGACCGGCACTACTGGCAGACCTGCTCCTCCGACGAGATGCTGACCGCGTTCATCCCGTTCCACGACTGTGACGAGGAGATGGGCACCATCACGATGGTCGACGGCAGCCACCGCTGGAAGGAGACCGGTGGGGACGACACCACCAGCCGGCACTTCGCCGAGCGGGACCGGTCGGAGCTGGAGGACATGCTCGCGGAGAACGCCGCGTTCAACAACTCCGAGGTGGTCAAGGTCCCGGTGAACATCCCCAAGGGCCACATCAGCTTCCACCACTGCCGCACCTACCACGGCAGCGGGTACAACGTCAGCGACCGTCCGCGGCGCGCCATTTCGCTGCACCTCCAGGACCGCACCAACCAGTGGCGGCCCTACGAGCTGTCGTCCGGCGACCTCGTCGTCTACAACAATGACGTGCTGGTGCGCACCGACGCGCACGGCAACCCCGACTACACCGACCCGGACTTCTGCCCCGTCCTCTGGGAGGACCCCCGGTGACCAATGGCTCCACCCCCACCGTACTTCCGGCCGGCGAGCTGCACGGCTCGCTCGGCGACCCCCTCATGGAGGTGATGAATTTCCTCAACGAGGTCACCTCCCGCTATCCGGAGGCGATCTCCTTCGGCCCGGGACGCCCGTACGAAGGGCTCTTCGAGGTCGAGCGGATCGGTGAGTACCTCGCGGCCTACCAGCGCCACCTCGTGGAAGACCTGGGCCGCACCCCGGACGAGGTCCGCACGCTGCTGTTCCAGTACGGGCGCACCAACGGCCAGATCCACGAGCTGGTGGCCCGGGCGCTGCGCAACGACGAGGGCATCGAGGCGGCACCGGAGTCGCTGGTGGTGACCGTCGGCTGTCAGGAGGGCATGTTCCTGGTCCTGCGGGCGCTGTTCGCCGAGCCGTCGGACGTGCTGCTGGTGCCGTCGCCGTGCTACGTCGGGATCACCGGGGCGGCCCGGCTGCTGGACCTGTCCGTCGCGCACGTCCCGGAGGGCCCGCACGGGACGGACCCGGAGGTGCTGCGCCGTACGGTCGCCGAACTGCGGGCGGCCGGGAAGCGGCCGCGGGCGTTCTACGTCGTGCCGGACTTCGCCAATCCGACCGGGACCTGTATGCCGGTCGAGGCCCGCCGGCGGCTGCTGGAGCTGGCCGAGGAGGAGGACCTGCTCCTCCTGGAGGACAACCCCTACGGGTTCTTCACCCGTACCGGCAGCGGGCTGCCCACGCTCAAGGCGCTGGACGAGCGGCGGCGGGTGGTCTACCTCGGTTCGTTCGCCAAGACCTGCTTCCCGGGCGCCCGGGTCGGCTATGTCGTCGCCGACCAGGAGGTCGAGGCCGCGGACGGCCGCCGCACCCTGCTGGCGGACGAACTGTCCAAGATCAAGGGCATGGTGACGGTGAACACCCCGGCGCTCAGCCAGGCGGTCATCGGGGGGATGCTGCTCACCCATGACTTCCGGCTGCGCGAGGCCAACAAGCCGGCCGCCGACTTCTACCAGGAGAACCTGGCGGTCCTGCTGGAGAGCCTGGAACGGCTGCTGCCACCCGAGCGGCGGGAGGCGGCCGGCATCGACTGGAACGTGCCGGACGGAGGGTTCTTCCTGACCCTCACCCTCCCCGTGCCGGCGGACAATGCGCTGCTGGAAGAGTCCGCCCGCGAGCACGGAGTGATCTGGACACCGATGAACTACTTCTACCCGGACGACGAGGGGGGCCGGTGCCAGATCCGGCTCTCCCTCAGCTATCTGACACCCCAACAGGTCGCCGAAGGGGCCCGCCGGCTGGTGGGCCTGCTGGAACGGAGCTGCCTGTGAACGCCGTTCTCTATGTGGTGACGGTGCTGATCTGGGGTTCGACCTGGCTGGCCATCAAGGGCCAGCTGGGCGATGTGCACCCCACGGTGTCCGTGGCCTACCGGTTCGCGCTGGCCGCGGTGATCCTGCTGGCCTGGGCCCGGCTGCGGGGACTGCCGCTGCGCTATCCCCTGCGGGTGCACGGGCAGTTCGTCCTGATGGGCGGGCTGATGTTCTCCACCAACTTCGTCTGCTTCTACTTCGCCGAACAGCATCTGACCACCGGCCTCGTCTCGATCATCTTCGCGATGTCGCTGCTGGTGAACATGGTCTTCGCCCGCGTCTTCTTCCGGCGGACGATCACCGCGAAGATGCTGCTCGGCGGGGCGATCGGACTGCTGGGGATCGTCACCGTGTTCTGGCCGGAGTTCCAGAACTTCGGGCTGTCGTCCGGATCGGGCCAGGGCATCGTGCTCTCCGCCCTCGGCACCTTGGTCTTCTGTCTGGGCAACGTCGTCTCCGGCAAGACCCAGGCCGCCGGCATTCCGGTGGTGCAGGGCACCGGCTTCGCGATGGCCTACGGGGCGCTGCTCACGGCCCCGTTCGCGCTCGCCTTCGGTGGTGGCGGGGCGGCCTTCGACCCGTCTTTGAAGTACACCGGTTCGCTGGTCTATCTGGCCGTCTTCGGCTCCGTGCTCGGCTTCGGCGCGTACCTCACCCTGCTCGGCCGGATCGGTGGTGAGCGCGCCGCGTACGCCATGGTGCTCTTCCCGATCGTGGCGCTGTTGCTGTCCACGGTCTTCGAGAGCTTCCACTGGACGGTGCGGGACCTGGTGGGTGTCGCCCTGATCCTGATCGGCAACGCGGTGATGCTGACCAATCCGGCGCTGGTGCGTCGATTGTTCGGCAGGCCGGCCGAGGCGGCGGAGCAGGCAGCCCCGGCCCAGGCACCGGCCGACCGGTAGTACCTGCCCAGGACCTCCGGGCCCGCCCGTTCCCCTGCCGGGCGGGCCCGGACGCGTCCGCCTTCCCCCTTCATGGCCCAGGAGCGTTCTCTTGCATACCGCTTGCGTCGTCGGCACGGGTCTCATCGGTACTTCCATCGCCCTGGCACTGACCGGCCGGGGCGTGACCACCTATCTGCTCGACCGCGACCCGGACAGCGTGCGGATCGCTGCCGCGCTCGGGGCGGGCGTCCCCGGTCCCCCGCCGGACCCGGTGGACGTCGCGGTCATCGCGGTCCCCCCGTCGGAGGTCGCCCGGACCATCGCGGACCACCAGAAGGCCGAACTGGCCCAGGTGTACACGGACGTGTCGAGCGTGAAGGCGCTGGTGCACGCCGAGTGCCTGGCCCTCGGCTGTGACACCACCGGTCTGGTCGGCGGACATCCGATGGCCGGCGGGGAGCGCTCGGGTCCGCTGGCGGCCCGCGCCGATCTCTTCCAGGACCGCCACTGGATACTGACGCCGACCCCGGAGTCCCGGGAGAGCGCGCTCAACCGGGTGCTGGAGCTGGTCTCGTTGTGCGGTGCGGTGCCGGTCCTGCTGCCGCCGGCCGACCACGACCGGGCCGTGGCGCTGGTGTCCCATCTGCCGCACCTGATGGCGAGCCTCACCGCCGCCCGGCTGGTGGACGGCGAGGAGTACGCGGTGCGGCTGGCCGGCCGTGGCATGCGGGACGTCACCCGGACCGCGGCCGGCGACGCCGGACTGTGGACGGACATCCTCGCGGCGAACGCGGCCGCCCTCGGCCCGCTGCTGGCCGAGCTGGGCCGGGACCTGACGACGGCGGCCCGGGCGCTCGCCCGACTGACCGAGGACGTTCCGCAGGAGCACCCGGCCGCCCTGGCGGAACTGACCGGGGTGCTGCGGCGCGGCAGCACGGGCCGGGCACGGATCGCCGCCCCGCACGGGCCGGCGGGCGCCGACCGGCACCGGGTGCTCTCGATAGCCGTCGGCGGTCCGCAACGGCAGCTGGAGCGGCTGCTCGGCGACGTGGCCGAGGCCCGGGTGGACCTCGAAGGCATGGTGCTGCCGGACGCCCCGGCCGTACCGGACGCGACGGACGGCGCGGTCGAGTTGTGGGTGGCCCCGGACGTGGCGCGCCCGCTCACCGATGCGCTGCGCGACCGGGGCTGGGTGGTCCGCTGAGTTCCGGCGCATTGCCGGGGCGGGACGGGGCACCCGACCACAACGGGGCGTCCCGGTACGGAAATTGCCGACCGGTGTGCGGCCAGGCCCGCCCGCCCCCACAGCGGACATCGACCGCGCTCGTGGCGCGGAACGGAGGTACTCCCATGGACTGGCGTCATCGTGCCCGGTGTCGGGACGAGGACCCGGAACTCTTCTTCCCGGTCGGCAGCACCGGCCCCTCGCTGCTGCAGATCCAGGAGGCCAAGGCCGTCTGCCGGCAGTGCCCGGTGATCGCCGAGTGCCGGGACTGGGCCCTCGCCTCCGGCCAGGACAACGGCATCTGGGGCGGCCTGGACGAGGAGGAGCGGCGCGCAGAGCGGCGCCGGATGGCCCGTCGGCGGGCCCGCAGCAACTCCTCGTGACGGTGACGTGGCACGGCGGGCCCGGTGGATGCCGGGTTTCCGGCCGTGCCGCGGATACGCTGCCCCCGCACCGGGCGACCCGGCCGGGGTGCGGAAAGGACGAATGCCATGGCCCTGCCCGCCGACGCCCACCCCGGTCCGCTGCGCGTACTGGTCCTCGGTGCTTCGCTGCGGGCCGCGTCGGCCAACGCCCGGCTGGCCGCCCTCGTGGCCCGGATGATGACCGAGGCCGGCGCCACGGTCGACCTCGCGGGGATGCGGGACTTCGGCATGCCGCTGTACGACGGGGACCTGGAGGTCGCGGAGGGGCTGCCGGCCGGCGCGCTGGCGCTGCGGGACCGGATCGAGCGGTCCGACGCCTTCGTCATCGCCTCGCCCGAGTACAACGCCTCCGTCCCGGGCGTGGTGAAGAACGCGATCGACTGGGTCTCACGGATCCGGCCGCAGCCGTTCAAGACCAAGCACGCACTGCTGCTCTCCGCCTCCCCCTCGCTGGTCGGCGGCAACCGGGGGCTGTGGGCGCTGCGGGTGCCTCTGGAGCACCTCGGCACCCGGGTCTATCCGGACATGTTCAGTCTCGCCGCCGCGCACCAAGGCTTCACGGAGGACGGGCAGTTGGCCGACTCCGGTTTGCAGCAGCGGCTGGCCGAGACCGTGACGGCCTTCCTCAGCCTGGTCGAGGCCGACGCCCGCTATGTCTGTCTGCAGCGCCGGTGGTACGAGTTCCTCGGGGACCGCACCGGGGCGCCGGTCACCCAGCGCGCCGAGGACTGAGCGCACCCGGCGCGCCCGGGCCCTCAGGTGCCGTACACCGCGGCCACGTTGTTCCGCGGTGCGGGCCGGGTCCTGGCGGCTGGCCCCGAGGCGAAGGCGCGGAGCAGGTTCTCGGTGGTCCGGGTGACGAACGCCCTGGTCCGGGCGTCCATCCCGTGGTCGCGGCCGTCGTCGCCGGTACCGGCCATCAGCGCCTCGACCCAGCGCATCGTGCCGGTGGCGAAGACCCCGGCGCCGCTCGCCGCGGTGTAGTACGCGGAGTCCGCGTGGCTGCTGCGGCCCGCGCAGACCAGCGGTGAGTGGGCGATGATCTCCAGCTTCTCCGGGGTGGGCGCTTCGGGGGTGACCCGGTCGTACTCCACCCCTACGAGGTGGTCGAACGACGCGCCGCGGCGAGCGCCGGTCCCCGCGAAGAGCCAGTGGTCCGGCTGGTGGACGACGTAGGGGGCGTCGGTGGGATAGCCCTCGTAGAAGACACCGGTGAGGGACGACTCGGGGTCGGCGGCGGGTGGCAGGCGGAAGTCCTGGGTGGGCGGTCCGTGCCGGGCTGCGAAGGACGGGTCGTCACGGTAGGCGGTCTTGTAGCAGGTCACGGTGCGCAGCGCGGCGGAGGGGCCGGGGTCCAGCCGGACCCGGCGGAAGCAGGCGTTGGCGCCGAGGAAGGCCAGGTTGGCGCCGGTGTCGCGGGCCCGGGTGACGTGCGCGCGCTGCTGCGGGGTCCAGTACTCGTCGTGGCCGAGCGAGAGGACGGCGGTGGCGCCCCGCAGCTCCGACGGGGAACGGTGGACGTCCACGGACGTGGTGTAGGCCAGCGGCAGGCCGAGCCGTTCGGCGAGGACGACCACGGCGCGCTCGTAGACCAGGAACTTCTCGGCGCCGTTCGCGTCGTAGGGCCGGTCGAAGCTGACGGCCAGCGACCGTGTTCGGTAGGCGCCGTCCTGGCCGGCGTAGAGGCTGTAGCCGCCCCAGCGGTTGTACGCCTGCCAGGTCGTCACGGCGTGCATCAGCACGGTCCGGCCGGCGGCGGTCGCGGAGCGGACGATCAGCGGGACGTACCGCTGGTGGCCGTGGTCCGCGTCCAGCCGGAGCAGATACGCGCCCGGTGGCCAGCCGGTGGTGCGGACGGCGAGGGTGCGCCGCCAGTCCGCGCGGACGGTCCGGGTGCCGGGCAGCAGCCGCGGGCGGCGCTGGTGGTGTCCCGCGATCCGCGGCGAGCGCCAGACGAGCCGGGCCTGGGCGCCGCCGTACCAGCCGACGCGGTAGGCCGAGACCCGGAAGCCCGGCGCGGTGGTGGAGACGTACAGGCCGAAGTCCTCACCCGGCCGGACGCTGACCGTGTCGGTGTAGCCCTCGACCGCCTCGGGCGGGCCGGGCGCGCGCAGCCGCCAGTCGGGGCTGCCGGCCCGGGCCCGTTCCGCGGCGAGGTCGTCGGGGCCGGTGCCGGGGGCCGGGCCGGGGGTCTTGCCGGCGGGGGCGTCGCAGCCAGTGGCTGTGGGGAGGGCGAGACCGGCGGCGCCGGCCGCCGCGGCCCCGAGGAAGTGCCGCCGGACGAGGCCGCCGGACCCGTCGGCGCGGTCGCCGTGACCGTCGCGCGGGGCGCGGGGCCGCGCCTCCTGGTCCGCGTCGTCGCCGCTCATCGCACCACTCCCGTGCGCCGCCGTTCCTGACAGGTCCGGTCCGTCCTCTCCGGACGATCATCCGTGGCGACGGCCGGCCGGACGACCGCAGGGGGCCGAATGCGGGTAGGGCGGCCGCGCATGTTGCTCTCGGTGCGGAAAGCGGGAAGGGGGAGAAGAGTGCGTGAAGTAACCGATCCGCTGTTGGATCTCGTCCGGCGGCACAGCGAGCCCGTGGTCGCGCAGACGCTCCGCTCGACCATCGCCGCCGTGATCTCGTACGTCGTCGCGCTGATGGTCAGCAGCGAACCTGCGCCGCTGACCGCCCCCCTGACGGCCCTCCTCGTCGTCCAGGTCACCCTCTACACCACGCTGACCACCAGCATGCGCCGGGTGAACTCGGTGGTGGTCGGGGTGGTCATCGCCATCGGTTTCAGCTCGCTGGTGGGGCTGACCTGGTGGAGTCTGGGGCTGATCATCCTGGCCTCGCTGGTGATCGGCCGGTTCGTGAAGGCCGGCGAGTTCGTCCCCGAGGTGGCGATCAGCGCGATGCTGGTGCTGGGGGTGACGACGACGCGGGTGGCGGCGACGGCCTGGGACCGGGTGCTGGAGACGCTGATCGGGGCGGTGGTCGGGCTGCTGTTCAATGTGCTGTTCGTGCCGCCGGTGCTGGTGCAGCCCGCCAGTGAGGCGATCGAGGGGCTGGCCGGCCGGATGCGGGTGCTGCTGCTGAGCCTCAGCGACGAGGTGGTGGGCCATACGCCGGTCGCGGAGGCCGCCGCCCGGCTGCACGAGGCGCGGCGGCTGGACCACGACATCGTGCAGGTGGACGCGGCGCTGCGGCAGGCCGAGGACAGTCTGCGGCTCAATCCCCGGGTCAAGGAGGGGCTGCTCTCCCGGGTGGTGCTGCGGACCGGTCTGGACACCCTGGAGATCTCCGCGGTGGTGCTGCGCACGGTCTGCCGTACGTTGACCGACCTGGCCAAGGCCCGGACCGAGGAGTCGCTGTTCTCCTCGCGGATCGGCACGTCCCTGAGCGAGCTGTTCCGGCACATGGCCAGGGCGGTGGACAGCTTCGCCGTACTGATCACGACGCAGGTCAGCGCGAACGCCGACAAGGCGGAGGACCGGCTGGTCAAGGAGCTGGCCGCCAGCCGGGAGAGCCGCGAGACGGTGGCGCATCTGCTGCTCGACGAGGTGCAGGAGCATCCGCGGCAGTGGCAACTGCACGGCGCGCTGCTGGCCGAGATCGACCGCATCCTGGACGAGCTCGATGTGGAGAAGCGCTCCCAGCGGCTGGTGGAGGAGCTGGACCGGCAGTCCCGTGAGCAGCGGGAGAGGTATCCGCTGGCGGACAAGTTGCGGGGCCGGCTGCGGCTGGGCCGGTCGCGCCGGGCACCGGTGCTCTGAAGGGGCCGCCGCACCGTGGGACGCGGGAGGTGACCGGGCGCCGACGCCCGCCGCGTGGGGCCGTTTCCGGCCGTCCACGGGCGGGCGCTCGACGTACGTCCCGGCCGGTGCCGGTCAGTCGCGGCCGGCGACCGCCTCGGCGAGGGCCAGGATCCGGCGGGCGTCCTCGACGTGCAGGTTCTCGATCAGCCGGCCGTCGACGGTGACCACGCCGCGGCCCTCGCGGGTGGCCTCGTCGAAGGCGTCGATGATCTTCCGGGAGCGGTCGATCTGCTCGGCCGAGGGGGCGAAGACCCGGTTGCACGGCTCCAGCTGCGAGGGGTGGATCAGGGTCTTTCCGTCGAAGCCGAACTGCCGCCCCTGGACGCACTCCGCTTCGAACCCGGCGGCGTCCTTCACGTCGTTGTAGACCCCGTCCAGGATCACCTTGCCGGACTCCCGGGCGGCCAGCAGCGCCAGGGACAGCCCGGTCAGCAGCGGGGCCCGGCCGGGGACGTGCTCGGCGTGCAGTTCCTTGGCCAGGTCGTTGGTGCCCATGACCAGGACGGTGAGCCGTTCGCTGGCGGCGGCCACCGCGCGGGCGTCCAGCATCGCGCGCGGGGTCTCGACCATGGCCCAGATGGCCGTACGGTCCGGAGCGCCGGCCGCCTCCAGTGCACGCTCGACCTCCCGTACGGTCGCCGCGGACTCGACCTTGGGGACGACGACCGCGTCCGGGCCGGCCTCGGCGGCGGCCCGCAGATCGTCGGCGTGCCATTCGGTGCCCGGTCCGTTGACCCGGATCGTCACCTCGCGGTAGCCGTACTCGCCCGAGGCCGCGGCGGCCGCGACCCGCTTGCGGGCGTCGGTCTTCGCGTCGGGGGCGACCGCGTCCTCCAGGTCGAGGATGAGGGCGTCGGCGGGGAGCGACTTGGCCTTCTCCAGGGCGCGTTCGTTGGCGCCCGGCATGTAGAGCACGGAGCGGCGCGGCCGCAGGATCGCGTCGGACACGGACCTACTCCTTCTCTGCCGCGGCGTAGGCGTCGCGCAGCTCGGGGTCGCGGGCGGCGAGGGCGTCGGCGAGCTGGGCGACGACCTGGCACTGCTTGTAGGTGGCGTCGTCCTGCATCTTGCCGTCGATCATCACCGCTCCGGTGCCGTCGCCCATGGCGTCGATGACCTTGCGGGCCCAGGCGACGTCGGCGGGGGACGGGGAGAACACCCGCTTGGCGATGGCGATCTGCACCGGGTGCAGGCTCCAGGCGCCGACGCAGCCGAGCAGGAAGGCGTTGCGGAACTGGTCCTCGCAGGCGGTGGTGTCCTTGATGTCACCGAACGGCCCGTAGTACGGCAGGATGCCGTGCGCCGCGCAGGCGTCGACCATCCGCGCGAGGGTGTAGTGCCACAGGTCCTGCTGGAAGGTGGCCCGCGGCGCGCTGCCGTCCGCCCCGTGCGGGTCCTCCCGTACGAGGTATCCGGGGTGGCCGCCGCCCACCCGGGTGGTCTTCATCCGGCGGCTGGCGGCCAGGTCGGCCGGGCCGAGCGAGATGCCCTGCATACGGGGGCTGGCGCCGGCGATCTCCTCGACGTTGGCGACGCCGGTGGCGGTCTCCAGGATGGCGTGCACCAGGATCGGCCGCTGGATCCGGGCCTTCGCCTCCAGCTGGGCGAGCAGCCGGTCGACGTAGTGGATGTCCTCGGCGCCCTCCACCTTCGGCACCATGATGACGTCCAGCTTGTCGCCGATCTCGGTGACCAGCGTCAGGAGGTCGTCCAGCGCCCAGGGCGAGTCCAGGCTGTTGATCCGGGTCCAGAGCTGGGTGTCGCCGAGGTCCGTCGCCTTGGCGACCTTCACCAGGCCGGACCGGGCCGCCTCCTTGCGGTCGGCGGCGACGGCGTCCTCCAGATTGCCGAGCAGTACGTCCACGGTCGGCGCGATGTCCGGCACCTTGGCCGCCATCTTCTCGTTGCCCGGATCGAAGAAGTGGATCATCCGGGACGGCCGGAAGGGTACTTCGCGCACCGGTGCCGGTGCACCGACGGCCAGCGGGCGGAAGAAGTCCTTCGGAGAGCGCATGCAGTCTCCCTGGTCGGATAAAGAGGGGTGCGGGCCGCCGCCGGCTGTCCGGCGGCGCCATCGGGCCCTCACTCTAGGCCCGCGGAACGGTAACGCTACTGGTCAGTACCTGTGCTGTTGGTCACCGAACGCAGCGCGGCGGTAAGGAACATCGCCTTCGCACCTAAGATCCACTTCGTGCAGCTTCGCCCTTCCCGCCCCACCCGCGCCCTGCTCCTGGCGCTGTCCCTGCTGCTGCCGTTCGGCGCGGCGTGCTCCACCGGCCGCGGCCCGCAGGACACCGGCGCGGCGACGCCCCGCGCGGTGCGACCGCCGGCCGCGGACGCGGAGTTCGACTACCAGCTCGGCGGCCCCTATCCGCCGCCCGGCGGCGTCCGTGCGGTCTCCCGCGACCGCACGGCGAAGCCCGCCCCCGGCCGCTACAACGTCTGTTACGTCAACGCCTTCCAGGCCCAGCCGGACGAGACCCGCAACTGGCAGCAGCGCCACCCCGACCTGCTGCTCCGGGACGCGGACGGCAGGCCCGTCGTCGACGAGGACTGGGACGAGCCGCTGTTGGACATCTCCACGGCCGCCAAGCGCACGGCACTCATGGACGTCGTCGGCCCATGGATCGACGGCTGCGCCACGGCGGGTTACGACGCGGTGGAACCGGACAACCTCGATTCCTACGAGCGCTCGGACGGCCGGCTCACCGCCGGGGACGCGGCGGCCTTCGCCCGGCTGCTGGCCCGCCGCGCCCACCAGCGAGGTCTGGCCGTCGCCCAGAAGAACACCGCCGACCTGCTGCCCCGCCGCCGGTCCATCGGCTTCGACTTCGCCGTCGTCGAGGAATGCGCCCGCTACAAGGAGTGCGGCGATTTCGCGGACGCCTACGACGACCGGATCTTCGTCATCGAGTACCGCGGGCAGGACTTCGCCGCCGCCTGCCGCACCTGGGGCCCGAGGCTCTCCGTCACCCTGCGCGACCGGGACCTCCGGCCGGCCGGCACCAAGGGGTATGTCGACCGCCACTGCTGACGGCGGGTCGGGCGGCTACCCGCGAGCCTCCGCGCCCGGCCGGTGGCCACTCCTACGCCGTCTCATGTCCGGCCGTGCCGTTGATCCGCTCGATCGCCTGCCGGGCCTGCTCCTGGGGGGAGCGGGCGGGCAGCGGGGACACCGTGGTGGAGGTGACCGCGGGGGGCGTCCGCTCCTGGGGCACGGTCTTGACGGGCGCGGCCGGCGGCCGGATCCGCAGCCGGTGGGCCGCCGCCTCGTCCAGCGTCACCGGGCGTTTGAACCGGGCGGCGAGCCGGGTGGCCTCCTGGCCGAGGGCGGCGACGTCCTCCCACTGGAGGCGGACCACCAGCGACAGTTGGGCATCACCTTCCGGCAGGGCCTGGAGCTGCGGGCTACCGGCGTCGGTCATGGGCGCTCCTCACTTCGTCGGCCCATGCCCCCGTGGGGCACGGTTGCCGGAAGATACGGACGACGGCCCGCGGGCGTTCACTTCCCGTCAGATCCGGTGAGAGGCAGGGCACCACCCGGGGCAGACTGGACGTATGCCGCATCTTCCTCCCCAACCGCCCCAGCAGCCCGACCCGTCCCACGGCCTGCCCGAACCCGGTTTCCCGCCCGAGGAATACGCCCAGCGGCTGGCCGGTACCCGGGAGGCGATGGCGCGCGACGGACTGGATCTGCTGCTCGTCACGGCCCCCGAGGACATCCACTACCACTGCGGCCTCAACCACCAGGGGCACTTCGCCGTCACCGCCCTCCTGCTGCCCCTCGACGGGACGCCCGTCCTCGTCGAACGGGCCATGGAGGGCCCCACGGCCCGCGCCCAGACCCATGACGTGGCGCACCACGGTTACGGGGACGGCACCGCTCCGGCCGAGGCGCTGGTCGACGCGCTCGCCCAACTGGCCCGGCCCGCACAGCGGGTGGGATACCAGGCGGAGGCCCTCACCCTGCCACCCGCCGTGTGGGACCGGCTGCGCCGCGACGTCCCGGTGACCTGGACGGACTGCGGCGATCTGCTCGTCCTCCGGCGGTCGGTGCACACCGCCCGCGAGATCGGCCACCTCCGCACCGCGGCCCGGCTCTCCGACACGGCCATGGCCGCCGGTCTCGCCGCCGCCACCGCCGGGGCACGGGAGAACGAGGTGGCCGCCGCGGTGCACGACGCCATGTTCCGGGCGGGCGGTGACCTGCCTGGCTTCGCCCCGCTGGTGCGCAGCACCGACCGGCTCGACCAGGAGCATCTGACCTGGACCCGGCGGGAGTTCGGGCCCCGGGACGGCGTCTTCCTGGAGCTGTCCGCCGCCTACGGGCGCTACCACGCACCCCTCGCCCGGCTGCACCACCTCGACCCCCGGGAAGCGGCCCGGCACCGCCCGGCGGCCGAGGCATCACGGGCGGCGATGCGGGCCCTGTGCGCGGCGCTGCGCCCGGACCGCACCGCCGAGCAGGTCTTCGGCACCTGGCGCGCGGCCGTCGAGGAGGCGACCGGCCGGCCGTACCGCCGCCACCACTGCGGGTATCTCGTCGGCATCGGCTTCCCGCCGAGCTGGATGGGCGGCACCCGCACCCTGCGGCCCGGCAACCCGCTGCGGCTGCGCGCCGGCATGACGTTCCACGTCCAGTCCTGGGTACTGGACGAGCGGCTGGGCACGTACGCGTGCTCCGACACGGCGCTGGTCACCGACGACGGCTGCGAGGTGCTCACCCGTACGCCGTATCCGAACTGAGCCGGCGCGTCACCACCGCGCGCCCCGCCCCCGAGCGTCCGAACCGTGCGCCCGGACTGTGCCACGGGCGCATTCCCGGCGTCCTGAGTGCGCCCTGTCGGGCGGTCGCACCCAGCCGCCACCATGGGGCGGTGCAGCCCACAACCGGCTTGGAGGCCGACTGATGGACGCAGGCCGCCTGTCCCGTCTCGACGACGCCGTTTACGAACAACTCGTCCTCGACAACGCCCACCCGCCCGCACGGGACCCCGAAGTGTGGGCGGCCCTGATCGACCCGGCGCTCATAGACCGCACCCGCGACGCCCTCAACGCCCTCTTCCAGCGCAGTTCGTCGGTGCTGCGCAAGCGGCGCGAGGAGCGCGAGCGGTTCCGCCTGGAATGCTTCGCCCGCGGGCCGGCCGGCAAACAGGAGTGGTTCGCCTCGAAGCGGGAGTACGACGCCTGGCGGCACCGCGCGGCGAACTTCAGCCGGACAGTGCAGAACGCCCTGTCAGAGATCAACAAGGCGAAGAAGGAGCTCAACCGCTCCATGAACCACCAGGTCGCCCAGAACCACCGCGACCGGCTGCGCGACCTGGCCTGCGCGGTGCACCGCCACCAGGCCGCGCACGCCCGGTCCGGCGGCATCGCCGACCAGGCCGACTACGAACTCTGGCGCACCCTGGACCGGATCACCGTCCCGATAGGGCCGGCGAACGAACCGACCTCGCTGCGCACGATGCTCGACATCTACTGGAGCGAGGTGACCCCGGTGGACGAGAACGAGGAGCGCCGGGCCCACGCCGAACGGGCGATGCGCGCGGCACCGGCCGGCCAGGCGGCGCGGTTCAGCGGCGTGCCCAAGGCCCGGCACGTGGGCAACGGCAAGCACCTCGCGTAGCGGGCGCAGCGGCAGCCGCGCCCGGGCCCCTCACGCCACGGCGTGGAAGAGCGCCGCCGCCGCGCCCCGCGACTCGACACCCAGTTTGGTGAGGATCTTGGCGACGTGGAACTTCACCGTCGACTCGCTGATGTGGAGTTCCTGGGCGATCGCCCGGTTGCGGTGCCCGAGCGCGAGCCGCGCCAGCACCTCCAACTCCCGTTCACCCAGGGCGATGAGGGGGTCGGGCGCGGGGTCCTGGGAGACCCGCAGCGGGATCGTCGCCGAGACCGTCGTGCCCCAGCCCGGCACCGCGTCGACGTCCAGGCGCCCCTTGAGGACGTCGAGCCGGTCCCGGACCCGGCCGGGAGCCAGGGCGTCGGGGGTGAGGGTGCCGGGCCCGTCGTCCCGTACGGTCGCGCGCAGTTCGTCGTCGTTGATCTGCCAGCAGACATGCACCCGGGTCACCGCCTCCTGCTCCAGTGCCTTCATCAGCACGGCCCGGACGACCGCCCGCGCGGTGTGGGCGACGTCGGCCGCCAGGGTCCGCACGGAGTCGGGCGCGCCCAGTTCGAGCCGTACGGGGCTGTAGCGCACCAGCGGCCGGAGGGATTCGGCGAGCCGGGCGAAGGCCTGGTCGGCCGGCTCCTCGGCGATCTGCTGGTCCCGTTCGGCCTCGGCGCGCAGTTCGACCAGGGCGGAGACCGCCAGGTCCGTTGCGGTGGCGCGGGCGGCCGCATCGTCCAGGGTGCGGCTGCGCAGGACACCCAGCACGCCGGTGAGCGCGGCCGAGTACGCCTCCCCCAGCTCGGCGATCACCCGCGCGCGGGTGCCCGCGGCGGTCCGCGAACGGGCCAGCGCACCGGGCATGGCCTCCGCCGCCAGCCGTTCGAAGTGGCTGGTGACGATGTCCCACAGGGCTTGGGCGAGCGCGGTGACGCGTCCGTCGACCGGAGTGGCCGCGGTGTCCCGCACCAGCAGCAGGACCGCGCCGCGGGGCGTCGCATGGCTGGTCACGGCGAGCACCGGCCGCTCGGCCCCGGCCAGGTCGAGCGTCCCCTGCCACGGCCGGCCCGGGGTGCCGGCAGCGAGCAGCGGGGCCAGGTCGGCGGTGGAGAGCCGTCCGGTGATCTCCGGGTCGCCGGCCGTCTTGAACGGTGAGTGCGCGCAGTGCGTGGAGAGTTCGGCCGCCGCCAGGTGCGGGACCGCCTCGGACAGCACCTCGGAGAGCCGCGGCAGGATCTCGCCCAGCGGCCGGCGGATCACCTCGTAGGCGGCGGTCAGGGCGGGGACGGCTCCGGTCAGCTCCATGGTCGTCAGCCTAGCCAGCCGCGGCGGGACGGGCGCTGGACTTTTGGCCAGGGGGGACTGGCCCGATGGCCGGGGACCGGACGCTCCCCCGGGGGCGAGGCTGGAGCCCTCACACCACCAGCGGGGAGATACACCATGAAGGCGATCATTTACCACAGCTTCGGCGGCCCGGAAGTGCTCACGTTCGGGGAGACCGAGAAGCCCGAACCGGGCCCGGGACAGGTCCGGGTGAAGGTGGTGACGGTCGGCGTCAATCCACTGGACCACAAGCGGCGTTACGGCTGGGTGGAGCAGCACTACCCGACCACGTTCCCCGCGGTGCCCGGTCTGGAGTTCGCCGGGATCGTGGACGCGCTCGGACCGGGCGACCAGGAGGTGTCCGTCGGGGACGAGGTCTTCGGCTGGACCAGCACCGGCGCCTACGCCGAGTACGCCCTCGCCGGCGACATCGTGCCCAAGCCCGCCGAACTGTCCTTCCGGGCCGCGGCCGCGCTGCCCGTCGCCGGGGAGACCGCGCAGCGGGTGCTCGACCAACTGGGCCTGGCCGAGGGTGAGACGCTGCTGCTGCACGGGGCCGCGGGGGCGGTCGGCCAGGTGGCCGTCCAGTTGGCGGTGGCCCTGGGCGCCACGGTGGTGGGCACGGCGTCGCCGGCCAACCACGACTTCCTGCGGGCGCTCGGCGCGACACCGGTGGCGTACGGCGAGGGGCTCGCGGACCGGGTCCGGGCCGCGGCCCCGCATGGTGTGGACGCCGTCTTCGACGCGGCCGGCCAGGACGTGCTGCCGCTCTCCATCGCCCTGCGCGGCGGGACGACGGACCGCATCGTCACCATCGCCGACCCGAACTCGGCCGAGCACGGCGTGCCGTTCTCCGCGGGCGGTACGCCGTCCGAGCAGGTGCGCTCGGGCCTGGTCCGGCACGGCCGGCTGGCCGTCGAGGGCCGGCTGTCCGTACCGGTCGTCGAGACCTTCCCGCTCGCCGAGGCCGTCAAGGCCCAGGAGCTGAGCGAGGCGGGCCATGTACGGGGGAAGCTGGTCATCGAGGTCTGAGCCGGGCGCGTCCGCCCGTACCGGGTGACCTGGGTGCCGTCACGGTCCGCGAGGCCGTGGCGGCTTTCCCGTTGCCCGTGGGGATTTCCGTTATTCCTGCGCTCTCCTGTGGTCCCTGCGCATTCCCGTTGCTCTTGTCCTTCCGACCCTCTACGTTGAGCGGCGCCTGAACAAGGCTCAACTCACCGCTTTGGTGGTGACGTTCGGAAGGAATAACCCCCCATGCTCAGACGTTCCCCCTCCATACCCGGCACCGGTCGGCACCGTGGTGCCACCGGACACGGCCCGCGCCGCCCGTCGCTGCGCACCTCCCTCTCCGGCGCACTGGCCGTCGCCGCGCTGGCCGCCACGACGGCCGCGGCGAGCACGGCCCAGGGCGCCACCACGGCCCCCTCCTCCCCGAAGGCCCAACCCACCCAGCAGGTCGAGTACTTCACCGGCCCGGGCGGCCACCCCCGGCACACCTCCGTAGCGGCCCCGAAGCCGCTGTCCCGCTCGCAGAAGTCGGCGATCGCCGCGGGCGACGGCGATGTCACGCCGATCGTCCAGAACGGCCCGATCGGCAGCAAACTGGACGTCGTCTTCGTCGGCGACGGCTACACCTCCGCCCAGCAGGAGGACTTCCACGCCGACGTCCGCGCCAAGTGGGCGAAGATCAGTGCCGTGGAGCCGTACGCGTCCTACACCGGCCAGTTCAACGTCTGGGCGGTGGACGCCGTCTCCCACGACTCCGGTGTCTCCGGTGACCCGACCCAGGACGTGGTCCGGGACACCGCCCTCGGCTCCGCGTTCTTCTGCGACGGGACCGAGCGGCTGCTCTGCGTCGACACCGGGAAGGTCGAGGCGTACGCCGCCAAGGCCCCCGCCGCCGACCTGGTCGTCGTCCTCTCCAACTCCACCAAATACGGCGGCGCCGGCTACAACGACATCTCCTCACAGGTCGGCTACGACGGGATCGCCACCGCCTCCTCGGACAACGACCGGTCCGACCAGATCGCGGTGCACGAGACCGGCCATTCGCTCGGGAAGCTCGCCGACGAGTACGACTACGGCCAGTCCGGCACCTACTCCGGGCCCGAACCCCAGCAGTCCAACCTCTCCACGCTCTCCGCCGACCAGATGGCCGCACAGCGCCAGAAGTGGTACCGCTGGCTCGGCCGGCAATCCCCGGACGGCGGCGCCGTGGGTGCCTACGAGGGCGGCGGCTACTACCAGTACGGGCTCAACCGCCCCACCGAGAACTCGATCATGCGGAGCCTGGGCCGGGAGTTCAACCTCCCCGGCCGGGAGGCGATGATCGCGGGCTTCTACCGGTTCGGGAGCGTGCTCAGCAGCCCGCTGGCCACCGACCGGACGCTCACCCGCGGCACCCGCATCCATGTCACCGTGCCCGCGTCCGCGCAGCTCAAGTGGTACGTCGACGGCCGGGAGCGGAAGTCCGCGCGCGGCCGGACCACGGTCGTCCCGCGCGCCCTGGGCGTCCCGGCCGACGGCCGCCGGCACACCGTCACCGCCCGTGCCGCCGACCGGACCGCCGCGGTCCGCGACCCGGCTGTGCGCCGGCTGATGTCGGGCGCACTGAGCTGGAAGATCGCCCCGTAACGGCCTCCGGGGCCGCCTCCGGGATCAACCACCGTCCGCTGGGCGGCGGTTGACCCCGGGGAGCCCCGGCGGCAGAAACCGTCCCTCCCTGCCGGCTCCGGAACTCGGAGCGGGGGAGGGGCGGTGGGCCGGTAAATGCGCAGGTCAGCGGCGATTGTCAGTACCCCCTGGCACACTCGGCGGTATCCACATCCGGAACTGTTCGCGTCCGAGAGGGCACGACCGCGAAGCGGGCCCCGATGCCGGGAGACCGGCACCGGGAGCACGACGACGGGAGCCGCACGATGACCGCCCGACCGACCACCACGCAGAGCCCTGCGCACTACTCCCCCCAGCTGGACAGCGACACCCGCCGCCCGACACCCGCGACGGGTGGGGAGCGGGAGACGCTGAGTGCGGTGCTGGACTGGCACCGCGCGACCTTCGCGCTGAAGTGCGCCGGCCTGTCGGCGGAGCAGCTCTCCCGGCAGGCGGTGCCGCCCTCCGGACTCTCCCTGCACGGCTTGGTCCGGCATCTGGCCGGCTGCGAACGCTGGTGGTTCCGGATCCAGTTCGCCGGCGAGGAGGTGCCGTTGCTGTACTACTCCGACGACGACCCCGACCAGGACTTCACCTCGCTCGACGGTGATGTCGACGAAGCCTTCGCCGTCTGGCGGGCGGAGTGCGAGCGGTCACGGCAGATCGTCACCTCGGCAACGTCGCTGGAGGAGACCGGCATCCACAAGAGAACCGGCGAACCGGTCTCACTGCGCAGCATCCTGGTGGACATGATCGCCGAGTACGCCCGGCACAACGGCCACGCCGATCTGCTGCGCGAACGCCTCGACGGCACCATCGGCCGATGAGCCCGATCATGGAGAGCACCCCTCACGTGTGACTCAGGTCACACAGAGGGGTGTCATACGTCGAAGAGCCCTTCTCCGTGTACGGGGTGACGGGCCCCGCACGGGGGCCGGACCTACGGGGAAAGGACATCACGTGCGTAACATGCGTAACAGGCGAGTTCTCACCACCGCGCTGGCGGCCGCCGCGCTCACGGTTGCCGGTCTGGGCGGTGCGGCCCAGGCCCACGCCACCACCGGCGCCCGGACGGCCACGCTGTCCCACGCCACCGCGGCCAAGCCCGCCGCCGTGCGGCAGCAGGTCCGGCCGATGGACGGTCCGCCCGGCACCGTGTGGACCGGCAAGAAGTTCTGGACCCTCAGCGGCTGCCAGGCGGCCGGCACGGACCTGGTCGCCAGCGGCAAGTGGGCCGACCCCTTCTGCGACGGCTCGGGCCTCATGTGGGACCTGTGGGCCCGTCCGCTCTAGGCCGCTCCTAGCCGCTCCGAGTCGCTCTGAGTCGCTCCGGGTCGTTCCGGAGTGGCTCTGGGGTCGCTCTGGAGTCGCTCAAGACAGCGGTAGGCCACTGGTAGGCCACCGGTGGGCCACTGGTAGGCCACGGTGGGCAGTTGACAGGCAACCGGTAGGCCACTGCGGTCCCCAGCGGACCATCCGCATCAACGGCCGTCCCCGCGCAGATCGCGGCTGCGCGGGGACGTCGCCCTTCCGGCCACGGTCGAAGCCGCCAGCATCTCGTGGGCCACGACCGAAGCCCCTCCCGTATCTCGTGGACCACGGCCGAAGCCCTCTCGTGCCTCGTGGACCACGGCCGAAGCCCGCCGTGTCTCGGGGGCCACTGCCTCACATGAGGTGTTCCACCGTGCGTACCACGCGTTCCAGCAACGTCTCGTCGTACGGCAGGAACGGCAGGGGGACGGCCCGTCGCCCCGTCGGCAGGGTGATCTCCACCGGATCGCCGTCGCGGGTGACCCGTCCGGTGGCCAGGTGAATGGCATAACGCCCGTCCAACAGCAGCTGCCGGGCGCCGAGTTCGACCCGGCCGGACGCTATCTGTGCGGCCAGGATGCGGCGCAGCGCCTCCTTGCGCATCCGTGCGCCCTCGCCCAGCGGCTGGTCGTAGAGGCGGTTCAGCTGCTGCCAGGCGCCTGGTTCATGGGCGTGGGTCTCGCACCAGCCGAAGCTGCCGGCGCTGACGAGCAGATCGACGGCGCGCAGGACCTCCGAGAGCCGTACGGCATCGACCTCCGCCAGTGGTTGGGGACTTCCGTCGGCGCGATAGAGCTTGACCTCCATGGCCTCCGCCCAGCCACTGGCCCCGGGATAGAGAGACCCGGCGATCACGAAGCAAGCGGTCAACTCGCCCACCGGCAGGACGAGTACCTCGTCCTCGATGTTCCAGCCCTGCCGCACGGCCAGCCCCAGGACCGCCTCGATCCGCAGCAGATGTCCGTGGAACATGATCGTGGAGTGGGCGGAGCCCGTGCCGCCGCCGTCACCGGTGGTGCCGCATCCGGGGGCGCCGTCTCCGATGGCCTCGTGTCCGGTGGCCTCGTGTCCGATGGCCTCGTGTCCGGTATCGCCGTCTCCGGTGGCGGACTCTCCGGTGGCCCCGGGGCGGTAGTGCTCCCGGTAGGCCTGGCGGAACGGCTGGCGCAGCCCCAGCTCCGCGATGCGGTCGCGCCAATAGTGCCGTTCGACGGCGGTGGCGCGGGCCGGATGCCAGAGCCGGACCGCGGCGGACCCGGCCGGCTCGGGGGCGTCGTCGGCCGGTCCGGCCGCGGGCAGGACGGCCCGCCACTCCCCCGGCGCGTGCTCGACCTCCCAGATGAGGCGGTGAGCGGTGCCACGGACCACGGCACTCTGGTCGAGGGCATCGCGCCAGCGGTCGTACCGATGGACGGTGCCCTCCAGATAGCCGCCTTCCACTCCGCGGATCAGCGTGCGTATCTGGGCGCGTGCCTTGGCCAGGAGGTCACGGGCGGCCGCGACCTCGTCGGGGTGGTCCCGCCGGGCGGCGGCCGGCAGGGACTTCAGGGCGCGGCCCTCGGCACTCTCCCAGGTCAGGGTGGCCTCCTCGCCGACCGTGAGCACGGCGGTGTACGGGCCGCAGGGGAGGCGCCGGACACCGTCCGCATCGAGGCCCAAGTCGGTCAGGCGGAGGGCGAGTTCGGGACGCCGGGCGAGATGACGCTCGGCGCGCCGCAGTGTGCGGTCGAGCTTCTTGGTGACGCCCGCGTGCCGGACGACGCGTCGGGCCTCGCGCAGTGCGGCGACGGCCTCGGGGGTCGGGTGGGCCTCGACGGCCTGCGCCAGACCGATACAGGCGGCCTGCGACGGCAGGGTCTTGGCGGTGGTCGGGGCCACGGCGCTGTGCGGCAACAAGGTCGCGAGGAGCTGCCCGGCCCATGGTTCGTCACGCCGCAGGGCGCGCCGGGCCGCCCGCCACAGGGTGTCGGTGTCGGAGGCGGTGAAGGCCTTGTCGGCGGCGTACGGGATCCGGCCGGCGTGCAGGGCGGCGAGGTGGTCAGCTGCGGTGCTCAGCACCTGGCGGGCCAGCTCGGTGTGCAGTTCCTCGGCGGACGGCCCGAGCGCGGCGTCCGTCAGCAGTGGCCACTCGCCGGTCAGTGGTGCGTACCGCCGGTCCTCGGCGACCAGGGCCCGTTCGCGGGGGCCCGTCGCGAGCAGGATCTCGATCTCCGCGGAGCGCAACGGACTGTCGGCGTACAGCTCCCGCAGACGCCCGGCCAGCTCCCGTTCGGCATCCGGGCCGGCCAGCGGGGCCACCGCCAGGGCGGCATCGGCGGTTTCGTCGGCCCTGCGCCCGGCGACCTCCACCAGGACGGCCGCGGGCTTCCTCAGCGCCTCCTCGTCCCAGGCTTCGGTGCAGCGCAGCAGGCCACCGGCCGCGAACCGCACATCGCGGGGCCGCGGGGACTCGGCCAGCGCCAGGAAGAGTTCGGTGAGCGTGCGGGAGGTGAACGAGGGCTGCACCTTCGTCCAGGTGACCTCGCGGGCGACCTGGCGGGCGTGGTCGGGCGCGTCCTCGGCGGCGAGGGTGCGGTACGCGACCGGCAGCAGCATGCCCAGCTCCGCCGACGTCAGCTGCGCACAAGCGGCCCAGAGGCCTCCGGACCACGCGGCGTCCTGCGGCGGCCCGGTCATCGCGGCGCGCAACTGGGCCGCGTGCGGTGACAGTTCGTTCATGTCGACGACCGTAACCGCAGGGTCTGACAATACCCCCTGACCTGCAGCGCAGCCGGCGAACCCGGCCGCACCGGCCGCCTTTGCCGGCCGGTTCGGGCGCCCCGCGCGGTGCATTCCCCGCTCCCCCGGAAATGTGTTTGCCCGACGACTTCCGGGCCGCCTACGCTCCCCGATCATCGACGTGTAGCTCAACAGCAGAGCACCGGGCTCGGGACCCGGAGGGCGCGGGGGCAGCACCCGCCACGTCGGCTTATGAACGACGACGCTGAGCAGCAGCTTCCCTTCGCCGGTGGACCTCCCTACGCCCAGGCGCAGTTGGCCAGGGCCTTCGGCACCGCGCTCACCCATGAGGACGCCGCCACCCGCCGACGCGCCGAGGAGCGGATCCGCCGCTGGCGGAGCGTGCTCGACGGAATCGCCGGCGGCCGCCTGTCCGTGGGGTCGCGGACCCCGGTGGCGGGCCTGCCGGCCTGGGTGACCCCGGAGGTCGTCCGCGGCGGCTTCGCGACCGGTGCGGCGAGCGCCGGCGGTCCGCTGCTGCCGTACGAGCGGGACGCGGCGCGCCGGTCGGGCGTTCCGGCCGAGCGCCGGGCGCTCTTCGCGTACTCCCTGACCGAGGCCGGGCTGGCCGGACTGTGCCGGCTGCTGGACGACGGGTGCTACGAGGTCGCGGTGCCCGAGGAGGCCGCGCTGCTCACCGTGGCCTGGTTGGTGCGCTCCGGGCAGGTGGCCGAAGCGCTGGAACTCGTCGACGTACTGGAGCCGTTCGCCGGGCAGTTGCGGTTCTTGCCGCGGCCGACCGCGGCGCCCGCGCCGGACGCCTCCACCGTGCACCGCCGGACGGTGGGCGAGGCCGGGCAGGCCCTGGCACGCCGTCGGCCGCATGCGGCCGTCGAGGCGCAGCGCGAGGCGCTCATGGTCTGGCAGCCGTTCGCCGATGAGCTGCTGGCCCACTGGCTGGAGACCGCCGAGGGCGGCCGGGTGTTGGTCCGCACCCCCGGCGAGGACTGGCTCGCGCGCGGCGCGGCACTGCTGGACCGCTACCGTCGGCTGGCCGCGGTCCACACCCGTTGCGGCAAGCACCGCAAGCCCAAGGAGAACCTCGCCATCCTGCGTGCCTCTCTGGAGACCACCGTCGCCGGGCGGCCCCTCGATGCCCGCCGGCTCGGTCTGCTGCGGCACGCCGTGTCCTCCATGGTGCGACGACGCGGAGCCCCCGGTTCCGTTCCGCATTCGGCGCTGCGGGCGCGGCAGGCGGCCCAGGCGGCGCTGCCGTCCCATCACGCTCTGGCGCAGCTGGTGCTCCGCCGGCTCGGCGATCTGCCCCAGGACGTGGGGGCGGCCGATGTCGAGTCGCTGGTCGTCGCGGTGACGGAGGAGGAGCACCGGGAAACCGGACTGCCCGTGGGAGCCGCGGTTCCGGCGGCGATCCGGCAGGTCGTCGAGTCCACGCTGAGCGCCCCGGTCGGCACGCTCATCGAGCGCGGTGTGGTGCCGTCGGCGGAGGTACTGGCCGAGCTGGTGCCCCAGTTGGTGGCGACGACGACCGCGCGAGCTTACGCGGACGCGGCGCTGCGGCGCCTGATGGCGGCGCATTACCGGGCGTTCACGCGCCGCCGTTCGCTGCTGCTGCTCAACCTGGAACGTCAGGTGCGGGTCGAGGAACTGCCGTGGGTGCGGGCGGTGGCCGGGCAGCGGGCGGCCGACACCGCCCAGGACGACGCGCTCAGCACGCTGCGGCACCTCGGCGAGCTGGCCGTCCAGGGTTTCCCGGGCACGCTCCTGCCCAACCCGCTGATCCGTGAACTCGGTTCGCTGGCCCGCCAGGCCGACCTCGACGTCCCTCTGGTGGAGGAACTCGCCGCGGACATCTTCATGGGCACGTTCTCCCGCAAGTTCCTCACGGCGGCGCGGATCGCCGGCGAGCTGCTGGGCGGCACGCTCTACGAGCGGTACTACGGCATCGACTATGCGGCGCTGCGCAATCTGGCGATCGTCGAGACGAGCACCGCACTGGTCCTCGGCCACCAGCCGCGGACGTCGCCGGGTTTCGCCCGGTTGTGCGGCGAGCGGGCCGGGGCCCCCAGGCATGGCTCGGTGGCGGAGTGCGGTGCGGTGATCGAGCAGGCGCAGATCCTGACCACGCACAATCTGGCCACGCTGGTCGGCCGGATCGGCATCGCCCCGGAGCCGGGCCCGGCCGATCTGGCACGGCGCTGCTTCCGAACGGTGTGCCGGCTGACGGCCCGGGTGCACGACCACCCGCGGCCGCTGGCGACGATCAAGGACGCGGCGTACGCCTGGCGCCACCTGGTGTTCCATCTGGCGCTGTGCGACCCGGGCGAGCAGGCCCGGGTGCTGGCCCGGTTGGACGAGGAGACGGCCCGCCATCCATGGCATGTGGCCGCCCGGCTGGCGCCCGCCGTTGCCGGCCTGCGCCTGGTCGCCGGGGGTGGCGGCTTCGGACCCGACGGTACGGCCCGGGGCGGCGCGGCCCGCCGTTTCCTGGGGTGGAGCGCGCGGGGCCGCCACTGGCTGAGCGCCCCGCCCGCCGTGTAAGGCACCCGGCGGGCGGGCTCAGCCGCGTGCCGCCGCGACAGGCTCCGGCGCCCCTGCGTCCCGCTTCCGCACCATCCACCGCAGCGGCGCGTACACCGCCACCGACACGGCGAAGGCCACGTAGTACGGCGGCCGCGACCGGGCCGGTGAAGAGGGAGGTGTTCATGAAGGGCACGGCGGCGGCGAACGCGGCGAGGAAGGCGACGCAGCCCGGCCACCACGGCTGCGGCCGGGCGAACTCGGCCGCGACGTCGATCGGCGCGCCGCCCCGGGCCCTGGCCCGCACCCGCGCGTCCACGAGCACGATGCCCACGAAGCCGGGAATCCAGTAGCCGACGAACAGCAGCAGGTTCTGGAAGCGGACGGTGGTGTGGGCGGCGTGCAGCCACAGGACGAGCAGGAAACCGAGGACCGCGGCGGCCGCCGCGGCGAGCGGCCTGGGCACCCGTAGGCCGGCCGCCTGGAGGGCCAGCGAGCCGCTGTAGTCGTTCATCGCGTTGCTGCACACGGCCGCGGCCGCGAGGGCGAGCAGGCCGAAGGCGCCGAGAGCCCCGCCGCCCAGCAGGCCGTGCACCGCGGCGGCGGTCTGGTCGGTGAACAGCCCGGCTCCCCACAGGCCCAGCGTCTGCACCCAGACGAAGGAGAGCACCATGCCGAGCAGCGAGTACCAGAACATCCGCGGCCGGGAGGTGCGGCGCGGAAGATAGCGGCTGAAGTCGGAGGCGTACGGCGCCCAGGAGACGGCCAGGCTGAGCGCCACGGTACTGGTCAGCACGAATGCGCCGGCCCGGTCGGCGCCGTGCGCGGTGCCCGGCACGGGGAGCGGCACACCGGTCAGCAGCTTGGCGCCGATGACCAGGAACGCCGCGCCCAGCACGAAGGTCATCACGGTCTGGAGCCGGTGCAGGACCTCGTACCCGAAGACCCCCACGAGCCCCTGCAGGAGCAGCACCGCCAGCGCGCCCGGCCAGAACGGCCAGCCGAGCAGCTGGGCCAGCGCCTCCCCGCCGAAGAGCCCGATGAGGGCGTCCCAGGCGACGGAGGTGAGCCACTGCATGACGCCGGGCAGCACCACCCCACCGCCGAACGCCAGCCGCGCCAACGGGAGCTGCCCGGTACCGGTCCGGCTGCCCCAGGTGCACAGGTAGGCGGCGGGCAGCGCGCCGACGACCGTGCCGAGCACCATGGCGACGAGCGCCGTCCAGAAATCCAGCCCCAGCGAGACGCCCACCGTGCCGGTGAAGACCCCGGTCATGGTCAGGTTCGGCGCACACCAGACGGTGAACAGCCGCGCCGGCGTCCCGTAACGGTTGCCCTCGGGCACCGGCTCGATGCCGTGCCCCTCAACCGCCAGGTCCCCGGCCCGCCCGGGCATCCGCCCACGGAACACGGCATCTTCGATGGTCATACCTCTCCCGGCATCAACGGCAGCGCCCTACGGTAGGCGGAGCCGTCGGCGGTGCCGTCACCGGGGATGCCGCCCCCGGGAAGGCCCCACCGGGAAGGCCCACCGGGGAGGCCCCTCCAGGACGGTCGTCAGCCCAGAGCCCGGTCGAGGTTGAAGGCGGCGCTGATCAGTGCCAGGTGGGTGAAGGCTTGGGGGAAGTTGCCGATCTGTTCGCCGGTGCGGCCGATCTCCTCGGCGTACAGGCCCAGGTGGTTGCCGTAGGTGAGCATCTTCTCGAAGGCGAGCCGGGCCTCGTCGACGCGGCCGGCGCGGGAGAGCGCCTCGACGTACCAGAACGAGCAGATCGAGAAGGTGCCCTCCTCACCGCGCAGGCCGTCCGGGCTGCTGCGCGGGTCGTAGCGGTAGACCAGCGAGTCGGAGACCAGGTCCTCGCCCAGCACATCGAGCGTGGAGAGCCACTTCGGGTCGGTGGGTGAGATGAACTTGGCCAGCGGCATCATCAGCACGGCGGCGTCCAGGACGGTGTCGCCCTCGTGCTGGACGAACGCCTTCCGCTCCGCGGACCAGCCCCGGTCCATGATCCGC
Organism: Streptomyces sp. NPDC048196; assembly: GCF_040652715.1. Lineage (NCBI taxonomy): Bacteria > Bacillati > Actinomycetota > Actinomycetes > Kitasatosporales > Streptomycetaceae > Streptomyces > Streptomyces sp. NPDC048196. Next base: position 251,113 of record NZ_JBEZMM010000001.1, on the reverse strand, counting down.
CGGTAGATCGCGTCGCGGGCCCGCCCCCACCGGAGCATGTCCGCCGGCAGACCGCGGTGGGTGGCGATCCGCATCGCCCGCTCGATGGCGACCCAGCACATCAGCTGGGAATACAGGAAGCTCTGTGTCTTGCCGCGGGTCTCCCAGATCCCCTCGTCGGGCTGGTCCCAGTTCTCACAGACCCAGTTGACCAGGTTGCCGATGGTGTCCCAGTGTTCACTGGACAGCGGCTCGCCCCATTTGTCATAGAGGTAGAGCGAATCGATAAGCGCGCCGTAGATATCCAGTTGGAGCTGCTTGACGGCGTTGTTGCCGATCCGGACGGGCGCCGAACCCAGATGCCCCTCCAGGTGGGACAGCTCCTCCTCGGGGAGTTCGCTGCGGCCGTCGATGCCGTACATGATCTGCAGCGGCCCGGCCGCGCAGGCTTCGGGGCGGACAATGCCGGACAGGAAGTGCACGAACGCCTTGGCCTCATCGGTGAAGCCCAGCCTGAGCAGCGCATAAATACAGAAGGCGGCATCCCGCACCCAGGCATACCGGTAGTCCCAGTTCCGCTCGCCACCGATCTGCTCGGGCAGGCTGGTCGTGGGCGCGGCCACGATGGCGCCGGTCGGCGCGTAGATGAGGAGCTTGAGGGTGAGCGCGGAGCGGTGCACCATCTCCCGCCAGCGTCCCCGGTACCGGGAGTGGGAAAGCCAGCTCCGCCAGTAGCGCACCGTGGCGCCGAACAGCTCCTCGGCCTCCATCGCCGGACAGGCCCGCGGCTCCAGCCCCCCGCCAATACGGTCGAGCGCGAACACCGCGGCGTCACCCTCGTGCAGCTTGAACGAGGACCAGGCATCCGGACCGTCGATCTCGACCGGAACGCTGGACGTCAGCGACAGCGTCAGCCCCGGCGACTCGAAGACCGTATGGCACCCGTGGCTGCTCACGGTGTGCGTACACCGGCCGTAGTCGAACCGGGGAGCCACCCGGGCGATGAACGGCAGCGTGCCACGGACGCACAGCACCCGGCGGATCAGCCGGTGCCGGTCCGCCTCGCGTGAGTCGTCGACGATCGGCATGAAGTCCTGGACCTCGCCGACACCGTTGTCCGCGAAGAAGCGCGTGATCAGGATGTTGGTGTCAGGGAAGTAGAACTGCTTGGTCCGCGTGGGCACGTCCGGCGCCAGCTCGAACGACCCGCCACGGTCGGCGTCCAGGATCGACGCGAACACACTCGGCGCGTCGAAACGGGTGCAGCAGTACCAGTCGATGGTCCCGTTCGTGCCGACGAGCGCGGCCGTCCGCATATCGCCGATCAGACCGTGCTCGGCGATGGGGATGTAGCGCGGCGCGTCCGCCCTACTGGGACGCAGGCTCTCACCGGCGACCATGTGACCTCCCCGGCTCCGGGGGCAGGAGGGCTCCGTTCAGGTTACCTCCGGGCCGTGACGCACCGCGAACGTTGACGGGCGGGGCCGTGGCGCAGGCGGGGGGCGGGACAGGGACGGCGAGCGAGAGCGGGACGGGGAGCAAATGTTGCCGAGAGCAACGAACGCCAGGCACCCGGCTCGCGCCTTAAAACTCTGGCTCGCTCCTAAAACTCCATCTCCACGTACTCGATGTCGGTGAACTCCACCTGCAGCCCGTCGGCGCGGCGGCCGTGGTCCTTGAAGTAGATCTCCTGGAGCCCCTCGGCCGCGATCTCGCGCAGTTGCCGTTCCGTTGCCCCGGCGGCCCGGGCGTCGAAGAGGCGGGCGGCGCAGGCCGGGGGCAGGGCCTGGGTGATGCGCCGGATGCGGCTGTCGTCGGTGCTGCCCGGGACGGCGGTGAAGCCGAAGCGGGCGCGGGTCTCGATGACGATGCCGCCGAGAAGTCCCGGGTGCCCTTCAAACCCCTCGACACGCCCTCTCGCCACACCGCCCCAGCCGTAGGACCATCCCGTAGGACCATGGCTCGCCCGCTCGGACCCACCACGCACCCTCGGCTCTCCACGCTCGGCCAGCATCCCTCGGGAGGACCCCGATCATGCACAGACCGATCGCCGTACGCGGCCTCCGCTCCCTCCTCCTCACCGCCGGTTTCCTCGGCCTCGCCGGACTGGCACTCGCCGTGCCGCCGGTCCCCTTCACCACCGTCGCGCACGCAACCGGCGCTCCTCGTCCAACGCCGGCAAGACCGTCACCCGCCTCGACATCGGCATCCCTCTCCGCCTCGGACGACGACGCGTACTGGACCCCGCAGCGGATGGCGGCCGCGGTGCCGGTCGCGGCCGACAGGAGTGGCCCAGCGAAGGGGAACAGCAGCCTCCGCGCGGCGCGGCCATCGGCGGAGGCGGACCCGGTGCCGCCCAGCCACCCGTTCGACGGCCTCCCGCAGGTCGGCACCTTCTTCTGGACGGACGGCACCAACGTCGGCCGCTTCTGCGGTGGAACGGTCGTCCGCAGCCCGCTCCGCAACCTCGTCGTCACCGCCGCGCACTGTCTGCGCGCGCCCGATCCGAAGCGCCACCTGTCGTTCGTGCCGCAGTACCACGACGGCCTGAAACCCCACGGGATCTACCCCGTCGACCGCATCTACCTCGACCAGCGTTACTACGACCTCGGTACGAACGGGGGCGCACGCTGGGACTACGCGGTCGTACGGCTCGGCGCGCGGGCCGACGGGGCCGAGGTGGAGGACGTCACCGGCGGCTTCGACCTGGTCCCCTATCCCGGGTACGACCACCGGGACGTACGGCTCATCGGTTACCCGGGCAACAGTGACACCACCCATCCCAAGCCGCTGGACTGCACCTCGTCCACTCACCGCTACACCAGCACCGACCCGGCCGCCCCCGGCGACTTCCTGGAGATCGCCTGCGCCGGCTACATCGGCGGCACCTCCGGCGGGCCGTTCCTGGTACGGGACTTCACCGGTTACGCCCTGATCGGGGTCATCGGCGGCTACCACACCGGCGGGGACTTCCCCGACGTCTCCTACAGCTCGTATTTCACCCTCGACACGCTGGCTCTCTACCTGCACGCCGTACGCGGCGACACTCCGGCCGCACCCCGCATTCCCTCCTCCTGACAAGGCCTCGGCAGCACGCCCTGTTAATGTCGGCAATGCCGTGAGAAAACCGGCTTTCCATCGGAGAGCCGGTTTTCGCACGGCAGATCTGAATTCCGGTCAGGCCGGCAGTGGAAGGTGATGACCCGCGTTGGTGCCGTCGTTTCTCGTGTCCGCCCTGAATCGCCTCTTCCGGAACGAGTCATGGCGTCGGCTGCACGCACGGGCCGCTTTCTGGGTGACCGTGGGTATGAGCGCGCTGCTGCTCGCCGGCGCCGCTCTGGTGGTCGTCGCCGAATCAGGCGCACCACGGGCGAATATCACGTCGTACCCGAAAGCGGTGTGGTGGTCGATCGAGACGGCGACCACGGTGGGGTACGGGGACTTCTACCCGGTGACGGTGTGGGGCAGGGTCATCGCGTCCCTTTTGATGCTCGGCGCCATTGCCGCGTTCGGCGTCATCACGGCCGCCCTCGCCACGTGGTTCGTCGGCCGTGCGGAGCAGGACGCGATCCGGCTGGGTAAGGCGATCGGCGGCCATGCGCGCGAGGATGCGGAGGCGCTGCGGGCGGAGTTGCGGACGCTGCACGCGCGTTTCGACCACGTCGAGAATCTGATCCGGGGCCGCGGTCCCACCGCGCCTTCCTGAACGCTTCAGGAGCGTGGTCGGCGGGGCTAAAGTGGTGACGTGATCGATTCTTCCGACGTCCGCCGTATCGCCCTGTCCCTCCCGGAAACGGTGGAGAAGGAAGCCTGGGAGATGCCCACGTTCCGGGTGGCGGGGAAGATGTTCATCACCGTTCCCGACGACGAGACCTCATGTGCCGTGCGCTGCCCCATCCACGAGCGGCACGAACTGATCGCCGCGGAACCGCACAAATTCTGGGTGCCGCCGCATGAGGCAGGTTCTCACTGGGTGCGCGTCCGGCTGGCCGCGTTGGAGGACTTGGACGAACTCCGGGACATCCTCGTGGATTCCTGGAAGCAGGCCGCCCCGGCACGATTGTTGGACAGCTTCCGCCCGAGCGAGAACGCGTAATCGAGAAGGCGCAATCAGGAGAAGGCGCAGTCGAGAACGAGTACTACCACTACTGGTGGTGACGGCGGCGCAGATCGCTCCAGTCGAGTGCCTGGGACGCTTTGAGTTGGGAATGCTCCGCCGCCTCACGGGTTGCGGCGAGGACGTCACCGTGCTCTTCGACGAGCTCTTCGTAGATGGGCGTGGTGCCGGAGGAGTGCGTGGCGGTGTTCATCTCGGTGGTTCCTTCTTTCCATGTGCTGACACTGGTTCGGCTCGGTAGGTATTCGCCGCCCCGGGAAGAAGGGAGCACCGGTGGGGTCAGCCGACCGCGGGTCGACTGAAACCTTGGTGCGCAAAGGGAGGTTGTCCCCACTGATACACCGCTCCCCCGTGCGGCGCTGGCCATCGTGTCATGTGCCTGGCGAGCATGCAAAGATCATCCCAGAGCCTGAGACTGTTGATCACCGTTGCTGATCGAACGCACGGTTTGTGCGCACGATACGTACGCGCGAACGGTACACGCGAAGGGCCGACAGGGGCGGCGGCGGGGCACGCCCCCGCCCCTCCGGAGCACCCACGGCTCCCGCTCGCCGCCCAGGCCCGGGAAGGCTGCGGCTGGTCGGGGGACGCTGCGGCTTGGCGCGCCCGGGGTGGGCGGGCGGCTGCCAATACTGAGCGCATGCCGGAAATCGCTGAGGCGCGGGTGCGGAGGGTGGCGGCCGAATGAGCGCGCGAGAGGTGGCCGTCACAGGCCTGGGGCTGGTGACGCCCGCAGGGGTGGGGGTCGCCGCCACCTGGCAGGGCCTGCTGAGGGGCGAATCCACCGCGGCGACCGAGCCGTCACTCGCCGGCCTCCCGGTGGGCTTCTGCTGCCGGGTGCCCCACTTCGACGCTGCCGCGCAGCTCGGACGCCGGCTCTCCTGGCGTCTGGACCGGTGCGCGGCCATGGCTCTGGTGGCCGCCCGCGAGGCGGTGAAGGACGCCGGGCTGGGCGCCGGCAGCTGGGATCCCGTACGGGTGGGGGTGGTCCTCGGGGTGGGTACGGCGAGCATGGAGCGCTACGAGGCGGAGTTCACCAAGCTCACCGAGGGACGGGCCACGGACATCTCCCCGTTGGCCATTCCGCGCAGTGTGCCGAACATGGTGGCCGGCGAAGTAGGGATGGACCTCCAGGTGCGGGGGCCGAACTTGACGGTCAGTACGGCGTGCGCGTCCGGGGCGACGGCCTTGGGCACCGCCCGCCAGCTGCTGCTCACGGGCGCCTGCGACGTGGTGGTGGCGGGCGGCAGCGAATCGCTGTGCAGCCGGGTTCCGGCCGCCTGCTTCCACCAGATGGGCGCGCTGTCCCGGCGGGCGGAGGATCCCGCGGGCGCCTCCCGCCCCTTTGACGCGGATCGTGACGGGTTCGTCCTGGCGGAGGGGGCCGGGGTGCTCGTACTGGAGCGGCTGGAACACGCCCGGTCGCGCGGCGCCCGCCCGCACGCCTACCTGTCCGGCTACGGGGCGTCGTGCGATGCGTACCACTTCACGGCGCCGCACCCGGAAGGACGCGGGGCGGCCGAGGCGTTGTCGGCCGCGCTGGGCGACGCGGGGATCGAGCCGGGCGATGTCGACCACGTCAATGCGCACGGCACGTCGACGGTCCTCAACGACCGGGCGGAGGCGCTGGCACTGCGGCAGGTCTTCCGGCGGCCGCCGCCGGTGACCGCGGTGAAGGGGGCCCTGGGGCACTCGGCCGGTGGCGCCGGGGCGATCGAGGCGGCCTGCACGGTCCTGACGCTGGCGGAGCAGGTGATCCCGCCGACGGCGAATCTGCAGCGGCAGGATCCCGAGATCGAGCTCGATGTGGTAGCGAAGGTGCCACGGCCGTTGCCGATGGCGGCGGCGGTGAGCAATGCGTTCGGTTTCGGGGGCCAGAACGCCGTACTGGTCTTCCGCGCGGCGTCGTAGAACCACTTCAGCCGTGGGGCCGATGGGGGCGCACGGACGCGGCCGGAGATCACGCGAATGCTCGTATTGCAACGGTGCGCCGGTGCGCCGGGGCTGCTGATCCCTGACACTTCGACATACTGCAACACATTCCTAATAAATAGGAATAATGTCAGTGCCCATGCCACAGCGCGGGCCTGCGGTGCGCACGCAGCCGCGCCGCGGGCGGTGCGCGGTCGAAGGAGTGAGTCGTTGATCACGATCACCGGTGCCACCGGCTTTCTCGGCGCACAGCTCCTCGCCGCGCTGCTGCGCAGGGACGACCGTCCCGTCTGCGCCCTCGTACGGGGTGATCCGGTCTCCGCCCGCGAACGACTGCTCCGGGCCGTACGCAGCACAACCGCCGGGCCTGGGACCGAGGCCGGGTCCCGGGCCCTGTGGGACGCCGACGAGTTCCACCGGCGGGTCACCCCGGTGCGGATCGAACTGGCCGCCCCGCGGCTGGGACTCTCCGAGGCGGAACACGCGGCGCTGGCGCAGCGCACGCAGGAGTTGTGGCACTGCGCCGCCGACACCAGCCCGCTGGGCCAGGCGGCGGCGCTGCACCGCACCAATGTGGCGGGCACCCGCCGCGTCCTGGAGCTGCTGAGCGCCGGCGGACGTACCGGGCGGCTGTTCCACATCAGCACCGCGTTCGTCGCGGGCAGGCGCCGCACGGGCCTGGTGTACGAGGACACGCTGGACGAGCAGTACGGATTTGCCACCCTGTACGAGGAGTCGAAGTTCCGCGCCGAGGGCCTGGTGCGCGCATGGGCACGGGCCGAGGGCCGGCCGGCGGTGGTCTTCCGCCCGAGTCTGCTGGTGACCGACCGGCCGTCCCAGGCAGGTGAGCCGCGGCACTGGCTGGCGGTCCAGGCGGCCCGGATCAGCATGCTGGAGCGACAGGATCCGGCTTTCGTCCTGCGCGCCGCCGGTCTGGGCGGCGACGACATCAGCTTCCCCTATACGGCGCGGGTACCGGGACGGCCGGATGCCGTCGTCAACCTGCTGCAGGTCGACTGGGCGGTGACGGCCATGCTGCGCTGCGCCGCCGCCCGCCCCGAGAGGACGACGGCCGAGCTGGAGCCACCGGTCGAGACCTATCACGTGACACACCCTCAGGACTGCTCGGTGCAGGAGCTGGTGCGGATCGCGTTGAGCGGATGCGACTGGCTCGATGTCACGCTCGACCCGGACGTGATGGCCGAAGACATGCGGCCGCTGGAGCGGTTCCTCATCCGCCTGGCCGCCGGGCTGACTCCGCACTGGTGGTCCCGCCGCCACTACGACCGGACCCGCCTGGAGGCCGCGACGGCCGGCCTGGCACCACCGCCGGAACTGTCCGGGGAGTACGTCCGCGCGGGCATGAGCATGCCCTCGTCGCCGCGCCTTTCCGCCCCTCCCTCCTCTTCCCCCTCCCCACAGAAGGGAGCCGTGACGGCTCGTGTCTGACCCCTGCCCGACGCACACTCCCCCAGCTTCCTCCCCCAGCTACGCCGTCATCTGCGCGGCCCTGAACGAGACCTTCGGCATCGACACGGCCGAGCTGCGTCCTGACGCGACGTTCGAGGAACTCGACGTCGATTCCCTCGCACTCCTGGAATTCGCCCTCGTCATGGGCGAACGCCTCGGGGTGACCGGGGAGACCGAGCTGCGTCCGGGCATGACGCTCGCGGAGGCGACAGCGCTGGTCGACACGTCATCCGTGCGGTCGTGATCGGCGCCCGCATCTCACCCGTTCCCGCCTCACAGGCGACCGCGGTCGGACTCAGGCTCGGCTGGAGGGCGAGGTCAGGTCAGGCACGTCGGCGTGACCGGACGTGACTGACGGGCCGTCATGGTGCGGGTGTCCATGACGCGGGTGAGGATCACGGCGGCCTCCGACCAGCAGCAGGATGTTGGCGAGCAGGAGGATCGGCCAGGGCGTAGTGATGAGGATGACGGCATCCACCACGCTCAAGATCCCCAGTGGCCACGCGATGAACGACGGTGGGGTGATGCCGCGTTGATCCAGCCACAGGATGACCAGACCGACCACGACGAGTGGCGGGCCGAAGCTCTCCAGAGACAGCCACAGCGCGCTGTTGGCCGGGCTCATATCGGAGAAGTCTTCGCCCCACAGTGCCCCGCTGAACCACTCCCCCGCGTGGCGTGCTGCCCCCTCCATCGTGAGGGCGAGGAGCGTGTGCGCGGCTCCGAAGAGCACAAAGAGCCAGCCGGCACATTTGATCATGCGAATCCCCCAACTGTGGTGAGTGTGGAGCCGCGCGACTTCACACGGCTGTCGTTTTCACACGGTTGTCGTTCGGGCGTGGTCCGGATGCGGGTCAATCCGAGCCGGCAGCTTCTCGTCGGTACGGCGTCTCGGCCGCCGCCGCGGACCGCCGTGGTCGCTGTCGCGCCAGGCACGTTCCCCTGGGAAGGTCAGCGCCGGGTGGACAGCTGTACCGAAGGACAGGGAAGCGAAGGTACGCAGTTCCGAAACCACTGGTTTCGATACTCTTGGTCTCGTATAGTGCACCCATGCCTGTGCGAAAGCAAGCCCGCAACCAGGGGGGTCGCCCCCGGGACAACCGCGTCGACGACGCCATCGCCTCCGCCGTTCGAGAGCTGCTGACCGAGGTGGGATATATGCAGCTCACGATGGCCGAGGTGGCCGCGCGAGCGGGCGTGGGCAAGGCGGCGATCTACCGGCGGCACGCCACCAAACAAGAAATGATCTTTGACGTGCTTCTGCCGGATCAGTTCCTGGCCGTGGCACCCGACCGCGGATCGCTCCGCGCCGACCTGGCCGCCGTGCTCGCCGAGATCGCGGACAGCATGGCCGTCCCGCCGCAGGGGACGATCCCGGGCCTGTTGGCCGATATCCACGCCGACCCCGCACTACGTGACCGGTTCGACCAGAAATACCTCGGAGCCCAGCGTCAGACCCTCACGGAGATCCTGGACCGCGCGACCGCACGCGGCGAACTCACCACCCGCCCCGACCCAGCCACCCTCAACGCCCTCCTGGTCGGCCCCGTCTTCGCCTGGCTGTTCCTGCTGTCCGAATCCCCCGGCCAACTCCCCGCCCTGACCTCCGCCCTTCTCGACGCGATACTCGCCCTCACCAGTTCCGCAACTCCCCGCGCCGCAGACGTTCCCAGCAGTTAGGTCGTGACGTAAGGACGGTCCTCAAAGACGAGCGGCAGGGGCGGCTCACTAACTGTCTGTCTGTCTGATCGCTTGCGGCGGCCCCGTCAGCGGGCTGCAGAGGCGAACGCACGAGGCGTCAGCAGCCGCGCCACAGTCATCAGCCGACCCCGGTGATCATCGATGCCAACGACAGAAGCAACGCACCCAGCGCCCCCACAGCACCGTAACGTCGCAGCTCGCCGCGGGCATCCAGTCGGCGGACATACCGCGTGGTGGCGGCGGCGAAAGCCAGACCGCCGACGAGGAACCACGGTCCCCACAGGCAGAGGTACCAGCAGGTCAGCCCGGCCAAGTCAGGCGCGACCGAGCGGATCCCGAGCTCAACCAGCACTCCATGGGCGACGAAGAGAGAACCGTGCCAGACAAGCAGCACCGCCGCGCCGCCGCCGCAGAACACCATGAGAGGGCCCATCCGTCTGCCACGCCGGCGGGTCAGGCCGATACCGATCAGGGCCCCAACGACCTTCAGCAGACCGGTCACCCACAGGACGGCCACGAACCACGCCACCCGATCATCAGCGAGCTTCACCAGGGACGGCGACACCGTCGTGCGCGCGCCGAAGGTCAATCCCATCGCCCAGGCGAAACTGGGTACCGCAAACAGGAGCCCCCATAGCGCAACAGCCAGCCCCGGCCATGCGCCTGGCCGAAGGCGAGGTGCCCGGCACGGGGCCGGACGCGCAGCATCGTCCACAGAAAGCTTGACCGCCATGACTTCATCGTGGCCGGATCGTCGACGACGAGATGTCATCCGCGCGGGTGATCGACTCCGCCGCAGGAGCTAGCGCGCGACATCCGTGTGACGGAGACTGCGACGGACGGAGACTGCGACGGAGGCTGTGACGCAGACACAGTGCCTCAACTGGCTCAACCTCCGGTCCGGTGACCGGATGTGCGGTGCGATGGGGCCTGGCCTTGGCGCAACCGGCAGACGCCCGCTCGGACCGCACCACGCTCCGTAGGACGGTCCGCGGGTCCGACAGCCGGCGGCCGGCCCCGGCGGTCAGCCATGCTGACGGGCCGTCGCCCCGGGGCTCAGGACGGGTCGTAGACATAGGGCAGGGCGTTGCTGTTCCCGGCCGGGGTGTGCGCCACGACGTTCACCGTGCCGGGTGCCCCGCCCGGGCTGGTCGCGACGACCTGGCTGTCGGAGATCGTCGCGAACGAGGCCGGGACGCCGCCGAAGGTCACCGCGTCGGTGTAGGTGAGGTTGCCGCCGCCCAGCACGATCGCGTCGCCGCCGAGGTCGGAGCCGTGGGAGGGGGTGAGGCTGGTCAGGACGGGTGCCCCCAGGTACGTGTAGTACGGGTTTCCGGTGGCTGCGGTGCTGGTCCCGCCCGGTGTGGTGACGGTGACGACGACCGTGCCGGACCCGGCCGGAGCGGTCACGGTCAACTGGTTGTCGGAGACCACGTTGATGCCGGTGGCCGGGTTCCCGCCGAAGTTCACGGCGCTGGTGAGCGTCAGGTTGCTGCCGAATACGGTGACGGTGTTGCCTCCGATGGCCGGGCCGAGGTGGGTGGACAGATCGCTGACGGTGGGTGCCGCGATGTAGAAGTAGGGCAGCGGATTGCTGGTGCCGCTCGCTGTGGTCACGGTGACATTGACCGAGGACGGTGGCCCGGCCGGGGCGATGACGGTGACCTGGGTCGCGGTGTTGGTGAGGGTGGTGGCCGGGTTGGCGCCGAACTTCACGGAGGTGGCGCCGGTGAGGTTGGTGCCGTTGAGGGTGACGGTGTTGCCGCCGGAGGTAGGGCCGGAGGTGGGGTTGAGGCTGCTGAGTGATGGGACGGGCGTGGAGGTGTAGGTGTAGGTAAGGGCGTTGCTGGTGCCCCCGGCCGTAGTGACGGTGACCGCGACCGCGGACGGCGACCCGGCCGGCGCAAGGACCGTGATCTGCGTGGCACTGTTGGTGAGGATCGTGGCCGGGTTGGCACCGAACTTCACCACGGTGGCGCCGGAAACATTGGTGCCGTTGAGAGTCACCGTGTTACCCCCCGATGTAGGACCCGATGGGGGGCTGAGACTGCTGAGAACCGGAGCGGGAGCAGCAACGTAGGTGTAGGTCAGGGCGTTGCTGGTGCCACCGGCCGTAGTGACTGTGACCGCGACCGAGGACGGCGACCCGGCCGGGGCGAGGACCGTGATCTGCGGAGCGGTATTGGTGAGAATGGTGGCCGGGTCGGGCCCGAAGAGCACCACCGTCGCGCCGGACAGATTGGTGCCGTTGAGGGTCACCGTGTTGCCGCCCGACGTGAAGCCCGAGGCGGGGCTGAGACTGCTGAGGGCTGGGGCTTGGGCTGAGGTATAGGTGAAGAGCACGTTCTGGTTGCTGGTGCCCGTCGGCGCCGTGACCGTGACCTGCACCGTGCCGGTTCCTGCGGGGGTCTTGGCCGTGATCAGGGTGTCGCTCACGATGACGAAGGTGGTGCCGTTGGGGCCGAACCTGACCTGGGTGGCGCCGGTGAAGCCGGAGCCGGTGATGATGACGCTGGTTCCGCCCGCTGGAGCACCTTGGGCGGGGCTGACGCTGGTCACTACGGGGGCCATGGGGCTCTTCTCCTTCTCCTGATGCCTGGGCCGGTGTCCCCTGGCCAGTGGTGGTCGACCCGGGCACGGGGGCGGACGTCGTCGCCCGTCCACGTCACGCTCTGCGGACGGGCGGCGACTTGGTGGTCGTGCGGTCCGTGCCCGGCCACCACCGACGGTCAGGTGAGGGTGAAGGGCTCGGCGTTGGAGTTGCCGCCGCAGGTGTGGACGGTGATGCTTCCGGCGCCGGCGGCGAGTCCGCCAGGCACGGTGACGACGAGCTGGGTGTCGCTCACGGGGGTGAAGACCGCGGTGGCGGTGGCGGCGGCGCTGTCGGTGAAGGTGACCGTGTCGACGCTGACGAAACCGGTTCCGTTGACGGTGATTTCGTCCCCCGCGGTACCCGATGCGGGCAGCACCGAGGTGATGGCCGGCGCGAGGTAGTAGTCGATCAGGGTGGTGCCCGAGGAGCTGATGCCGCCGGCGGTGGTGATGGTCAACGGCTGGGTCGACACCGTGGCGACCTGGCCCGGGTTGGCCGGAGCGGCGAAGGTGACTTGGCCCGCCTGCGTGGGCGTGACCGCTACGGTACCGACGGTGCCCACCCCGACCTGCGTCCCGGTGAGGAAGTTGGTGCCGAACAACGTGACCGGGCCGCCGGTGGCGGCCGACACACAGGTGACGCTCGTCCCCGAGGTGGTCGGCGCGGCGATGACGAAGAACGGCAGCGCGTTGCTGGTGGCGCCGGTGCTGCTGGTGACGCTGACCGAGACCTGGCCGGAGCACGGCGCCGAGGTGGGCACCACGAAGGTGACTTGGGTGGCGGTGACGCTTGTCGGGGTGACCGCCGCCGAACCGAAGTTCACCCTCGTGGTGGTGGACAGAGCGGTGCCGTTGATCTGGACGGTGTCCCCGGCCTTGCCCTGGTTGGTCGTGGTCGTGGTGTCCACTAACGAAGTGATGACTGCCATGATCTTTCTCCTTCGAACGTGCCGCTCTGCCGCGCGTAGCACGAACAGGCGGATGGGTGACGCGGCCCGCAACCGCATGGCGATGTCCCAATGGGCAATGGGGAGGGAAGACCTGGGAAGAACCGTTGCCACCGGGCGACCGGGCGGGTCGTCCCCTGGGCGGGTCCTCCTGGTCGTCCCCTGGGCGGGTCTTCCTGTGTGAAGCGATGCGGCACCACATCGAGGCGCGCCGGCAATCTCGCCTGCCCGGCGGTTGCAGCACGGTACGGAGCAGGCAGGGGCGCCTTTGCCTACTGCACCGCCAACTCACCGCCAAGACAGGCAAGTTAGGTGCCCTGCGATCTCAGCAGGGGGCAGTCAAAGGGGCGGTGGCGGCGCAGTTGTTGGGGGCGTTGCCGGACACATTGCTGACGAGCAGCGTGACGGAGCCCGCGTTCCGGTAGATGCCGCCTCCGTTGACGGTGGCGGTGGAACCGGTGACGCTGCTGGCGGTCATCGTCAGCGCGGTGTCGGTGTAGATGCCGCCGCCGTACGAGGCGCGGCTGCCCCGGACACCGCCCGCGGTCATGGTCACCGATCCGCCGAGGTTGGCGATGCCGCCGCCCACGCCGAGGCCGGCGTCACCGTTGCTGATGGTGACCGTGGCCAAGGTGAGCTGGCCCTGGGCGGCCGGGAATTGTGAGGGGCCGTCCACCTCGATGATGCGGAAGGCGGGCGCGTCCGACGCGCGGGTGATCTCGGTGGCCAGCCCGGACATGGTGATCGGCGTGGTGATGTTCGGCAAGCCCGCCGGCCCTCCGCTGCCACCCGTGCTGTGGGCGCCGGTCAGGGTGTAGGTGCAGAACGGCGCGAGGATCAGGTCAGCGCCGCCGGCGGCGTTGGCTCCGTCGACGGCACTGACCAACGCCGTCTCGCTGCACGGCACAACCACCACCTGCGCCGAGCCCGCGGCCTCCGCGTGCGCCGCCGGGACGGTGAGCAAGAGCCCACCGGCCGCGCCGACCCCAGCCAGTAATCGAAAAAAGTTGATGGCTCGCACAACGTCTCCTTCGACGTACGTATGAGCCACCGTCATCAGCCGATGCAGCGTGAGAGCGCGTCGGCCGACGGCTTCCTCCGGTGGGCGCCCTCGCGAACCTGCGGCGGCATGCGCAGGCCGATGCCACTGAGCTGCGTTCCCCAACGGAGGGATGGGCAGCCCACCTGGTCGGACACCACCAGTAAGCATCTGAGATGCCTTATCGACAAGAGATTCGACGACCTGCCACCCATACGGCGGGCGCACCACCCGGGGGCACGATTGGAGCCGCACTCCTTGTCGCCCCATCCATAGAGATGCCTTCGCGCAGGTCTCGGCGGATTGTGGCTAGGTGCTGGTGGGACAGGAGCATGGGCCGTAGCTCGGCGAGCAGCGTCGTCTCCGGACTTCTGCGCGGCGGGTATGCAGAAAGCAGCGGCTGCCGGCTTCGTAAGTGTCCGGCTGTCTGAGGTAGCCGGTGCACTGCGACGAATTACGCGTTCAACCGGCGCACGGCTACGGCAGGTTGTCGGTTGCGCTGTCGTCATGCGCGGCAGACTCGGTGGCGCGTGCGGCAGCGCGGGCGAGGCTGGTTTCGACGCGTCGCAGGCTTTCCAGCGTTTCGGTGACTTGATCGAGGGTGAGGTCGCCGGTCGAGGCGTCTTCGAGCTCGGCCCAGATGCGTTCGACTTCTCGGCGCAGCGCCTGACTGGCGGCGGTCGGCTCGATGATGGTGGCGCGCCTGTCGTCGGGGCAGGGACGACGGCGGACGAAGCCGGCGTTCTCCAGACGTTTGATGCTGCGGGTCATGGTTGCGGCGTCGGAGTCGATCAAACGCACCAGATCGGTCTGCCGCTGGGGGCCCAGTTCCCACAGATGCATCATGACCAACTCCTGGCCGAGGTGGAGGCCGACCCGGCGCAGGAGCTGTCCGGCGATCATGCGGTGCAGGCGGGCCACGCGGAAGATCGCGTGACTGACGGGCCCAGCCTGGGCGGAGTCGGGCACCGGCACGGTGGAGCTGACCGGCGTCTCCTTGGGCGGCCGGCTCGGTCGGCCTTGTTTCTTCGGGTTGGCTGCCCGGCTCATCAGGATCTTCCCCTCTCCCGGCCGGCTCTGAAGTTGGCCGGACAGTAATCAGGATAACCGCCTCTGCCCGTACTCCCACGCCTCCGTGAAGAGAAGAGGGCTCAGGTGGCTGACCAGCCCGCTGCTGGCTACGACAGCCCCCGTGAGGTGCACTCCTGCACCGCCCGCCTCGGCCGCCACCCTCACCCCTCAGCCCCACCCTCTGAGCCCGTGACGCCCCTCACACCCCTCCCCCGGGAATGAATGAGCGGCATTTACTTGTTCGGACAGGTGATTTACTTGTTCAGACAGGCAACCGGCTGGTGCGGCCAGCACCAGAGCGCCCGCACCGCGGAACCCACTCACCCCGAGGAAAAGTCATGACCACTGCTTTCGACCCGATCGTCCTGGGCGGCAAGCCCCTGTCGAACCGCCTCGTGATGGCGCCGATGACCCGCAGCCGCGCCTACGGGCCCGGTGCCGAGCCGACGGAGCTGATGGCGACGTACTACGCGCAGCGGGCCAGTGCCGGGCTGATCGTCACCGAGGGCATCCAGCCCTCACCGGTCGGCCAGGGCTACCCCGACACCCCCGGCCTGCACACGTCCGGGCAGGTGCGGGCCTGGCGGACGGTGACCGATGCCGTGCACCGCGAGGGCGGCGTGATCTTCGCCCAGCTGATGCACACCGGACGGATCGGCCACCCCAGCCTGCTGCCCGATGGCCTCGTGCCGGTGGGACCGTCGGCGGTGGCCGCCAGCGGGCAGGTCTACACGCACGAGGGGCCGAAGGAGTACGTCACGCCGAACGAGCTGAGCGAGGCGGAGATCCGCCAGACCATCGCCGACTTCGCCGACGCGGCCCGCAACGCCGTGGAGGCCGGATTCGACGGCGTGGAGATCCACGGCGCGAACGGCTACCTGATCCACCAGTTCCTCGCGGACAACTCCAACCACCGCACCGATGCCTGGGGCGGCGGCACGGAGGGCCGGATCCGCTTCGCCGTCGAGGTCGTCACGGCCTCGGCCGAGACGATCGGCAGCGACCGGGTCGGCCTGCGGATCTCGCCCGGGAACCAGTACAACGACATGTCCGAGGACAACCCGGGCGAGGTCTACGGAGCGCTGCTGGAGCGGATCACCGGCCTGGACCTGGCCTATCTGCACCTGATGGAGGGCCCGGACCGCGAGCTGACCGCGCGGCTGCGCAAGGCCTGGCCCGGCACGTTCGTCCTCAACCCGTTCACCTACCCCGACGTCACCGGTCCCGACGCGCTGAAGCTGATCGAGGACGGCAGCGCGGACATGGTGGCCTACGGCGCACTGTTCCTGGCCAACCCCGACCTGCCGCGCCGCCTGGCCGCCGGTGGTCCGTTCAACACCCCTGACCAGGCCACCTTCTACGGCGGTGACCACCGCGGCTACACCGACTATCCCGCCCTCAGCGCCTGAGCGTCCGATCCCACCGGTGTGGCCGCACCGTGCGCAGTGAGTCACCGCGCGTGCGGTCCCCCGGTCTCTGCACCCGCCTCTCTTTGGGAGTTTCCCATGTCCAGAGCGATCACTTTCTCCGAGTACGGTCCGCCCGAGGTGCTGCACCTGTCAGAGGTCGCAGCTCCGGAGCCCGGCCCTGGCCAGGTACGCATCCGGGTGCGGGCCGCCTCCGTGAACCCCCTCGACATCAAGATCCGGTCGGATCTGATGGCCGGCACCGTCCCCGCCCGTTTCCCCGTGATCCCCGGCCTGGATGCGGCCGGTGTCGTCGATGCGGTCGGCGAGGGAGCCGATGCGGCGGTGGGGGACGGGGTTCTCGGTGCCGCCGCCGGCGGCAGCTACGGCGAGTACGCCCTGCTCGATCGACCGATGGCCAAGCCCGAGGCCCTGTCGTGGGAGGTCGCCGCCTCACTGGTCACGGTCGGCCGGACCGCGTTCCGTGTCCTCGGGCAGCTGGGGGTGCAGGCAGAACAGACCCTCCTCATCCACGGCGCCGGTGGCAGCGTGGGCACCATCGCGGTGCAGTTGGCCGTCGCCCGTGGCGTCACCGTCATCGGAACGGCCGGCGAGCACGACATCGAGCGCATCACCGCACTGGGAGCCACTGCGGTCCCCTACGGCGACGGCTGGGTGGGGCGGGTGAAGGCGGTGGCTCACCGGGGAGTCGACCTCGTCTTCGACGCCTCCGGCGCCGGCGTGCTCGCCGACTCCGTCGCCCTGACCGGCGACAGCGCACACGCCATCACCATCGCCGACATGTCCGCCGCGCAGCACGGTGTCCGCTTCAGCGCCGGAAGTCCCGACCAGGGCGGCGAAGCCCTGTCGGAGCTGGTGCAACTGGCCGCCGCCGGCAAGCTCGTCCTGCCTGTCTGGCGCGGCTACCCGCTCGATCAGGCAGCCACCGCCCACGCCGACGTTGAGGCAAGGCGCAACCAGGGCAAGGTCGTTCTCCTTCCCTGACCCGCGATGTTGCCGCCTCGTCCTGTTCTTGGACCGGGCAAGGCGGCATCGGGCCGCAGCCGGAACCCCCGGCCGGCTGCGGCCCGCCCCCCATTGCCGCGTCACCAAGGACGGAGGATCAAGGCCCGTTGGCTGCCTGGCCCGCTCGCGTGCCGCTGACCGCCGATGCGGACCTGCTCGCCGCGTTCGAGGTCCTCGGCCAGAAATGGAACGGAATCATCCTCCACACCCTGGCGCCGCGCCCCGCCCGCTACGGCGAACTGCCCACCGCCATCGGCTCGATCAGCACCAAGATGCTCGCCGACCGGCTGCGCGAACTCGTGGAGGCCGGGCTCGTCACCCACGACCAACTCCCGCCCGGGCCGGCCAGCTACACCCTCACCACCGACGGTCGAGCCCTCCTCCCGGCCCTGGAGCAGATCTGCTCGTGGTCACAGCACCGCACCCACCGCACCACCTGACCCCGCCCGCTCCTCGCCCAGCACAACGCCTGAACACAGACATGCGTGGGGCCGCACCAGCAACAGCGGCACGGCCCCGCGCACGCCCGCGTTCTGTCCGGCGGGTCGGGTGACCACTAGGCTGCGACGATGGAACACTTAACCGACGTGCCCGAGAATCCCGCCCGGTCTGCAAAGCCGGCCCAGGCGAATGACTACGACAGCTTCGCCGAGCCGTACGCGGCGGAGAACGAGAACAACCTCGTGAACGCGTACTACGAGCGGCCCGCGATGTTGGCGCTCGCCGGAGACGTGGCCGGCCGTCGGGTGCTGGACGCCGGCTGCGGCTCGGGGCCCCTGACCGCTGCCCTGCGCGACCGCGGTGCGGTCGTCACCGGCATCGACGCCAGCGCCGGGATGCTGGCGTTGGCAAGGCGGCGGCTCGGTGACGATGTGGCCCTGCACGTGGCTGACCTGCGCGATCGTTTGCCTTTCGCCGACGGTGCGTTCGACGACGTGGTCGCGTCGTTGGTCCTGCACTACCTGGAGGACTGGGAGCCGACGCTGGCCGAGTTGCGGCGAGTGCTCAGGCCCGGCGGCCGGCTGATCGCATCGGTGGAGCACCCTTTCGTGGCCTACACCATCGAGGATCCTCGGCCCGACTATTTCGCGACCACCAGCTATACCTTCGACTGGACGTTCAACGGGCAGTCCGTCCCGATGAAGTTCTGGCGCAGGCCGTTGCACGCGATGACCGATGCGTTCACCACCGCCGGCTTCCGCCTTTCCGTCATCAGCGAGCCGCAGCCCGACCCGGCCGCCCGTGAGCTGTTCCCCGACGGCTTCCATGACCTTGCGACCAAAACCTGTTTCCTGTTCTTCGTCCTCGAAGTACCGCCGTCGACTGCGGACTCGGAGGACTAGCCGGTCGCGGAACGTGTGCGGAGCCAGAGTGGGATCGAGGCGACGATGACGGTGTCGTTGGACGATGGGAGACGTAGGCGTCTGTGCCGACCCTTGTGGCCACCGCCCGACGGCGCAGATCGAGGTCGAGGACGCGGACGCCGACGACTGTAGGCTCTCCGCATGCCACAGACCGAGAGCCGCGCATGCCAGTGGGCGGAGCGCACGTGCGTCAGGCCGTCGCCCACTGCGTCGACGTTCTGAAAGGCGTTCCGGCTGGCCAATGGCACGGTCGGGCCGGCGACTTGGAGTGGTCGTGCTGGGAGACCCTTGAACACCTCGCGGACGACTTGCTCACGTACGCGCTACGGTTCGGGCTCGCGCAGCCCATCGCCGTACCGCGGGTTCCCCTGCGTGTTTCCAGTGATCGACCGGACGGTCCGGCCAATGTCATCTTCGGGGACCACGCGGCGGGGCCCGAAGGGCTGCTGACCGTCGTGGAGGCCTGCGGTGGACTGCTCGCGGCGGTCGTCGACACCACCGACGCAACCGCCTTGGCCCCCCACGTCTTCGGCGCCTCCGACCCCGAGGGCTTCGCAGCGATGGGCATCGTCGAGACCCTGGTCCACACCCACGACATCGCCCAGGGACTGAACCACACCTGGGAGCCACCGCAGGACCTGAGTGAGCGCGTCCTCGCGCGACTGTTCCCCGACGTCCCCGTCGTCGACACCCCGTGGCTCACTCTTCTGTGGGCCACCGGTCGCCTGGAGACGCCTGATCGCCCCCGCCGGACGGACTGGCGCTGGCACGGTGCGCCGCTCGGCCGGGTTGACTGAGTGGCTTGAGAAGGGGGCGTGATGTCGCCTGCGAGCGCGAGGAACATCTCACGTCGAACCGGGCACCGCCCAGTCTTCGGGGAAGGTTGGTGGTGGCCCGGCAGCGATCCGCCGGGCCACCTTCCCGTCAGTCGGTGTCGGTGCGCTTTTCGAGGCGGGTGCCGTGGCGAAGGGTGATCGACATCAGGTCGCTGGGGGCGGCCAGCTCCAGGCGGTGCCAGCGGCGGCGGGGGACGATGACGGCGTTGCCTGGCTGCAGCTGCACCATGTCCTCGGCGCCGCCGGGCCTGTCGGGTCGGAAGTAGAGGCGGACACCGCCGGTCAGGCAGCACACCGCTTCCTCGGCCTCCGGGTGCATCTCCCAGTGGTCGGCGTGCACCTCGGCGTCGGTCTCCACATGGAACGTGGCGATCTGCCAGGCGCCGGAGCCGCTGCTCGTCATCTGCCGTTCGACGGCTTGGACATCGCCGTCGGGGTGGAAGTGCAACGCCGAGGCGAACAGGTCGACGGTGGTGGTCGTCATGATGGTGTTCCTTCCAACTGGTTGTCTGCAGGGGTGGTGGTGGGTTTCGGGACAGGGGGGACGGCGCGGTGGCGCGGCAGCACGCCGATCGCCACGACCACTGCGAGCAGGAAAAGGACGGCGGTGACGGCCAGGCCCAGGGCGTAGCCGTCGTTGAGCGCGGCGGGGCCGGTGGCCGTGCCGGTGTGGTGGGCGGCAATGGTGGCCAGGGCCGCCAGGCCGATGCAGCCGCCGAGTTGGCGGGAGCTGTTCATCAGGCCGGAGGCCATACCGGCCTCATGCGCGGCGACGCCGGTGGTCGCGGCGGCGGCGACCGGGGCCAGGACCAGTCCGGCGCCGACGCTGGTGACGAGGGACGGGCCGAGCACGTCGGTGAGGAAGCTGCCGTTGGGGCTGATGAAGGCGAACCAGGCCAGGCCCGCGGCGGCCAGCAGGGCACCCGGCACCAGGGACGCACGGGGGTTGCGTGCCGCGGTGATGCGGGTCGCGACGACGGTTCCCACGACCAGGCCCAGGGAGAAGGGCAGAAATGCGGTGCCGGTCGCTGCCGCCCCCATGCCCAGGACCTGCTGCATGTACAGGGACACGAAGTAGAACGCGGTGAATTGCCCGGCCGCGGCCAGGAACACGAGCAGGTTGGCGCCGGCGATCCAGCGGCCGCGCAGCAGGCCGAGGCGCAGCAGCGGTGCGTTGGCCCTGGACTCGGCGAAGAGGAAGGCGACCAGCATCGCGGCTGCGGTGGCGAGGGTCGCCCACGTGAGCGGGGAGCTCCAGCCGAGCATGTCGGTGCGGACGACACCGAGCACCAGCAGCCCGACTCCGCCGGTCGCCAGGACGGCGCCCAGCGCGTCCAGCTTCTCGTGCCGGGCGGGTTGCGCTCCGGCGGGCACCCCTGCGGGGACCAGCGCGAGAGCTGCCGCGACGATGGGCAGGTTGATCAGCATGACCCAACGCCAGCCCGCGTACTCGGTCAGCAGCCCACCTGCCAGCACGCCCAGTGCGCCGCCCGCGGCATTGACTGCGCTCCAGACTCCGAGCGCGCGGACGCGCCGGGGGCCTTCGGCGAAGGTGGTGGTGAGCATCGCCAGCGCGGCCGGCGCGGCTGCGGCGGCACCCAGCCCCTGTCCGGCGCGGGCGGCGATCAGTTGCCAGGGTGCCTGGGCCAGCCCGCCGGCCAGCGAGCACAGTCCGAAGACGGTCAGCCCCAGTACGAACAGCCGACGCCGGCCGTACAGGTCGCAGGCGCGGCCGCCCAGCAGCAGGAACCCGCCGAACGTGAGCGCGTACACGTGCACCACCCAGGACAGGTCCAGCGGCGCGAATCCCAACGCGATGCGGATCGCGGGCAAGGCGACGTTGACCACGGACATGTCCAGGGCGACGACGAACTGGGCGACGGCGGCTGCCGCCAGCACCATGCCGGGTCTCCCTCGAGAGTTTCTATACATGTAAGAAAAGTTAGCGTCAGGTGTCGCCGTTGTCGACACCTGGGGGATGATGGGGGCATGCCGCAACCGTCCGCACCGCGCAAAAACCTGGGCCGACCTCCCCGTATCTCCCGCGAGGAGATCGTCGCGACAGCCCGCCGGATCGTCACCGAGGCAGGCGTGGACCGGCTGACCATGCGGCGCCTGGCCACGGAAGTCGGCAGTACGCCGATGGCGCTCTACCACCACGTCCGCGACAAGGAAGAACTCCTCGTCCTGCTGCTGGACGACTACGCCACACGGACGCTGCGCCGGCCCGAACTGCCCGCCGACCCTCGCGAGCGGATCGTCGTCGCCACCACCGCGATCCACGAGGCGCTCGCCGCCTGCCCCTGGATCGTCGAGGTGCTGACCGCCGATGACTTGATGTCCACGTCCGCGCTGTGGTTCGTCGAGCAGATCGTCGACGGCCTGGTCGAGTGCGGCCTCTCCCCCGAACAGGCCGTCCACGGCTACCGCGCGATCTGGTACTACACCGCCGGAGAGATCGTGGTCAGGACGACAGCGGCCCGGCGGCGCGCGGACGATGACCGTGCGACCTACCGGGAGCAGGTCTTCGCCGACCTCGATCCGAACGAGCTACCCCGCCTGGCACAAATCGCGGACCGTTGGGCGCCGCTGACCGCCCAGGACACCTACCTGGACGGGCTCCGGGCCCTGGTGGACGGTCTTCTCGCCAGCCGCTGACCATGCACACCTGGCAGTTGGGCGGAGTGGGGCCGACGAAGCACATCCGGCACGCTGCCTGTCGCCGGTGAGCAGGAGGTCACAGCCGTCAAGGAGTTCTGTGGGACGCGGTGGCCGTGCACCGGGCATCATCAGGGATGTGACCCGCCGCATCGTGCTCGTCTCAGGAGCTCCCGGAGCTGGCAAGACCACTCTGGCGCTGCCGCTGTCGGAAGAACTCGGTTTCCCCTTGCTGGCCAAGGACCACATCAAGGAGACCCTGCACGACTCGCTGGACGCCCCCGCAGACCTGGCGTCCTCGCGCCGACTGGGCGCCGCGGCCATGCGGCTGCTCTGGGCACTTGCCGGGCGATGCCCGGAGGCCGTCCTGGAGGCGAACTTCCTGCCTCACCACCCGGATACCCGCCCCCACCTGGACTCCTTGTCCGCGCACGTGGTCGAGGTCCATTGCTGGTGCCCGCCGGCCGAGGCTGCCCGTCGTTACGCCGCACGAGCGGCCACCGCCCACCCGGTCCATGTGGTTCGCGAACTGTCGCCCGAGGCCTTGGCCCCGTACGATCGGCCGCTCGGTTACGGCCCGGTCATCACGGTGGACACCACTCGCCCGACCGATCCGTCCGGCATCGCGACTCAGGTCCGCCAGGCATTCGACCGAGCAATGACACGACCGTGAGGCGGGCGAGTTGCCGCGTCGGCTGCCGGCTGGCGAACTCCGGACTGCGAACTCCGGCCTGTGACCGGCGCCCAACGACCTGCGCCTGGCGCCCGGCGACTGGTCACGCGTGACGCCCCGTAGGAACGGAGATTCCCCGGGGCGTCGGGCTCTGTGTGTCGTGTCCGGCTGCTGATACTCCCTACTGATGCCTCGTCAGGCACTCGGCCCGGCAGTCGCCTTGGCCACCAGCAGCACCGCCAGCAGACCGATGCAGATCAGGACGTAACCCGAGGTGGTCAGGGTGCCGAGGGTGCCCAGTACTGCGACGCCGAGCGCCGAGCCGGCCTGCCGGATGCCGTTCAGGGCGCCCTGACTGGTTGCCGCGTACTCCGGCGGTGCCGAGACGGCCATCGCGGCGGCGGCGCCCGGGATCGACAGCGTGCCGGTCGCGGCCAACGTCAGCTCGGCGGCGAGGATCAGCGGCAGCGGCGGGTGATGGCCGGTGCAGAAGGAAAGCAACACACCGGAGACCACGGAGGCGGACATGCCGGCCAGCAGGATCGGACGCGCGCCGTAGCGGGCGACGAGCCGGCCGGTGAAGAACGGCATGACGCACACCGGGAAGGCGATCGGCAAGGAGGCGAGGCCGGCCTTGAACGGCGTCAGGTCATAGGTGTGCTGCAGCCACACGGCGAACAGATACATCCCGCCGAAGTAGGCGAAGCAGGACACCGCGGCGGCAACCATGGCGGCCCGGACCTTCGGCAGGGTGAGCAGCGCCGGCGGCAGGACCGGGGCGGCCACCCGGCGTTCCACGACGGCCACGGCGACGAAGCAGAGCAGCGCGGCGACGATCGGAATCAGGGCGCGCGGTGAGCCCCAGCCCTCGATGCCGGCCTCGACCAGGCCGAAGGTGAGCAGAGCGAGTCCGGCGGTGGACAGCGCCAGACCGGGGCGGTCCAGAGCCCGGGTGGCACGGAGGGGCGGCACGGGCAGTCGGCGGGCCAGCAGCAGAGCGGCCAACGCGATCGGCGGGTTGACCAGGAACACCAGCCGCCAGCCGCCGAGTTCGACCAGGGCACCGCCGAGCACGGGTCCGGCGGCGGCTCCCAGGCCGCTGAGCGCGGTCCAGGCGCCGATGGCACGGGTGCGGCGCGCGGGGTCGGGGTTGAGGTGGATCAGCAGTGCCAGGGAGGCGGGTACCAGGCCGGCGCCGGCGGCACCGAGCAGTGCGCGGCCGCCGATGAGGGCGCCCACGTTCGGCGCGAAGGCGCACACCACGGACAGGGCGGCGAAAAGGCCGAGCGCGGTGGCGTAGACGCGGCGTGCGCCCCAACGGTCGGCGATGACACCACCGGCCAGCAGCAGTCCGGCGAAGACGACGGTGTAGGCGTCGACGGCCCAGGGCAGGGCGGCGGTGGCCGGGTGCAGCGACTTCTGCACGTCGGGCACCGCGACGTTGAGGATCGAGGTGTCGAGCAGGACGAGCAGGTTGCCGGTGGCGATACCGGCGAACGTCAGCTTGGAGTGACGCTTGGACGGCGCGGGTGCCTGGGCGGGCGCGGTCGGTGGGGTCGGCGCAGGCGCCTGGGCCGGCGCGGTCGGTCCGGACGGTGTGGTCGGTCCAGTAGGTGGGGTCGGCGCGGTCGGTGGGTTCTGGCCCGGCCCGGCGAGCTCGGAAGGGCGGGAAAGGGGATCGGCGGTAGTCATGGCGGCAGCCTCCCCCGGCGGGCCGCTGGCCTGCGACGTCGTACCTCCGATGCCCCCATCGGAAAGTCCGATGGGAGTTATGCTGCTGTCGTGGACTCCCGCTATCTGCGCGCTTTCGTCGCGGTCGCCGACCATGGTGGCATCTCCTCCGCAGCCCAGGCGTTGGGATACGCCCAGTCCAGCCTCAGCGCCCAGCTCAAGCGGCTGGAGGCGGACCTCGGGGTGAGCGTTCTGGTACGCCAGGGCGCGGGGTCGGTGCTCAGCGAGGCCGGCGCCCGGCTTCTGCCGTACGCGCGCGAGGCCTTGGAGCTGGAGGAGCAGATGCGCCGGGTGGCCCGCGGTGGTCGGCCGCGGCTGCGGATCGGGGCGCAGGAGTCGCTGGCGCACGTGTGGATGCCGGAGGTGCTGGCCGCGTGGGAGTACGGCGCAGGCGGCGCGGAGGCCGGCGCGGACGTGGAGTTGACGGTTGCCAACCGGCGTGCGTTGGAGCAGGCGTTCGGTGCGGGCGAGTTGGATGTGGTCTTCCAGTACGACAACGGCATGCGTGCGCTCGGACCGCATGCGGTGGTGGGACACGACCGGACGGTTGTGGTGGCGGGGCCCGGTCATCCGTTGGCCCGGGAGGAGGAGGTCACGCCGGAACAGCTGCTGGGCCACGACTTCCTGGTGGCCGAGCCGGGCTGCACCTCGGAGATGTTGGTGGACCGCTTCGGGCGGGATCTGCTGGCCGGAGCCCAACTGACCATGATTCAGGGGTCCTTGTCGGCACTGCTGCGGCTGACCGGGCACGGGCACGGGCTGTCGCTCCTGCCGGAACTGGCGGTGACCCGGGAGCTGCAGGAGGGCGAACTGGTGACGCTGCCCCTGGCGGAGCGGATCCGCCCGGTCAGCATCGTCGCCCAGTGGCGGCCGCGGCTGGGACCGGCCGAACACACTCTGCGCGTTCTCCTCGGCGTGGCCCGCCGCGCGGACCCCCTGCCCGAGGCCACCGACACGGCACGTGCGGCGAAGGCTTCGTGACCGGGCAGCGGGCCCGGTATGTCGGAAGCGGCCAGTAGCCTCGGGCACCATGGGAATTCAGATCGATGTGGTGGCGGCTTACCCGATCAACGATGAGATGGAGCGGGTGCTCGGGCTGGCCGAGGCGGTCGGCGAGCCCGTCAGAGTCAGGTTCATGTGGGAAGGGCGTCAAGAGGCGGAGCACGCCGTGCTGGTGCCCGCGGCCACGCTGGCGCTCTGGGAGCACTGGGCCCCCACCGCCTACCCGACGAGTGACGCCGGGGACGAGAACCGGGCTGAAACGGAAAAGCCGGAACTGGCCCACCCGGCGGAATTCGGCCCGTTCACGCTCTTTCGTCGTCGCGTGGGAGGGCGCACGGCGGTCGCCCGCGGAGGCGTGGTGGTCGCCGAGCTCCTGAACCCCGACGAGGCGCACTGGCTCGAAGAGCGGGCCCGCAATGTCCGCCAAGGCTTCATGGATCCGAAGCAGAAGGCGGCGTTCGAGGAGTTCCTCGCCCGACAGTCATCCCTCGATGACCAGTGACGGGGTGACGCGCCGACTCGTGCTTCGGCCGCGGACTCCGACAACGGATGACCAGGACCGCTCCGGCGGCGCGGGCCTCCTCGTAGCGGCGCAGCAGTCCCATGGCACCGGCCGCGAGGACCTGGGCGTGCTCCCAGCGCCGGGACGGGGGGTGCCGAGTACGACCGGGCTCTCGACGACGCAGACGCCGGCTGGCGCCTCTCGTACCTGCCGTGCCGCACCCCTCACTGGAAGGCACGCTGAGTGCGCGATCGGACCTCAGCGCCGGGCCAGCGCCAGCACACTCAGACCGAACATCAAGACACCCAAGGGGAGATGGACCGAAGGGACGTGCGCGATGCCCAGCACGACCTGGACCGAGGCGAGTACGAGGAATCCCGACGCGTGCCAGACAGGCCGGGCCGAGCCGCCGCCCGGCTTCCACGCCAGTACCGCCGCGAGCACATACAGCATCGTGGCCCCGTACATCACCCGGGCTCCGACACCGTGCAGCGTCTCTCCGTACGACGAGGTCAGCAGCAGTCCGGCGGAGACCGCCTGGACGAAGATGGTCAGGGTCTGCAGGGCGATCGCGATCTGCAGGAACGAGAAGCTGCGCTGGGTGTTCCCCGCCGCTGTCGCCGTCACCGTCGCCGTCACCTGAGTGACCATGACACAGTCCCCTTTTCCGCCCTCGGGCAGTGGATCGATAAGGTCTCACCAGCCCGACGACGCGGGCCGGCAAAAGGTAAGGCGAGGGGCGGCCGAAAGCATGGGGACTGTCGGGACCGGCGCCGATGAGATAGTCGGCGAGCGACGCCAACTGATCAATGTGGCGTACCGGTTGCTCGGTTCGGTGACCGAGGCCGAGGACGCCGTACAGGATGCCTACGCACGCTGGTACGGGCTGCCGCGAAGCCGGCAGGAGGAGATCCTGTCCCCCGGCGCCTGGCTGACGACGGTGACCAGCCGCATCTGCCTGGACCTGCTCGGCTCGGCGCGGGCCCGCCGGGAACGCTATGTCGGCGCGTGGCTGCCCGAGCCGCTGCCCGACCGCAACGAGTGGGACCACGCGGGCGGCGCCGACCTCACCGGTCCCGCGGACCCCGCCGACCAGATCGTTCTGGACGAGTCGGTGGCCATGGCCTTCCTCGTCGTCCTGGAGTCGATGACGCCCGCCGAGCGGGTGGCGTTCGTCCTGCACGAGGTCTTCCGGTACCCGTTCGCCGAGATCGCCGACGTTCTCGGCCGGACCCCCGCGGCCTGCAAGCAGTTGGCGTCCTCCGCCCGGCGGCGGGTGAGCGCCACCCGCGCTCCGGCGACCGCGACCGGCCAGGCCGACGTGGTCAGGCACGTCAAAGAGGCCTGGGCGACCAAGGACATCACAGCCCTCGTCGGTCTCCTCAACCCCGCTGCCGTCATGACCGCCGACGGCGGCGGCATGGTCGGCTCCGTCCTGCGCCCGGTCGAGGGCGGCGCGCGCATCGCCCAGTACATGGTCGCCATTGCCGACAAGGCTCCGGAACTCGAACTCCTGGAGCGGTCGGTCAACGGGGTGCCGGGCCTGGTGGCCCAGCGCGCCGGGGTCGTCGTGACCGTCGCCTCGTTCGACGTCTCCGACGGGCGCGTCACCCGAATCTGGGTGGTCCGCAACCCGGAGAAACTGCGGCCGTGGGCGCGGGAGGGCTAGCTGGGGTCTGTACCTCCATATCTCAACGGCACCATCGACTGGGAGCAGCACCGCTTCCGGCCCCACCTGCCGCACCACGGCCGGCCCAGGCGGCCATGGCGATCAGGCCGCCCTCCACCGACACCGCGGCGAGGCCGCCCCGGCCCCACCCTCTACCCGAAGCTGACCGGACCGGGTCCGCGCACTGCACGCCGAGCTGCCGGCGGAAGCGCACGGTGATCTCTTCAAGGTCCATTTCGCAGTGCACGCGGCTCATCTCAGAGGCAGGTTCGGAGCTTTCGGCCGTTGTCGCACGGGGACTTCCGGAAGCCCCTGTTGTGCGGCAGATGCTCGGAGCTTGGAACCGGCCACCGCTGCGACGCCCTGCATTGCACTCACGCCGAACTCATCAGCCAGGCCACCGGGGACGCGGATGCTGTTACGGCAGGCACAGGGTCTCGGCAAGTTCGGCGGCCGGGGCACTCGGGTTACGGGGGTGGAGGAGTTCGGTGCGGTGCACGAGTCGAGGTTCGGTGATGGGTACGGCCGCGACGCCTGGCATGCCGGCGGCCATGGGTAGGGCTACGGTCGCGAGTCCGGCATTGGCGGCCACCAGGGCGCCGAGTGCCTTGATATCGCTTCCGGTGTAGGTGAGTTGGGGGCCGAAGCCGTCGCTCTGGGCTGCGGCCCGTAGCTGGGCCAGGGGCACGGCTGCGTCGGGGGCGTCGATCCAGCGAGCGGCGGCGAGGTCCGGCAGCCGCAGTGCGGAACGTCCGGCCAACGGGTGGGTGGCGGGCAGCAGGACTGCGAGAGGCTCCTGGGCGATCGCGAAGGCGGTGAGGGGGCCTGCGTCGGGCAGCGGAAGGGGGTCACTGGGCGCTGCCGCGCCATCGACCAGGGCGAGATCGGCCGCTCCGGCCAGCACTGCCTGGACTGCCTGACTGCGGGCGCCCACCTGTACCGAGACCGCCAGCTGTGGGGCCGCGGTCCGGGCGCGTACCAATGCGTCCGCGACGACGGGCGTCAGGGCACCGGGGGCGCACGCCACTGCGAGTCGTGCGGGATGCGTCTTGCTCAGTCGGGCGATATCCGCCCGTGCCGCCTCCAGGCGCAGCAACAGCGTTCGGGCGTGTTCCAACAACCGCTCGCCCGCCTCGGTGGGGGTGACTGGGCGGCGGGTGACCAGCGGCGCGTCCAGGTCGGCTTCGAGGGCGGCGATGTGCTGCGAGACGGCGGACTGGGTGTAGCCCAGGCCCCGGGCTGCGGCGGAGAAGGAGCGGTGGTCGACCACGGCGACGAAGGTGCGAAGCTGCTGCGGGTCCATGAGTATCAGTATTGCTGATACCGAGTGCAGAGATCATCGTTGGACGCGATGCAGCTCGGCGGCTCAGGATGGCGGCATGACCCACACCGCCCGCATCGCCCTGGTCGGCGACCGCTCGCCCCACGTCCGTTCCCACACCCGTATCCCGGGCCTGCTCGACGCGTTGCGCGAGCGTGACGGCCTGGACCTGGACGCCTACTGGATCCCCACCGAGGATGCGACGGACGCCACGGCGCTGGCCGCGTTCGATGCGGTGTGGATGCTGCCGGGCAGCCCGTACCGCAGCGAGTCCGGCGCGCTGGCAGCCATCCGCACCGCCCGCGAACACCGCATTCCCCTTCTCGGTACCTGCGCCGGCTTCCAACACGTTCTGCTCGAATACGCCCGCAACGTGTGTGGCCGGTCGACGGCGACGCATGCCGAAAACTCGCCGGACACGCCGGTGGAGGACGCTGTGGTGGTGCCGCTCGCCTGCTCGCTCGTCGGCCACGAGGGCACGATCGAGCTGGTCGTGGGCTCGCTCGCCGAGCAACTGATAGGAGCCGAGCGGTCCATCGAGCGCTACCACTGCAACTTCGGCGCCAGTCCCCATTACGTAAAGCTGCTGCGCGACCAAGGGCTGCAGTTCACCGGCGCCGATTCCGAAGGCGAGGTACGCATCGCGGAACTGCCCGGCCACCCGTTCTTCCTCGCCACCCTCTTCCAACCGGAACTCGCCGGTGACGGCAGCCGCCCGCATCCCCTCATCCGCGGCCTGGCCGCCGCGGCCGTGACGCACGCGGCGGCCACGGCATGACCGGAGTCAAGCGTCCTCTGGTCCAAGAAAAGGTTCCTGAGCAGAAGACTGGCCCCGGGCAGGTCGTTCGGATCGAGGTGGCATCCTGGCCTGCATGGCCGAACCGATGGACCCCGCGTTCGCGGATGCCGAACTGACCGCCTTCATCGAGGCCGTTCGGCACGACCCTGGACCTCCCGCCCGTGCCGTGGGCGCGGTGGAGTTGCGGCGCGCGCAACGACTACGCGCTGAAGCCCGGCCGCCGGGCCCCGAGATCGACCATGTCGAGGACCTCACGGTCGGCTCGGCTGCCGTGGGGGCCCGCCTCTACCGGCCTTCGGTGGTGTGCGGGCCGCTGGTGGTGTTCCTTCATGGCGGGATGTGGACGATCGGCGATCTGGAGTCGCACGACCGCGTTTGCCGTCGATTGGCACTCCGGACCGGCGCGGCTGTGCTCAGCGTCGACTTCCGCCGGGCTCCGGAGCACCCGTGGCCGGCTGCCGTCGATGACTGTGTGGATGTCCTCCGGTGGGCAGCGGCCGGTGGCGATTCCCGGGTCGGCGTCGACGGTCCGATCGTCGTCATGGGTGACAGTTCCGGTGGGAACCTCGCCGCGCTCGCCTGTCTGCGTCTGCGCGATGAAGGCGGACCGCTGCCGACCGCCCAGGTCCTGGCGTATCCCAACACCGATCTGACCCTGTCCTGCCCCAGCGCGCGGTCGAAAGCCACGGGTTGGGGCCTGACGGTCGACGATGTCGCGTGGGGCGCCGAGCAATGGGTCCCGGAGCCGTCCCGGCGCGCTGACCCCAGGGTCAGTCCGCTGTACGCCGCAGACCTCGGTGGGCTGCCGCCCGCCGTTGTCGTCACCGCGGAACACGACCCGCTTCGGGATGAGGGCGACGCCTATGCCGCCCGGCTTGCCGACGCGAACGTTCCCGTCAGGCACCGCTGCGAGGCCGGGGTGGTCCACGGATTCCTCACCCTTGACACCCTTTCTCCCGCCGCCGCGCAGGCGGGAGAAAGGCTCTTCGCGGACGTCGCCGACCTGCTGGACCTCGTTCGGTGACGTCCCGTCAAGCAGCGACTTCTCGGCACGCTTTGTGCTCCGGAGCATGGAGTCCGCGGCCGGGCCGTCGGCCGGCATGCGGTCGTTGGCGGTGCGGCAGGGTGGGATGTTGTACACGCTGATGCCACGCGGGCTCAGGTCCTGACCAGACCACGCACCAGTCCGGCGATGGCCGCCTTGGTCATGGCATACCGCAAGCGCAAGCACGCTGCGCAGCAGCGGCAGTAACAGCGGCAGTGGCAGCACCAGCGGCAGTGGCCGTCAGGTTCCTTCGGGCGCGCGTTGGTCGGCGCCGCGGTACGAGGTGCCGTCCCCGAGGACGAGTCGCAGCGCTGTTTCCGCGACGTTTTGGAGTTCGGCGCGCGGGACGCCGGAGGCGGCGGCCTGGACGGTGATGCCGTCGGTGATGGTGTGCAGCAGCCGGGTCAGGGTTGCCGGGTCGGCTCCGGCGGGCAGGTCGTCCAACTGCTCCAGGCGTCCCACCCGCTATCACCGCCTGCTGGCCACCCTCGAACGCTCCGCCGCGAACGGTTCCCAGGAGACGCTCGTCGACGGACCTTGACGCACCTGCCCTGCGCGGCGCTGACCCGTCACGCCGCGCGACGGCCCATGGCACGCAATGAAGTTGACATGGTCGGCGCTCTGGAACGCGTACGCCCGGCTGCTACCGCCGCCTCACCGACTCGGACGGTCTTCGTTTCGGGTGAGGCGCTTTTCGAACCAGTGGTGGGCGTAGGGCTCGTCGTTGAAGGCGGGGACCTCGGTGTACCCGTTGTTGCGGTAGAGGCGGGTGGCTGCTTCCAGGGCTTTGTTGGTGTCGAGCCGTACGAGATCGCTTCCGTGCCGGGCGGCGCGTTCCTCAAGTTCGGAGAGGAGGCGCCGGGCCAGGCCGAGCCCTCGGGTACGGGGGCAGACCCACAACCGCTTGATCTCCGCGGGGGCTCCGGCCGGCAGCTTGAGCCCGCCGCAGCCCACCGGCTCGCCGTGCAGCCGGGCGATGAGGAACAGGCCGCGGGGTGCGCGCAGTTCGCCCGGGTCGGGCAGCAGGCTGTTTGCGGGGTCGAAGCCGCCGTCGAAGAGCTCCTGCAGTTCGGTGGCGTAGGACCGCAGGCAGTACACGGCGTCCGGGTGGTCGGGGTCGAGCCCTTCCAAGGAGACCACCGAAGCGGTCAGCAGTCGCTCGACCTCTGCCATGGCCGAGGTCAGCTGGTCCCGCTGCCGAGCGTCGAGTGGGTCGAGGAGCGATGCGGCGAGTGCGTCGCTGCGATCGTCGAGAAGAGCGCGCTCCTCCCGCCCGGCCTCGGTCAGCCGAACGGTCCGTACCCGCCGGTCGTGGGGATGGGGCTCGACGGCGACGAGGCCGTCGTGCTCAAGCGCCCGGAGCAGCCGGCTCACATAGCCGGAGTCGAGGCCGAGCCGGGCCCGTACGCTGCGGACGTCGTGCGTGCCCTCGTCGCCGATCTCCCAGAGCAGCCGGGCCTGCCCGTAGGGGCGTGCACCGCCCAGATAGTGATCGTGCAGCACTCCCACACGCTCGGCGACCGTCCGGTTGAAGCGCCGTACCTGCCCCACCTGCTCTACCTGATCCGTCAGCATTCTCTGACCTTAGTCAGGTAAGCCCCACGCGCGCGACACGGTCATATTCCATCCCCAGCGCGCAGAGCCGGACTGCCGGGACAGTTCTCTTGGCGGACCACTGCTGTGGCCGAGTGACGAACCGTGGCCCGAATGCTTCCTGCCCGACGAGAACAGCCCTGCCGGCGTGCCTGCCACGGCCATGGTGTCGGTCGCGCAGATCTTGCGTCGCGACGTGCCGGGACCCTGGTGGCCCGCCGGCATCGACCTCTTGCAGATCCATAGGTGTCCCAATGAACACTGGGATCCGCCGGCCCAGCAGGCCGACGTCAGCCCTGTGCTTGAGGTGCGATGGCGTCGGGCCGCTGACGTGATCAGCCCATGGACGACCCCGCCGCCGCCCTCACGGTACGAGGAGGACGGCTACCTGCCGCAGGCGTGTGCCCTCACCGCCGAGCACGTGACCGACTCTCCTTTCCGTGAGGAGGTGCCGGCAGAACTCCGCCCGCGGCTTGAGGACCTGGTCCGCGAGACCGGCGACGGCGGTGACTGCATCACCCGCCTCCCCGGCTGGAAACTCGGCGACTGGCCAACCTGGCACCTGTCGCACCCCACAGTCTTCGCCTGCGGCACAGAGCAACAGCTCGGCCCCCTGCCCATCGACGCCCTCAAGACCGCTCCCATCCTCCGCGACGTCAAGCGCCTCACCACAGCCTGAATCCACCGCTGGAGATCCCGGCCACGGCGTCCCCCTCTCACGCCGCCCTGCACGCTGGGAAATTCACGGCCACTCCGTGGGGCCCTTCTGTAGTGTCGCGCCATGACAGCGCCTCTGTACCCCGCGAAGCCCGAACCAGGTGACACAGTCGCCGTCGTCTCACCGTCCAGCGGACTCGCCGGCATCCTGCCGCTGCCCTTCGAATGGGGCCTGCGGCGGCTGCGCGAGGACTTCGGCCTGAAAGTCGTGGAATACCCGACCACCCGGAAGATGAACAGCACCCCGCAGGAGCGCGCGGCCGATGTGCACGCGGCGTTCGCCGACCCAGAGGTCAAGGCGGTCATCACGAGCATCGGCGGGGACGATCAGATCACGCTCCTGCCGCACCTCGACCGCGACCTGCTGCGCGCCCACCCCAAGCCGTTCTTCGGATACAGCGACAACACCAACCTGCTGGTCTACCTCGCCAACTGTGGCATCGTCGCCTACCACGGCGGCACCGTCATGGTCGAGCTGGGGCGCCCCGGAGCGATGCACCCGCTGACTGAGGCGTCGCTGCGCGCCGCACTGTTCACCTCCGGACCGTTCGAGCTCACGGAGCCGAAGGAGACCCGGACCGAGGACAAGCCGTGGCAGGACCCGGCCACGTTCGAGACCGAACCCGCCATGGAGCCGGCGGACGCCTGGACGTGGCACAACGCTGACCGGGTCGTCGAGGGCCGTGCCTGGGGAGGGGAACTGGAGATCCTGTCGTGGCTGATGATGGCCGACCGCGAGATCCTTCCGGCGGATCAGTACGCCGGGCGCGTGCTGTTCGTGGAGACCTCGGAGGAGATGCCGCGGGACGAGACGGTCTACCGGATCCTGCGCAACATGGGCGAACGCGGGCTGCTCCGGCAGTTCTCCGCGCTGTTGGTGGGGCGTGCCAAGGCCTGGTCGTTCCAGAATCCCCACAGTGCGGATCAGCGCGCCGAGTACCGGAGCGCCCAGCGCAAGGCGGTGCTGCGGGCGCTGTCCGAGTACGCCCCGGACATGCCGGCGGTATTCGACGTCGATCTCGGCCACACCGACCCGCAGGTGGTGATTCCCATCGGCGGCACGGTCAGGATTGACGGACCAGAACGTCGGATCACCGTCACGTACTGACCGCGCCCACACCGGCTCGCCCTGCCCAGGCCTGTGTCCCACCTTGCCCAACAGCCGCACCACCACCAACGAACTGCCTTCCTGGAGACGACATGAGCAGCGCCCTTCTCGTGATGGACGTCCAACAGGCGATCGTGGACCTCGTCGACGACGGCTCCGGATACCTGCCACGCCTGCGCAGGGCGATCGACGGGGCCCGGGCGGCGAACATTCCCGTGATCTACGTGGTCATCGCGCTACGGCCCGGCTTCCCGGAAGTCGGCACGCGCAACAGGCCGCTGGCCGCCATCGCACAGGCTGGACTCTACGTCGAGGGCGCCCCGGGCACGGAGATCCACCCGGAGGTCGCGCCCCGGCCGGGCGACGTGGTGGTCACCAAGAGGCGGGCGAGCGCGTTCTCGGGCAGCGATCTCGATGTGGTGTTGAGGGCACGCGGTATCGACAGTCTCGTGCTCACCGGCATCGCCACCAGCGCGGTGGTGCTGTCCACCCTGTGCCAGGCGAACGACCTGGACTTCGGCCTCACCGTCGTCTCCGACGCCTGTCTGGACACCGACCCGGAGGTGCACCGGGTCCTCATCGAGCGACTGTTCCCGCAGTGGGCGGACGTCGTCACCGTCGAGGAATGGGTCAAGACGACCGTCCTTCCATAGCGGCGGCCCAGCCGAGGCGCCCGGGTGAGCCGCACGTCCAGAGCGGCTCTCCCGGGTGAGCCTGGCACCTACAGATTCAACTGGCGTCGGATGCGTTTCGGTGACACATGACGAGTACGTGCAGCTACCGAAGCGTCATGCAGGACTACTGGCGTGTGGAGTGTCGGCCGCTGGCGCCGGGCAGGTGACCGCCCCGGCGCCAGCGGTCGGCGTCTCCCCAACGTCTCCGCCCCCGAGACGACGAGACCACCCCGTCCTACCAAGCCCTCTCACCCTCGCAGAATTGCCGATCTTGACTTGACAACTGACGCTGACACAGGGCGCCTCCACAAACCCGTCACATGGGCAAGGACAACAGTCGTACGCGTCCCGACGGCCACGGCTCATCATCGTGCAGTGAGATGACCATCGTGCGCAGTGGCATCACTACCAGGCGGGACTCGGGCTGCTCCACGAGGACCTCGCCGTCGAGGCGGCGCCAGCCGAGCCGGCGATACAGCGCTTCCAGGGGTGGTCGGCAGAACAGGAGGGCATGGCGCGGGCCCATCGTGCGGGCGTGTTCCAAGGCCGCGGCGATGACTTGGCGGGCGAGGCCACCGCCGCGTACATCAGCGGCCACCGCCACCCCGCCGGCACCCACGACCTCGGTCAGCGTGTCGTCGATCGTGAGCGGAAGTCG
Source organism: Streptomyces sp. NPDC048196 (assembly GCF_040652715.1). Taxonomy (NCBI): domain Bacteria; kingdom Bacillati; phylum Actinomycetota; class Actinomycetes; order Kitasatosporales; family Streptomycetaceae; genus Streptomyces; species Streptomyces sp. NPDC048196. Next base: position 215,483 of record NZ_JBEZMM010000001.1, on the reverse strand, counting down.
CACCAGACCTGCGTGCGCGACAAGTCGTGCGCCGTGGCGGATGCCGAAGTGCTCGTCCTTGCCGCGCCACGTGAGGCCGGTCTCCGCAACGCTGAACGGATCACCGGTGTCGCCAAGGATTTCGTTCTGCTCGGCTCGCGTATAGCGGTCCAGGCGTATGGCGGGAGGCGCCGGAGAGTCCGAAGAGTTCGGAGCATCCGGGCAGTTCGGAGAGCCCGGGCAGTTCGGAGAGTCCGCAGAGTCCGGGGAGCCCACAGAGTCCGGGGAGCCCGGGAAATTTGAGTTCTTGGTCATTCCCGCATCATGATCCACGCGAGCGCGGGCCAGCCATCGGGGCGGCGGATCTGGCTGACCGAGCCGTCGCCGGTCAGTGACCACCCCGGGCTCGCCATTCGGGAGCAAGGACCGCCCAGATCTGCTTGTCGTGGCGGACGCCCTCGTACGGCCATGCCTCGCGTCGTACGCCCTCCAGGGTCATGCCGAGCCGCTTGGCCACGGCTGAGCTGCGGTCGTTGTCGGCCCGGCAATGCCACTCGGCACGGTGCAGTCCCCGGGAGGTGAACGCCCAGTCCAGCAACATGCTGCACGCCTGCGTGATCAGGCCGTGGCCCTCGGCGGACGGCTCCAACCAGCAGCCGATCTCACATATGCCGGCAGCGGCATGGAAATCGGTGAACATGACCCCGCCGACCAACATTCCACCCCGCCAGATGCCGTAGAGGCGGGCGCCGTCGCCGGCCTGGCGTTCGGCATAGCGCCGGAGCGTGGCTCGCGCTCCGTCCACATCGTCGGTGACGAACGCGGGCCCTACACAGGGACGAATGTGTTCGCGAGCCCGATCCAGATGGTCGGCGAACTCCTCGGCATGCCAGACCTCCAGCGGACCGAGGCGAGCACCGTCGCACAGCGGCAGTGAGAACATGAGGACCTCCCCATTCACATAACAAACGTTACGGCAATGTACCGTGGGAGCATGCCACGCACCAAGGGAGATCACGAGGCCCGCCGACGCGACGTCTCCGAGGCGGTTTGGCAGGTCATGGCGACACGCGGTTTCGCCGGCCTGACGCTGCGCGCCGTCGCCGCCCAACTCGGAGCGACCACCGGCCTGCTCACGCACTACTTCCCCACCAAACAGGCATTGGTGGAGTACGCCCTTGACCTCCTCGAACAGCGCACCCTCTCCCGTCCCCGCCGCCAAGCGGGCGAGGGCCTGGCCGCCGTCAGGGACGCACTGCTGGACATCCTGCCGCTGACCCCTGAGGCCACCGACAGCAACCGAATCTGGGTCTCCTCCTGGGACGCCGCACTCTCCGACCCCGCGCTGAGCACCGACTACGCCCGCAAGTACGCCCAAAGCCGCGACCGGCTGAGCGAGCGGGTGGCCGCAGCCCAGGCAACCGGCGAACTCCCCCCAGGCAACCCCGAACACATCGCGGCCGGCGCCCAGGCCTTCACTCTCGGCCTGGTGGTCCAGGCGCTGTTCGCGCCGGCGGAGTTCCCGCCGCAGCGGCAGATCGAGCTACTTGACGACTACCTGGCCACCCTGACGGGTCCCCGCTGATCCCACGACGTTCACTCGGCGCGACTGACGCCACGACGCGATCACGAAGTGGCACCGGCCTACTGGCCGGTCGCGTACTCATGCGGGAACTCCCCCACCTTGCGCAACAGTGTGAAGAGGTGAGTGGGTGAGGTGGTGATGTCATTGACACCAGCTGCCAGGATCTCGGCACGCTTGGCAATTGCCTGGCCTGAAGCGTAGATGAATACCGGGACGTCGTAGCCACGCGCCCGAATCTCCCGGGCAAGCTCCGTACCAGCATCCGGGTGAAGACTGCCGTCCTCTTTCCGTGCCATGTTCGAGATGACCGCGTCGAATGGCGGCGCCGCCGCCGACAGGGCATCGATTCCCTTATCCGTCGACTCGACCTGCACCACGTCCACGCCCAGGGCCTGCAACTGAGCGGCCTCGTAGGCGTTGTTCGACGGGTGGTCGTCCACCCACAGGACTCTTCGCAGGGGGCGGAGAACACTTCTGTTCTCCAGCCCGGCGTATTCGGGAGAGGCACTGACCGACGCCAGCTTCCCCTGAATATCAGCCGTGGTCTTCAAGACCTTTTCGGAGACCTCCTGAACCGTCAGCTCCGCCGATCCGACCTTCACGGTGAATCCCCGGGAGTCAATGATTTTCTTGATGGTGGGGAAGAGTCGCCAGATCACCAGGCCGGCGAGGAGTGGCCATGCCAGAGTGGAAAGTGCACTCAACAGATCTGCGAAAGTTTTCATGACACCCTGGCCCTGTGAGGCGAAACAAGGCGATGGTCCCACCACATCGAGCTTGCCATCGCCCGGCACGCGCGTCCGGCGAGCCCAATGGCCCAACCATGACACCAACGGGGGCCATGCCGGAGCTGGCCACCGTCCGCAGGGCCGCCCGGCCAAGGGGAGAAGCCCCCTCGACCGAGGGTGGGGAACCGTGCTTGCCACTCAGCTGAGCTGGCCGGTGGGCATGATGGTGACCTGCTGGAGGTTGACCCGCGGCGGAAGGCTCGCGACGAAGCCGACGGTCTCTGCGATGTCCTGGGGCGTGAGCCACTCCATGGTCTGCTTGGAGCCCTCCAGCCATTCCAACGCCCCCGCGTCGGTGACATGGCTCTGCAGCTCGGTGCCCACGATGCCCGGTTCGAGCGCCGAGACCCGGACGTTCTTCACACCCAGCTCGGCTCGCAGGTGCCGGGAGAGATGGGTGACGTATGCCTTGGTCGCGGAGTAGACGGCGAAGGTCGGGAAGATGTTCTGCGCGGCGATCGACGACGTGTTGACCAGGTCGGCCACACCTCGCTCCCCGGCGGCCGCCACCAGCTGCGGCGTGAACGCACCGATGACGTTCATCAGGCCGGTGATGTTCAGGTCGATCTGCCGCTGCCACTGATCGGTGGCCAGCTCCTCGACCGGGGCCGGAAGCATGACACCCGCGTTGTTGAACAGCAGGTCGGCACCGCCGAGCTGGGACGCCACCCGGTCCGCGGCCGCCTGTACGGCCGCGGCGTCGGTCACGTCGACCGCGAGGGCCAGCGCCTCGCCGCCGTTCTTCTCGATCCGGGCGACCAGGTCGTCCAGCCGCTCGGCACGCCGCGCCAGGACGACGACACGGGCGCCGAGCCCGGCCAGGTGCTCGGCCGAGGCCTCACCGATACCGCGGCCGAGCTCACCGCCCACGGCCTCCCCCGCCGGGCCATGGGCCTGTGGGAGACCACGACCATCGGGCCGTTCACCATCGCGGCCGTTCCCGCCGTGGACGCCCTCGGTGACCCCCAGGTCTCCTGGACCGTCGAAGCCGACGGCACCCGCGTGATCCACCTGGGCGACACGATGCACCACGGCTACTGGTGGCGGGCCGCTCACCGCTACGGCCCCTTCGATGCCGTCCTCACCCCCATCAACGGGCCGACCGTCTGCTTCCCGCACTGCCAGCCGCCGAGCCCCTACCCCTCCGCCCTCGACGCCCGGCACGCCGCTGTCGCCGCCCGCCTCCTCCAGGCGAGAACCGCGATACCGATCCACGACGACGGCTTCCATGCCGAGGGCTTCTACACCACCCGGCCCGACGAACTCGCCCGCTTCCTCGACGCGGCCACCGGCGAGCCGTACGAAGTCCCCGCCCCGGGCCGGGGTGAAGAGCTGAGCCTCTGATCCGCTGCCCATCCCCCGTCGGGAAATCTCAACGCCGTTGTCAACGGGGCGACTTGGATGGCTGGCACCGACCCGATCCAAGCGCACCTCATCAGTGCCTGGGCCGCCGAAGCCGCCCCGTCACCCGCCAGAGCAGGCGCAGGCACGCGGACCGGTCACCGGATATCTGCCGAACGGCAGATGTCTTTGGACCTCGGAAAAACCATGCTGGGAGCCATCTACCAAGCTTTCCGGAGGTCCACGTGCTCAGCCCTGGTTCGTCGATGCGCAGTGTGTCCAGGAGCATCCTGGCCGCTGTCGCCCTGACCTCGCTGGCCGCCGTCTCGGGCTGCGCCGACGCCAAGGAGGCGACACCCGAGACGAAGCGCTTCTCGCTCGCCGGCTCCACGCTCGATGTGCGGGCCCATGGTGTCCCCACCGACCTCGTCGCAACGCACCGCAAGGACGTCAAAGTCACCCGCTGGTTCGACGTGGGGACCGGCGCCGAGCCGCACTCCAGCTGGGAGCTCAAGGGCAAAACCCTGGACCTGAATGCCGGGTGCTCCCGGTTCGCCAACTGTGATGTGCGCTTCCGCGTCGAGGTGCCGAAGCCGGTGAAGGTCCTGCGCAACGGCCGTGCCACGCACCTCAAGGGCACGCAGCTCAAGGCCACGCAGCTCAAGAGCACGCACCTGAAGGACGCGCATCTGACTGGCACGCATACGCCCGCTTCCGCGCCGCTTTCCGGTGTGCGGGCCCAGGCCCACGGGGCGTAGGAGGACACAGCATGCTCGAACTCGTTGACATCACCAAGGTCTACCGGGGCGGCAAACGGGCCGTGGACGGTATGACGATGCGGCTGGAAACCGGGATGCTGGGGCTGCTCGGTCCCAACGGGGCCGGCAAGTCCTCGCTCATGCGGATCGCCGCGACCGTGACCCGGCCGACCAGCGGCCAGGTCCTGTTCCACGGTACGGACGTGGTGGCCAAGCCCGACGTGCTGCGCCGCACCCTCGGTTACCTCCCGCAGGACTTCGGGGTCTACCCCAACCTCACCTCTCGTGAATTCCTCTCCTACCTCGCCGCCGCCAGGGGCCTCTCGGCCCGCTCCGCCCGGGCCCGCATCGACGAACTGCTGGAACTGGTCAACCTCACCGAGGCGGTCAGGCGCCCGCTCGGGAAGTACTCGGGCGGCATGCTGCGACGGGTGGGCATCGCCCAGGCGCTGCTTGCCGACCCGAAGGTGATCATCGTGGACGAACCCACCGCCGGCCTCGACCCCGAGGAGCGGGTCCGCTTCCGCAACCTGCTGAGCGACCTCGCGGCGAACCGCGTCGTGATGCTCTCCACGCACATCGTCTCCGACGTCGAGTCCGTGGCCTCCGACATCGCGGTGGTGGCCGGGGGACGACTGCTGCGGCGGGGGTCGCCGGAGGAGCTGCTGGCCGTGGTCGAGGGCTGCGTATGGGAAGTCCTCGTCGACCCGGCGGACCTTCCCGCCATTCAGCAGGGGCAGATCGTCAGCAGGTTGATCCGCACGTCGAGCGGGGTGCGCGTACGACTGCTGACCCACGCGCCGCCGTACGCCACCGCGCAACGGGTCGAGCCCGACCTTGAGGACGCCTACCTGGCCATCGTGAACCACGCGACGCAAGCCGTGGTGCCGACCGCTCCCGCCGAGCAGACGGGATGGCAGTGATGTTGCAGACCCTCATCAGGCTCGCCCTCGGAGACTTCTGGGACCGCGTGCGACGGCCGGCGTACGCCGTCATCCTGATCGCCGCGGTCGGGCTGGGCTACGTCGCCACACCGGCCAAGGAGGCCGGCTGGGTGGTCGTGCAGATCGGCACCTACCGCGGCACCTACAACAGCGCCTACATCGGCATGGTCGTCGCGCTGGCCGCAACGGTCTGGCTCTCCCTCGGCGGCTTCTACGTCGTACGCAACGCCATCTCACGGGACGAGAGCACCGGCGTGGGCCGGCTCCTGGCGGCGACGCCGCTGCGGACGTGGGCCTATCTGCTCGCCAAGTTCCTCAGCAGTGTGCTGGTGCTGTCCTCCATGCTGGGTGTCCTCGCGGTCACCGCGGCCGTCATGCAACTGGCGCGCGCCGAGTCCATGACCGTCGACCCCGTTCAGCTGCTCAGCCCCTTCCTCCTGATCGCCCTGCCGCTGATGGCGTTCACCGCCGCCGCGGCGCTTCTCTTCGAGGCGATTCCGCTGCTGAGGGCCGGCCTGGGCAACGTCCTGTGGTTCTTCATCTGGGCGTTCATCGCCCTCGGCGGGCAGTCCCCCCACGCCCCGCTCGGCGGGATCGGAGTATCCAGCGTCGTCCGGTCACTGGCCGCGGACATGAAGGCGCAGGGCATCGATCCCCATCACGTCGGGGAATTCAGCCTGGGACTCACGGTGGTGGACAAGCCCCTGAAGACCTTCCTCTGGCACGGCTTCGACCTGAGCCCCGGATTCCTCCTCGGCCGGTGCGCACTGGTGGTCATCGCCCTGGCACTCGCGCTGCTCCCCGCCCTGTGGTTCCCCCGGTTCGACCCGGCGCGAGCGGGCGCCCTCGCGACCTCCGGAACGGACCCCGGTAGCACACCGGAGGGCACCGCGACACCCGCGCCGGTCATGTGGAACGACCGTACGAGTACGCAGGCCGGGTCCGCCGGATTCACCACCATGCCCCAGGCCTCGGTGCGCTACGGCAATCCCGCACTGCGTCTGCTCCTGGGAGAAGTCCGCATCCTCGTCCAAGGCACGCCCCGGTGGTGGTGGGCCGGTGTTCTCCTCCTCACCGTCGTCGCCCAGATGGTCACGCCGGCCACCGGCGTGACACGGATTCTGTTGCCGTTGGCCTGGATCTGGCCGGTGCTCATCTGGTCCCGACTGGGCACCCAACGCCACGAATTCGGTGTCGAAGCCATCCTCGGCGCCTACCCCGCGGCGCGCATTCGGTTGGCCGCGGAATGGGCAGCGGGCTTTGTCCTCACGGCCGTCGCGGGCATCGGACCGGCGCTGCGCATGTGCACCGGAGCTGACGCCCAGGGCCTGGTCCACTGGTTGTGCGGAGCGCTCTTCATCCCCTCCTTCGCCCTGGTGCTGGGCACGCTCAGCCGGACCCACCGCCTCTTCCAGTTCGCCTATCTGCCCCTGTGGTACGGCACGGTGAACGGCATCGCGCCGGTCGACTTCATGGGCGCGATCCGGACCGGCAACGGATCCCCGGCCGGTATGCCACCGGCATTCGTGCTCCTGAGCGCGGCAGCGATGCTCGGCATCGTCTTCTTGTCGAGCGCTGCCCGTCGCGCGAGAGCGAGCATCTGACCGCCCGGGGCCCCAACGGGGTCGTACAGGCCGCCGTCACTCGCGCCCGCGGATGTGCCCACAGCGACCGTCGACCGTGGGGTCCGGGGCACCGCCGTGTCATCAACGGCTGTGCTGACTGCCCATGGCCACCTCGCTGGGCTTAGCGAACCGCGACCTTCGCCACCGCAGAGGTCCTCTCGCGTACCGGGTGATGGTCGTTCGGGCTGGTCAGGCCGTACAGAACCGCTCGGTATTGCTGGGTGCCGCGGTGCGCGGCCTTGACGTGTGCGGTGGCCCGCGCGTCGGTGCCCGTGTCGACCACGGCGCCGCAGGTCACCCGGTGCCACGCCTGCCCGCCGCTGCGGCCCTCCAGGCATATCCGCAGGTAGCTGGCAGCATCGTCATCCCCGCGCGCAATGACTGTGAAGGCCTTGCCGACGTGCGCCGTGTGCGGCGCCGTGATCTCCACACTGCCCTTGGCGAACGCCGGCACGGCGGCCAGCGCCACCGAGGCCAGACCCAGCGCGCCGACCACGGCCACACGACCGCTCCGCGCCCTCATCCCGGTCTTCTTCGTCCTGGTCATGGACTTCCCTCCCCTGGGTCTCCCGCACATGGTGAGACCCACCCGTTCGCGTAGGCGCCTGGTGCGCCTCGCTGACTACCCAGATGAGCCGGCCGCCCCGCCCGTTGCGCCCTACCCGGCACCTTTACCAATCCATGACAAAGCAACCGGACCGGGCGGATCCCGCATCAAAGTGAAAAGCCACTGAGGCGGTCAAGTCGCCACGAGGGAAAGGGAAGGGGCCAGCCCGTCATCGGACCGCATCGGGCCCCCACCGGACCGCATCAGGTCCCCATCGGACCGCAGCGGTCCCCATCGAGCCCCCTCGGGCCGCATCGGGCCCCATCGAGCCGCGTCGGACCGGTCCGGCCAACTCTTCCACGGCCCGTACCGTTCGGGCAGGTCCCGCCAGGCAGCCCCGGTGGGCAGCTTCCACAGGATGCCGTTGACGACCTGGCGGCGATCTCGCACCGGGCGGCCCATTCGCGGCGGAGCCAGCAACGGCTCGATCACCGCCCATGATTCATCGGTCAGTTCATGTCGGCGCACCACGTACGGCCCAACGAAACAACCACTTTGCGGACGCGGCCTAGCGGGACGGCAGCAGCGCCCTGGGCGTGAGCCCGCCGTAAGACGGCTGGTGAGGCCCTGCCTCCTCACCACAGGCGTCAACTCACCTTGGATTAACCGTCGGTCAGCGCACCGGGCCGAGTCCGGAAATCCTCAAGACTGCGGAGGTATGACAGGCCGGGGCGACCAGAGAGTTGCCTCTCGCCGACGACCGCGAACCCTGAGCGAGCCAGCACGGCCCGCGACGCGGCATTGTCGAGCGTGGCCGCAGCCTGCAAGAAGGTCAGCCCGTAGCTGTTGGCAGCCAGGTCGCACAGCTTACGCAAGGCTCTGGTGGCCAGCCCCTGGCCTGCGGCACGCTCCGCGATCCGGTACCCGAGCTCGGCACCGCCATCCGCCACATCCACGAGGTTGATACGTCCCAGCACCTCGCCGTCGGCGTCAATCAGCACGTGGAAGTAGCAGACACCAGCCTCCTGCTCGGCCAGCAGGCCACGCAGCCGCTCGTCGAACCGAGCGAAGTAGTCATCACCTCGGTCGGGCACAGACGCGGCGAAGTAAGCCCGGTTCTCCTGCTCGAAGGTGAGCAACGCGGAGGCATGGCCTGGACGGAGCAGCTGCATTTCGGGCATGACCACGAATATAGGGAACCCGACCGCCGCCCGGCTTCTCTTTTATTGGCAGCCTCGCACTCCGGTCACTTCGGCAGTGTGATCGCGGGCACTGACGCACCTGATTGCCTGTTGCGAACAGTAGATCTTAGTCGTGGATGATCAGGTCTTGTGGGCCGTGGTGATCTGACAGACGGCATACGATGACGAGGCCCCAAAAAAGGGGAACTTGAACCTGCAGAGCATCCCGTTGCGCACCCGCGGAACCCACGGCCCGCGGGTGCGAGGGAGCCGTCCGGGCGTCAGCGGAGAACCACCGTGCGTCGGCCCTGGACGAATACGCGGCCCTCACAGTGCCACCGGACCGCTCGGGCCAGGGCTGCCGACTCTGCGTCGCGGCCGATGGCGGCCAGGTCGTCAGGGGTGTGGCTGTGGTCGACGCTGATGACCTCCTGGGCGATGATCGGGCCTTCGTCCAGGTCGGCGGTGACGTAGTGGGCTGTCGCGCCGACGAGCTTGACGCCGCGGTCGTGTGCCTGGTGGTAGGGCTTGGCGCCCTTGAAGCTCGGCAGGAACGAGTGGTGGATGTTGATCGTCCGGCCGGCCAGGCGGGTGCACAGGTCGTTGGAGAGGACCTGCATGTAGCGGGCCAGCACGACCAGGTCGACGTCGAACTCGTCGACGAACCGCAGGAGTTGGGCTTCGGCCTCGGACTTGGTCGAGGCGGTGACCGGCACGTGGAAGAACGGGATGCCGTGCCAGCCGACGAGTGCCTCGTGGTCGGGGTGGTTGGAGACCACGGCGACCACGTCGACGGGCAGGTCACCACTACGGGTGCGGAAGAGCAGGTCGTTGAGGCAGTGGCCGTGGCGGGACACCATGACGAGCACGCGGCGCCGGGTGCCGGCCGGTTCGAGGTGCCACCGCATCGCGAAGGGGGCGGCCACGGTGGCGAAGTCCCGGCGGAGGGCCTCGGTGGTGTTCTCGCTGCCGGAGGTGGCGAAGTGGACCCGCATGAAGAAATGGCCGTCGCGGCGGTCACCGAACTGCTGGTTGTCGATGATGTCGCTGCCGTGCTCGAGAAGGAACCGAGAGACGGCATGGACGATGCCGGGAGCCTCGGGGCAGTCGACGGTGAGGATGTGCTCGACGGGCGGCGCCGTGGCGGAAGCTGCGAGATCAGTCATGGTGTCAGCACTCGATTACGTTGAGGAGGGGGCCGATGCCGACCGAGTGGCGGTCGGACGCGCTGAGTGCCATCAGGGGACCTCGGGTCCGCGGTACTCGCGCATCGCATCGATGAGCCAGCGCGCCAGATAGTCGGCGAACGAGGAGCGTGGGAACAGCCGGTAGGTGGGCCGGTCGTCGACCTGCCAGAGCAGGACCGCGACGGGGCCCACCGTGGTCGACACGGCCTGGCCGGGCGCGAAGGACCGGGGGTGCAGGTCCAGTGGACAGCCCTTCTCCAGCACCTGCCGGGCGGCCGGGCCGCTCAGCTCCAGCGTGGTGCGGTTGGCCGAGACGTCCACGACCGAGCCCGGGGCTTCGGCGAGTGCCTCGCGCAACTCGGCAGTTACCGCGGTCGATTCGGCCTGGGACAGGACGAGCCACTCGTCGGGGCCGAGCCAGCAGACCGTGTGGGGGCCGGAGGCGGACGTCCGGCCGCACTGCCGCGGGAGGGATGCGCCCAGGGTCTTCTCGATGCGGGTGGCCGCTTCGGAAGCGGGGGCGACGCGCAGGTTCACCATGGTGAGGAACGGCCATTCGGTCAGCGTGACGCCGCGGGCGCCGGTGACGGCGGCGGCGCGGATCCGCTCGTCCAGATGCGCCAGCGGGCTTCTGCGCAGTGCGACGGGGCCTGCGTCTGTGCCTGCGCCTGCGCCTGCGCCTGGGTGGATTGTCGGCTCAGCCATCTCGCTTGGTCCCTTCGGGGTCGTAGAGGACGGGTTCGGTGACCTGGACGGGTACGAGGTCGTCGCCGACGGGGGCGAAGAGGGTGTCGCCGACGCGGTCCCGGCCGGCGGCGACCAGTGCGAGGGCGAACGGGCGGCCCAGCGCCTCGCTGTGGTAGCTGGAGGTGACGTGGCCGAGCATCGGCACCGGCCCGGCTTCCGGGGTGAGGGGCGCGTCGGGCGCGATGAGCTGGGTGCCCTCGGGCAGCCGGGTCGTGCGGTCGCTCGGTAGCAGGCCGACCAACTGCTTTCGGTCGGTGCGGGAGGTGTCGGCCCGGGAGTAGGACCGCTTGCCGACGAAGTCCTTCTGCTTCGAGACCACCCAGGACATGCCCGCGTCCTGTGGTGTGACGGTGCCGTCGGTGTCCTGGCCGACGATGATGTAGCCCTTCTCGGCCCGCAGGACGTGCATGGTCTCGGTGCCGTACGGCGTGATGTCGTACGGGCGGCCGATCGCATCGACCTCCTCCCAGACCGCCAGGCCGTACCACGCGGAGACGTTGATTTCGTAGGCGAGTTCGCCGGAGAAGGAGATCCGGCAGATGCGGGCCGGGACACCGGAGGCCAGGGTGGTCTCGCGGAAGGCCATGAACGGGAACGCTTCGGCGGACAGGTCGACGTCGGGCGCGAGTTGGGCGACGACCTCGCGGGAGCGGGGGCCGACGACGGCGATCGTCGTCCACTGCTCGGTCACCGACGTGCAGTGGACGTCGAGTCCGGGCCACTCGGTCTGCAGCCACTCCTCCAGCCAGTCCAGGACCCCGGCGGCGCCGCCGGTCGTGGTGGTCATGAAGTAGCGGTGGTCGTCGAGGCGCAGCGTCACGCCGTCGTCGAAGATCATGCCGTCGGGCTTGCACATGACGCCGTAGCGGGCCATGCCGGGCTTGAGCTTCTTGAAGGCGTTGGTGTAGATGCGGTTGAGGAACTCGCCGGCGTCCGCGCCCCAGATCTCGATCTTGCCGAGGGTGGAGGCGTCCATGAACGCCACTCCCCCACGGGCCGCGCGGCACTCGCGGGCCACGGCCGTGTCCATGTCCTCACCGGGCAGGGGGTAGTAGCGGGGGCGCTTCCACTGCCCGACGTCCTCGAACTCCGCGCCGTGCGCCACATGCCAGCCGTGGATGGAGGTGGTGCGCTCCGGGTCGAACAGCTCGCCACGCTCCCGCCCGGCGAGGGCGGCGAAGGCCACCGGCGTGTAGGGCGCACGGTAGGCCGTGGTGCCGATCTCCCCGGGTGACGCGCCCGCGCCGAGGGCCTCGGCGATCACCCCGATCGCATTGACGCCGGATGTCTTGCCCTGGTCGTTGGCCGTGCCGAGCGAGGTGTAGCGCTTCACGTGCTCGACGCTGCGCATACCGGCTCCGGTCGACCGCCAGACGTCGGCGACGGTGACGTCGCGCTGTAGATCGACGAAGTGGGTGTCCCAGACACCGGGCTCGCCGTCGGGGGCGGGCACCAGCCACACGGCACGCGTCGGGCCTGCGGGCCGGGCATCGCCGGGCGATGGAACGGCGATCGAGAACGCGGCGTCCGTCGCCGCCTGCGCACCGGCCCGCGCCCCTTCGGCCAGACAGCCGTCGAGGTCGTACGTCCCGCGCGCCGCACCGACCACCTGCTGATCCCGTACGTAGCCATCGGGCACGAAGGCGACCAGGTCCTCGTCCCAGCGCAGCCGGCCCTGGCGCTGGCTGTGCAGGTGCACGACCGGGCTCCAGCCGCCCGAGACCGCGAGCAGATCGCAGTCGAACCTCTGCGGCGCACCGGTGAGTTGGCAGTCGGCGTCGAGTGACTGGACGGTGACTCCGGTGAGCCGGCCCTCGCCCGCGGTGTCGACCACCGTGCTGCCCGTCAGCACCCGTAGCCCCGTCGCCTCGGCGACCTCGGCGGCACGGTGGGACAGCTCCGGACGCGCGTCCACGACGGCGGCGATGTCGATCCCGGCGGCGTGGAGATCGGCGACCGTGTCATAGGCGCTGTCGTTGGTCGTGCTCACCACGGCCCGCGAGCCCGGAGCCACGCCGTACCGGTTGAGGTACGAGCGCACGGCCGCGGCGAGCATGACTCCTGGCCGGTCGTTGCCGGCGAAGACCAGCGGACGTTCGTGCGCGCCGGTCGCCAGGACCACCTGGCGGGCGCGGAGGTGCCACAACCGCTGGCGCGAAACGCCCTCCGGGGCCGTTGCTGCGCCGAGATGGTCGGTGCGTGCCTGCAGGGCCAGCACGTAGTTGTCGTCGTACGAACCGAACGCCGTGGTGCGCGGCAGGACGGTGACCTCAGGAGCGGCGTCGAGCGCGGCGCGGATGTCGGCGACCCATGCGAGGGCGGGCTGCGCGCCGATGGTCTCGGTGCGTCCGGAGAGCAGCGCACCGCCGGGTTCGGGCTGGTCGTCGAGGAGGGTCACCCGGGCGCCGGAGTCTGCGGCAGCGGCGGCGGCCGCGAGCCCGGCCGGCCCGGCGCCGACGACCAGGACGTCGGTGTGGAGGTACTTCTTGTCGTAGCCGGCGGGGTCGGGGGCCGGGTCGAGCCGACCCATGCCGGACAGGGTGGTGGCCGACAGGCCTTCGTACAGCTCGACAGTCGTCGCCGGGAGCATGCCCTCCGAGCATGAACTACCCAGCTGCAGAAGGGCGTTGGGCTCCTCGACACCAGTGGCGACGATGCCGCGCGGGCGGCCGCGGTAGAGGGACGGCGCGACCTCGATGAGGCCGTTGGCCAGCATCGCGGAGGCGACGGTGTCACCGGGGTGGCCGGTCAGTTCGCGGCCGTCGACGGTGAACCGCAGGACGGTGCCACGGTCGACCCGGCCGCCGTGCCGGAGCCGGAAGTGCTGGTCGGTCATCGGTTCCCTCCGGCCTGGGGCAGTTCGGGGCGGGGTTCGTCGAGCCGGTAGACGGCGAGAACGTCGTAACTGACGGTGTCGCGCAGGACGTTGAACCAACGGCGGCAGCCGAGGCTGTGCATCCACCGCTCGGCGAAGGGGCCCTTGGGGTTGTCGCGGTAGAAGACGTACTGGGCCCACTGCTCGTCGGTGAGGTCCGCGGGGGTTTCGGGGTAGGGGACATGGGCCTGTCCGCCGTAGTGGTACTCGGTCTCGTCGCGCGGACCGCACCAGGGGCAGCTGATCAGCAGCACGGTGTCCTTCTCTCAGCGGCGTTTCAGTGGGCCACGGCTGCGGCGCCGTGTTCGTCGACCAGTGCGCCCGTGGTAAAGCGGTCAAGGGCGAAGGGGGCGTTGAGCGGATGGGGTTCGCCGGTGGCGATGGTGTGGGCGAAGGTCAGGCCGGCGGCCGGGGTGGCCTTGAAACCGCCGGTGCCCCAGCCGCAGTTGACGTAGAGGTTCTCGATCGGCGTGGTGCCGATGACGGGGGACGCGTCGGGGGTGACGTCGACGATGCCGCCCCAGGTGCGCAGCACATGCGCGCGGGCGAAGACCGGGAAGAGTTCGACGGCGGCCGCCATCTGCTGCTCGATCACATGGAAGGAGCCGCGCTGGCCGTACCCGTTGTACGCGTCGACGCCCGCGCCCATCACCAGCTCGCCCTTGTGCGCCTGCGAGACGTAGACGTGCACGTGGTTGGACATCACCACGGTGGGGTGCACCGGCTCGTGCAGTTCGGAGACCAGCGCCTGGAGGGGGTGGGACTGCACCGGCAGCCGGAATCCCGCCCGCTCGGCCAGCACGCTGCTGTGCCCGGCGGCCGCGAGGCCGACCCGGCCGGCGCGGATGCGGCCGCGGCTGGTCTCCACGCCGACGACCCGGTCACCGTCCTTGAGGAAGCCGGTGACCTCGCATCCCTGGATCAGGTCGACGCCCATGTCGTCGGCCCGGCGGGCGAGTGCCCAGGCAACGTGGTCGTGCTTGGCGATGCCGGCCCGCGGTTGGTACGTCCCACCGAGGACCGGGTACCGGGTGTCGGCCGAGACGTTGAGGATCGGGCAGACCTTGGCGACCTCGTCCGGTTCGAGCCATTCGGCGTCGACTCCGTTGAGGCGGTTGGCGTTGACCCGGCGTACGCCTTCGCGGACGTCCTGCAGGGTGTGCGCGAGGTTGAGCACGCCGCGCTGGCTGAACAGGAAGTCGTAGTCCAGCTCTTCCGGCAGCTGCTCCCACAGCTTGAGCGCCCGCTCGTAGATCGCGGCGCTCGCGTCCCACAGGTAGTTGGAGCGGATGATCGTGGTGTTCCGCGCCATGTTGCCGCCGGCCAGCCAGCCCTTCTCCAGGACGGCGACATTGGTGATGCCGTGGTGCTTGGCGAGGTAGTAGGCGGTGGCCAGGCCGTGACCGCCGGCGCCGACGATGACGACGTCGTACGAGGAGCGCGGCTCGGGGTTGCGCCAGAGCCAGTCGGGGTGCTCCGGGAGGGATGTGGTGGTCATCCGGCGAATCCGTTCCGGTCGGCGTACAGGGGGAACTTCCCGGCGAGCGTGGTGACGCGGCTGCGCAGCTCAGCGGTGTGCTCGTCGGCGCGTTCCGCCTTGAGGGCGAGCGCGACGATGTCGGCGACCTCGCGGAACTCCGCGGTCCCGAAGCCCCGGGTGGCCAGGGCCGGGGTTCCGATCCGCAGCCCGGAGGAGACCATCGGCGGGCGGGGGTCGAACGGCACCGCGTTGCGGTTGACGGTGATGCCGATGCGGTGCAGCCGGTCCTCGGCCTGTTGCCCGTCGAGAGCGGAGTTCCGCAGGTCGACGAGGACCAGGTGGACCTCGGTGCCGCCGGTCAGCACGGTGATCCCGGCCTCGGCCACGTCGTCGGCCAGCAGCCGTCCGGCCAGGATCCGGGCGCCGTCGAGGGTGCGCTGCTGGCGCTCCTTGAACGCCTCGCCCGCCGCCACCTTGAAGGCCACCGCTTTTGCCGCGATGACGTGCTCCAGCGGACCGCCCTGCTGGCCCGGGAAGACCGCCGAGTTGATCTTCTTGGCGAGCTCGGCGCGGCTGAGGATGACACCGCCGCGGGGGCCGCCGAGGGTCTTGTGCGTAGTGGTGGTCACGACGTCGGCGTACGGCACCGGGCTCGGGTGGAGACCCGCGGCCACCAGACCGGCGAAGTGCGCCATGTCCACCATCAGGTACGCGCCCACTGCGTCGGCGATCCGCCGGAACCCGGCGAAGTCCAGGCGGCGGGGGTAGGCCGACCACCCGGCGACGATCATCTTGGGCCGGTGGGCGAGGGCGAGCTGCTCGACCTCGTCCATGTCGATGCGCATGTCGGACTCGCGCACGTGGTACGGCACGACGTTGTACAGCTTGCCGGAGTAGTTGAGCCGCATGCCGTGGGTCAGGTGACCGCCGTGCGCGAGGTCGAGGCCGAGGATCGTGTCACCGGGCTTGAGCAGCGCGAACATCGCGGCCGCGTTGGCCTGGGCGCCCGAGTGCGGCTGCACGTTCGCGGCCTCCGCGCCGAACAGTTCCGTCACCCGCTCGATGGCCAGCTTCTCGATGACGTCGACGTGCTCACAGCCGCCGTAGTAGCGGCGGCCCGGGTAGCCCTCGGCGTACTTGTTGGTCAGGACCGAGCCCTGGGCCTCCATGACGGCGGCCGGGGCGAAGTTCTCCGAGGCGATCATCTCCAGGGTCGACTGCTGACGGTGGAGCTCTGCGTCCACCGCGGCGGCGATCTCCGGGTCGATCCTGCTCAGCGGGAGGGTGAGGGGAGAGGCGACCGTGGCGATCGACGGGTTCGTTGCCATCTGCACACCATTCTGGGAGCCAACTAAAGAGCAACTGATATATCAGCCTGTGCGTTAAGGTATGGGAGCTTGCTGAACACGTCAAGGGGGCCTCATGCAGCACGTGGCGACCGAGCCCGGGGGCGAGGAGCTCTCCCTCGCCGAGCGCGCCTACCGCGC
The DNA here is from genome assembly GCF_040652715.1 of Streptomyces sp. NPDC048196. NCBI lineage: Bacteria > Bacillati > Actinomycetota > Actinomycetes > Kitasatosporales > Streptomycetaceae > Streptomyces > Streptomyces sp. NPDC048196. Next base: position 198,959 of record NZ_JBEZMM010000001.1, on the reverse strand, counting down.
CATCCGCGACCGGCTCGTCATGCTCGAGATCCGCCCGGGCGCGCCGATCAACGAGGACCAGCTGGCACAGGCCCTGGGCGTCGGGCGGACCCCGGTGCGCGAAGCGCTCAAGCGGCTCCAGTACGAGCGGCTGATCACCACCTATCCCCGGCGCGGCACCTTCGCCACCGATGTCAACATCACCGACCTGGCCCACATCTCCGAGGTCCGCCTGGAGCTGGAGCCGCTGGCCGCCGCCCAGGCCGCGCGGCGCGCCACAGCTGCGGACCGCGCGACCCTGACGGCCGTACGGCGGGAGCTGGAGGGCGTGGATTCCCGTCGGCGCGACGCCGACGAGCTCATGCGCCTGGACCTTCAGGTCCACCGCGCCATCTACGCCGCCACCCACAACCCGTACCTGGAGGACACCCTCGTCCGCCACGACAACCTGGCCACCCGCATCTGGTGCCTGTTCGTCGAGCGCATGTCAGACATGGCCGGCCATGTCGAAGAGCACGGACCGTTGATCGAGGCGATCGTCGCCGGTGACCCTGACCAGGCGGCGCAGCTCGCCCGCGGTCACGTCGAGGGCTTCGAGCGGGCCATCCGCGAGGCCATCTGAAGGAGGGGCGACACCACCTCCGGATACGTCTTCCTCGGCACCGTCACCGCTGCCGCACGCCGCACGCCAAGTCTGGCTCCGCTCGTGATCGAGGAGACAAGGCGTTAGGCGTCCCGGTATCGGTCCCGGACCTCGGGGCATTGCTGGAAACCGGCCGACTTGTAGGTGGCGACGGCGCCGACGTTGGAGCTCGGGGTGCAGACGATCGCGCTCGACGAGCCCAGCTCCCGGAGTGTGGCGGCCGCTGCGACGGTGATCGCCTGGCCGTAGCCGTGCCGGCGATGGTCCCGGTGCACGCCCATCGGTTCGAGCAACCCGGGCCTGCCCGGACCGGCCGACCACACCGCCACCGTCGCCACCGCGTTGCCCCGGTCGTCGTACGCGATCAGAGACCGGGCGTCGGCGTACGGCGATCCGGCCGCCATCGCGTGCCAGCCCTCGTCCGTGAACCTCGACCCGTCGAACGCTGCCCGATGTACGGCGGCGACCACATGCGCCTGCTCCGGCCCGGCCACGTCGATCCGCACGCCTGGGTCCTGCACCGGCTCCGTGAGGTCGCGGCGCAGTGGCGCCCACGGCTCGTCGACGTGCCAGCCGCCCTCGGCCAGCAGGTCTTGGACCAGTGCACCCATCGGCGCCTCGATGTTCACCCGCCCCGCGGGCAGCACGCCGCGCCCGGGCTCGCTCACGTCTTCAACCAACTGCTGCGCCAGCTCCTCGTCCCGGTGAGCGTCCGGCGCGATCGTCAGCCGCAACAGCCCGGGACCGTCCAGCAGCCCGACGGCGAGAATCCGTCCGTCCCGGTTCCACGTGCGGACCGCCGCGGCGGTCGCTTCCGCACCTGACCGCCAGAACCAACCCAGGTCCCCCGGATGCAGTTGCATCGGCGCCCCGTCGTACTGCCACTCCCGCAGCACACCCACAGCCTCGCGCAGCGCGTCGACTCCCGGCTTGCCCAACACCATCGCCATACGCCCGATCACACACCACCGCACCGACGGTCCGCACCCGGTTTCCGACCGGCCGGCGTGGTGCGGAGTCGGAGCTCTGGGAGGAGTACCCGCTGCCACCAGCAGCGGCAAGGGGCCCGGGCGCCCACAGATAGCCCTCGCCCACAGGAGCTCATACCGCACACCTGAGACCACCTGAGTCGTTGTCACTTCAGCAAAAGCAGATGGCAGACGGCAGACGGCAGACGGCACCGGGTGAACGAGTAGCGGAGGCGGCGAGCGATGGCGGTAGCAGAGGCGAGCGCGAGCGGGGCGGCGCAGGACGGGGAGGATGGGGTGGCTGGCCAGGGCGCGGTGCGTGCGGTGGCGCGGAGGTTGTTGCCGTTGCTGTTCGTGCTGTATGTGGTCAACTTCCTTGACCGCGCCAACATCGGCGTGGCCGCGTTGGCCATGAATACCGAATTGCACCTGAGCGCGACCGACTATGGAACCGCCGCCGGGATGTTCTTCGTGGGCTATGTGCTCTTCCAGGTGCCGGCTGCCGTGGGCTTGAAGCGGTTCGGTGCCCGGCGCTGGCTGGCGGGCGTGGTCACTGCCTGGGGGTTGTGCTCGGCCGCCACCGCCTTCGTTACCGACGCCCGCGGCCTGTACCTGGCGCGCTTCCTCCTCGGGCTCGCCGAGGCCGGGTTCTTCCCCGGTGTCGTCGCCTATCTGACCACCTGGTTCCCCGCCCAGCGGCGCACCCGTGCGCTGGCGGCTTTTCTGCTGGCCATTCCGGTGGCGACCGCAGCCGGCCTGCCCACCTCCGGCCTGCTGGTCGAGCATGCCGGCGTCTTCGGTCTCAGTGGTTGGCGGTCGATGTTCCTGATCGAGGCCGCGCCCGCCATCGTCCTGGGAGCCGCGGCGCTGCGCCTGCTGCCGGACTCGCCGCGCCGGGCCGCCTGGCTGACCGCCACCCAACGTGCGGCACTGGCAAGGGAGTTGGCCAAGAACACACCGCCGACCACCACCAGCCGTACCGTGTTGGGGCGGGTCGTGCACTTCGCGCTGGTGCAGGCGGGCGTGTGCTTCGCGGCCTACTCGCTGCAGTTCTTCCTTCCGCAGGCCCTCACCGCCCTCTTCCCCGGCGTGCACGCCTCCAGTGTCTGCGCGCTCGCCGCCCTCCCCTACCTCGTCGCGGCCCCGACCATGCTCCTCTGGAGCCGCCACGGTGACCACGCAGGACAGCGGGCCTCGCTGGTCACCGTGCCCATCGCCGTCGCCGCGCTCGCCGCCACCGGAGCCGCACTGTGCGACCTGCCCCTGGTCACCCTGGCCGCGCTGACCGTGACCGTCGCGGCGAACATGGCAGCCGTGCCCGCCCTCTGGAGCCGCTGCACCAGCTCACTGGCCGGCCGCCACTCCGCCACCGCCATCGCCGCGACCAACGCACTCAGCAACCTCGCCGGCTTCGCCGGCCCCTGGGTGACCGGACACCTCGCCGATGCCACCGGTGGCTACCAGGCGGTCTACGCCGTCCTCGCCTGCATCCTGGCCACCGCATGCGTCACAGCCCACCGACTCCCCACCAGCCAGGCCAGCCCGGCCAGCCCGGACGCTCCGAAGACACCAACCACGCACACGTCGGCCACGGTGCCGGACGGTACGGCCCGATGATGGGCCGGTACCGTCCGGCCTCGGCAAGGCGCACCTGACAGCGGCTTCCAATGCCTCCACAAACAGGCACAACGGCCCCGCCTGCAAGGCTGCTACGTACCCGCGGCGTCCCCAAGGCTGCTACGCACGCGCGACCTCCCAAGGCTGCTACGCACGCGCCGCGTCCCGTCGGGAGCGGACATGGCCGGGCACGGGAAAGCGCCCCTGTCCGGCTACTCAGCCAGCCCTGTGCCGCAGCGCTCGCAAGGTGATGTATCAGCCGCGCCTCGATCACCCATCAAAGCTGTCACGGCCCAGGAAGCTGAGCCTGACCGAGGGTTTTGCTGAAGCTGGGGCCGAGAGGCGTCGGCTCGCTCCCGTGTCATGGCGACCGACGCCGCCGTATTAGGGTGACGATCTGTTGCCGTGACATGGCCGAAAGCCGAGTAGCCGAGAAGGGGGTCCGACGGTGTCCGAATCGGGGCGGCTCATAGCCCGGCGGTATCGGCTGATCGAACGGCTGGGCCGGGGCGGCATGGGTACGGTCTGGCGGGCCGAGGACGAGGTGCTCGGGCGCCAGGTCGCCGTGAAGAAGCTACACGTACCGCCGCACCTGCACGACGACGAGGTACACACCCTCCACGAGCGGACCCGTCGCGAGGCGCGCAGTGCCGCCCGGATCACCCACCCCCATGTGATCGTGGTGCACGACGTCGTCGACGACGAGGGCCTGCCGTGCATCGTCATGGAGTACGTCCCCTCCGTCACGCTGAGCGATCTGCTCAAGCGGCAGGGTGCGTTGCCGCCGCGGGAGGCGGCGCGGATCGGCAGTGCGATGGCCGGTGCCCTGCGGGCCGCGCACGACGCCGGAGTACTGCATCGCGACGTCAAACCCGCCAACGTCCTGCTGGCGCACGACGGCCGGATCGTCCTCACCGACTTCGGCATCGCCGTGGTGTCGGGGACGCCCTCTCTGACGCGGACCGGGGAGTTGGTCGGCTCGATCCAGTACCTCGCACCGGAACGCCTGCGCAGCTCGATGGGCGAGCCCGGCCCGGCCAGCGACCTCTGGTCCCTGGGAGCGACGCTGTACCAGGCGGTCGATGGGCGCCCGCCGTTCCTCCGGGACACCGCGATCGAGACGGCGTACGCCATCGCCACCGCGGACCACCCGCGCCCCCGGGGCGCCGGTGCCCTGGCCCCGGTGATCGAGGGGCTGCTGGTCAAGGACCCCGCCCGGCGGATGGACGGCTCCGAGGCCCGTCGGCTCCTGGAGCAGGTGGCTGGAGGGCAGGCGCCCCACGTCCCGGCCGGCGCCCCTGGTAGCGAGGGGGCCGGCGGCACAGAGGAGGCCGGCGTGCGGAAGTTGGCCGGTTCGGTGGAGGCCGGCGTTGGGAAGTTGGGCGGTGCGGATGAGGCCCGCGTGGGGAAGTTGGCCGGTGCTCAGGTGCCTCCCGTTGAGGCGGCCACCCGGCGGGAGCCGGTGCGGGATGCTGTCGCCCCCGCGCGCCAGGGACGTGCCGGCCGCCGCCGGGTGCGTTGGCTGGTGCCGGCGGTGGCTGTGGTGGCCGGAGCCGGCGTGACGGGCGCCGTACTGCTGTGGCCCCCGGGCGACGGCACAACGGCGCGCACTCATCCCTCCACGACCAACTCCCCCCGGCACCGCCCCTCCACCAACCCGACTCCTCCTCCCCCACTGCCCTCCGGGTACCACCAGGTCAAGGTGGCACAGGGCTTCTCGCTCCCCGTCCAGGACGGCTGGAAACGCGACGACGCGCCCGACGGGGAGATCCGCTACATCGACCCGACCGGGCTGGTGGGCCTGCGGGTCGACGTCGTGGAGTTCGCCGGGTCGGATCCGCTGCGGCACTGGGAGGAGACCGAAGAGGCCCAGACCCGCCGGGACAACCCCGGCTACGAACGGGTCCGGATGAGCCGCACCACCTTCCGCGGACTCCGGGCCGGCTACTGGGAGTTCACCTTCGACGGCACACAGCGCGGATTCCGGGCCGTCGAAATGGCCTTCTCCGGGACGGACAGCACCCAGTACACGGTCTACCTCTCCGCACCAGAGGCAGAGTGGACCCGCTACCGGCCCGTCTTCGACACCACCATGAAGGGCATTCGGCTGCCGGACCAGGCGGGCAACTCCCCCTCCTGACCGGGCAGTCTCTCGTTCTCGTCCAGGATCTCGAATTCCAGGTCGCGCCCCGCCACCGCATCCCTACTGAGCGTTCCCTTTCGCCTTCTCTGCCCTCTTGGCCGGCGTACGGGAACACCGCCGAAAGCTACCGATCAGTTCGGGGCAACCGGACGCCAAGGAATGCCATCTCTGTGGTCGAAAGAGCCCTACAAGGCTCCAAGCGCCGAAGCCGCCGGAACCTCACACCATGAATTCCCGGACGCTTTGGTAGACGCGTCCTGCGTGATGCAGCGTTGTTTCCTCGTCCATCTCCATCACCGTTCCGTCATGCGCACTCTAACGAGTGGGGTAAGCGCGCGTGCCGGTCGAAGGGAATTCGCATGCCCGCATCCACAGCTGCCGTACGACGTCAGCGCAGAAACAGCCGCGTGACAATCGCCGTCGCCACCGCTCTTCTCTCCGGTGCGTCGGTACTCAGTTCGCAGGCGCCGGCCTTCGCCGAGGGCTCGTCCCCCGTTCCCGACACCATCTACGAATCCGACGACCAGGTCATGGCGGACCTGACCAAGTGGTCGCCGCTCCAGGATTCCGAGAGCGTGATGGGCCTGCCCACCGGCCTCGACGACAAGCAGGTCAACCTCTCGGACGTACAGGGCGGACAGGTCAACTACAGCCCCGATCAGGCCATCAAGGACGCCCAGGCCGCGGCCAAGACGTTCGCCGAGGACCCCAACACCAAGGAGCCTGCCCGCGAAAGCGCCAAGAGGCTCTATGAGCCCATCTCGGGACTCAGTGAATCGCCCAACTACACCGCCCCCGTCTTCACCGGCAAGGCTGGCTACAAGGACGAGTGGACCCAGGAAAATCTCGACCAGCTCTGCAATCGACCGAACCACGACCCGGCGCGCGTCGGCCAGAAGCCGCCCTGCGCCTTCGTCGGCAAGCTCACCGACAAGTATCCCCTCCGAGGCTCCGCCGGAGACGGCCTGGCCGGCGGTGGGAAGCTGACCTACAAGATCTCCAGCTCGGTGGCCGACGAGAAGAGCGAGACCGAAGGCTGGTCAATCGGCGGAAAGATCACACCGAAGATCAGCGACGGAAAGAACGAGCTTCCCGGAGAGGTGAATTTCACCTACAGCTACTCGTCCACCTCCACCAAGAAGCTGCAAAGCACCCTGGAAACCGACGTCGAGATGACGGTGCCCGACGGGAAGAAGAAGGGCTGGCTGGAGCCCCGCGGCAACGGCGGGTATTACACCGGCTATATCGTCTACCGGCAGAACAATGACAACGAGCAGCGGATGGTCGCCGTCCCGGCCCGCGTCTACGTCCAAGCCCACGACACCACCAGCCCGATCACCTGGTTCAAGCGCGTGATCTAGCCCCCACCGGCAGTCCATACGACGACGTGGCCTCGACCCGGGAAAGGGAGGGTCGGGGCCACACAGGGGTTTTCCCCGCGGAACTGGGGGGGGCGCCCTGCCAGTCTGCACCGTTGCGCGCACGGCCCGGGGGCCGTCTCCTTGGCGTGCGCAAATGACAACACCGGCCCGCGCCTTCCCATTGGGCCGTAGAGGTAGAGGCTGGTGAGGTGGGCGTGAGACAAGCCTGACCGAACCGGCCGCCGTACGAACGGATTTGAGATGACAGACGACCGTACGCAGCAAGGGGAATCAGAATCGGATGGTGGGAACGGGCACCCTGGAGCTGCCTCTGATGTTTCTGATGTTTCTGGTGTCTCTGATGTTTCTGGTGTCTCTGATGTTTCTGGTGTCTCTGATGTTTCTGGTGTCTCCGGCTCCTCCGGCCACTCCGGTCGCGGGCCCTCGACTGTGTCGGAGCCGCCGTTGGCGCACACGCCCCGCGTACGGCCGCCCCGCAACGGTCTTGGTATCGCCGCTCTCGTCCTCACTCTTCTTGGCATCATCGGCCTCATCGCCGGGCCGGTCTTCCCGGCCCTGTTCTGGGCGGCGGGGGCTCTGACCGCGACCGCAACAGTCCTGGGTGTCCTGGGTGTTGTCGGTGCCCGGAGAGCACAGCGGGCACAGCCGGCTCACACTGGCAACCGCGCCACGGCCGTGACCGGCGCGGTCCTCGGTGCCATGGCCACCGCGTGGTTCCTCAACGGCGCGATGGTCACCACCAACGCTTTCCCACAGGTCTCCTGCGCCGCCCCGACGGCCGGTGACGGCCAGCTCCGTTATGACACCACGCGGTGCTTCGAGGACGGGCTGCAGGTCACCGCGTCGCCCTCCACGCCATACGCCCCCAGCAAGGAAGAACAGCAGCGGCAGGACAGCAACACGCAGGGCAAGCGCATCGTGTCCGTGCAGATCACGATCCGCAACGGAACCACCGGCATGCTAGATACTAAGGAGCTCTACAGCATCGGGGCGAAGGACGCCCACGGACGCACGGCCGAACCCCTCTCCGAGGGCGACGATCATTCCAGCGGACTGGGCCAAACCCTGCTGCTGCCCGGCATGCAGAAAGTCATCACCCAGCGCTTCGCCCTCCCCCTGGACGCGGCCAGCCACCTTGAGGTGGGGGTCGACTTCGCCCGCGCCGCAGACAACCGCACATGGCTGACCACCCTGCACAACGAAAGCGCCGTCTGGAGCGGCCCTCTGCGATGACCCGGCGCCAGACCACAACAGAGCAAGGACGACGACGCCGAGGACGAAGACGAGGACGAGGACGACGACGAGAACGAGGCAGTCAACGAGTTGTCGCTGCCGCCTTGTTCATCACCTCCATCATGTGCTTGGGAGAGTCGGTCAAGACCGCGTAAGCGTCCAGTTTCTTGGCGGTGGTGTAGTCGTCCTTGGTCTCGATACCGATCAGAACGGTCCTGACCGAGGGGTGGGTGTGGAAGCAGGCCGCGGCGGCCAGGTCCCACATCAGAGCCTGCTTGACCGGGCTGCGCCCCTCGCCGAGGGTGAACTTCTCGGTCACCGTCACATCACGGCGCAACTCGAACGCGGCCCAGGTCCCGCTTCGCGGTGCGTTGAGGCAGTTGCCGGTGAGGCGGGAGGCGACCAGGCGCGTGCGGGTGGTGTCACGATCCTCAATCAGCCGCGCGTGGGGATAGGCCGTGATGGCGTCCAGATTGGGCTTCTCGGTGGAGTAGAACCGCACCCGCTCCCATTCCTTGCGACCCTCGCCCTCCAAGGCATCCAACGTCTTGGCGATCGCGGGCACCAGGGCCTGGGTGTCGGGTGACTTCATGTCCAGCAGCACCCCCATCGGCTGCGGAAGGTGCCGCAGCGCCTCCTCCAGCGTGGGCAGCAGCGTGGGATGCTCGCGGTACGGGTGTCCTCCGGAAGCATCCTTGAACTGGTAGCCGGCGTTCAGGCGGGTGAGCTGCTCGGAGTCGTGGTCTACGACGTTGCCGGTGCCATCGGTGAGCGCGGACAGGTCGGCGGGCCGGTACAGAACGGGGACGCCGTCCCGGCTGACCTGCACGCTGAGCCACATCATGTCTGCCTTGTGCGCCAGCGCGCCGTCGATGGCCCGCACGGTGTTCTCCGGGAAGTCCGCCGTGCCGGCCCGGTGGGCGATCACCAGCGGACGGCGGTTGTTGCCTGCGGACCGTCCTCCCGCGTCCGCGTCCGCGGACACCGCCACTCGTCCCTCGTCTGAAGCAGACACCCCTACGCGGTCCGGGACCGCGGCGGCCCCCACAGCAGTGGCCGTGACGGCAACCACCGCGACCAGACCAGCCGTCCACCGTCGTCTCACCGACATCACCACTGCTCCCCTCCCGAACCGGACACCTTCGCCACAGCTACCAGTAACCCACGCGCACAGGCCACCTCCACCGGCCTCAAACCCCACGGACGAGCGGATGAACACCGGCCCCGCTCGCCGAAACCCGCGCCGGTGAACAGCAACCGGGTTCGTTCCAGCAAGTTCAACAGGTGAGACTCACGCAGCCGTTGCCTCCCATGCCATTGGCCGCGTTCCGTAAAAACCGCGCTCACACCCACTCCAGGAGGCGTACTGTCTCGAGTCAGTTCGAGTCAGTTCGAGACAGTGGGACGCCCGTGCATCGGCATCCGCGACCTTGTGCTGATCTGGGCGACCCGGGAGTGTCCTCTACGACGAGACTCTGCAATAGGTGACTCAACGGGCACGTGCCACCGGGGACATCGGCAAAGCCGACATCGGAGCCCTGCTGATATGGAAACGGCTCAGGGCCGACACGCCATGGGCTGCTGCACTCATGGACCGCGCGGACGCCGACGTACTCCGCGCAACAGCCGCGGCCGCAGCCGCCGCCCGGGACACCTCCTCTGTCCCGCCCTACGACAAACACGGAATCTGAGTACGCGTACTCATGCGCCCGGCCCCGCCTCCCCGAAGGGTGGGGCCGGAGGTGCGGGGAATGAAAGAGACCCTAGCTAGCCGGTGGCGCCGAGTCCGCGGGCGGTGCGCCCAAGCGGGCGGACTCTTGCTGGCGTTCGTCCTGGTAGGGCTGACGGAAGCGTGCTCTCGCAAGCCGTCGGAGAAGAAGCTGCGGAAGCAAGCCACGTCGCCCTTGGCGGAGTCCCGCAGGGCGGAGGAGGAGCACAAGATCCGCGCCCTGATTGAGCGCCTTACCGCTGTTGAGGGCCTGGAGCACGTACTCACACGTTTCACTGACTCCTGTGCCAGGCCAGGCAACCGCTCGGTCTTCGAGAACAACCGGTCTCCGTACGTCCTTACGTGTGACATGAAGGCCGTCGCCTACTTCGGCGTCCGGGGAGACATCACCGACGTGCTGCCCCGGATCCGCGCGGCCGGCATCGCGACCTGGGGACGACAGGACGGCAAGGGGCGGGACCTGCCACACGCGGCCGGCACGGTTTCCTACGCACTCGACTATCACCGTAAGCGCGGCCGGAACCAGGACGGCAGCCTGATGCCCGCCCCGACGCTCACAGCTCCGGGGCTCCAGATCGACTGGGACCGGCCGGACCTCCCACTCCCGAACAAGGTCGAAGACCCCGACCCGTTCCCCCCAGTCGAGACAAGGATCTACCAGCGCTGCTCGACCGTCCCGCAAACCCCGATGAGCATGGCGGCTGCGCGGGCCCGATACGGCACCCTCCTGACTTTCAGCCTCGGAGGCAGGTGGAATCCCTCCGCGGAGAACTACTTCACCGTGCCCCGCCGGAAGTGAACCGTCGCAGCTGACCCCGCGGCCGCGAATACTCATCGACCACAGCATCAGCGGCCGCACCTGACACCGCTCAAACTTCAAGCTCACCTGGTTCGCCGGATATTGCTCATGTTCCCCACTGTTTGGTTCATGAGCGCCGGTTGCCTGGCTCGGTGGCCTGGGAAGAGCCCACGGCGCGGCCGAGGTAGCCGGCGATGCGGTCGAGCGCGGTCGCGTCGTGGGGCACCTCCTGGGGTGGGGCGAAGGAGCCACCGGGCGTCCGCGGCAGGCTGCCGTAGATCTCCCGTACCACCGGCAGGGCCGACTCGGCGAGGTCCGGGACGAGGTCGCGCGGGTATCCCATGGCCGTGGCCAGGTCCCAGCTGTGCACCAGCATCTCGATGACCAGTTGCTCGACGATCCGCCGGCCCGGAGCAGGCCCGTACCGCTGATCGAGCATCCCAGGGCGGTGGAAGGCGGCCCGCGAACCCTGCGCGGCGGCATGAAATGCCTCGACATGGTCATCGCCGAGGTGGTCGGCGCTGGTATCGGAGCAGGGTGTGCCGTCGGCCAGGCCGGCCCACATCCGGTTCTCCCGGACAAGGTGGTTGAGCAGGGCCCGCACATCCCACCGCGCGCAGGGGGTTGGCAGGTCGAACTGGTCCCGGTCGACGGCGCAGACGAGGCCTTCCACAGTGGTCAGGACCCTGTCGCAGGCGTCGAGCACTCCCCCGGGCTGCCATGCGTCGGCCCCCGTGTCGTACAAGGTGTCCAGTTCACGGGCCCGGGCCCCGGGATCGGGATGGGTGCGCAGCGCGGTCTTCAGCCAGTCACCGGCCGCTGCCATGTCGGGTCGTACCGGCCAGCCGTTGATGGTGCACATCAACTGCCAGTACCGCTCGACCTTGGTGTCGCTGACGGTCTCCAACTGGTCCAGCAGCACGCGGCGGGAGTGTGCCCCGTCGGCGTGCACGACGTTGTTCGTACGCGTCTGCGTGGGGATCCAGGCGGTGACGACGGCGGCGACCACCTGGTCGGCCGCGGGTGAGTCCGCAGCGATCCCGTACCGTATCGCGGTGTTCACCAGTTGCGTCCACTCGTCGGTGAGCCGCTGGGCTTCTCGAAGCGTGCTGTCGTCGTGGTCGCCGGGGGCATGCTCTGCCGCGTACCGGGCCATGCGTCGCATCCCCGTACGTAAGTCTGAATCCGTTACCAGTTCGCTCAATTCGATCCAGGCGTCGACCTGCTCGTCGGTGGGGTTGTCGGGGAGGTCCGGGGCTGCGGCCAGCAGGCCACGGCGGTAGGCCGGCGCGTCCAGGCCCGTGAGCGTCTCGGTCAGGAAGTCATGGATGAGCGTGCAGCGTTCGGCGGCGGACAAACGGGCGGTTCGGGACATGAAGGCGAGTCCTTCGGCTGTGGTGGAACGGCGGGTGACGGAGCGCAGCACCGCCTGCCGCGTGCGCAGCGCGCGGATCTGCACCTCCAGCGCGTCGACATGGGCCGCGGCCACTTCCGCGAGGGTGTGCTCACGGTTGAGGACCTCACGGATCTGCGGCAAGCCCAGTCCAAGGTCCCGCAGGGTCCAGGCCAGCTCCAGACGGGCCAGGGACTCGGAGTCGTAGACGCGGTACCCGGCGGCGGTGCGCCCGGCTGGCGGTACCACGCCGATGTCGGACCAGTGCCGGATGAGCTTCACCGACAGCCCGGTCCTCCGCGCAATCTCCCCGATGCTCCACAACCCCGCGTCTCCGACGTGCATGTGCCCCACCCTTGGCTCTCCCACAGTGGGAGAGTCAACCAGCCCGACGCCTACGCCTTCCCTTTCCCCTGCCCTTGCCCTTGCCCCTGCCCCTGCCCCTGCCCCAGGACTCATAGAAGTGTGGGACCGGCAGCCTGGCCAGCGGCGTCACGATCAGAGAGGCTGGGGAGCATGCTGCTGCCCCTCTCTGCTGCGAAGTCCGAGTTCATCGAAGTCGTCCGCATCACCGATCCTGCCAGGCACCTCATGTCGCAGGACCTCAACGGCGACGCTGTCGCGATCTGGGACGGCGAACAAGCCCAGCAAGCCCTGTCTCTGATTCACGACCTGCCAGGCAGCGAGATGTACCGCTGCTTCCTTCCTGGCTGGGGAATCCGGGCCCACAGCTCCACCCATCCACTGTTCGAGATCGCCTTCTGCTTCCGCTGCCACGGAGCACGCATCTGGGGCCCAGACGTTCCAGCCACACTGCAGAACCAGACTTTCGACGCCGGGAGCACTGCCGCACGGGAGCTACTTCGCCGTTTTCGCGCTTGCACACCGAGCTGACGTATCCGTCTTTCCATCGGCCCGAGATTCGGACAGTGCCGCTGAATCTCTCTCCCCCCTCGTCGACGGAGAGGCGTGTTCGCCCGCTGGAGGGGCACCTCACGGCGCGCGTCACCTTCACTCATCGACCGTCAGATCACCGCGGCGACGACGGGAGGACGTTCCAACGCGACCGGAACAAGGGAATGACCTGAGAATCGATGCGAGAGGCGCGGGCCGCTCGGCCCACTGCGAGGAAGGTGAGGTGCGTTGAAGTACCGCCGGCTGGGAAATGAAGGCCCCGAGGTGTCCGCGATCGGCTTGGGCTGCATGGGTATGTCCGTCGCCTATGGGATCCCGGACGAGGAGGAGTCCCAACGCACCCTGGACCGCGCCCTCGACATGGGCATTACTCTCCTGGACACCGCCGACGCCTACGGACAAGGCAGCAACGAGGAGTTGGTCGGCCGCTGGTTGCGCAGACATGCTCAGGAGCGTGACCGGGTCGTCGTGGCGACCAAGTTCGGGCTCCGCCACGACGCGGCCACGGGCCGGGTCGTCGACGTGGACACCTCGGCCGCCTACGTTCCCCACGCCTGCCGCGCCTCGCTGCGCCGCCTGGGTGTCGATCACATCGACCTCTACTACGCCCATCGCCGCGACCCGGCCACTCCCATCGAGGAGACTGTCGGTGCCATGTCCCAGCTGGTGCAGGCCGGTCTGGTACGCCACATCGGACTGAGCGAGGTCAGTTCCGCGACGCTCCGCAAGGCCCACGGCGTTCACCCGGTCAGCGCGGTTCAGGTGGAGTACTCCCTCTTCACCCGCAGCGTGGTGGAGGGTGAACTCCTCGCCACCTGCCGGGAATTGGGCATCGCCATCGTGGCCTACTCCCCTCTCGGGCGCGGCATGCTCACCGGTGCCCTCTCCGCCCGCGGCGACCTCGCCCCGCACGACAACCGCCGGCGCTGGCCTCGGTTCGCCGACGAGAACATCGAGCGCAACCTGGCACTCGTCCGGGCCGTTCGGGATGTCGCCGGGCGGATCGGCTGCTCGCCCGCCCAGGCCGCGCTGGCCTGGCTGCTCGCCCAGGGCGAGGACATCGTGCCCATCCCCGGCACCAAGCGCCGGCGCTACCTTGAGGAGAACGCCACTGCCGCGTCACTGGCCCTGACCGACGCCGACCTCGATCTGCTGCGCAAGGCCGTACCGGAAGAGGCCGTGGCGGGCGAGCGCTACCCGGAATCGGCCCTGAGAAGGCTGGGGCACTGAGCTGTTGGCTCTCCGCGAGAGAGAGAGTGTCTGGGAGAAGGCATGTGCAGCGCCCACCTCGACGACGGCGAATCACGTCACCGTCCGAAGGCCCCTCACCGCCCGAAGGCCCCTCACCGTCCGAAGGCCCCTCACCGTCGGGCGGGCAACAGGCAGCGTCACGCCTCGGTGCCCACCTTCCAACTCCCAGCCCCAGCTCCCAGCCCCCGGGCCCAGTCCTGCACTTCGGGGTCGGTCAGGCTGGCGCCCAGCCAGTCGTGGTCCAGTTCGGCTCCTGCGAGGGACGGTACGACCGCGACGTAGAGCCCGGCAGCCCGGGCCGAGGCGATGCCCGTGGCCGAGTCCTCGAAGGCGACGGAATGCTTCGGGTCCGCACCGAGGGTCTCGCATGCTGTGAGGTAGAGCTCTGGGGCGGGCTTGGGCGAGCGTACTTCGTCGGCGGCGAAGGAGTGGGCGAAGCAGTCGGTGAGGCCGGCCGACCACAGTGCGACATCCAGCAGTTCGCGGGGGCTGTTGCTGGCCACGGCGATGGGTACGGCTGCCCGACAGGCGCGCACCAATTCCGCCGCACCGGGGAGGGCTGCGGCGCCCCGGGAAAGCTCCTCGCGGACTCTTCTGAGCAGTTCGGCGGCGAGTTCGGCACCGGCGTCGGGACGGCCCAGATATTGGGCCATGGCCTCTCCAGCGGCCTCCACGCTGCGGCCGATGACCAGGGCCTTCTGCTCGGGACCAAAGGGATGGCCGTGCGCCGCGAAGATCGCCGTTTCCGCAACGGTCCAGCAAACTTCGGTGTTGACCAGCAGGCCGTCGCAGTCGAAGACCACGGCCTCGGCGTTGATGGGGAGCGAGCTCATACGGATGTCCTTTCGCGCCCGGTGAGGTAAGGATGAGGAGGCCCAACTTCAGGGAGAAAGTCCCTATTGGGTCCAGGGTGATCATGAGTGATCACCCTAGGGCGGCAGCCTTGGAGCGTCCACAATTCCTGCCCGAAAGCGGGCAGGAATCCTGCATTTACGTATGAACATCGAGCAGCACACCCGTCGCCGACGGACCTGAACCCCCACAGTTCGCCCGAAATGCCCCACTCAACGGCTTATGTCAGGCAAAGCTGCCGCCCCTACTCAGCGCTCAGCTGCGTCGCCCTACCAGCGTCTCCGCCGTATCGGTCCGGGCATACAGGATGCTGCGGCCGACCCGGGTGGGGCGGACCAGGCCGGCGTCCCGGAGCGCGGTGAGGTGTTGGGACGCCCCGCCCACCGTGAGCCCGGCGAGCGCGGCGAGTTGGGTGGTGGTCGCCGGCTCGTGGAGCAGGGTGAGCAGGTGCGCCTTGGGCCTGCCGATCACGCGGGTGAGCGCGGTGGAGGGAGCGGCCGGGCGCGACTCCCAGATGGTCGCGGTTCCGCGCGCCGGGTAGCGCAGGAGCGGCTGCCAGGGAGGAGTGGTGAGCAGCGAGATCCGGGGCCAGGCGAAGGCGGACGGGGCGAGGACCAAGCCCCGCCCGTTCAGTTCGACGGTCCCGGAGCGGTTGTTGCGCAGCCTGACTGCGAGCCTGCCGCCCTCCCAGCGGAGGTTGGCATCCAGGTCGGCGAAGAGCCGGCGGCCTCCGCCGGTGGACAGCAGATACGCCCGGTGGCGAATGTCGGCTTCCAGGACCGCGCGGATGCGCGGCCAATACGGCGCCACCGCCAACTCCCAGTACGCCTCGATGGTGGTCGCCACCTTCTCCACCGCCGCGGCGGGATCCGGGTATCGGGGCAGTCCCAGAGCATCGAGATCGGCGTGGATCCGTTCCACGGGTTGGGCGCGGATCGTCGCGAGTTCGAGCTGGATGTCCGGGGCGGAGGTCATCGGAGCCGGCGCGACGAATGCGGCGACCTTCGGCGTGAGGAGTTCGGTGACCGGCCGCAGGTCCAGCCGCGCCCGCGCAAGCCGAGGTCGTACGGCCGCGAGCCACGGTTGGTGCAGGGTGTGACTGTCTGGGCGGGTCAGTACCCGCAGGCTCGCGATCGCCTCCCACAGCGGGGAGAGCGCCAAGCGGGTCAGCGCGAGGTCCTCGGTGGTGAACTCCAATTCAAGCACCCACTGAGTTTAGGTATTTCTGAACTCATGGCGGGTCGTCGCGGGGTACCGCCAATCTCGGGCGCCATGACCCGCACACTCATCGCACCCGCACCCGCACCCGCACCCGCCGCGGACCGGCCGCACCGCAGCGTCCTCGCCGACCGCAACTTCCGGCTTCTCTACACGGCCGACGCGGCCGGCAGGCTCGGCGCGCAAGTCAGCTTCTTGGCGATCCCCGTCCTCGCGCAGACCGTGCTGAACGCAGGAGCGGGTGAGATCGGCGTACTGTCCGCGCTCGGCACCATGGCCTTCCTGATCATCGGCCTGCCCGCAGGGACGTGGGTCGACCGCATGCCCAAGCGGACCCTCCTCCTCGCCGCCAACCTGAGCAGGGTCGCACTGGTCACTTCCCTGCCCGTGGCCTGGGCCTGCGGAGTGCTCACCCTTGCGCAGCTGTACGTGGTCGTGTTCCTCATCGGGGTGGCCACGGTCTTCTTCGACATCGCCCACCTGTCGTACGTGCCCTCCCTCGTCGGTGCGGACCGGCTCGTCGCCGCCAACTCCAGCCTCACCGGACTGAACCAGGTGGCCGACGTCTCCGGACGCGGCATCGGCGGCCTGGTCGTGCAGCTGCTCGGGCCGGCGGCGGCCGTCGTCGTCGACGCGCTGGGCTTCCTGTGGTCGGCGTGGTCGATCGCGCGGATCCGGGCCACCGAGCCGAGCCCGCACCGTACGGCCCGGCCCCGGCTGTGGCGGGAGACGGCCGCCGGGCTGCGCTTCGTGCTCGGCCACCGGGTGCTGCGCGCGCTCGCCGTCAAAGGTGCCGTGACCAACCTCGCCATCCAACTGTGCCAGGTGTCGTTCGTGGTGCTGTGCACGCAGCAACTGCGCCTGTCAGCAGGTGTGTTGGGGCTGGTGCTGTCGGCCGGTGGCATCGGCGGCTTCCTTGGCGCACTCCTCGCACCCGTTGCCGGCCGACGCCTCGGGCACGGCCGCGCCTTGTGGCTCGTCGGCATGTTGACGGGCCCCTTCGCCCTGCTCACTCCGTTCATGGCCCGAGGCCCCATGCTGTGGGTGGCCGCGGTCGGCTGGATGCTCACCATCGTCCAGACCGGCCTGGCCAACGTCCTCGCCGTCAGCACCCGCCAGACCGTGACGCCGCCGGCCATGCTGGGCCGGATGAACGCCACCTACCGGTTCCTGCTCACCGGTGCCCTGTCCGTCGGCGCGCTGCTGGCCGGCCTGATCGGCGCCTGGCTCGGCCCCCGCGCCGCGATCTGTACCGGCGCCGTCCTCATCGCCACCAGCTGGCTCGTCATCTTCTGCTCACCCCTGCGGAACGTACGTCACCTGCACGAACTCGACGACTGAAAGCGGAAGTTGAACGCGAAGGTTGAACGCGACGGTTGAACGGGGCCGCCTCACGGGGTCGGGCCCTTCCCACCGACGGTCTACGCGGCGAGGGCGGCGGGCTCCCCGAGTTGGGAGGCCGCCGTGCGCCACGCGGCCGTCACCGCGGTACGCGCCACGGCCGTGCGCGCGAGGCGGTCACCGATCAGCTCCACGGGCGCCCCTACATGGACATGCATCGAGGGTCGCCGCAGCGGCGCGGTGGCCAGGCCGGCGAGCTGCTTGGCGGCACTGCCCGAAACCAGTCGGCGCGCACCGGCCTGTCCCACGGGCACCACCGGTGCGCCGGTGCGCTCCACCAGCCTGGCCAGCCCACTGCGGAACGCCGCCGGAGCCGCCTCGGCGGCATCCCGCCGCCGCGGCAGACCACCTTCCGCGTAGATCAGGACCAACCGTCCTCGCTCCAGTGCCTTTGCCGCGTTTTCCAACGCCTCAACGGCGCGCAGGTCGCCACGATGGACGGGAATGTGCCCTTCACGACTCAGGGTGCGGCCCAGCAGCGGGATGCGCCACAGACCCGCCGCCGCCATGATGAGCGGCTCGGCGCCCAGGCGGTGCAGGGCGGCGAGCACGACCGCGGGATCCGCCAACGACGTGTGATTGGCGACGATCAAGGTGCCCGGCGCGAAGTCGGCGCCGGGGTCGGCCGTCACCGACAGACGACCGAAGACGGGCACCAGAGCGTCGGCGATGCGGCTGAGCATGAGCGGTCCCCCGGTTTCCTGAACGATACAGACCCTCATCCTCGCCGCTGGGCGCCGCTGTCGCGTGAGTCGCCGTACTCATCCTGGCGGTGCAGCGGTTCGACAGAACCAACAACCTCCGGGGGCGACGTCTCCCGCTTTCCCATCAAATCATCAGGCAGCGCGTGGTGGCGGACCGCGACCACGTTTGGCCGCTCACATGGGCTGGCAACGGGCACGGCCAGCGTGCTCACCACCCAACCGGCAAGGTCGTCCTGGCTGCCAGACACGCTGGCATCGGCATCACGATCAAGGTTGCACAGTTCGCGGACCTTCCGTTACCGTGTTCGACATCTGTAATCGACGCAGAGGAGTGGCGAGAAGCTAAGCGACTTGCGAAGGACCGCGATCGACACGTCCGTTGAGGACGGATCGACGGTTGAGAGGGCCGAGGAAGGCCGGAGTCGGACACAGGATCCGACCACCCCATCTCCGCTGCTTAACCAAGCAGCGTTCTTCACCGAGTTCGTTACGCGTACTCCCACTGCGGGCGGTGCTCCACACCGTGGCATCGCTTCTCGATTACAAGGACCCCTCATGCTTTCCCGCTCATCCGAGCCTGCCGTCGGCGCCTCCACAGGACCGGCCGCGCCGGCCAAGACCACCGCGGTCGTCCTCACCTTGATGGTGGCGGTCTTCCTTTCCCTGCTGGACTCCCAGATCGTCGCCACCGCGCTGCCCCGTGTGATCAGCGATGTCGGTGGACTCGACCAGTTCGCCTGGGTCACCACCGGTTACCTCATCGGCGGCAGCGCGGCCGCCCCCGTGTACGGCAAGCTCGGCGACCTCTTCGGACGCAAACGCGTCTTCATGGCCTCCATCATCGTCTTCCTCGTCGGATCCGCCCTCTGCGGCCTCGCGCAGACGATGGCTCAGCTGATCACCTGCCGTGTGGTCCAGGGCATCGGCAGCGGCGGCCTGTTCATCTCCGTGCTCGCGATCATCGGCGAGCTGTTCTCCCCGCGCGAAGGCGCCCGCTACTACGGCTGGTTCTCCCTCACCTTCGGCGCCGCCTCCCTCGCCGGGCCCACCCTCGGCGGCATCCTGACCGAACTCGCCAACTGGCGCTGGGTGTTCTTCATCAACCTGCCCATCGGCACGGTCGTCCTGCTGATCGTCTCCTCGAAGCTCGACCTACCTGCCCGCCGCCAGAAGGCCCACCTCGACTACGTCGGAATCCTCCTCCTCGTCCTCGCGATCGTCGGCCTCAATGTGCTCACCGGCCAGGCCGGCATCACCTACGACTGGAGCTCCCCAGTCATCCTCGGCCTCACCGCCGGATGCGCCGTCGTCGTGGCGCTCTTCATCCACTCGCAGCGCCGCGCCACCGACCCCGTGATCCCGCTCCGGCTGTTCGCCAACAAGACCTTCACCCTCGTCATCATCCTCGGCTTCCTCTCGGGATTCGTCGGCCTCGGCCTCATCAACTACCTGGTGCTGTGGCTGCAGACCGTACTCACCCTCGACGTCCAGCAATCCGGCTTCGTCCTCACCGCGATGATGCTCGCCGTCGTACTGACCTCCTACGTCAGCACCAAGGTCATCGGGCGCACCGGCTCGTACCGCTGGTTCCCGGTCCTCAGCATGGTCGTCTTCGCGGTCGCCGCGGTGCTGTTCTCCACGGCAGGGCCCTCGACGAGCATCCTGCTCGCCGTCGTCTACATGCTGCTGTTCGGTATCGCCGGCGGCCTCAACTCACAGGCCCTCAGCCTCGCCGCCCGCAACACCGCAAGCACACAAGACATCGGCGCCGTCCAGGGCACCGCGACCCTCATGCGCCAGCTCGGAACCACGCTCGGGGTCTCCTTCTTCGCCACCCTCATGACCAGTCGGCTCAATACCGGACTCCACCACCTCGGCACGTCCGGTGTCGACATCGACAAGCACGGCTCGCTCTCGCCCGAGGTCATCGGCAAGCTGGCCGCTCCCCTCCGGCTCGAAGTCACCGGGGTCTACGCGGACTCGCTCCGCGGCGTCTTCTACGCGGTCATCCCCATCGTCCTCATCGGACTGGTGGCCGCGTTCTTCCTCACGGACGACAAGCTCGCCGGTGCGCAGACGCCGACCGAGCCGGAAAGTTCATCCGCAGACGAGAGCGCCGATTCCGGCTCGGCCGCTCACGGCAATTCCTGACTCACCACTCGACTCGACTCGACGAGTGGATTCCCCGCACGGTGTCCGCCGTGCAGAACACCCCCATAGGAGAAACACGCATGATTCTGGTTACTGGCGCCACCGGCAATGTCGGCAGCGAACTCGTCGCCCGGCTCGCCGCCGAAGGCGTACCCGTGCGGGCCATGACCCGTTCGCCGGAGAAGGCGAACTTCCCCGCCGGCGTCGAGGTCATCGCTGGCGACTTCGACAAGCCGGACACCCTGCCCGCCGCCCTCGCCGGGGTGGAGCGCGTCTTCGTCGTCCCGCCGGGCTACGGCCCCGAGGGCCCGGTCCAGGAAACCACCCTGGTCGCCGCCGCCCACAAGGCCGGTGTCACACACCTGGTCAAGCTCTCCACCAGCGGCGTCGCCTTCGGCGCCACCGACCCTCTCACCTCCGGCCACCGCGCCGGCGAGCAGGTCATCAAGGAGTCCGGCCTGGCGTGGACCATCCTGCGTCCCGGCACCTTCATGGTTTACCTCTACGGCTATGCCGACACCATCCGCAAGGAGCGGACCATGTACGTCACCGAGGGCGACCCGGTCTCCGCCATGATCCACCCGCGCGACATCGCGTCCGTCGCCGCCAACGTCCTCACCACCTCCGGCCACGAAGGCCATGCCTACACCCTGACCGGCAGCGAGGCCCTCAGCCCGCAGCGGCAGGGCGCGATCATCGGTGCGGCCCTCGGCCAGGACGTCAAGGTCGTCGAACGCACCACTGCCGAAGCCCAGGCGGAGTTCGACCGCCTCGGCTGGGGCGGCCCGCGACTTGAGGCCCTGCTTGAGCTCAAGCGCCAATCGGCCGCCTGGGACTGGAAGATCTCCGACTCCGTCGAGAAGATCACCGGCACCATGCCGCTGACCTTGCGCACCTGGGTCGACGAGAACCTCCACATCTTCGGCTGAGCCGACCCGCACACGGCACGGCGGAGGCGTAGTCGGGGCCGGCGCACTGGCCCCGACTGCCCGACGCAAGTCCAGCGTGATCGCGATTCACCGCTGGATTATTTAAGGAAGCTCGCCTGAGTTCAGCCGGTCATTCCGCAATAGCGCGGGCTGGGTTCATCGTCGCTGTCGGGCTCCATGAATTGGGCTCCCTCCCACGAAGGCCATTGCAGCCAGTCGCATCCGAGTTGCCGGAACAGGTCTCGGAGGTTTCTGGCGACGATGCATATTCCGCCCTCGTCTCCGACGACCACCACGGGCAGGGTGGCCAGTTCCTCGCGATCGTCGACGCGCCAGAGCGCATAGATCGAACCGGAATGGCCGGCGTAGGCGAAGCAGAGGAATTGAGTTCCGGGGCGGCAGAGTATGGGTCACTCACCGGCGCTCCGAAGCGGGTCGGAAGATCGCTGAACGCTATCGCCCACGGTTTCGGTAGATGGCCGACGGCTGTTCCTGCGCTTCACGCTCCGAGACAGTGAGCCCGAGCGCGTCCTCCGGGTGGAGGGAAGATGGGCCTAGCAGGCTCGTGGCGATTAGCGCGGTGCGGTGCGGTGCGGTCTGTGTGCCCGTCTATTGCTGCATGTCCAAACAGGGCAGCCGGGCGCGGCCGGGTGCGGCCGGGTGCGGTAGATCAGCCAGCACTCTTGGTCTGCTACTGCTGTAGTTTGGCGAGTTTTCTCCCCCACCGCGATAATGGAGGTGGATCGCCTGAACGGCAGCAGATGAACGCCGCATCACAGGAGCCGAGCCATGGCAGACATCATCTTCGCCAACGGCGGAAACCCCATCACCCCGGACAAGGCCATCATCCATGACAATGAATCGTTCCGGGTTCAATGGTCTGCGCTCAACAACAGCAGTCAGGACTTCCCTGCATTCGTCGACCGCCTGCTGATCCAGAGCATTCCCGAAGGCTGTCCCGGATCCGACGACGTCGATCACGACACTGTTTTCGACAGTGATCAGAACGGCGACCCGAGCGACTTTTCCGAGCCGGATCTGGTGTCCGGCCAGCCCGGGCCTCTGTTGAACCCCTCGGTCGGACCATTTCCTGCCGGGTCGTACAGGCTGACCGTCACCCTGGCCCATGATCTCGGCGTGGGGCACACGACGTTCAACTGCATCAGTGTCGTCGCAGCGGTCTGAGCACGGGGAGTTGTCGAACACTCCGAGTGTTGCCGGCAATCCGTCAGATGGTGCCCGGGCCCACCACAAGGCCACCCTGCGCCTCCCCGCAGGCTGACCGAGCGTGGGCGAAGGAAGAAGAGACGTGAGGGTGGGGGTGGGATCAACGCCCAGTTCGTGACGGAGAAGGCGGGCGTAGGTGCGGTATTGGCGTACGGCCTCGGAGACGTTTCCCTCGGCCATGTGCGCCTGGATCAGGACGCGTTGGGCGGTTTCGCACAGCGGGTCGGCGGCCACTGCGCTCAGTCCGGGGTCGATGGCGGAGCGGTGCTCGCCGCGTTCCGACAGTCGGCCGCACAGCTCTTCCAGGGCGTGGCAGTCGGATCTGCCGGAAGCGCTCCCGTTCGATCGTCACCCAGTCGTCCGGCCAGTCCGGCAGCAGGTCGTAGCGGAAGGAATCCGGCAGGCACTCCGGCGATCCAGTTCCCGGCACTCTCGTTGCTGCTCTACCGCGTGGACTTCGACAAGAGCATGCGGGCGAGCTGGTCGGCACGCGGTGCGGCGGACGGTCGCAGCTGTCTCCCGCTGGACCTGCACTATCTCTTGACCGCTTGGGCGGACGACCCTGAGCATGAGCACCTGACGGTGGGGCGCACGCGGCAGGTGCTGCAGAACGTTGCCGTGCTGTCCGGTCCGCTGCTGGATCCGTCCGGTGACTGGGAGTCGGACGAGGGGGTGCAGCTGATACTGGAGGACCTGTCGGCCCCTGGCTGATCGGCACCGCACGGGTCACCGTCCGGCCGAACGGCACCATCGCGGTCGCCGGCCGGATCGCGTTGCCCGACACCTTCGAGCTGCTCCCCCGCCGCGAACTCAACCGGCGGGTCTTCTCCCTCGGTATCGACATCCCCTCGTGGGTGTCGCGGTCGCCGGCCAGCGGATCGGGATCTTCGCGACCATCCGCGGCGGGCTGGACCTGGTCGCCGGTATCGGGGCCGGACAGCTCCGCGGCACCGGTATTGAGGTCAGCTACGACCCGGACCGGGATGACGCCACGCCACCCAGGTCATGGGCGACACCCGGCTGGTGATCCCGGCCGATGCCGGGCTGCGACTGTTCGTCCAGGGCGGTATCGGCGCCGGCATCCCCGTCGTGAGCGCGACCGCGGGCATCGAGCTCGGCGGTCAACTCGGCCTCGCCGGACAACTCACCGCGGACGTCCACCTGCTCTGGACGCGGTCGCGCGGCCTGGTCCTGAACGCCGAGGCAGGGCTGTCGGCCCAGCCCGTCTTCCGCTTCACCGCCGACGCGTTCGGGCTCGTCACCGCCGATCTGCTGCTCACCACGGTGGAGCTGTACCAGCGGAAAGGGAAACTGGCCGCATTCGACTACGGGTCGATCCTCACCTTCGGCGTCTTCCTGCCGCTCCATGCCGAGGGAGGCCGACTGGACTTCGGCTTCGACAGGATGCGCTTCGAGTACCCGAGCATCGACGCCGCCGAACTCGTCCGCGGTGTGCTCCGCCGCATCATCGACACCTGACGAAGCACAGTGCGCGCCACCCGGGCCCGCTGGTGGCGCACGGCATTTCTCCGGCGAGCTTCGTCACCGCCGTCCGCCGAACTCCCAGTCATGGACCTCGATGTCCGCGTACCGGCTCGGGGACAGGACAGCCCGTGCCGTATCCGGGTCCGGGGCCCGGACCAGCGCTGCCGTGCCCAGCCACCTGGTGCCGTCGTCGGACAGCAGCGGCCCGAACGCGATCAGCTCGTCCTGGTGGGGCGGCACCGCAACGTCGGCGGTCTGCTCCGGACCGAGGCCAAGCACCAGGTACCGATTGCCGTCGGTCCGGCCGCCGGGGAAATCCCACATGGTGCGCCCCAGCATGTTGCGCCACCGGCGCAACAGCACGTCCCGGTACACGCCTGCCTGGTAGTTGGGCTCGTCGAAGGCGAACGCACGGGCCGCAGCAGGATCCGGCAGGTCGACGATGTGCACGCTGCCGGTGGGCGTTTCGCCGTCGGCGGCGAAGGTCGGGCCGCGCGCGATGATCTCCTTCGCATACCGGTCCATGTAGGACCAGTGCTCCTCCAGCAGCTTGTCGCGCAGCGCCCCGGAATCGGCCCGGTCACGGTGGTAGCAGAAGAACTCCATGACCGCAGATCCTCCCCAACGCACGGCAGCATCTCAACACCTTTCGGCGATGCGAGGCCCCCACCCCACCTCCTCACGCGAGGGCGGCGAGGAAAGTGGGCCCGGAGAGGGGAGAAGAAGGAGCACAAAGCTCCGATCGTGAGCGGCCGGACAGACCTCAGGCGCCGGCCAACTCTGCGTTCGCCCGCTCCGTGACCAGTGTCAATACGCGGCCGGCGAGCGCCAGTTCCTCGACCGGAATATCGGCGTACAGCCGGGCGGAGATCTCGGCGGTCTCAGCGGCGGTGCTCTCGCACAGCTCGCGTCCGGCGTCCGTGAGCCGCAACCGGGACGCCTCCGCCGGGTCCTCTTCCAGCAGCTTCGTGGCCGTGAGTTCCTCGATTACGCCGCGCACGACCGACTCGTCGATCTTCAGCGAGCCGGTGACGTCGCCGACGAGCTGGTCCGTGCCGATGGACTCGCCCGCGACGACGACGGCCCGGAGGGCGACACTCTGGTGGAACGTGGCGCCGTGGCGGGCCATTACGCGCTCCACGAGGGCGCGCCCGGCGTAGTGCGCCAGGGCTATGACCCGGCCATTGACTGTGGGTGCGGTGGTGGTCATGACTGCTCCTCGTCGTTGTCTGTGTGCGGATCAAGAGGTGTGTCGAGCAGGGCCGCCAGTTCGCGGGTGAACTGCCGTGCGCGCGGACTGTCCTGTCCCCCGAGCGGCTCCAGCAACTGGTCCAGCAGTCCCTGAACCACCTTGATCGCGCGGCGTGTGACGTCGCGCCCCTGCTCGGTGAGCGTCAGCTGCATGGCGCGCGGGTCGTTCGGATCCCGGGTGCGGGCGACGAGCCCGGCGGCCTCCAGGGCGCGGGCGAGCTTGGAAACGTACAGCGGTTCAAGTCCTGTGGTGTCGGCGAGCTGACGCTGACTGGGTCGCAGCCCGGAGCGCCCCATGCCGTGAAGCGACGCCATCAGCGCGTACTGCGCATGGGTCAGACCCAACGGCGCGACCGCCCGGTCGACGGCCACCCGCCACTTCATCGACAAGCGCCAGACCAGGAACCCTGCTGTGGCGCGCTCAGTTGCTGAACTCATCTGCCATACGGTACATGGCTACTATGTACATGGCTACTAATTGCTCCTCTGCACCGGCACTACTCCGCTGCATCGGCTGCATCGGCTGCATCGGCTGCTACGAGGGTTCCGTGCGGCGATCGAGCAGTACGAGAGCCTGCTCATGCCGGCGATGAGCGAGCCGCCGGGTGTTGCACCGGCCACGACCGTACGGCAGCAACATGTCGGCGACCGCCGAAACACCCCGAGCCTACGGTCCCACCATGAGTACGCACACCTACGCCGCCCACCTGCGCTGGAACGGCTCCACTGCCGCCGGGATCCGCTCCTACTCCCGCGACCACGTCGCCCTCGCACCACCCGCCGCCACGGAAGTGGCATTGAGCGCGGACCCGGCTTTCCGGGGCAGCCCTGAGCGGCTCAACCCGGAACAGCTCGTCGTCATGGCCGCCTCCTCCTGCCAGATGCTGTCCTTCCTCGGCATCGCCGCCCGCGCCGGCATCGACGTGCTGGCCTACGAAGACGAAGCAACCAGTCACCTTGACCTCACGGCCAAGCCCACCCGCTTTGGCGTCATCCACCTGGCCGTCACCGTCCGGGTCGCCACCGGGACCGACGCGGCCGCAGTCCAGGAGCTGGCTGAACAGGCTCACCGTGAGTGCTACATCGCCAACTCGCTCTCGGTGCCCGTCGAAGTGGCCACCACGGTGGTGGCCGCATGACCGCCCACCTGCAGGACCTTGAGGTCCACCTGCCCGACCGGCCGGGCGCACTGGCCGACCTGGGCCAAGCTCTCGGCCGCGCCGGAGTCAGCCTGGAAGGCGGCGGGGTGTTCACCCATGACGGCCAGGCCCTCGCGCACTACCTCATCGACAACGGCCCGCTCGCGCTCCAGGCTGCCAACGAGGCCCAGCTCGGCCCGGCGACCGTCCGGGATGTCGCCATGACCCGGCTGGACCAGGAGACGCCTGGACAACTCGGCGCACTGGCGAGGCGGTTGGGCGATGCAGGCGTCAACGTATTGGTCCAATACAGCGACCATGCCGGCAACCTCGTCCTGGTCGTCGCCGAGGAGCACGCAAAGGCATGCCGTGACGTCCTCGTACGCTGGGAGAACCGCTGACTCCGAGAGGGGAGGCCCTGCCCGGTGACAGCCGAGCCGCGCACGCCCCGGAGCTCCTCCTCCCGCGACAGGTTCAGCAACGGGATGCGGAGGCATCAGCCAGGCATTACCCGCACGCGCACGCGGCCGGCCTCCTTCTTGGCGGTGTTGCGCATGTCCCGCACCCGCGTAACCTCCCACGGCGCGTCCTCCATGGGCCGGTTCGCGCGCTCAACTCCGGGTCGACCTCCTCCGCGTCGTTGAACACCGCTTCCACCGCATCGAGAACCCGCTCGCGAACCCGCTCGCCCGCGGCGGTCTCCACGACTTCGGCCAGCAGGGACGGCTCTTACGCTGCCACGACATCCAAGGCCGACAGCGCGGAGAGATGCTTGGCCTCGGGCCCGTACATGCGACTGAGTCCGGCCGGCGAGGGAGGCTGCCGCAGCACCTCCCGGATGTGGTCCAGGACGAGTGCCCTCTCCGGTCCCCGTGCTTCCTCGCCGCCCCGCTTCACCGCTCCGTCGGGACTCCACCAGGGGTCGAGGGCGATGCCGACGGCCGCCTGGTCGTTCCGATTACCTGGCTCCGATCACATGGGTGCCGTCGTAGTAGGCGGCACTACCGATGCGGCCGACCGAGCGGTACACGGGTTGGACCAGCTGGATCAGCCCGTCGTCGAAGGCCAGCCCGGCCACCACAGACTGGATGGCTTTGGTGGCGCTGAAGGTCCGCTCTACCCGACCTCCGCGGTGACCACCATGGGCGTCTCAGCATCGGCCTGTGCGAGCAGGGCGCCGCCCGGCGCCCACAGCGCGGTGCGGCCACAGCCAGTCCACTCGCCGGCCGGGCCAACATGGTTGGCCATCACCACGTACAGATTGAAGTTCTTGGCGATGCCTGGATACACCGTCGCCAGCTCTTCCACGCCGCCGCCCGTGCCGTACAGCGAGCTGGCCAGATGGACCTGACACCCATCGGCGGCGCCACGGGAGACCAGTTCGGAGAAGTGGTTGTCGAAGCACGTGGCCAGAGCGAAACGAAGCCCTCCGAGCTCAAATCGCCCGTCACGCCGTCCTGCTTGGAACACGTCCTGCTCGTGCTCGAACAAGTGCTGTTTGCGATACGTGGTAATCAGCTCGCCGTCAGCGCCGAAGACCAACGTCTCGATGGCAGGCCGCTCTCCCTCGGCGGGCGCAACACAATTGACGACGCTGGCGACACCAGACGCCCGAACCGCATCCAGGCGCGGATCGTCCGCCTGCACCCGAAGGTCGCGATGGGCAAGCACGGCTTCCAGCTCGTACCCGGTCAGCGCCAGCTCAGGGAAGACCACCAGCTCGGCTCCCTGAACACGCGCCTCGTCGGCGAGGGAAGCCATCTGCTGCACGTTCGCCGAAATATCCGCAGGAACGCAGGTGAACTGGACTGTCGCGATCTTCATGGACCCAGCATGCCAGCCTGCTACGTCGACGGTTGCCAGGGGCGCTGCCAGACACCACGTGATCGAAAAGTCAGGTCCCGTTGGCCCTTGAGCGTGGTAGTTGGGACGTGAGCGTTGGACCTCTACCTGCTACGACGCCCGAGCGTCTGAGCTGCCGAGGGCGCGACACTGTGCTGTTGGCGTCGGCGATGACTTCAAGGCCCGCAGCGAGCACACGCAGCGCGGTGAGGCGGCCTGCTTGAGCGATGGACTGGCCGTGAGTGCCGAGTAGCGGGGTCGGGCGCGCCCGCCTCCCACCGGCCCCCGAAGATCCTCACGACCGCCAGGAACTCTGCCAGGCCGTCTCTCGCGCTGGCCGCTACCGTGCCGGGTCGGTCGCAGGCTGCTGGATCAGGCCATGCAGGGCCGCGATCACCTGGCGGCCCGTCGGGGTGGTGAAGTCGCGTACGAGGTCGGAGGCGAAGCTGGCGACGCCGGTGATCCGGCCTCCGGCTGCCTCGATCTGACGGAAGGCGGCCTGCTCGGTGCGCGGCGAGAGTCCCCCGCAGGCGTCCAGGAGCACGGTGACCTCGAAGCCTGCCGCGATGGCGTCCAGCGCCGTGTGCAGTACGACGATCTCGCTGGTCACGCCGCAGAGAACGAGGCTCTTCCGGAGCTGGGTGGTGATGGCCTGGCGCGTGGGGTCATCGTCCCAGGCACACGGCCCGCTGCGGACGAAGACGGGCGCTGCGGCGATGGACGCCTCCTCGATGACTGCGGGGCCGCCGGGACGCGGCGCCACCGAGAGAGTGACCGGGATGTCCAACAGTTGGGTCAGCTCGGCCAGGAAGCTGACGGATCGCCGGATCGTGGCCGGTGGAGTCGTGCTGCTGAGCTCGACGATGCCTTCCTGGAGGTCGGCGAGATGCAGTTGGACGGTGGCAGGGCTGAGCATGGCGGGCCCTTTCGGTTTCAGTCACACAACGAATCATTCAAGATCTGAATGATTCTCCTAATGTAGCATGCCCTTCGTGGCCCTCAGCAAGGTGAACTCCAGCGTCGTTTTCCGCCTCGGCGTGCTCGGGGCGATGGCAACCGATCTCTTCGCGGCCCGCATCGAGCCCCATGAACTCAAGCCCAAACACGTCGGATTGATGGTCGTGCTGGACGCCGGGACGGCTTCCTCGCAGCTTGAGGTCGCCGGGGTGATGGGTGTCGCGCCCAGCCTGGTCGTAGCACTCGCCGACCACCTCCAGAAGCTCGGTGCGATCGAGCGGGTAAGGGACCCGGCCGACCGCCGACGCCAGGTACTGACGCTCACCGAGCACGGCCGGGAGCTGCTCGCGGTCTGCGGAGAACTGGCGCAGTCCACCGACGCCGAATTCACCGCAGAGCTCACCGCGTCGGAAAGCGCCGTACTCACCGGCCTGCTGGACCGGCTGGCCGCCCGTCAGGGGCTGCCCTCTCCAGCCAACGACCGCAAATGATCTTCATGCGATACTTGCGGCAGCTGACTGGGGCCGGACCCACCAGCAAGGTCAGGATCTACCGCTGAGCTCCAGCTCTACGAGTGCGCTGTATGGGGGGCGGCCCGATTCGCCAAACGGCCGGACGGTCTCGCTGACCGTTACACCGTTTGCGTGTCGTTGTTTACGCGCCGCCGCCCACGCGTCGTTGTTTACGCGCCGCGCCCACGCGTCGTTGTTTATGTGCCGTTGCCTGCCGTCTGTACGTCGCTTGAGGCGGTAGGAGGGCAGCGCCGAAACGCAGGTCGGATGCCGGCCCGGAGCCGGCGGCTACGTCGGGTGCGGGTGGTGGCGTGCCTGTTTGTCTGTGTCGGTCAGGGCGATGCGGGCGGTGATGTGCTTACCGACCGGCTCCTGCTCGATGAAGAGGGCCTCCGCGACCGCCTTGACGATCTCCAGACCGTGCTGGCCGATCCTGCCGGGATCGGTGGCTCGGGCCGCAGGGACGGTGGGGTCGCTGTCCCATACGAAGACGTCCACGCTGGCGGCGTTGATGCGCAGCTCCATCAGAGCCGGGCCGGGTGCGTACTTGCGGGCGTTGGTGACCAGCTCGCTGACCACCAGCTGAACGAGGTCCCTCGCACGTGCAGGCACCGACAGCTGATGGATATCGTGGGCCTGGTCGAGGAAAGCCATGGCGTAGTGGCGAGCATCAGCGATGCACCCGTCGTCCCCGTCCAGGGCGTAGCCGGCACGCATCAGATGCTCATGCATCGCCCCACAGCCGTCCGCGTCGGCATGGGAATCCACCAACCCCACCTCACTCCCGGTTCACGCCCGCGTCAGTACCCAGCCTGCCGCCATGCATACCGCAGGAGGTGCCATTCGGCACGGTCCATCCTGATGCGTCCGGTCATCGGGGTGGGCGGAATCGTCCGCGCACGCCTCCGGCGGTCGTGGGGCTCGCCTGCAGCACGGTGTCTCAATGCCTTCCAATAGGGCGGCCGAACGAGCCGACGAGTCGACCACAGCCGCGGGACGCGCCACGACGCCCTCGGCATCCGTGCGCCTGTCTGACGCCACTGACGCCACCCCAGGCACATTCCTGCACCGCGACCAAGGCTCGCCTGCCGCTGCTTCAAAGCGATGTCATCCCAGCGCGGTAGCCGCCCAGTTCAGCGACTACGCCCCACCGATGGAGTAGAAGGGTGCTGTCGCCAGTCGTGCGCGGCTATCGTCGGGTAGATGACGTCTCACTTACGGCGCCTCACCATCCCGGGCCAAGATCCTGCGGCTCTCGCTCGGTTCTGGAGCGGGGTGCTGCTCCGGCCGGTGGTTAACGGCAGTGACGGTCTTCACCTGCAGATGGTCGAAGGGAATGAGCCGCAGGCTCTGTACTTCACAACAGCCTCGGCCCAGTCCGTCCCAAGCGGCGGACCGTTCCTCAGTATTGGGGCACTCTGCGGCACACTCACCGACGAGGTCGAACGGCTCATTTCCCTCGGGGCCGTGCTTCTCCACGACTCCCCCGACGGTTCCCGTTCCGTGATGATGGCGGACCCAGAAGGCCATACGTTCATGGTCGAGTTGAGCGAAGAAGAGCTCATGGATGACGAATTCGGCCTGACACGGTAAGGCGCTGTATCGCGGAGGCCCTGGTCAATGCCCGCGATGCTTTCCATCGTTGAGTGCTTGCCGGGCGTCACCTCACCCGGCTTCCACATCCGCCCGCCCCCACCGGCCGGGGCCCCCTCCATGGAGTTGAGGGTGGGGAGGGTGCCGGCCCACAGCGTGTGCGCCGGCATCCACCCCCAGGCAAGGTGCTGGTGCTGAACATGGCGAGGTGTTCAGCTCCCGCGTGACGGACGGCTCAGGTCAGTCCCACTGCTCATCCGCGAGAGAGCTGACCGGCTGCGGCTTGCCAATAACAGCAACGGCGATGAAGAAGCTGATCTGGCCGATCGCAATGGTGAGAGTGGCCAGTGCCTTGTCGTCGTAGTGCTTGGACACCTCGGCGTACAGTTCGTCGGAGACGCGCTCCTTGCCGTGCGGCGCGGGCTGCAGGGTGGCCTCCACCAGGGCCAGCGCGGCACGTTCGGCGTCGCTGAAGTACGGGGCGTCCTGCCAGGAGGCGACCGCGGTGATGCGCTCCTCCGATTCGCCGGACTTCCGCAGGAAGCCGGTGTTCAGCACCGTCAGGTAGGTGTTGCCGACGATCTGTCCCGCACGCAGGTGGACCAGGCTCATCGTGGTACGCGGCACCGAGCGGTTACCCGTGGCCCTGAACAGCGCGGCGCTGACGTCGTTCAACTCAGGTACGAGTTCGGCCGGGTTCGGCATCCGGGAGATCGAGGTGTTCGTCATGAGCAACTCCTTCACATCGGCCTGTTGGCGGCGGCTTCACTGCACCGACGGGCCAACCCACCAAGGTGTGACAGGAACCCGAGGAAATTTTTCTCGCCGCGCTACGGACCGACCTGGTTGCGGCGCGTACGGACGGACGCGACGCCGCACGAGCTCAAGCGCTGTGCTCCCGGTGAGTCAGCAAGCCGGCCGAGAGCGGTCCCGCAGCCCCCACCCGCCCGCTACCGCTTCGCCCATCGACCCACCGGTTCAGTCACACCAGCAGGGCGCCCCCAGGCATCGCCCCCCGGATCAGGGAGGCCGCCCCAAGGGCCATGCCAGTCACGGCGGATCGTGCCAGTCACGGCGGATCAAGCCCACGTCTCGTTCCACACCAACCCGCCGTACGAATGGCCAGACAGCACCCGATGGCGTACCAGAAGCTGCCGAGTGGCGGCCCGCCGGATCCGCCGTCATCCTTTTCGAGAGGGGCCTCTGGAGTCGTCACCTCCGACATCGCCACCTCTGGAGCCGGCATGGCAGTCCACTTCGACATCAATCTGATCGTCGTCGCTGAGGAGACGTTCACCCCGACGGAGTCGAAGCAGGTCAATGACTCCGTGGACATCATGAAGACGATCTTCGCCACCCATGGTCCAGTGATCGGCACGGTCAACCGCTTCAAGATCGACCTCACTGTCGCCGGGGCGAACGCAATGGTCCGGGGAGTGGCCGACGCCATGGCACTGGCCGACCGGTTTGCCGTGCGCAGCAACGACGCTCTCGACGTCTTCGTCGTGAAGCGCATTTTCGACCCCAAGGCCGACGGGTACTCCCCCACGCCCGGCGCGTGCGGGAAGAACAAGGCCAAAGGTCGGCTGAGAGCGCCGGTGGTGTCCCTGAACGGCAGCGCGGCGGACAGCGGCAACACCTTCGCCCACGAGGTCGGTCACTTTCTGGGCCTGCCGCACTGCGAGAAGGACGAATCGCTGTGCGGCCCCGCGAACTTCATGCGGGCGCAATCGGGCACCAACACGGGGGTCACGCCCGCCCAGGCGGTCAAGATGATCGCCCATTGCCAGGTCACCCTGTAGGTCAGACCCCTGTCGGACCCCTGTCAACCCTTATCAGACCCCTGTCGGGCCCCAGCGGTCTTCAGTCAGACACACAGGGCCCCTGTCAGCCCCAAGGGGTTGCGAGAGAGGCGCGGAGAGCACCATGACCGACCGCATCGACCAACTGCTCGCGTCCAAGGACGGGGCGGACCCCGCGCTCCTGGCCGCGCTCGATGCCGGCGACCTCGCCGACGTCCTCGGGCGTGCGCTCGCCGCGGAGGACGAAGACCGGGTCCGCGCTCTGGGCGTCCTCTCCCTGATCGACCCGAGCCCGCTGGGGGCGCTGTCACAGGCAGTCGGACAGGTGCTGGCGGAACCTGCGCCGGACCCCTTCACAGTTGCCGCAGCGCTCGACCGGGCGACGGTGATGGGCCGCGACGCCGTGCCGTTCGCCCAGGCCGCGGCGCTCTCCGACGACCCGGTCATCGCGCTGGCCGCCTGGCGCACCCTGCAGCAGGTGGCCCTCTCCGATTCCCTGAGCGCCCTCGCCCAGATGGCGCCCCCGCCCGGGGATCCGGTCGGCGATCAGGCCGCCTTCGCGCTGTCGGTGATCGCCTACCGGGCAGGGTTGGCGGGCTTTGAGCTCACCGCCCCGGAAGACACGGGCATCGTTGCCATCCCGGCCGACGAGAACGACGTGTTCTTCATCAACACCTCGGCGCCGACGGCGGAGGACGTCACGCTGCTCGGCCGGATGTCGGCCGGTGAGCTGTACATGGTGCGGCCCGAACAGCAAGGGATGCTCGCCATCGAGTGCGGCGATGAACGGATGCTGCTCTGTATCGACTCCGACATCCAGATGGGTATGCCGGACACGTTCCTGCAGGGCCCGTCGCTGGCCGGAGTGGTCACCACGCTCGCGCCGCTCGGCACGGACTATTCCGTGCGCTACCTGGTTCTCACCTGGCCCGACGGCACCGGTGGATTCCACGTGCTGCTCTGCCAGCCCGATGGGGTTCAGGTCTATTACGGCCACGCCCACAGCGACGAGATCACCGAGGGGACGGCCACCTTCGGCCTCTTCGCCGTCGACCGGCCCGGTGCCTGCCCCGTCTCCCTCACGCCGAGCGTGACCGCGAACGGAGTCACCCTCGGCGGCGACTGCCTGTCGATGACCGGGACCGTCACCGACCGGCTGGAGCCGGAACCCACGGACTGAGCCTCCCGGCCTCTGGGCCAGAGGCCTCTTGGTGGTGCAGGCTGCTCACTGGGACTCCGTGCCCCTGACAGATCGCGCAGACCGCGCAGACCGCGCAGCTCTCGAAGGCGAGGGGCAGGGGTGTCGATAGTGGCTTGTCGGCTCCGTCTCAGGGACGGATGCGGCCACCGTGGCCGCTCCACACCGAGGAGACCCACCATGGCGATTCAGCGGATGGACAACGTCCTCATCGTGGTCGACGACCTGGACGCTGTGATTGCGTTCTTCGTCGAACTGGGCATGGAGCTGGAGGGCAAGGCGCCGCTGGAGGGACGTTGGGCGGAGCGCGTCATCGGGCTCGATGACGTCCGACAGGACATCGCCATGCTGCGGACCCCGGACGGTCACGGCCGAGTGGAGCTGGCGAAGTTCCACCGGCCGAAGGCCATCGTCGCCGAGCCGAAAGACGCGCCGGCGAACACGCTGGGCATGCGTCGCATCATGTTCGCCGTCGACGACATCGAGAACGTCATCGCCCGCCTGCGCACCCACGGTGCCGAACTCGTCGGCGAGCTGGAGCAGTACGAGGACATCTATCGGCTCTGCTACGTCCGCGGCCCCGAGGGCATCATCGTCGGACTGGCCGAGCAGCTCGGCTGACCCTTCGTATCGTTCACACGCCCCGGGGCCTCGGGTGTGGCTTCACCCTTCGGGCTCGCACAGGCGCACTGCCAGGGCGGCGATGTCGTCGTCCAGGCGTCCTCTGCTGTAGCGGAGGAGGTCGCGGTGGAGGGCCATGAGCAGCTCGTGGGGCGGGGTCGGGGGCTGCTGGCTCATCCAGGCCGCCAGCGGGAAGAATCCGCCGTCGCGGGCGCGGGCCTCGGCGATCCCGTCGGTATAGAGAAGCAGCAGGTCGCCGGGGGCGAAGGCGAAGGTGTCGGTGGTGTAGTGATCACCGATCAGCTCCGCGAGGTTGAGCAGCGGCGAGGGGGTGGTGGGTTCGAGGGCGCGGAGTTCTTCGCGGTTCAGAAGCAGCGGCGGGGGGTGTCCGCAGTTGAGGATCTCGATGCGCCGGCCCTCGTGCGGGATCTCGACCAGAAGGGCGGTGGCGAAGCGCTCCATCGGCCCCTCGGGGGGAAAGGCCGCGTTGTAACGGGTGCTGCTGGCGTCCAGCCGGCGCGCGACGCTGACCAGGTCGGCCTCGCCGTAGGCCGCCTCCCGGAAGGAGTTGACGATCGCCGCGGCCGCCCCTACAGCCGGCAGGCCCTTGCCCCGCACATCGCCGATGAGCAGCCGGACCCCGTATCGCGTGTCGACCACCTCGTAGAAGTCCCCGCCGATACGGGCCTCCGCCGCGGCGGCGAGATACAGCGAGTCGATCTCGACGCTTCCGAAGCGGCGCGGCATCGGGCTCAGCACCACCTGCTGCGCCGCGTCGGCGACGAGCCGCACCTGAAAGAGGGTCCGCTCCCGCTGGAGCCGGACATGACTTCCGTACGCGGCCGCCACGGTGACGGCGATGATCCCCGCAGCCGTCCACCACGTCCCCAGACCGGGGAACACCAGGCTGAGGCCGATCATCAAGAAGAGGCAGACCGTGCCCAGCAGGACGGTGGGGAGCACCGGCCACATGGCGGCGGCCAGGGCCGGCGCCGCGGGCAGGAGGCGGCTGAAGGCCACTTCCGGCGGAGTGGCATATGCCAGGCTGGCGATGACGACGGTCAGGATCACCGGCGACAGCCGCACAAGCCACCGGCCGTGGCGACGACGGAGCCGCGGCCGTCCAGACTCGATCACACTCCACAGAATATCCACGCAAAGAGGACGTAGCGCTCTGACAGATCCGAGCCGGTCACCTTGAGTCGGATTCGTTCGCGTGTTCGATATATGACAGGATGCGGGAATGGCGAAGGAACGTGAAGAGTCTCGGACATTCGGCACCGGTGAGCCTGCGCCTTGGGCACCCGGGCCGGGGATCCCCGATGACCTGCTGAGGGCGAAGACGCTGGTGTATGACCCGAGTGGGTTCACGTGCTCGCCGCCGGCGCCCGAAGCGGAGAGTGCCGAGTACGGGGCCTGCACGTTCACGTTGGACGGGCTCTCGGTCAGGTTCCGCGTGGCCAAGACGACCCCGACGAAGGTCGGCCAGTTCGTCACGGTGTGGAAGAGGTCCGGGGGCGGGCCGATCCAGCCCTTCGATGCCGAGGACCCCGTTGATCTGTTCGTCATCAGTGCCTGCGAGGGCGAACGGTTCGGACAGTTCGTGTTCCCACGAGAAGTGCTCCGTGAACGGGACATCGTGTCGACGAACGGTTCCGGCGGGAAACGGGCCTTCCGCGTCTATCCGCCGTGGGTGACCACCACCAACCGCCAAGCCCGCAGCACACAGACCTGGCAGGTGCAACACTTCCTGCAGCTGTCCGACGACGAGCCCCTCGACGTTCCCCGCGCCCACGCGCTCTACCACCCCCATGGGAACTGTTGACGCTGCTTGACCGCCAACAGGCGCCTCGTGCGGGCGATCGCGTGAGCTGACGGGCTTGGCCGGGAGGGGCCGATGGGCTCTCAGTGAAGGTCTTACGCCTTGCCGGCGCGGGGCCGCTGGGCCCACACCGGCAAGGCTTCGGTGTTCAGGGTTCCCGCTCTCAACCTCTGGGCAACGATTTGCCCGCAGCGAGGTGGCGCAGCGTGGTGATGGAGGGGGTGAAGGCGTACACGGAGCCCTTGGTGGTGACGCACTGCGCCATGGTGATCGTGGCCTTCGGTCCGCGCGGGGGGTCGAGCGCGATCTCGCCACCGCCGTCGGGCCCGGTGACCTTGTCGAGGCAGTTGGGGGCGCCCGACTTGCCCGGGGTGAACTTCTCGTTGTTGGACCAGCTCGCCTGGACGAATTCGAACTGCTCGTCAATCGAGGTGCCGTAACAGACGAACATCAGCCCGCGGTCCGCCGTGGGGTCTTCCTCCAGGAGGGGGCCGTAGGGAATGCCCCGGCGCATGATGCGGTTGCTGTCCACGGGGATGTTGGGGCTGGCCTTGCGGGGGTTGGTCCGGCGGATGTGCGCGGCGCAGGGCGTCTGGCC
Source organism: Streptomyces sp. NPDC048196 (assembly GCF_040652715.1). Classification (NCBI taxonomy): domain Bacteria; kingdom Bacillati; phylum Actinomycetota; class Actinomycetes; order Kitasatosporales; family Streptomycetaceae; genus Streptomyces; species Streptomyces sp. NPDC048196. Next base: position 161,605 of record NZ_JBEZMM010000001.1, on the reverse strand, counting down.
GCCGTCCGGGTCGTTCGCGTAGTCGAAGTCGTTGGCGTCGCTGCCGAGGCCCTTCACGCGGTCGGTGGGGGTCGCCAGGGGGGTGCCGTCCAGGTGCCTGCCGACCAGGCACGCTCCCAGTTGGGTTGCGTCGAGTTCCGGCTCGAAGTTCTCGGCCTGCTCTGCCACCGCGTCGCGCCAGCCCTGGACGTCCTGGCTCATGCGGCGCACGACCTGGAGCGAACCGTTCTTCATCCAGGCAGGGCCGGTGCGCTTCGTGCTGTTCGGCTCGGTCTTGTAGCCGAAGACGAACTCACCCGGTTCGATGAGCTTGGCTCCGGGGCGGTTCTCGCGGTAGCCAGGGTTGGTGGGCTCCTCGCGGTGGAAGTCCTTGACGCCCGGCTGGGAGATGCCGTCCTTGAAGCCGAAGTGCTCATGCCCCTTCAGCTTGCCGGGCAGGGTCTGGCCGTCGTCCTGATGGACCAGCGTCATGTCGTGCGCCTCGTCCGCGGCCTTGATGTTCTGCAGCTTCGCTTCGAGCGCCTCCTTGCTGTCCGAGGCCACCAGGAGGATCGCGTGCACCATGGTGTTGGGCGAGCCGAACAGCCAGTTCTTCGGGTCGCTCGGCCCGGTGTCGCTGAGTCGCGCGGCACTCGCGGCCGCACCGTTGAGCAGCTGCGGGAAGTTCTTGAGGTCTTCCCTGAGCACCTGCTCGCTGTCCGCGGCGACATTGAGCAGTCCCGGGAAGGTGAGGGAGACCCCGACCCAGGTCGCCTGCTGCGCCGGGTCCTGGCCGTACGCCCGGCGGGCCAGGGAGAACTCCTCGTTGAAGTCCTCCACGTCGGCGGTCACCGCCACGCTGTTGAGGATCACGGACAGCCATCCGCGCCCCTTCGCCTTGTCCTCGGGGAACCGCATGTAGCGGAACGCCATGTGGTCCTTGTTGAACGCGGCCAGGACATTGCCCTGGATCTCCCGCGACGTACGCAGGGTGGGTGTGGGCAGCTGCTCCATTGCGGGCGCAGCCGTGGGGCGCACGCGGGTGGTGGTCATGCGACACTCCCAATCACATAGAGTGGTTGTATGATTACGAATATGTCATTGTGAAAATTTCCGTCGTTTTAAACAGGTGCTGCGCCAGTCGAGTCCCGAGGTCGGCCGACGAGCAGGGAGCCCTGCGGTAGTGCGCCATTGCGGTGGTCGGCACCTGTCTGCGAGTGCCGAAGCGCGATGCCCGGCGCACTGCGATCGATCCCGGTGGCGCACACTGAGCCGGCCAGGAGGCACGTGTGGTTCCGACAGGAGCTGACGACAACGACGAGACCCTGACCTGCGGACCGCATCCGCTGCGCCATTACGCCTTGTTGGCCGATGGGGAGCGAGGCGTTCTGGTCGGTCCACGGGGAGAGTTCGTCTGGATGTGCGCTCCCCGCTGGGACTCCGGAGCGGTCTTCTCCGCCCTGATCGGCGGGCCGGGCAGCTACGCGGTAACGCCGATGAGCCGCAATGTCTGGGGCGGCTACTACGAAGCGGGCTCACTGATCTGGCGCAGCCGCTGGGTCACCGACGACGGTGTGGTGGAGTGCCGTGAGGCCCTCGCCTTCCCCGGAGACCCGCACCGGGCCCTGATCCTTCGCCGCGTCATCGCCCGCGAGAAGACCGCAAAGCTCCGGGTGGTCCTGGAACCCTCCGCCGACTTCGGACACCACTCCCTGCGCGACCTGGCACGGCACGACGACGGGACGTGGCATGCCCGATCCGGCGACCTGGCTCTGCGTTGGTCCGGGTGTGCCTGGGCGAGACCGGCCGGCCCGGGGGCATGCCGGTTGACGGCTGAGCTGACGGTCGAGGCCGGGACGCACCACGACCTGGTCCTGGAAATCAGCGACCAGGCACTGCCCAGCCGCCCGCCCGACGCGGCCACGGTGTGGGAGGACACGGAGGCCGCATGGCGCCGAGAGGTGCCAGAGCTGGGCAACGCCATCGGTCGACGCGACGCCCAGCAGTCATTCGCCGTGCTGCGCGGACTGACCGGTTCGGCGGGCGGGATGGTGGCATCGGCGACCACGAGCCTGCCGGAACGAGCGGAGGCGGGCCGCAACTACGACTACCGCTACGTATGGATCCGGGACCAGTGCTACGCCGGCCAGGCGGCCGCCGCGGCCGGCGCCCACCCGCTGCTCGACGACGCCGTACGGTTCCTCACGGCCCGGCTGCACGAGGACGGTCCCCGGATGGCTCCCGCCTACACGGTCGACGGTCGCAGAATTCCCAGGCAGCAGCAGTTGAGCCTGCCCGGCTATCCGGGAGGCTTCGACCGCATCGGGAACCAGGTCAGCGACCAATTCCAGCTCGACGCCTTCGGCGAGGCCCTCCTGCTGCTCGGCACGGCCGCCCGCCACGACCGGCTCGATGCCGACGCCCGGCGAGCTGCGTCCCTCGCCGCCGATGCCATCGCGCGCCGCCATCACGAGCCCGACGCCGGCGTATGGGAACTGTCGCCCCGCCACTGGACCCACAGCCGGCTCATCTGCGCCGCAGGACTGCGTGCGATCGCCCGGGCCAAGGTCTCCCCGACGCGGTCGGCGGAGTGGCTGGCGCTGGCGGACCGGCTGGTTTCCGCGGCCGCCGCCGAGTGCCTGCATCCGTCGGGGCGTTGGCAACGGTCCCCCGATGACCCGGGGTTGGACGGTGCCCTGCTCTTTCCTCCGTTGCGGGGAGCGCTCCCGGCCGACGACCCGCGTACGGTCGCGACGCTGCGGGCCTACGTCGGGGAACTGTCGCAGGATCATTTCGCCTACCGGTTCCGCCACGACGACCGACCGCTGGAGGAAGCCGAAGGCGCCTTCCTCCTGTGTGGCTTCGCGACGGCGCTGGCCGAGCACCAGCAAGGCAACGAGGTGGCGGCCCACCGCTGGTTCGAACGCAACCGCACAGCCTGCGGTCCCCCAGGGCTCTTCTCCGAAGAGTACGACGTCGTACAACGTCAGATGCGCGGCAATCTGCCCCAGGCATTCGTCCATGCGTTGATGTTGGAATGCGCCGTCCGCCTGGCCGAACCCTGGCGTGCAACGTAAGACCGTGCTTCCCGGGGGCCCGCCTCACCCCGGTGGTAGGGATATCCCCACCGCCTCCGTCCCCCAGCCGGTGGAGGTGAAGTACAGCCGGTCGATGCTGTCGGCGGCGGGGGCCGAACGGCGAGGCTCGGGGCATGAAAGAGCTACCTGTGCGGGCCGCTCGGTGGAGTGCGTTGCACCCCTGGCGGGCGATTGTTGGTTGGTTGGTTTTCGTGGTGGTGTGCCTCGGGCTGGGGGCGGCGGTGGGGACCCACAGCGCCTCGACCGAGGACTACCGGGTCGGTGAGGCCGGCCGGGCCGAGGCGATGGCGGCCGAGGGGCATCTGCAGCGGAAACCCGTGGAGCAGGTGCTGGTGTCCGCGAAGGGCGGGACGCCGGACCGGCGCGGTATCGACGCCGCGGCGCATGAGGTCGCCGCACGGATGAGGACGTTGCCCGAGGTCGAGAGCGTGGCCGAGCCCCGGGCCGCGCACCACGGGCGCACCCCGGTGGTCATGGTCGAAGTGACCATGAGGGGCGCGGAGTTGGATGCGCGTCAGCACGTCGGGCCGTTGCGGGCGCAGACCGCTGCGGTGCAGCGGAGCCATCCGGAGCTGGTGGTGGAGGAGACCGGGGGCCCGTCCATCAGTCAGGGGGTGGATGCCCAGCGCGGTAGTGACCTCGCGCTCTCCGAGGCGATCACGCTGCCGGCCACTTTGATCACACTGCTGCTGGCGTTCGGCTCGCTGGTGCTGGCCGTGGTGCCGTTGCTGCTGGCGCTGTCGTCGATCGCGGCGGCCCTGGGGCTGTCCATGCTGGCCTCGCACCTCTTCCCCGATGCGGGCGTCGGGACCAATGTCATCATCCTGATCGGACTCGCGGTGGGTGTCGACTACACCCTCTTCTACCTCAAGCGGGAGCGGGAGGAGCGGGCGCGGTCCGGCGGCCGGCTCGGTCCGGAGGCGGTGGTGGAGCTGGCCGCGGCGACCTCGGGACGGGCGGTCGTGGTGTCCGGGCTGGCGGTGGCGGTCTCGACGGCCACGCTGTACCTGGCCGCGGACGTGATCTTCTCGTCGCTGGCCACCGGCACCATCGTGGTCGTCCTGGTGGCCGTGGCGAGTTCGTTGACGGTGCTGCCCGCGGTGCTGGTCAAGACCGGACAGCGGGCCGAACGGCGGGCGCAACGCCGGGCGGGCGCACCCGGTCCGCGGTGGCAGCGAGCGGCCCGGACCGGCCGGAACGGGGCGGGTCGCGGCGGCCGGGTGTGGGCGGCGCTGACCCGGCCGGCGAGCCGGCGACCGGTACTGACGCTGGCCGTGTCGGTGCTGCTCCTGCTGGGTCTGTCCGCTCCGCTCGCGGGCCTGAAACTGGTCGAGATGGGCCGGGACACGCACTCGCGGGAAGTACCGGCGATGCGGACGTACGACCGGCTGAACGCGGCGTTCCCGGAGCACCGGGTCACCCATCAGGTCGTGGTGCGGGCCCGGGCGGACCGCGCCGGAGCGGTGGCCGGAGCGCTCACGGAGCTGGGACGCCGTACGCAGGCCGACCCCCTGTTCACCGGCCGCCCGCGACTGCGTACGTCGGAGGACCGGCGCATCAGCGTGCTGGAGCTGTCCGTGCCGTACCTGGGGAACTCCGCGAAGGCGCGGACGTCCCTGGACCACCTGCGGAGCACCTACCTGCCCGCCACGGTCGGGCGGATACCCGGTGCGGAGGCGGGGGTGACCGGTGACGTCGCCCGGACCACGGACTACCCGGCCCACCAGAGCGCCAAGCTGCCGCTGGTCATCGGTGCGCTCCTGCTGGTCACGTTCGTCATGACGGCGCTGGCGTTCGGCTCCGTGGTGCTGGGGCTGCTCGGCGTCGCGCTCAACCTGCTGTCGGCCTCGGCCGCGCTGGGGCTGCTGGTGCTGGTCTTCCAGGGCACCTGGGCCGAGGGTCTGTTGGGCTTCCACTCCACCGGGGCGATCGGCTCCCGGGTTCCGCTGTTCCTCTTCGTGATCCTCTTCGGGCTGTCGATGGACTACCAGGTGTTCGTGGTCAGCCGAATCCGGGAGGCCGTCCTGCGGGGCGTGCCGACGCGCCAGGCGGTGCTCGACGGGATCGGCAGCTCGGCCGCGGTGGTGACCAGTGCGGCGGTCGTGATGGTGACCGTGTTCGCCAGCTTCGTCTTCCTGCATCTGATCGAGATGAAGCAGATCGGGTTCGTGCTGGCGGCGGCGGTGCTGCTGGACGCCTTCATCATCCGGATCCTGGTGCTGCCGGCGGCCATGACGCTGCTGGGCGAGGCGAGTTGGTGGCCGGCGCGCGGGCTGCGGCGGACGCGACGGACGGCGCCCGTGCCGGTCGGCGTAGGTTGATCACCATGAATCGGTGGTCGAGGGGTGCGAGCGGCCCCCACTCCTTCGGTGGAACGGTCTTCGGCGGAACGGCCTCCGGCCGCCTCGCCGACCCGTTCCGGGCCGGCACCCTGCGCCGCTGGAACGCGGTCTGCTGGGTGTTGTTCGGCGCGCTGTTCGTCGGGCTCGCCACGACGGAGCGGCCGGGCGGACGCACCTACGCGGCGCTGGCGCTGCTGGGCTGTGTGGTGCTGTGCTACGCGCTCCTCGACCGGTTCCCCGGCAACCCGGTCCTCCGGCCGTACACCTACCTCTGGGTGCTGATCCTCGGGCTCGGGGGCAGCGCGTACGTCTGGAGCGGCTACGCGGCGCTGTTCATCGTGACGCTGCCGCACTTCTGGCTGTTCGGCCGTACGGTGCGGGCCTCGCTGCGCTTCACCGGGCTCGCCACGGTGTCCACGCTGGCCGGGAGCTGGCTGCGGAAAGGCTGGAGCGCCGAGTTCTTCGGATCGACGCTGGTCTCCACCCTGATCGTGGTCGCGGCCAGCGTACTGATCGGGCTGTGGGTGCACTCGGTCGTCGAGCAGAGCGGTGAACGGGCCCGGCTGATCGAGGAGTTGGAACAGACCCAGCTGCGGTTGGCCGAGGCCCACCGTCACCAGGGAGCCGCCGAGGAACGCGAGCGCCTGGCGCGGGAGATCCACGACACCCTCGCGCAGGGCTTCGCCTCCGTCGTCGTCCTGGCCGAGGCCGCACGGGCGGGCCTGGCCACCGACCCGGAACGGAGCGCCCAGCAGCTGCGCTCGATCGAGCACACGGCCCGCGAGAACCTCGCCGAGGCACGTGAACTGGTGGGATCGGCGCGGCAGAGCCGGGTGGCCGCCGGCTCGCTCGCCGGCACACTGCAACGGACCCTGGACCGCTTCGCCGAGGACACCGGGCTCACGCTCACCGCGGAACTGGCCGACCCGGCGTGCGAGCAGCACACCCGGATCGCGCTGCTGCGCTGTCTGCAGGAGTCGCTGGCCAATGTGCGCAAGCACGCGGCGGCCTCCCATGTGAGCGTGGTGCTGGCGCAGCAGCCGTACGGGGTGGAGTTGGAAGTCACCGATGACGGGCGGGGGTTCGTGGTCGGCGAGGCGCCGGGGTTCGGGCTCGACGGGATGCGCAAGCGCCTGGCGGAGTTGGGCGGCCGGCTCACCGTCACCAGCTCGGTCGGCGACGGGACGCGCGTGCTCGCGACGGTCCCCTTGCTGCCCGCGGAGCCGACTGCGGTGGGACCGACTCCGTGGGAACCGACTCCGGTGGAACCCACTTTCCTGGAGCAGGAGGAGAGGGCATGACGGGCGATCTGACCCAGCACCCGACCAGCAGCGCGGTCCGCGTCATCGTGGTCGACGACCACACGGTGATGCGTGCGGGCGTCATCGCCCTGCTCGCCGCCGACCCGGACATCGAGATCGTCGGCGAGGCGGCCGACGGCCGCGCGGCACTGGAACTCGTCGGCCGGCACGCCCCCGATGTCGCCCTGGTCGATCTGCGTATGCCGGTGATGGACGGGGTGGCCACCACGACCGCCATCGTGGCCAGGCACCCGCGTACCCGGGTGCTGATCCTGACCACGTACGACACCGACGCCGACATCGAGCGCGGGGTCGAGGCCGGTGCGATCGGGTACCTCCTCAAGGACACCACCCGCGAGCAGTTGGCCGACGCCATCCGGGCGGCGGCCCGCGGGGAAACGGTGCTCGCCCCCCGGGTGGCCGAGAAGCTCGTCGCCAAGATGCGGCAGCCCGTCCAGGTACCACTCACCGCCCGGGAGACCGACGTGCTCAACGCGGTCGCCGACGGCCTCTCCAACGCCGAGATCGGCCGACGCCTGGTCATCGCGGAAGCCACCGTGAAGACCCATCTGCTGCGGCTCTACGCCAAACTTGACGTCAACGACCGTACGCGTGCGGTGGTGGTGGCCCTGGAACGCGGACTGTTGCAGCGGGGCCGCTGAGACGGACATCCCATCCCGGACGACGCCCCAGGAGGGTCAGACGGCGCGGCCGAGCCAGCCGGCGAGGCGACGGTGGACGTCGGCGTCGTCCGGGACGGGAGTGACCGCGGCGAACGGCATCTCGCCACCGCGCGGCTCGGCCGGCAGGACCTTCTGGGCGATGGTGAAGGCCAGGTGGCCCAGCTCCTCGTCCAACTCCGCCTCGGGAGCGATGACCTGGGCGATGTCCCAGGTGTGGGTGACGATCTCCATCACATAACCACTCAGGGCGATCCGCCCCGCGGCCACACCCCACGGAACTTCGAACTCCCGGTCGAGCTTGTCGTCGTCCGCCCAGGCCGCTGCCGCGCGGTCGCGCGCCCTGCCGAGCGCGCCGGCCCAGTCGGTGTCGGCGATCTGCCCGGCCGCCGCGGGGACGTCCATCCCACGGCCGCCCTCACCGATGTAGGAGATCCGATGGACCGCGCCGACCGTGTGGCTCAGCAGCGCCCGCAGGTCGTACGCCTCACAGGGGGTCGGACGGCCGAGCAGAGCGGGGTCGAGGCCGCTCAGCAGCGTCTCCAGCTGATCCAGAGCGTGGAGGAACTGGGGGCGGGGGTCGAACGCGTTCATGGACGCACCTCTCGTACGGGCCCGGTCGGTGTGCGGGCCGATGGGACCACTCTGCAGGCAATACTTGACATCTACCGTCATGTTTTCGCCTTCGATGCACGAAAGCCGAAAAGTTGCCGTCCAGCCATCCTGCGCCGCTGGGGCCCGCTGTGCCGGTCTGTGCTGCTCTGCGGCTGTTGAACGAGCGGTCTGGGCCGCTCAGCGACTACTGAAGCGGGGTGCCCACGATCAGGAGCACGGCGGCAAGGTGGGCTATCACCCAGGCCACCCGGTAACTGATCGTGCGCCGATTCCTGGTCACGAGCAGGCGCTGGAAGGAATCCTCCGCCCGTTCGAACTCGTCCGTGTCCGTCCACTGAACCCAGACGACCGGAAGGCAGAGCACGGAAGACACGCCACTCGTCGCGAGCGCTGCGACGATCAACGACTTGCCGAGGGACATCCCGTCCGGGACGACGGAGAGCACGATGGAGGCGGCGGCCATGAGGAGCGCGTCATAGCCGAGGAGGACCTGCGCCTTCGCATCGAGGACGCTCAGGCATGTGTACAGGTATTCGTGCTCGTAGACCTCTTCCCTGCGCGGTTCGAGCCGTCGTATGGCAGCGAGGTGCAGTGGCAGGTCCTGCCCCCGGTAAGTGCCTTGAAAGAGCCAGGACATCAGACGTCGGCCCGGATTCCGCACAGCGCTGTCCCCCTTCAGCCGCTGGCTCCATTGAGCACGAAACCCTCGAAGAGCACAATGGGGACATGGATCTCATCCGGGAACGGACCCTGCTCGACGTCGCGCTGGAGGAGGCCCGCATCGGGCTGAAGGAGGGCGGCATCCCGATCGGGGCCGCGTTGTACGGCGCGGACGGCGCCCTGCTCGGGAGGGGGCGAAACCGGCGTGTGCAGGACGGCGACCCCTCCATGCACGCCGAGACGGCCGCCTTCCGGGCGGCCGGACGGCAGCGTACCTACCGCGGGACGACCATGGTCACGACGCTCTCCCCGTGCTGGTACTGCTCCGGGCTCGTGCGGCAGTTCGGCATCTCGCGAGTCGTGATCGGAGAGACCCGGTCCTTCGATGGGGGTCAGGCATGGCTCGCGGAGCACGGTGTGCAGATCGTGGTGCTGGACGACGCCGACTGCGTTGCTTTGATGCGCGACTTCATCGCGGCCAGACCGCAACTCTGGTGGGAGGACATCGGGGAGCCGGAGCCGCAGTCGTAGTCGTAGTCGTAGTCGTAGCCATGGCCTGGCCATTGGGGTCAGCTAACTTTCTCAGCGGACGAGGCGGAGGGCGACCATCGGCAAGGGGGTGTTCCGCTCGGTGATCGGGGTGCCGAGGGTGTTCTCCAGGATGGACTTGAATCGCTCCCATGCGCGCGGGTGCCGCGTGATGTAGTTGCGCAGCGCCCCGTCCGCCTCGTCCTGCGGGAGCACGCGTGCGGTGGCCGGTGCGGGACCGTGTGTGCCGACGGTGACGCGGACATGCGGGTGGGCCTGGATGTTGCGGAACCACTGGGCCCGGTCACCGAAGCCGGACGCCACCACGTAGGTGTCCGGGGTGGGGTGGTCGATGACCTCCAGGACGACGTGGCGGGTGGCACCGCTTTTCCGTCCGATGTGTTCCAGCATCAGCGTCCGTGAACCGAACAGGAAGCCGAGCCTGGCCCGGTACAGCCGGATCGGGGCGCGCATCAGCCAACGGGTACGCAGTATGCGGGCGCCGTGTTTGGCGATCGCGTCGGAGGGCGTGGGCGTTTCGGGCATGGCATCTCCGTCTCGATGCGGAAGTGCGGAATATCAGGTGGGGTCGGTGTTGCCGCCGAGGCCAGTGCGGTAGACCGACAGCGTCTCGGTGGCCCAGCGCTGCATGCCGTCGCCGGACAGCGGATCGAGGCCCAGCACTTCGCGCAGCTGAGGGCGCAGGATCAACACGGCGAGGTCGTTGACCAGCAGAAATGCCGCGCGCACGTCGGGGTCGGCGCCGGTGTCCGCGGCGCCTGCCTGTGCCATTGCGGCGAGTGCGTCTTTGCTGACGTCGTGCAGCCGGCGGAACAGGGCCGTTCCCACCGGTCCGGCGGCCAGCAGAAGTCGGCCGAGGTAGCTGGGAATGGGGGAATCCGCAGGCAGGAACTCCGCCATTGCTTCTGCCAGGGTGGGCAGGGCCGCTTGGTCGAGTGGATCGCCGTCAACCGTCTGCACGGCACGCGTCAGCATCGCCTCGAAGACGCCGGTCACCTGCTCGTCGACCGCCTGGCGCAACCCGTCTTTGGACTGGTAGTGCCGGATCACGAGCGCGGGCGACACCCCGGCCGCCGCCGCGATGTCGCGGACGGTGACGGCGTCGGGGCCCCGCTCCCCGAACAGGCGCAGGGCCTCGTCCCGGATCTTCGCCCGCGCGGTCCGATCGTCCGGGAGTGCATGCATGTTCACGATGATAAACAATTGTTCAGCGCGGTCAAGTAGGGCTGAATCAGGCGCAGTTCGCAGCCGAGGAGTTGGCCGCAGGCCTAGCGGCACCCGGTGGGCGCTCAGGACTGGTGGGTGTGGCAGGCGTCCAGGAAGGGGGCGAGACGTCGGGCGGGCGTGGTGGGGCGCACGGCAAGGTACGTGTCCATGGCCGGCGCGGGCGGGGTGAAGGGCCTGAAGGCGGTGCGGGTGGTGGGCAGGAGTTCGGCTTGGGTGGCGTAGAAGACGGTCCAGGCGGGTTTGCCGGTGCCGATGGCGGCGAGGGTGTCCTGGTCGGTGGTGAAGGCGGGGCCCAGGAGGGGGTCAAAGCCGGCGTCACGGCAGGCGGCGGTGACGAGGTCGACCAGATGGGGATTGGCGGCGCGGGGGACGATACGCAGGGGCATGGCGGCCAGGTCGGCGATGTCGACGGTCTGGCGAGCGGCCAGCGGGTGGGTGGCCGGGAGAGCCACCACGAGGGGGTCCTGCCAGACTGGGATGAGGTCGAGGCCTGGGCTCTGGTCGACGCCGCGGACGAAGGCGGCGTCCAGCTCGCCGTCCCTCACTTGTTGCAGCCGTATGGCGGGCTCGGCGCTGGTGAGTTCCACCGTGACGTGCGGAGCCCGCTCGGCCAGCGTCGTCAGAAGGTGTTCCAGGCGTACGCCCAGACCGACGTTGGTACCGATGCGCAGCACCGTTTCCTGTTCGGCGTGCAGCGCGGCCATGGCTTCCAACGCCCCTTGTTCAGCCGCCGTGATGGCGCGGGCGTGTGGCAGGAACGCGCTGCCTGCTGCAGTCAGGCTGACGGTGCGGGTCGTGCGGTCGAACAGTTCCAGACCGAGCTCCCGTTCCAGCCGCCGGATCTGTTGGCTGACGGTGGGCTGGACGACACGCAACCGTTCGGCTGCCCGCCCGAAGTGCAGTTCCTCGGCAACCGCCAGGAAGTACCGGACCTGTCGCAGCTCCACACCGACCACCTCTCACTCATCACGATCCTTGATGATTCCATGAGCGAAGTGTGCCTTGGTGACGGCCCTCCGCTGCGGTGAACTGAGCCCATCACACCGCGCAGCGGGTCACACCGCACAGCGCGTCACACCACACCGATGGGAAAGTGGAGACACTCATGCACACGCCCCGTACCGAAGCCGAGAAGGTCGTTCTTCGCTACTTCGACGCCCTGGCCGGCGGCAAGGACGAAATCGTCCGGGACAGCTTCGCCGAGGACGCGACCTGGTGGTACCCGGGCGAGTTGCCGATGTCGGGGACTTGGCACGGCCGCGAGCAGATCGTCGACGGCTTCCTGGGCGCGGCGTACCACCTGTTGGATCCCGAGCGGGAGGTCTTCATCGAGGTCACCGAGGTCATCGCCACCGGCCCGCATGTCATCGTCGAGTGGACCTCGCGTGCCACGGTGAAGAACGGCAACCCCTACGACAACCGCAACATCGCGGTGTTCGTCGTCCGCGACGGCAGGATCGCCGAGGCCCGCGAGTACGCGGACACCCAACACTGGGAGCACGCACTGCGCACCCCGCAGAGTTGATCGCCGCCCCCTCCCTGCGCAGGTGGGCGCTCTACATCCGCGGGGCAACCTTGCCGGGCACTGGCCCTTGTGGCTCCGCAGCTGGCGGCGGGTTCGCGTCCGAGTGATGGACCTGCACGGGGGGCGGGGCCGTTCTCGCCCATGGGGAGCGTGGCCCCCTGACGCTCGCCCGTGGGCCAGGCCGGCTCGGATCAGCCCACCCATTCACCGGTGAGGCCGAGGACCGCGGAACCGTCGAGGTCGCTCAGCTTGGTGCCGGTGAAACCGCGCGCCCAGTCAGAGGTCTGGATACGGAACGCGGGCCGGTCGGCCTCCAGGGCTTCCATGACGGCCTCGGCGGCCTCGGCCGGCGTCTGCGCGTTGCTGCCGAGGAACTGGGCAACGGTACGGTCCAGGTAGGCCTGCAAGGTGTCTGCGTAGGGACCGGCGGCGGCCACCTCGGCCTCCAGATCAACCCCGAGGTTGTTCACGAACTCGGTCGCCACGGCACCGGGCTCGACGACGGACACCTTGACTCCGAGCCGAGCGGCCACGGGCGCCAGGCTCTCCATGAAGCCCTCGACCGCGAACTTCGCTGCGCAGTAAGCCTCGTTGAAGGGCTGCCCGACGACTCCCCCGACGCTGGTGACGGTGATCAGGCGGCCGCCCGCGGCACGCAGGTGCGGAAGGGCCGCCTTGGAGACGTGGAGCACGCCGAAGAAGTTGACCTCCATCACCTCGCGCACGTCGGCGACGCTCTCGTTCTCCAGGGTGCCGAGGTGGCCGGCGCCGGCATTGTTGATCACGGCGTCGAGCCGGCCGTAGTCGGCGATCACCCCATCGATCGCCGCGGCGACCGAGTCCTCGTCGACGACGTCGAGCCGCCGGACATCGAGCTCCACCCCCGCCTCCGCGGCGGCCGTGCGCAGCGCGTCGGCCCGGCCCGGGTTGCGCAGCGTTGCCACGACGCGCCATCCGGCCTGGCCGGCGGCGACCGCGGCCGCGAGGCCGATGCCGGAGGACGTGCCGGTGATCAGGACGACCTTGGAGTTCGAGGGGGCCTGCGGAACGGTGCGGGAAGCCTGGGAAGACTGGGAAGACTGGCAAGGCTGGGAAGACTGGTAAGGCTGGGAAGACATGAAGAAGACCTTTCGACTCCGGATGCCGGAGCAATTTAAGTGCGTGTACACACACTATAAGCATTATGTGCGTGCACACGCAACCCAGTAGGCTGGCCGCATGGCGAAGAAGAAGCTGACCCAGGCCGAGATGCCCGTGGCCGACCACGCCTTCTACGGCCTGGTCTGGGCCGGAACCGTGCTGACCGAGCGCGTCGACCGCGCCCTCACCAAGGCGCACGATCTTCCGGTCTCATGGTTCGAGGTGATGCTGTGGCTCGCCTCCAGCCCGGACCCGGTCCCCGCCTCCGTCCTGGGCAACAGCACCATGCTCAGCCGCAGCCAGGTTTCCCGGGTCGTCGATGCCCTGCAGAGCCGGGGCCTGGCCACCCGCACCCCCTCCCCCCGCGATGCCCGCTCGATCGAGGTGGCCCTCACTCCGGAAGGCCACCAACTCTTCGAGGAGGCCGACGCCACCCGCCGCGCCTGCCTGGCCCCGGTGTTCACGGACCTCCTCGACGAGACCGATCTCGCCGCCCTCAGCACCGTCTGGCACAAACTCAAGGCCAACAAAGACGCGCATTAGGACCACCGGCAACCGCCGTCACCCCGCCCGCAGTTCGCCGACGACCCGCCGCCGACCCCCTGCCCCCTGGTCGCGTGAGCGTCTCGTACGACGCATCCGGGGCCTGCGCGTGGACCGCAGGCCCCTAAGGACCGTCGGTCGGCCGGGTCGTCGGCGACGACCCGGCGGAATCTCGACCGCGGTGGACCCGGCCGGACCGTCCGGGTTCTGCTCCGTCAGAGGCTGCGGGCGGTGATGTCGCCGTGGGACGTGGTGGCGCGGATGTCGAGTTCGGCGGTGCCGTTGTTCTTGAGGGTGTTGCTGATCCGGCCGTAGCTGGTGCCGGCATCCAAGGCGGCCGAGACGCCGGCGGCAGCGCCGACCGTGATGTCGCCGGACTGGGTGCTGAGCACGACCGCGCCGCGCACGGCCTCGACGATCCGGATGTCGCCCCTTGCGGCGCCGATCTCCGCGGGGCCACCCAGCCGGCCGACCTCGACATCGCCGTCGGTCGCGGTGAGGCGGACGCTCGCGGCCTCGTCGATCTTGATCTGGCGGTAGGCCCCTTCGAAGACGACATCGCCAAGGCGGCCGACACCACGGAGCTCGCAGGCGGCGGTCTTGGCCTCGATGTGCGAGCCGGCGGGCAACTGGACGGTGACCTCCACGGAACCGGAGTGCCCGAAGAGCTGATTCTTGGGCTCAGGGGTGCGGATGCTCAGAACGCCGTCGGCGTAGGTGACGGTCGTCTGCTCGGCGGTCTGGACGTCACGGCTCTTGGAGGGCTTGGCGGGCCGGACCTCGACGGTGGTGTCGGCACGGTCGGCGGCGATGAACTGGATGCGTCCGGCGGGGATGTCCAGGACGGCGGAGATCGGGGCGGGGGTGTCGAACTTCTGCATTGTGCTCTCCTGTGCTCGCTGGGCCTTTCTGACAACGGAAACGCTACGTTGCTTTCCATTTAATAGCAACGCTCTCTTTGCGTAGGCGTGGCATCAGTGCAGGTAGAGGCAAAGAAAGTGTTGCAACGATCTCACCGATAATGCAACGACGGCCGCTGCGATCATTGCAATGAATTGAAAGTGAACGCTATGACGGAGGGGCTGACGTGTCGTGATCGCTTCGGCGGCGGCGTCCGAGTGCGGGTATACGTAAAGTGCCGTTAGGGCCGCATATCTCGCATATCGGGCAGCATTGTGGAAGGAAGGTTGGGCCATGAAGTTCGCAGTCGTCGGCGGAACCGGGCTTATCGGGTCACGGGTGGTGGAGAATCTGAACGCGGACGGACATCAGGCCGTACCGCACTCCCTGTCCACGGGCGTGGACATCATCACCGGGCAGGGGCTGGAGGTGGCCGTGGCGGGCGCCGACGCCGTCATCAACCTGACGAATTCCCCGACCTTCGACGACGCCTCGCTCGCCTTCTTCCAGACTTCGATGGACAACCTGCTTGCCGCGAGCGAGAAGAGCCGGGTCAGGCACTTCGTCATCCTCTCGATCGTCGGCGTGGACCAGGTGCCCGATCTGGACTACTACCGGGCGAAGGTGCTTCAGGAAAACATCCTCAAGGCCGGACCGATCCCGTACTCCATCGTCCGCGCCACGCAGTTCATGGAGTTCATGGACGCGACCCTGGCCATGACCACCGACGGCGACACCGTGCGCCTGCCACGTACGCCCATCCAGCCGATCGCCGCTGCGGACGTCGCCAGCGCTGTCGCCGAAGTCGCCGCAGGCAGCCCCCTGAACGGCGTGCTCAACATCGCAGGTCCCGACGTCTACCCCCTCGACGAACTCGGCCGAGTCACCCTGACCGCCAAGGGCGACGGGCGTTCCGTCGTCACCGACGACAGCGCCGGCATGTTCGCCGCCGCCCACGGCGACGTCCTCACCGCCCCGAACGACGCCCGCATCGCCCCCACCCACTACACCGATTGGCTGTCCTGAAGGCCCCCTCCTGCCCCGAATCTCCTCCTCCTGTGCTGAATGGGCCCCTCCGGCAATCGATCTCCATCGTGCCGGTGCCTGGCGGCTGTTGGCCGCATGGCCGGAATTCCTGCGGTAGCCCTGACCACCAGGCACCCCGGCCAGGCATCCCCTGCCGGGCGGCTAAACGCGACCTCTACGTGGACCTCGACCCCCAACTCGGCTTGGTAGAGGGCCGGTTCGCGGATCTGCACTGGTTCCGCCGCCTGGGGTTCCAAGCTGCTTGTCTCCCTACGCTGACAGCATGGGCGCCCAGTGGTCCAGCACCCTGCGCAGACGCTGCCGGTGGTCGGCGATCCAGTCGTCCGGCGGGACGACTGGCACCCGCACGGTGACCATGGAGCCCGACTCGTCCTCGACGACCACTTCTGGACAGTCACGCTCGCCGATGAGCTGGATGAAGACGGACGGCCCCCTGCTCATCTCCATCCAGGTGCCGTCCTCTCCGGCACCGAGTCTGTTCAGCGCGTGGGACCAGTCTTCAAGCTTCGAGGCGGAGAGCACCAGATCGATACGGCCGGACACAAAAGGCGTCCTGACCACGATCTCGGCGTCGAGCCCGGCGCTCCACCGGGTATCGCGCCCCAGGAGATTGACGGTGACGCTGTTCCCCTCATCATCGGCGAGGCAGATGAGCTCCCTCGGAGCGATCTCGCTCATCGCTATCCCTTCATCCGCGAGTACCAGGGATCAGCATCAGCGCCAGACTCCCCGATCGAACCAATCCATCCGCTTTACCGCCCAAGGCACGGCGGCCACGGTGACACGATGGTGACAGGTCCTGCCACAACTCCTCCCTCGGCTCAGGGGCCTTCCTCATCGGGTGCAGCAAGCAACGTTGAGTGAACCGGGAAGAGTCAATGACCCGGCGTGGCCAGATCGCCGACCAGTACGTGACCGAGGCCGGCCACTGCGGCTGAACAGCCGGTGGGGCGGGACGTATCGCCTGCCCCAGCAGCAGAACAACTGAGCGTCCACCGCGGCCTCAGCGGCAGCCGTCCCGGGCGAACTCATCGAGGCGCTGCCTCACACGGTGGTACAACTCGGCGTCCAGGTCGACTGCAGCCACGTGGCGTTGCAGTTGTTCCTGCTCCAAGTCGTCCGTCGCCGCTTCGCCCGCCCAACAGAACCGGAGGATGGTCTCTGCCAGCAGGACGAGGGTGGCGAGGGCCGTCGCCGCCAACGTGCCCTCGGCCAGCCACGGTGCTTGGCCATGTCCTTCCATTGCCGACCACCAGAGGGTCGCAATCACGGAAACCACCAGCCAGAACGACATGATGGCCCACATCAAGCCCACGGTTGCCGGCCTCTCGAACCGTCGCCGCAGGTCTCCGGTTGCCTTTCGGGACAAATCATGGGCCCGGCACAGTTCGGCGTTCGTCGGCTCTTCATCTGCACGAAGCCGGTCGGCGAGCACTCTCACGGCTGCCGCGTATCGCTGATTCACCGCTCTGATGCGTTCTCTGACCGTATTGATGGTGCCGTGGGACTGCACGGCCCCCACCACCAGTAGCCCAGCGTCGACGGACATGACGATCGCGGCATAGTCGTCGGTCATCACAAAGCGCATGGGCTCCCCCCGATGCGGCCAGCCTACAGAGGCACCTACCGTCGGGCAGGCAAAAGGCACCTACGGTCCGGGGCAGCCAGCAGCGGTGCCCCCGGAACTGGTCGCGGCGTAGGAAAACCTCCGTCCCCCCTTGGCGAAACGACCCGGCGAAAGTAAAGTGCTGCTTCATTATGAAGCACGTACATAATTCCCGTGAGGGCTTGGCCAGGGACGATGCCGGCCTCCTCTACGACCCCGGAGTCCGGGCATCCATGGGCACGTTCGCGTGCCACGGCGACACCCTGGCGTTGGAAGCGGCCGCAGCCGTCCGCTCGGCCTCACAGGCTGTCGACCGGCTGCGTTCGCAGGGCGCGGCCGGCCGCGGGCTCAGCGCCGGTGCACTCGACGTCCTGGTACGACTGGGCGCTACCACCGACGAGGGGCTGAGCATCGGCGAACTGGCGCGCGCCGGAGGGGTGAGTTCCCGGAACATCACCGGCCTGGTGGACACCCTGGAGCGCGACCATCTCGTCAAGCGGGTCCAGGACCGGCACGACCGCCGGTCGGTCCGAGTGCGGATCACACCGTCCGGACGCGACTGGCTGGAGTCCTTCCGCCAACCGACGCAACGCGCCATGTCGGCGGTCTTCCAGGGCTTCACCCCGGCCGAACTGGACCAATTCCGGCATCTGTGCCTGCGCCTGGTCGAGAACCAGCAGCGGATCGAGCGCTACCTGCGTACGAGTCCCCCTGACCCAGACCAGTCCGCTTCCTCTTGAACCGGTCGGCCCCTTTCCCCCTCTCCTTCCCCTACCAACGAGTCCCGAGGACGCCATGACCACCGATTCACCGACCCGCCGTACGGTCAGGGCCTATCACGACGCCCGGTTCCGCGGCGACGTCGCGGCCGCCGCCGCTCACATCGGCGACGGCTTCACCTTCCGCAGCCCGTTCGTCGCCTCCGACAGCCCGACCGGCCACCTCGACGGCATCGACGCACTCCTGGGAATCGTCACCGGCGTCGACCTCATCAGCGAGTTGTACGGCGACGACGAGGCGACCTTGATCTACGACGTGCACACCGCCTCACCCGTCGGCACCCAGCACACGGCCGAACACTTCCGCCTCCACGAGGGCCGGATCACCGCGATCAGGCTCCTCTTCGACTCCGCCCCCTGGCAGGCCGTTATGGCCGCAATTGCCCCGCCTTCTGACTAGGTCACGCGCACTGCGCGACCGCGGCGGCGGCGAATGCACGCCCGTATCGGTTCGCTCGGACACCGTCCACCCTGCCTGGCTGATTGCATCGAGCAGCGGATGCGCGGCCAGCGTCGCCCCGTCGGCGAGAGAGTGCAACGAGGTCGCCCCAGAGGCGATTCGGAGTCGGAGAACTGAGGTGGGCGCTCGACGGAGAGGCTCTCCGGTGATCTTCTCGGGGCGGGTCGCCGCAATCCCTCTCGCGCGCAATTGTGCGCAAATTGTGGAGCCCGGTCAGCCCGTGGGAGTTGCCATGGTGACCCCTCCGAGCTGCGATTGTGAGGGAATCGGAGTCATTAGTTTTACCAATGTTTACCTGACGGACACCATAGTTGGGCCTACTGAGGCCCAACTTGTTCAGGCAAGTCGTCGGACAGGTGCTCACCCCCCACGTGCATCCCCTGTGTGGCCCCGCATGAATCCCCTCAATGCTCTGTGCGTACCCCTGGAGAGACCGTGACCGTGTTCCCGCCGAGGACTGCCGTCCTGACCGGCATCCTCGCCCTCGCCGCCGCACCCGCCCTAAGCGCCTGCAGCGCAGCCCCCGACGAGTCGAGCACCGGCGGAAAGAGCACCGCGGCCACCGCGACCACGGCCGAGGCCCTCGGCGGCATCGACGCCCTGGCCAAGGAAGCCAAGAAGGAGGGCACGCTGCATGCGATCGCGCTGCCCCGTAACTGGGCCAACTACGGCGCCCTGATCGACGGCTTCAAGAAGAAGTACGGCATCAAGGTCGAGGTCGAGAACCCGACCGGCGCCAGCCAGGACGAAATCAGCGCAGTCACCTCGCGCAAGGGCAAGGACAACGCACCCGACGTCCTCGACCTCGGCAGCTCCTTCGCGCAGAGCGCCGCCCAGGAGGGGCTGCTCGCGCCGTACATGGTCGCCGGTTTCGCCGACATCCCCGATGTCCAGAGGGACTCGATCGGCCGCTGGGCAAACGACTACGGCGGCTACATCTCCTTCGGCTGCGACGCCAGGCGTGTGCAGACCTGCCCGACCAGCTTCAAGGATCTGCTCAAACCGCAGTACAAGGGGCAGATCGCACTCAACGGAAACCCCACCAAGTCCGGTTCGGCCTTCGGTGCCGTGTACGCGGCAGCCCTTGCCAACGGTGGCTCCTTCGACGACATCCAACCCGGCATAGACTTCTTCGCCAAGCTGAAGAAGAGCGCCAACTACACGCCCGTCGAGTCCACCCCGGCCACCATCGAAAAGGGCAAGACGCCGATCAGCATCGACTGGGACTACCTCAACGCGGGGTACACCGACGAGTTCAAGTCCAAGGGCCTCGACTGGACGGTCGTGGTCCCCTCGGACGGCAAGTTCTCCCAGTACTACTCGCAGGCCATCAACAAGGATGCGCCGCACCCCGCGGCCGCGCGCCTGTGGCTGGAGTACCTCTACAGCAACGAGGGCCAGAACCTCAGACTCAAGGGTTTCGCCCGTCCGGCTCTGATGACCGCCATGAAGAAGGCCGGCACGCTCGACAGGGCCGCGGCGGCGAAGCTGCCGAAGGTCTCCGGCACGCCGAGCTTCCCGACCGAGACCCAGCAGAGCGACGCCAAGGTCGTCATCACCCAGAGCTGGGGCACGGCCGCTTCCGGCTGATCCCGACCCGCATCCGGACCGACGTGGTGCCCGCCGCTTCCTCCCGGCGGCGGCACCGCGCGACCGGTCGGCCCACCTTCCTCGACGATCCGGGCGCCCATCGCCAACGAACAGGAGCTGGTGCCTGGCCTGTCGGCTGTCGGCTTTCCGCTTTCGACTTTCGGCCTTCCGCCTTCCGCTTCCTGCTTCCTGCTTCCCGCATGGCTCTCGATTCCCGGTTCAGGGGCGGCGCTTCCTGCCTGGTCGCCGGCGGTGGACTGCGGCAGCTGGAAATTCGCTGTTGTTCTGATCTCTCCTTCGGGTGACCGTCCGCCCGCTCGTGTACCTGGCGCCCCCTCGCAGCTGCGTTGATGCCGGTCCGCCGGCACCGAGGCCCGGGAGGCGCACCGTCCGCAAGCCCTCGGGCGCCCAAACCCCCCGACACCCAAACCCCCTCCGTTTGCGCCGAGTTCGGGTCGTGCGCGGCACCACGATGTGCGGTGCGGAGAAAAGGATCTGCGGTGAATGGCGGCGAAAACCGCGGAATATCCGCTTCCGGGGAGCGTCCCGACCGCCGCACAAGGACGATCAACGCCGTTGAACTCTGCACTTGGGTACGGGAGTTGTTCCATCCTGGCCCGAACATGCGGGCCGACTTGATGCTCCGTTCGTCCCTGTCAGCATGGGGCGGCGCGCGCCGATCGTCGGCGCGCCGGCTCCTGCCCTCCGCGGCGGCCGCGCCCCGGAGGGGAGCCGAGGCCCCACCAGAGGAGTGGAAGATGTCGCGTCCCACCCGACGCCAGGTGCTGCACGGCAGCGCCGCATCACTCGCGGGAGTGGTGCTGGCCGCACCGGTCGCCCACGCCAACGGCACCGTCGCACGATCCGCCGAGCGCGCCGCCACACGATCCGCCGACGGCCACGGACACCCGGCGGCAGGCGGGCACTCCGGCAGCGGTCACGACATGCCCGAGCCCGAGCCGTTCGACGAGATGTACCAGGGCCGCCACATAGCGGGCTGGCCGGCGGATTCGGGTGATTCGCCCGGCGGCCGAGGAGGCCGCGGAAAGCGAGCACAGCGGCTCGCCGGCCCGCACGACGGCATGGACTTCGTCGTCCGCATCGACAACGACGACCTCCATGTGATGCGGAACGCCGACGGCACCTGGATCAGCCTGGTGAACCACTACGAGAAGTTCAGCACCCCGCACGCCCTGGCGCGCGCCGCCGTCCGGGGGCTCCAGGGCGCCGACCTGGTCCCCGTCATCACCGGCTGAGGCCCGACCCTGCCCGTCCCCCCACCGAGGAGTCCTCGACATGGCAGTCAGGAAGAACCAGGCGAACCTCACCGCCACCGAGAAGCGGAACTTCGTCGACGCGGTGCTGGAGCTCAAGCGCGCCGGCCGTTACGACGAATTCATCAGCACCCACAACGCGTTCATCATCGGCGACACCGACGACGGGGAGCGGACCGGCCACCGGTCGCCGTCCTTCCTCCCCTGGCACCGCAGGTTCCTGCTGCAGTTCGAGCAGGCGCTGCAGAGCATCACCCCATCGGTCACCCTGCCCTACTGGGACTGGACCGTCGACCGCAGCCCGCGCAGTTCCCTGTGGGCCGATGACTTCCTCGGAGGTGACGGGCGCAGCGGCGACGGCCGGGTGACCTCGGGCCCGTTCGCCTTCAGCGGCGGCAGGTGGCCGATGAACCTCAGGGTGGACGGCCGGACGTTCCTGCGCCGCTCCCTCGGCACCGCCGTGCGCGATCTGCCGACCCGGGCCGAGGTCGACCGGGTGCTCGCCATGGACGTCTACGACGCGCCCCCGTGGAACAGCGCGTCCGACGGCTTCCGCAACAACATCGAGGGCTGGCGCGGTCCCAACCTGCACAACCGGGTGCACGTCTGGGTCGGCGGCCAGATGACCACCGGCGCCTCCCCCAACGACCCGGTCTTCTGGCTGCACCACTGCTTCATCGACAAGCTCTGGGCCGACTGGCAGAAGCTGCACCCCACCTCGGGCTATCTCCCGACCGGCGACACCCCCGACGTCGTCGACCTGCACGACACGATGAAGCCGTGGAACGACGTGACACCGGCGGACCTCCTGGACCACACCAAGTTCTACACGTATGCATGACAGGTCCCTGACACGCGCAACAGGTACCTGACGGATTCCTCGGAACCTGACCGCCGGCCCCACCCTCCCCAGGCACGCCCGCACCACGCTCCGCCCGTGCGGCCTCCCCAACGGCCGCCCGGGCGGAGCGGTGCGGCCAGAAGAGGCCCCCCGCGCCGTTCCCCTCAACTCCTGACCTCCATCAGGCCCGGTGAACGCGCTCGGCATCGAGAATCAGACGTCGTCGACGAACGAGTGGTACAACGTGTACCGCTTGAAGCTGACGTCACCGGCGGCGGCTTCATGAGACAAGGCGTCGGTCCATTCTGCGACGACGATCGCACGCTCGCCATCTGTTGCAAGGTGGGCGTGCGCCGCGAGCAAACCCGGCGCCGGCACGCCCGTCGCCTCCACATCGCCCGCCGCCATCGTGCTGACCACGAAGACGCCGGCTGGTCGTTCCGCGTCGTGAACGACGCTGTGATGCAGGCGAGTTCTGGTCAGTCCGGGGCGTTCGATACCCGGCACGAGCGTGTCCACACGACTGACGACATCGGCGCGGCGGGCACGAGCCCATGCCAGGTGCGCTTCGTCGCTGGTCCACTGTGCATGGAAGAGGAGACCGGCCCCATCCATGGAGAGGTAAACGTGCTGTGCCAGGCGACCGGACGGTGTCGCGGCTGCCGCCCATTCATCAATCAGAGCGTCAGCGGCCGCACGCGAACGCTCGGCAGTTCCAGTAAGCCACTCACTCCACAACGCTGTTCCAGCAGCGGGGCACACAAGATCCAGGAATCGAGTCATGGACATGGACTCTCATTCATCAACTGCGGTTGAGGTCAAGCCCCAACCCCCAAGGCCCAAGGCTCAAGGCACAGCCCGCCACTAGGGGCCCGCCAGCGCCCAGTTGCCGTCGGAGGTGCGCCGCGCGGGGTTGCCGGAGCGGAAGTAGCTGTCGATGGTGAAGGAGCGCGCGTTGTGGTCGGGCGCCCGGTAGTAACCGCGCAGGGTATACGGACCGCGGGCGAGGAGTTCGCCGACCGCCCCTTCCGGCGCGTCCTTGCCATCGACGTCGACGATGCGGATCTCATCGTCGGGCGAGAGCGGGCGGCCCTACATGGTGAGCAGCGTTCGGGCGCATTCCCCAAGACGGGCGACCGGGATGTCCGGTCGCCCGTCAGGCGCGGCAGCGCAGCATCTCCAGCAGGGGGTTGGCCAGGAAGTCCGCCCAGAATGCCATGGCGTGACTCCCGGACCTCGTCCGCGCGTCGCGTCACATTTCCGGTGGCCGTGCCGTCCTACTGCTCAGACGCCGTCGAGCAGTGGGGCGACACGGCGAAGGCACAGACCAGAGGAGAGAACGCATGTCGGCAGCCGGGGCAACAAGCAACACAGCGACGCTCAACCGCTTCCACTCCGCCGTGAACAGCGGAGACCTGGAAGTCATCTCGAAGGCCATCGACGAGTTCGTCGCACCGGACCTGGTCTTCCACGCGCCGGTGCCGATGGGCGCGACGGGAGCGGAGGCCCTGAAGCGGGTGTGGGAGGTGCTGCTGCGCGCATTCCCCGACCTCCACGTCACCGTCGAGGAGACCATCGCAGAGGGCGACAAGGTCGTCTCCAGGAACACGGTGACCGGGACCCACCGGGGCGAGTACCAGGGCCTGCCGCCCACCGGAAAGACCGTCAGCTACGGCGAGATCTTCATCCTCCGCTTCGCCGGCGGGCGGATCGTCGAGATCCGGGGCATCGTCGACGTCCTCGCGCAACTGCGCCAGCTCGGCGCGCTCCCGTCCTGAGTATGCCCGGCGCAACGGGCGTCTCGCGATCAGCGGCATCCGTTGTCGTTATCCGTTGTTGTTCGGATGTTCCGGACAAGCGGCCTAGCCGCGGGGGCTGCTGATGCGTTCGGGTTGGATCACATAGATCACCCGGACCTGGTCGCGGCCGCCGAACCAGGGGTAGGGGCCACCGAGGTACTTCTGCGCGAGCGCCTCGATGTGGTCGACCGCTCCCTCGGTGGTCACCCGGAGCACCCGACCGCGGATCTGGACGTAGGCGGAAGGGTCCGAGGGGTCGGCGACCGCGACGGCCACCCGCGGGTCCCGCGCGATGTTCCGCGTCTTTTGATGCGTCTCGACACTGTTGATCAGGACGTGCTCGCCGTCGGTGTCGACCCAGGTCTGGGTGAGCTGGGGCGAGCCGTCAGGCATCGTCGTGGCGAGGTAGCAGGTGCTGGGGCGGCGCAGCAGCGCCACCACGTCCTCGCCGAGGGACACGGGCACGGGGGCTCTCCAGGGATCGGTTCGGTTGATCGGTTCCGTGGATCGGTTCGGTTGACCGGTTCCGTGGATCGGTTCGGTTGACCGGTTCAGTGGATCGGTTCGGTTGACCGGTTCAGTGGATCGGTTCGGTGGATGTTCGTGGATCGGTTCGGTTGATCGGTTCGGTGGGGTTCTGGGTCACGGTAGCCGCGGCGGGAACGCGGCCCTTCCCCGCCCCCGGACTCCGCGTGCCTGGATTGCCCACCGCCTCAGCTCCTTCGAGGCGTTCGGCCGGGGCCGGGCGTCAGGACGACGCGGGTGCGAGCGACGTGGCCTCCCAGGCGAAGCCGTCCGGGTCGGTGAAAGGTCCGGCGGTGCCCGCGAGAACGATCCGGTGCGATCCACTGCCGTCGGCGGGAACGCCTACGTCCTTGGCCAGGGCGCGGCGCTTGTACAGGGCCAGCTTGAGGGGACTGGACCCCTCGGCGGCGAATTCGACGTACTTGCCGCCGAAGCTCTTCGCCACGGCCAGACCTTGGCCGACGTAGAACTGCTTGCTCGCCTTGACGTCCTCGACCCCCAGCAGGAGCACGATCTCGTCGATGTCCCGGGTGGCCGGGCCGGTGTCCTTCTTGGCGGAGGTCGCGATCTTCCAGATCGTCCCGTCCGGGGCCTGTACGACACCGCCGTAGCCCCAGAGCGACTTCGCGGCCGGCTTCAGCGACGTGGCGCCGGCGTCAAGGGCAGCGTTGACGAGGATGTCGACGTTGGCCGGCTGGGACACAGTGAGCGCCATGGTGAAGCCGCGGAAGCCGGTGCTGGGGGCCTGCGATGCCCGCAGACGAATCTGCGTGTCCAGCCCGAAGGCGGCGGTGTAGAAGTGGTGGGCGGCCGTAGGGTCGGCCACCTCAAGGGTGAGGGATTCGATGGTTGCCATGGCTCTTACGCTAGGTGCGGCCCGATGACCGGCGCTTCTTGATTCCTGACCGGTCTGCGGTCAGCACAGCTACGGCGATGGATCAGCCCCTGGGGTCCGAGGATGTCCCGGCCGGCCGGCAGATGAGTGGCCGACCGGGACATCGGGCTCAGGCGAGGTCGAACCGGTCGAGGTTCATCACCTTGTCCCAGGCAGCCACGAAGTCGCGCACGAACTTCTCCCCCGCGTCCTGGGACGCGTAGACCTCCGAGACGGCGCGGAGCTGGGAGTGCGAACCGAAGATGAGGTCGACGGCGGTGGCCGTCCACTTGACCTCGCCCGTGGCGCGATCCCGACCCTCGAATACGTTCTCAGCGGAGTTCGATGCCTTCCACTCCGTTCCCATGCCGAGCAGGTTGACGAAGAAATCGGTGGTCAGGGCCTCCGGCCGGTGGGTGAAGACACCGTGCGGGGATCGCTTGAAGCTGGTGTTCAGCGCCCGCATGCCGCCGACCAGAACCGTCATCTCGGGAGCGGTCAGGGTCAACAGGTTGGCGCGGTCCAGGAGGAGGGTCTCCGGCGACAACTTCTCCCCCGCCCGCAGGTAGTTGCGGAAGCCGTCCGCCCTGGGTTCGAGCACGGCGAACGACTCGACGTCGGTCTGCTCCTGCGAGGCGTCCGTACGTCCCGGTGCGAACGGGACGGTGATGTCGTGCCCCGCGTTCTTCGCGGCCTGCTCGACGGCCGCGCACCCGCCCAGGATGATCAAGTCGGCCAGCGAGACCTTCACTCCGCCGGTCTGAGAGCCGTTGAAGTCCTGCTGGATCTGCTCAAGGGTCCGCAGCACCTCGGCCACCTCGGGCAGGTTGTTGACCTCCCAGTCCTTTTGCGGCGCCAGTCGGATCCGTGCCCCGTTGGCCCCACCACGCTTGTCGGTGCCGCGGAAGCTTGCCGCCGACGCCCAGGCAGTGGTGACCAGCTGGGAGATGGACAGTCCTGAGGTGAGGATCCTGGCCTTGAGGTCGGCGATGTCCGCGTCCGCGATCAGTTCGTGATCGACCTCAGGCACGGGGTCCTGCCACAGCTGCGGCTCGGGAATCCACGGGCCGAGGTAGCGCGAGACGGGCCCCATGTCGCGGTGCAGCAGCTTGTACCACGCCTTGGCGAAGGCGACCGCGAGCTTGTCCGGGTTCTCGTGGTAGCTCTTCGTGATCGGCCCGTAGACCGGATCCAGCTTCAGCGCGAGGTCCGTCGTCAGCATCATGGGAGCGTGCCGCTTCGACGGATCATGCGCATCAGGCACGGCGTCCTTGGCCGACGGATCCGTGGGAGTCCACTGATGCGCGCCGGCGGGGCTCCTCGTCAGCTCCCAGTCGTACTTGAACAGGTTGTCCAGGTATCCGTGGTCCCACTTCGTCGGCTCCGTGGTCCATGCGCCCTCAAGTCCGCTGGTCAGCGCGTCGGAGCCGGTGCCGCTTCCGTAGGTGTTACGCCAGCCGAGGCCTTGCTGCTCAAGGGGACAGGCCTCGGGTTCCGGCCCGATGTACGAGGGATCGACCGCGCCATGGCATTTGCCGAACGTGTGGCCGCCGACGATGAGCGCAACCGTCTCCTCGTCATTCATCGCCATACGCCCGAATGTCTCGCGGATGTCCCTGGCGGCAGTCATCGGATCCGGGTTGCCGTTGGGCCCCTCCGGATTGACGTAGATCAGTCCCATCTGCACGGCACCGAAGGGACCGGCGAGTTCCCTGTCCCCGCTGTAGCGCTCGTCTCCGAGCCAGGTGTCCTCGGGCCCCCAGAAGATCTCCTCGGGTTCCCAGATGTCCTCGCGCCCGAAGCCGAATCCGAACGTCTTGAACCCCATCGATTCCATGGCGCAGTTACCGGCGAAGACCAGGAGGTCCGCCCAGGAGATTTTCCGGCCGTACTTCTGCTTGACCGGCCAGAGCAAACGGCGTGCCTTGTCGAGGCTCGCGTTGTCGGGCCAACTGTTGAGTGGGGCGAAGCGCTGAGCGCCGGCGCCGCCACCGCCCCGGCCGTCGGCGATGCGGTACGTTCCCGCGGCATGCCAGCTCATCCGGATGAAGAGCGGCCCGTAGTGACCGTAGTCGGCAGGCCACCAGTCCTGTGACGTCGTCATCACCTCGAAGACGTCCTGCTTCAGCGCGTCGAGGTCGAGGGTCGCGAACTCTTCCGCGTAGTTGAAGTCCTCGCCCATCGGGTTGGCCTGGGGCGAGTGCTGGTGGAGAACCTGAAGGTCCAGCTGATTCGGCCACCAGTCCCGGTTCGTCCTGGGCCGGGTCGGCGTGGGGGCCGGGGAGGGGATTACTGGGTTCTCACTTTCGCTGCCGGACACGTCCGTCCTTCTTCCTGTGTCGGGTTCCTTCTGTTGGTTGCTTGTCTGCGAGCTGTTGGGTGCTGTTGATTGCTTGCTTGTCTGCGAGCCTTGGGGCTTGTCTGCGACGCCGGATTGCCTTGCCTGTGTCGGGCACTGCGGCCCGCGCTCGTGGCAGTCACCGCGGGGCGTTCCTGATCATTGGTGCCAGATCGTTGGTGCCAGATCGTTGGTGCCTGACCGGCAGGCCCTGATCGGCGGCCCTGATCAGCGGTTCCTGCCGGATCCAGCGCCTTAGGTCGTTACGGCTGTTACGGCTGGAGTGGACAGTCTGGGAGTGGACAGTCCGGGAGTGGACGATCCGCTGTCCCGCCGGTCGGCCCCCGGCCGCTGACTGAACGGACGGACGTGCACATGGCAATCCGTCCCCTGCCTTCCTCTGCAGGGAACTCCGTGCGGGCGGGGAGGGAGAGGCCGAAGGCTAGCCTTCGCCGTCGGGTCGCTTGCCTTGCCTGGTCCGCGCCCCCTCGACGCCTGACCGCGCCCGCTGCGCTTCCCGCTTTGCCCCCGACCCCAGGCGATCGCCCCGCCTGGCGTCGTCAGCGATCCGGTCCACGGCGCGTTCCGTGCGTTGGCCTTGATCCGTCACGCCTGGTCTCGCCCGGCCCGACTGGGCACTCATGACATGCTCCTTCCGGGAGGATGCCGGCATCCGGCCCATTCAGACTCGCACGCGCACGGACGCTGCGCCTCTTCACAGCCGCTTCCTGGCTCACGGAGACAGAACCTGAGGTGTTCCGCCGAGCCCAAGCCGGTCGGACCGGTGCGCACCGGATGCCGAGGGGGCCCGACAGCACGACGGTGGCGAGGGCAGGGTGCGCCAACGAGCAGCGCCGGGCGGACAGGGGAGACAGGGGCGAAGCCGGGCGGGCAGGGGAGAGCAGGGCGAAACCCGGGCGGACCCGGCGTCGCGCGGGCGGCCTGTGTGTTCAGCGCCTCAATGGGCGTCCAAAGGGTTGACGCGTCAGTAAGCGGAATCCAGAATCCCGCTTACTGTTCGACATTGCCGAACAGGGGACACAGTTGCCGTCCGCGCCGAAGGGGCCGAGCCGCCGCATTCAGGCTCCCGTGCGCAGTCGGCACCCGGTGGCCACGCGGGTCTCGCCTGCGCGGTCCGCGAAAGGAACGGCATGCGTCTGAGGACCCTCCCCGTGGCCCTGATGGTGGCCACTTGCGCCTTCTTCGGTTTCACCGCCGGCCCCGCCCAGGCCGACGGCGTCTCGCCGCCCGGCGCGAACGACTGGACGTGCAAGCCGTCCGCCGCGCACCCTTATCCCGTCGTACTGGTCCACGGCACCTTCGAGAACATGGCCAAGAACTGGTCGGTCCTGTCGCCGCAGATCAAGGACGCCGGGTACTGCGTCTTCGCACTCGACTACGGCAACCAGGCCACCGCCCACATCGCCGATTCGGCCCGGGAACTCGACACGTTCGTCGACTCGGTACTCGGCGCGACCGGCGCCAAGAAGGTCGATCTGGTCGGTCACAGCCAGGGCGGGATGATGCCCCGCTACTACCTCGACTTCCTCGGCGGCGCCACCAAGGTCGACGAACTGGTGGGAATCGTGCCCTCGAACCACGGCACGACCAACCCGCTGACCATCCCGACCGGGTTTGCCGGCTGCGACGCCTGCACCGACCAGATGGCCGGCTCGCCGTTCCTGACCAACCTCAACGCGAAGGGCGACACGGTGGCGGGCCCCGACTACACGGTGATCACCACCAAGCACGACGAGGTCGTGACCCCGTACACCAGCGCCTTCCTCAGCGGGCCGGCGAAGCAGGTCACCAACGTCACGCTCCAGGACCGCTGTCCCCTGGACGCCTTCGAGCACGACCAAAGCCCCAACGATCCGGTCGTCGCCCAGTGGGTGCTCAACGCGCTCGGCCGCAGCGGCCCCGCGGACCCCGCCTTCGTGCCCCGCTGCGTCTGACCGGTTTGCGCGTATAGGGCTCCGGGCCGGCGGGCCGCCCGGAGCCCTCGCCAGTCAATCGGGGCCTGGACGAGGCTCCGGCTCGGGCTCCGGAGGGTGAGGCGGCGGAGGAACAGGTTCGGGTCCGGGCGGGACGGGCCCTGGCCCCGGCTCCGGCGGACTGGGCGGAGGACCAGGGGTGGGCGGGGCCGGCTCCGGATGAAGGGGCCCTGGCGGCCCGGGCGGCTGCGGAACAGTCATCACAGGTCCTTTCCGAATGTCCTTTCCGAATGCCCTTCCCGTCGGTCCTTTCCGATCAGCGTGCGGTCCAGGTGGCTCGTCGAGTCGACTGCCGTACGGCAACTACCGGTGGTCCCCTTCTCACTCTGACCCCCGCCTGAGCCAGGAGCAAACGGCACCGGAGCCGCGGCTTCCCAAGGCCCGCCCGCACCCGTACCGGTACCCGCCCCTCCGGAGCACTTGGCCCCGCCGGCCTAGCCGACGGGGCGAACCCACATGCCCCGTGTCTGTCAGCCGACCGGCACGGTCATGGCACGTATCGCGCTGTACGGCGAGTAGTTCCCGGACGCGTCGTACGTACGGGCCCGGTAGGCATAGGTGCGCCCGTCGGCGGGCAGCGGGTCGCAGACGGTGGCCGTGGCCGAGTCGCGGCGCGGGTCGTAGCCCTGGTGCAGGACGACCGACCAGGTGTCCGTCCCCGCCGCACGGCGCTCGATCTCGAAGCCGGTGAAGTCGCGGATCGGGGCCGGCGTGTCGTCGGTGGCGGTCGCCTGGATGCCGCTCGGGCAGGAGCCCAGGGTCAGCTCGGGGGCGTAGTAGGGGGCGATGCCGTCGGGGATGTTGAGCCAGAGCTCATTGGTGGCGGTGGCGTCGAGCCGGTTGGGGTTGTAGGTGGTCGTGCCGCCGTCGTTGGTGACGAGGACGCGGTAGTGGCGGGCCTCGCCGTCGGCGGTGATGGGGCCGGTGGTCCAGGTGTTGCCCTTGGTGGTGCCGAGCGGCACCCAGACGTAGTAGCCGTCCACCAAGTCGTTGCTCAGAACCGTGTAGTGGTCGAAATGCGGCTCGGTGTTCAGCGGCCACTTCAGGGTGACCTTGCCGGTCGCCTTGTCGTAGGTGCCGGTCAGGGAGGGGACGACGGGCAGGGGACGGACGATGGTGTCCGTGCTGCCTGACGAGGTGTTGCCCGCCTTGTCGGTGGCGCGCACCTCGTAGTAGTAGGGCGTGCGGTCGTCGGGGTTCACGAGGGGGTCGGTGTAGCTGCGGGCGGTGGTCGTGGTGACCTTCGTCCAGGTGCTGGAGCCGACGGGCCGCCGGTAGAGGGAGTAACTCGCCAGGTCCATCTCCTTGTTGGCGGACCAGGAGACGGTCGTCTTGCGGGTCGTGGTGTTGTAGGCAGTCTTCACACCGGTGGGGGCGAGCGGCTTCGTCTCGTCGTACGTGGCCGACGTCCGGGGCGTGTACGTGAACGCGACCTTCGCGGCGCCCGACCAGTTCACGTAGTCCACACGGACGGTGTGCTTGCCGGACGGGACGGCGAAGCCGAGGTACGTGGAGCGGGCGGTGTCACCGGTGGCGTACCACAGGTCGATCTGGCGGACGCCGTCCAGGTAGACGCGGACGCCATCCGTGGCGGAGACGGTGAACATGAAAGGGCCGCCGGAGCCGAAGTCGCGGGTCACCGACCAGCGGACGCCGAAGTTGTTCGACGGCACGCCGGAGACCGGGCTGCCGGACCAGTTCTGGCTGATCGTGCCGTCGCAGTCGGTCTTCACCGGGGAGCCGGAGAACGAGGTGTTGTTGTAGAACGTCCGCTTGTAGACGTTGGTCGAGCAGGTGACGTCGGCGGCTGCTGCCTGTGGGGCGGCGGCCAGCAGGCTGCCGAGGATGACGGCGCACATGGCACCACCTGTCCGGGCGGCCACGAGTCTCTTCTGGTGCACGGGGGCCTTTCACGCTGTGCGGGGTAAGACGTACGGCGTGGAGACCCGTGAGGTGGGAAGAAGGTTGCACAGCGCGCCCGATGAGACGAAGGGGCCCGGCACCGATCGCGACTCTGCTGGTCAACCGGGTCTTGTCCCCTCCCTCCCCCGGCTCCCTCCCCGGCTGCTCTCCCTCCCCAGCTCTTTCCCTCGTTCCTCTCCCCCGTTCCCATTGGCAGCTCTACGTGCGCCGCTCATGGCGTGAGCGCGCGAGGTGATGGGCCGTATGCAGCAACTCACGGGTCGCCGCCTCGGTACGCGGGCCTGGGTTCACCACTGCCAGCCAGCCGACGGTGCCGTAGACGGGGTGCGCGATCACGGCGTCGGCGGTGCTGGGGTCGACCTCGGTGGGGGCTGGTTCGCGTGGCGCGTGGCCGGTCCACCGGATGAACTCGTCTTTCCCGGCAGAGATGTTCACGCGGAAGGTGTCCGGGCGGTCCAGGCGTGATGCCTCGTCGCCGGGATAGTTCTTGGTCACGATCGTCGCGAACGGTTGGGTCGCCGTCGGGGTGACGCCATCAGGTGCGTAGGAGAAGAACGTGTCGCCCCAGCCGATTTCCGGTGAGCCGTCGCCGGGTGCGGGCCTGAGGGTCAGGACGCCGTCGAGGCCGTCCACGAAGCTGATGATCTCGTCCATGGTCATGTGCTCTAGCGTTGCATTGAACTGCTTGTGGAGACTTTGAGGCTGCGATGGAGGGACTTCACGATGTCAGGTCTCAAATCGGGGGGCATGCGTACCGTCGACGTCGCGCGGCGTGCCGGGTGCTCCGTGCAACAGGTGCGCAATCTTGAGCACGCCGGTGTGCTTCCATCGGTGACGCGCACGGCAGCCGGCTACCGGATCTATACGGAGATACATCTGCAGTCCGCCCTGGCCTACCGGGCACTGGCAGCAGGAGCGGGTCCGACCGAGGCCAAGGAGATCGTGCGGGCCGTCCACCCGTCGCCCACCTGGCAGGTGGCGCTTGCCCTGCTCGACGCAGCGCACGCCCGGCTCGACGCGGAGCGCAGGCAACTGAGCCAGGCCAAACAGGCAGCCCAGGCAATCTCCGGCGAGCCGATCGAAGATGTACGCACCTCGGACGCGATGAGCATCTCCGAACTCGCCGCCGCCTTGGACGTACGTCCTTCGACGTTGCGGCACTGGCACAGGGAGGATCTCGTCATCCCCGACCGCGACCCGGTACGGGGCACGCGGAGATACACACCGAGCCAGGTGCGGGATGCGCGGATCGTTCACCAACTACGTAAGGCCGGATACCGCATCGGACCTCTTCGGACCCTCATGCCGGAGATGCGGTGCGCCCGCCGGTCGGAGGAGGTCGCCGCCGCGCTGGCTGCCAGGGACGCCGGCATCGCGGCGCGCTCCAAAGCCCTCCTGGACGGAGCCGCCGCACTCAGTGCGGTGCTCGCCCTGGCCGCAGGTTGATTTGACAACTGCTTACCGTCGTGGCAGCCCCAGTTGCGGGCGGCGAGCGACGGGTGTCTCCTGAAGTTGTGAGGGGCGGTTCGGGACGGTTCGCATGTCCCTGTCCTGCCTTGTCTTGCTCTTGTCTTGTCTTGTCTTGTCTGTGTGCACTGCCTTGTCTGTGTGCACTGCCTTGTGCACTGCCTTCCTCGCTGCCGTCCGCAGGGTCAGGAGGCCTCCGGACGGAAGTACTTCCGGATCCAGGTCACCGAGTAGGTGAGATGACGACCATGAACATCACGGTGACGCAAACCAATCCTCCCGCCCTGACACTTCCGCACGTCGTGACCAATCCGGTGATCAAACCCGTGATGCAGGGTGACTTCCTGGAAGAGATACAGCTGACCTCGACGATCCACGAATTCCTGTTCAAGGTCACCAAGGACAGTCAGGTGTTCTGGGTGGGTGTCGCGGTACCGTTCGGCACCACCGACTTCTCCCGGATACAGGTCTTCTTCCACCCGACAGTGGTCCAGCTCCGGCCCCCGCCGCAGCCACCGCTCATCCACGCCACGGAGGCCGACTACCCCACCTTCACCGGCGGCTGGTCCGGCAGTCTGCAGCGGTACATCGCGCTTCAGGGCAGCCAGTTGGCGTCCGTCCGGCGGATTCCGCTGCTGGTCCCGTTCACCACCATGGCCGCGCTCGGCATCGACCCTCAGCAGAACATGTTCTCCATCGACCCGGTCGCGACCCTCAGCAACATCACGGCGGCCACCCAGGCCGCGTTCGTGCCGTTCCTCCCGCCGTCGAATCTCACGGACGTCGGCGTCACCTCCTTCAGCTCCGGCATCCTGGCGATGCGGAAGTTCATCGCCGCGATGAAACCCTCGGGACTCATACGCGAAGTCATCGACTTCGACAGCCCCTTCATCCTCACCGAACCCGCGGAACTGACGCCCTCACCCGGCGCCGTGTCCAGCTGCTACACCCAGCGGTTCCGGCAAAACCCGCCCGCGGGCTACCGGTTCATGCCGGCGAACAGCTTCTCGCAGGTACCGAGCTTCCCCAACTCCGACGCCGGCGCGCACGCGCACGCCTGCATCGGCTTCATGATGTACCACACAGCCATGATCACCAGCAGCGTCGCCGCATTCTCGGACACCCCGATACCCCACTAGCTAGGTGTGCCGTTCGGAGAGGTTGGTGAAGCCACCGCGCCGGGGCCGCTGCCTCGGGGCCGGACCCGCCCAGTCAGCCCGTCAGCCCGCCGGAGCGGCGATGACACGGTGGATCGCCTCCACTTGTGTCGCGCTCCGGCCCGCGGGACGTCGTTCTGCGGCCCATGACTGGTCGTGCGACGCGACACGATCACTTGACCGGGCGTGCGACTCGATCACCGGACCGCCGCACGACACGGTCACCGAGCCACCGCACGACACGGTCACCGAGCCGCCGCACGGCATGATCACCGAACCGCCGGACGACACGGTCACCGGACCGCCGCAGCGTCCCCGGACCGCGACACCCACGAGGGGGCGCCGCGCCCGTCGCCTCATGGCAGGAAGGTCACCTCCGGGAAGGCTCGGGACGGGCCGTTGAGCAGATGCCCGCGTCGGTGCCGCAGGTGGAGGTCGAAGAACGCGAGCGGGTACGCCTGCTGGATGCGTACCGCCCTGGCCGGGGCGAGGGTGCCGATCAAGGCGCGCAGCTGCTCGTCAGTCATCTTCACCACCTTCGCCAGCTGTGGGAACAGCACCTGGTTGTCGCCGTAGGACGAGTGGACGGCGCCCTCCGCCTGTATGTTGAGCCGCCAACCGCGCAGGTGCGTCCAGAACTCGGCGACACTGGGCTCCTGGGCTCGGGTGAACCGGGCGGTCATCATCATGAACGGCCGGTCGAGGTCGCCGGTGACAGTGGGCAGCATGGGGCCGTCGAGGCTCAGCCCGGCCCGAACGCGCCTGTCGTCGAGCATGACGCGGGCGGTCGCCGTCCCTCCCTTCGACCAGCCGAACATGCCGATGCGCCGCGGGTCGATCGCGCTGGTCAGGCCCTCCGGCAGCGACCGGCCGTCGGCGTCGGGGTTGCGTCCGGCGGCGAGCTCCTCGACGCAGTCGAGGACGAACCGGATGTCGGCGGCGAAGTCCGCCGGCCCCATCGCGCGATCCGGGTCCGGGCCGAGGACCCGCCCGTCCGGGAACTCGGTGAAGGCGTCGTAGGTGTGGTCCACCGTCACCACCACGTAGCCGTGGCTGGCGAGTTCCTGCACCATGAGGGTGTGGTCGGCGCGGTGGCTGTGCGCCCCGTGCGAGTACACGACGACGGGCAGCAGCTCGCGGTCGCTCCGCCGCACCGGGGCACTCTGGTGGCCGGCGGTGAGCGGCACCTGTACGGCGTCGGCGGGGAAGTCGGCGGATGTGAGCAGCGCCCGCAGGTTGGCGGGGGACATCCACGGCGCCAGGGGGTGCCGCCCGACGTCCCGGGCGGGATACCAGACGCTCGCCATCAGCTCCCGATGACGCCCCGGGCCCGCCACGGTGTCTGGACGGGCGGCGTCGACGAGGTGCAGTGCCACCGTGCCCACCGGATACGGCCCGGTCGGCGAGGGCAGGGTGAGCTGCAGCGGGGCCGGTGCGCCCGAGGCTGCCCGAGCCGTCCCGGCGAGGCCGAGCGGCACGGCCGCACCCACGGCCAGCGCGGCTCCTAGCAGGCGACGGCGCGTCAAGGTGTCTGGACTGGTGAACGGTGTGGTGGTCACGGCCCCTCCCTGGGTGTGTTCCGACGGATCCGAGCGCAACTGACCGACAGTCAGCCGTGCTCGCGGTCGCGCATCGGTGCGCGATGCCGAAGATCCGTGCGCATGAAAGGAACGTTGTCACCCGCCCCAACCGAGCCGCATCAACCCACGGGTTGCAATCCCTCACCGCCATCAGCCCACGGGTTGACATCCGCAGGTCGACGCGGTGGGAGCGGTGCCTGGCCCGCGCCGCCCCGTCGCCCACCGCTCACCGCCCACCGCCCACCGCCCTCGAAGGGGACGTGTTCAGTTGCTTGGGCCCTTGATGTCCGGACCGACCCCTCCGGCCTCTGAGGGCCGGACCTATGATCGGCCTGGCCCTCGGAGGCTGAAGGGGGCAAGGCGCGATGGACGAAGACGACGACGGCTCGCTGCGCGAGATCGGCTGGGGCCGGGAGCTGCCTCTGCGTTTCGCGCTCGTCAGCGAGGAGTGGGACGGGGAGCAGACGGTGTGGGCGCGGTGCGTCGACGCCGATGGGCTGTTCATGGACCGGGCGGCGTTCCGGGAGCAACTGACCCTCCTCGGCTGCGCGCCCACCGGCCGGCTCCTCAAGGCCGCCGAGCGGTGCGCGGCGCACGCACCTGTTCCCTTCGGCGAGTTGCACCTCATCGTGAACGACCTGGACGCCGAGGATCCGTACACCGATGACTACTTCGGGTTCGACGACGCCGTCGTCATCGACAGCAGGCCCAGCGCGGAGGACCCCACGCTGCTCGACCTCGTCGTCGAGTGCGTGGTCACCGACGCACCGCCCTCGTACCGCAAGGAGCCCGCGAGGACGGACATCGTCCTCCTGAACGGCACCAGCGGCAGCCCGATCGGGCGTTGTCGGCGGGTGGGCAGCCTGTACGGCGACCGGCCGGACCCCGCTCACCAACCGGTACGGCTCCTCGGCTGTGAGCCCTCGCCGAACCTGCTGCGCCGACTGGTCCACCCCCGCCACGGCGGGGGCGATCACCTGCAGCTCTGGCTCCTGGACCGGACGGGCCGGCCGACCCCGGTCCAGGAGCACATCACCGTGGACGTCGACGAATGCCGCCCCTCCATGCTGGGCGGTGCGTTGATCGACGTGACGCTCAAGGGCGGGCTCTTCCGCCGCATGCCCTCCCCGCCCGCGGCCCGGCCCGTCTGGGACGCCTGGCGCGAGGGTCCGCCCCGCGCTCGTAACGCATGGGCGCGGTTCCCGACCGAGGGGCGCAGCGAATGGCTACGGTTCACGGAGGTGTGTCTGGGTCCCGAAGAGCCCGGCGTGGTGTGCGAGTTGGACGGGCGGTACGCCACGGACATCACGGGCCTGCACTGCGCAATCGGTGAGGCGGTCGGCGGCCCGGGATTCCAATGGCACCAGTGTTGGAACGCGTTGCGCGGCTGCCAGTGCGGCGGCGAGGCGCCCCGCGTGCCCTTCACACTCGTCTGGCACGACGCGGACGTGGCCCGGCAGGCTCTGGCGGGCGTCAGCGTGGACACGAACGGCGAGCTGAGCTACTTCGAAGCGGTGGTGCCGTTCCTGGAGCGGATGGGCGTCACCGTGGTGCTGCGGTAGGCCGTGTCCGCAAGTGGTTGGGGCGTCGGGAAGTGGTTGGGGCGTCGGGCCGGTTGTGGTGCGTCGACATGAGCTGCTTCCTCGTTCCGGCCGTGGCATGGAAGGTGGAACGAGCAGGTCGGCTATCGACGCTGCTCCGGGGTGGGTGGCAGATGGAGTTCGGCGACGGCTCCGCCGTCGGGGGCGTTGGCGAAGCGGAGGGTGGCACCGAGCACATGGGCCTGGCCGGCGGCGATGGTCAGGCCCAGGCCGTGACCGGTCCGCTTGCCGGCGTCAGACCCGCCCGACTGGCTCCGAAACCGCTGCGGGCCCTGGTCGAGGAGGTAGGCGGGGTAGCCGTCGCCGTGGTCCCGCACGGTGATGACGGGGGCGTCGACGGTGACCACGACGGGCGGGCAGCCGTGTTTGTGGGCGTTGGCGACGAGGTTTCCCAACACGCGTTCCAGCCTGCGCCGGTCGGTCTCGACCTGGTCGTCCGCTACGACGCGGACCTCAGTCGTCGTTCCGGTGGCCCGTACCGCCCGTTCGGCCAGGGGGCCCAGTTGGTGGATGGCGAGGTCGGCGCTCTCGACCTGGGCGTCGAGCCGGGAGATCTCCAGCAGGTCCTCGGTCAGCCTGCGCAGGGCCTGGACGCGGTCGCGCACCATCTCGGTCGGGCGGCCGGGCGGCAGCAGCTCGGCCGCGGAGTGCAGGCCGGCGAGCGGGGTGCGCAGCTCGTGGGAGACATCGGCGGTGAAGCGCTGTTCGCTGTGCAGTCGGGTCTGGAGGCTGGCGGCCATCGCGTCGAGCGCGGTCGCCACGGCGGCGGCCTCGTCCTGGGCCCGGTCGGGGCGCCGGGCGCGGGGGTCGTTCACGCGGGCGTCGAGATCGCCGGTGCTGATGCGTCGGGCGACGCGGGCGGTGTGGTGCAGTCTGCGGGTGATGCGGGAGACGGAGATCAGCCCCGCTGCCAGAGTGAGGGCGATCGCGGCGGCGGAGGAGCCGATGATGGCCCCGTCCAGGCCGCGGAGGGAGGCTGCCTGTTCGCTGTAGTCGAGCCGTAGCGCGAGCACCTTCCCCCCGGCGACGGGGGTGGCGGCCCACATCACGGGGCGGCCCTGGTGCGTGGCGAGCTGGGTACCACGCTCGTGCCGCCGCACGGTCATCTCGCGCAGCGGCGCGGGGAGGTCGGGCGGGCTCACCGAAACGTTGCGGTCCAGCGGGTCCCCGGCGACGTACACGGCTTTACTGCGGTCCAGTTCGGCCAGTGCCGTGTGGCGTGCACGGTCCTGGGTCTGCCGGTCGACCAGGACGTGCACCAGGATGCCGAGCACCGAGGCGAGCAGGCAGCACATGACGGTGATGAAGACGGCGGCCTTCCAGTAGAGCGTCGCCGTCCAGGCATGCAGCCACCGCGGCGGATGCGGTCGGCGAGTGCGCACCATTCACCTGCCCGAAGAAGGGGGAGAGGACGGGGCCCGCCGGCCGTAGCCGACGTCCTGGATCGTCATGACCTGGTGCCGCGCATCCCACGCGTAGACGGTGCGGCTCTCGTATCCGGGCGCGTCGCCGGGCTCGTGGATGACCAGCTTGTGGTCGGCGACCTCCACCGACTGCGGGGAACTGGTGGAACCGAGGATCGAGGTCACCACCCCGTGCTTGAGCGTGTAGGCGTAGATGATCAGGAGGTTGCTTCCGCTGCGCACCCCGACGATCAGCTCGTCCTTCCCGTCGCCGGTGAGGTCGTGGTACTCGGGGGCCCGTACGGGGCAGGAGCCCGAACCCGGCCTGCCGGCGCAGGAGCGGATGGTGCGTTCCTCTCCCTCGTCGAAGACCGGCTGGTCGCGGCGCTTGTCCGCGTCGATCTGGGCCAGGAGTACGGAGCCGGCGGACACCTTCCGGATGTCCCCGGACGGCACCCGCGGCACCGCGGTCAGCGGCTGCGGTTTCTCCTGCCCTCCGGTGGCCGGCGAAGCCGCGGGGGCGGGCTTGCTGCCGGGCCAGAGTTCTGCCGGACCGGTGACGGGAGCGGCATGCCCGGCGCTCTTGGGCGCACTGGCCTGCATACAGCCACCCAGCAGCAGCACACCGGCCGCCGCCACGCTCGCCAGTGCCACCGTCCGCACCACGGGAAGGGGCCGGCGCAGGCCGCGCACAGGGGAGGCGGTGCTGGTCCGAGAAGGGCCGGAAGGCGCAGTGGCTGAGTGGTGAGGAGTCAAACGTTCTCTCCGCGTGGCTCTGCGACGATCCGACAAGTCCGAAAACCGTAACCCATCAGTCGCGCGACAGGTCGTGTCCCGTCACGCCGTACCCCTCAACCTTCCATCCTGCCGGTTCTCTACGGCTGGTCGAGGAGCCGGTTCACGGCCCGGCGGGTGCGGGCGGCAGCCGTGGGATCGGCGAAGAGCTGGATTTCCTGGTTCAGGGCCAGGTAGAGAGCCACCAACTCGTACACGACCTGATCCGGGTCGGTGTCCGTGGGCAGGTCGCCCGCCGCGACGGCCGTGCGTACTTCGGCGGCGAGGCGGTGGCGCCAGATCCGCAACAGGCGGGCCACGGCGTCGCGGACGGGACCGCCACGGGCATCGAACTCGGTGGAGGCAGTGGTGAAGAAACAACCACCGGGAAAGATGTCGCGCCCGGTCTCCAGATAGGCGATCCAGGTGTCGCGGACGGCCCTCAGGCGGGGCAGGCCCGGCTTCTCGTGCGCCACGGGCTCCCAGACCAACCGTGAGAAGGCCGCCGCGGCCCCTTGCAGGGTCGCGAGCTGGAGCGCCTCCTTGGTGCCGAAGTGCCCGAGCACGCCGGCCTTGCTCATCTTGAGGTCGGCGGCAAGACGCCCGATGGTGAGCCCTTCGAGGCCCTCGACCGAGGCGAGCGCAATGCCGCGCTCCACGATGCGCTCCCGAGTCCTGCGGGCTTCGATACGGGAGTTGCGAGGGCTCATGGCGTCAGTGTACCGAGCCGCCCAACCTTTAGCTTCCGACCGATCGGTTGCTATATTCCGGAGTCCCGTCGCCGAGCCGAGGAGATCACCTGTGCGTTCCACCGTGCCGGGAAGCCGCATCACCGCCATGGGCCACTACCAGCCGCTGCGAGTCCTGACCAACGACGACCTGTCCGCCCTGGTCGACACCAGCGACGAGTGGATCCGGCGCCGTACCGGCATCGCCACCCGCCGGATCGCCGCCTCGGACGAATCAGTCACCGACCTGGCCGCGACGGCCGCCGGCAAGGCGCTGGCCGCGTCCGGACTGGAGCCCTCCGACATCGGCCTGATCACGGTGGCGACGTGCACCGCGATCGACCGCTGCCCCTCCATCGCCGCCCAGGTCGCGGCACGTCTGGGCCTGCCTTCCCCGGTGGCCTTCGACCTCAACAACGGTTGCGCGGGCTTCTGCACCGCGCTCGCCTGCGCCGACCACACGATCCGCGCGGGCGCCGCCCGGCATGCCCTGGTCATCGGCGCCGAGAAGATGTCCGACGTCACCGACTGGACCGACCGCCGCAGCTGTGTCCTGCTCGGCGACGGGGCGGGCGCCGCCGTGCTCAGCGCCGCCGACGCCGCCGGCATCGGCCCGGTCGTCTGGGGCTCCGACCCCGGCCGAGGGGATGCGGTCCGCCTCGTCGACGACTGGCACCCCCACTTCGCCCAGGAAGGCCAGACGGTCTTCCGCTGGGCCACCGGCGAACTCCCCGCCATCGCCCGAGAGGCCTGCGCACATGCCGGCCTGGCCCTGACCGATCTGGCGGGTGTCGTCACCCACCAGGCCAATCTGCGCATCATCGACGCCGTCGTACGCCAACTCGACCTCTCCGCGAGCACGGTGGTCGCCCACGACGTCGTCGAGTCCGGTAACACCTCCGCCGCGTCCGTCCCGCTCGCCCTGTCCAAGCTCACCGAACGCGGCGAGCTCTCCCCCGGCGCCCCGGTCCTGCTGCTGGCCTTCGGCGGCGGTCTGTCCTGGGCCGGGCAGGTCGTCACGTGCCCCTGAAGCCGGGCACCGCAGCGACGGCACAGGAGTGCAGGTTTCCCCATCCGGGGCCGGGTGGAGCGCCTGGGCCGCAGATGCGGTGAGATGGGGCCATGACGAGGACTGACGCAATCGTGGTGCCGGGGCTGTACGTTGGCTATCCCGGGGTGGCCTTCGGCGGCTATGTCGCCGGCCTGCTGGCGGAGCGATCCGAGGCGAAGACGGTACGGGTGGACTTCCGCGGGCCGGTCCCGACGGAAGTGCCCGTGCGGATCGCCGAAACCGCGGGAGGGGGTGTGGAGCTGGGCGAGAACGAGCGGCCCCTCGCCACTGCGTGCCCCGCCGAGCTGCTGCTCGACACGCCGGCCGCGCCTTCCTGGGACGAGGCGGTTGCCGCGGCCGAGAGGTTCCGGGCGGCGCCGCCGGCGGGTGTGGTCGACTGCTTCGGCTGCGGTCTGCGTCCCGCTGACCTCGGCCTGCGGATGCACCCCACGCCGGTGCCGGGTCGCGAAGTGGTGGCCACTGCCTGGGTCCCCTCGCCCGTTTTCGCCGGCCCGGACGGCCTTCTCCCGAACAGACTGGTCTGGGGCGCCCTGGACTGCCCGGGAAACTGGGCGGGCCGCCTTCTCGGCACCCAGCGTCCGGGCGCGGTGACCGCGGCCCTCACCGGGACGATCCTGCGGCCGGTCACCGCAGGTGAGCCGTACATGGCGTACGCGTGGCTGCTGTCGGAGTCCGGCCGCAAGCACATGACGGGCGTGGCGCTCACCACGGAGGAGGGCGAACTGTGCGCCGTCTCCGAGGCGCTGTGGATCGATCCTCGGCCGGCGCCCTGAACGAAGGGTCATTGACACCGTACGGGGCCGGCGGCGCGCTCGCCTGCACTACCTCTCGCCTGACCGCCGGCCACGACGTCGTCCTGGGCCGATCTCATCCGCCGATGGCGTCCGTGAGGACGCTACGGATCCGTTCGATGACGGGGTTGGTGTCCTCGGCCCGCCACACCAGGTGCAAGGTGGTCGAGGTATCGGCCAGTGGCCGCGGGGTCACTCCGATGCGGCGCAGCGCACGGTGCGAATCGGCGAGCACCGCTGCTCCGAACTTGGCCGCGACCAGGGCCAGGAGGGTCTGCACGCTACGGCCTTCCGCTCCGATCTGCGGCACGATACCGGCGCCGTGGCAGAGCGCGATGATCTCGTCGTAGGACCGCGGTGAGACGT
The DNA here is from genome assembly GCF_040652715.1 of Streptomyces sp. NPDC048196. Taxonomy (NCBI): domain Bacteria; kingdom Bacillati; phylum Actinomycetota; class Actinomycetes; order Kitasatosporales; family Streptomycetaceae; genus Streptomyces; species Streptomyces sp. NPDC048196. The sequence goes on along the minus strand of NZ_JBEZMM010000001.1, from coordinate 119,057 downwards.
CCCGCGGCCAGATGACCAGGGGGATCTGGCCCAGTGCGGTGAGCGGGGCGGGTTCGGCGGGGTAGGCCAGCGGATGGCCGGCGGGCAGGAACAGGGTCAGCGGTTCACGCCACCACTCCTGGGTGGCCAGCCGGGCATCGCGCACCGGAAGGCGCTGGACCGCGAGGTCGTAACGCCCCTCCAGCACACCGGTCGACATCTCGGCATCGTTGAAGCTTTCCTCCAACTGCAGCTGCACCCGAGGAAGTTCACGTCGTATGCGCCCCAGCGCCGCGCCGAGCGGTCCGTTGATGCCTGAACCGGCGAAGGTCACGACCAGTCGCCCGGTCATGCCCTGGGCGGCCAGTCGCACGTCCTTCAGGGCGGCCTCCGCCTCGGCGAGCACGGTGGCCGCACGCCGCACCAGAACCTGGCCGGCCTGCGTCGGCGTCAGCCCACGCCCCTGCCTGACGAAGAGCTTGATCCCCAACTGTCGCTCCATCTCTGACAGTTGACGACTGAGGGTGGGCTGCGTCAGATGCAGCCGCCGGGCCGCACCGCTGATACTGCCCTCTTCCGCGATCGCCACCGCGTAGCCGAGTAGCCTTAGCTCCATCCATACCTCCTAGGCATGGGAAGTATAGGCAGTAATGCCTGTGGAGCAGATTGGGTCGCCGCTCAGGCCAGGCTGGACACAGCGCACCGGACGGAACCGGAACGCGCACCTGGCTCTGAGGAGAAACCATGAACCGCGAGGACCGCTACGCATACGGCATGAAGGTGCTGGAGCAGGTTGACGGCGAAGCAGGACAGCGAATCGTCGACTCCCTCGCAGACACCTCACCGGAGTTGGGCCACCAGGTGGTGGCTTGGGCCTTCGGCGACATGTACTCCCGTCCCGAACTCCTCCCGCGCGCACGACAGTTGGTCACCCTGGGCGTGCTCACCGCGCTCGGTGGCTGCGAAATCGAGCTGGAGGTGCACATCAACGCGGCGCTCAACGTCGGCCTGACTGCCACCGAGATCTCCGAGGCGCTTCTGCACTCGGCCGTCTACTGCGGCATGCCGAGGTCGATCAACGCCACACTCGTCGCCAAGAAGGTCTTCGCGGAACGTGGCCTGCTCCCTCTCACCAACCTCGGCTGACCCACCCCAGGCCTCCCGGCCATAGGTCGCCGCCACCAAGGTGCTCAACCGGCGGGCTGCGAGGACTGAGAACTCCGACGGAACTCCCGCCCCGTCTCGCCGAGTTGCTCCTCGGGCCCGTCATTGTCGCCGAGCCTTGAGCCACCGGATGCATGGGGAAACCCGCGGTGTCGGGCCGGACATGGCGATGCGCCGCAGGACCGGACCCCTGCGGCGCATCGTGGCGGGTGCCGGTGAGTGACGTCAGCCCTCACCGGCAGTGGGGCTTATCAGTGGTGACCCCAGTGGCCGTGGTGACCCCAGGACCTGGAGTCGACGATGCGACGGTGGTCGTTGCGCAGGGTCGCGGTGTCGGAGTAGTTGTCCCAGAAGTAGTTGCGGCGGTCCTGGAACAGGTCGGTGCGGTTGTCGCGGCCGATGCCGGTGTGGACACGGACCTGGCTGTGGCCGGCCAGCCGGACGTTGCCGAAGCGGTAGCTGTGTCCGGTCTTGTCGGAGAGGGTCCAGCCCTTGATGATCACCGGCCAGCGGCCGGTGTTGCGGAGGGTGACCCATTCGGCGTTCAGACTTCGGTTGGAGTTGTCATCGCGGCCGGGGCTGTCGTACTGGATCGGCCCGAGCACCACCGCGGAGCGCACCTGGTGGTGCGAGCCCGGGGCGTGGTGGCCGCGGTGGTGGTCGGCCGCGGCGGCGGGCAGCGCGGCGGTGGCGGCCAGAGCCGCAGCCCCCGCTACGGCGACGGCGATGCGCGAAGCGTGATGGAACACGAAATCCCCTCCTGAGGCACCCCGATGCAGGTGCCGGAAAGAAACCGGAAGCCCGGCCGGTTTGACCGGGCCCCCACACAGTGACCCCACGTCATGCCTTGCCGGAAGAATTCAGGTTTGGTGTTACAAAACACAGACATTTACACAACCTCTCCACGCCAGGCGCACACTCCCCCGCCCTCGCCCACCCCAACGCGACGCCCCCTACACCCATCCAGACGCCCCAAGGGGTTACCCGCGGCAGCACCTGCCACCGGACTCCGGACGCGAGCCGGCTCAGCCACCGCGGGGGTGAAGCTGCTGATGATTCGCGCCCCCCGGATGGGCGCCCGCACGCCGGGCCGCTCAGGGGCCGAGGTAGGAGTGGAAGAGGTTTTCCGGGTCCCAACGCGCCTTTGTTTCGGCGAGACGGTCCCAGGCGGCCGGTGTGTACGAGGCTCCGGCCCGCGGGCCGCCGGCCTCCAGGTCGGCCTCCGCGATGTAGTGCCGGCCGTCGCCGCGCGGGTCCACCGCGGCCATCGCCTCCCGGAGCCAGCGGTCGTTCGTCGCGTCGTCGGCCGGCTCGTCCCAGATCGCGTAGCAGACCAGGTAGGAGGCGCCGAGCGGGGTGAAGGCCATGTTGCTCAGCAGCGCCGGGTCCTCGGAGACCGGTTGCACGGGCGCGAGCACCAGCGACTTGCCCGAGGGCGCGGTGGCCACCGGATCCACCAGGCGGGTGAGCTGGGTGTGGTAGCTCTCCGGGGCCCACAGGGTGTCAGCGCCGTAGCGGTGGCCCGGTGGCCAGACCGCGCTCGCGCCCTCGTGCAGGGCGGCGTACGAGGTCGGTGCGGGCGGCTCCCCAGCGACTTGGAGCTCGCCGAAGGGGCACTCGGTGAAAGGCCGGAGGGCCTGCCGGGCCGTCTCGGGTGAGGGTGCGAAGGCTGTGGCGGCAACCGTGATGCGGGGCCCCGCGGGGACCGATGGCGTCGCCGGGCCGGACGCCGCGAGTACGAAAGCGGTCTCCACGTACGGCGGCAGCCCGCGCGCGATCGGCTCCGCCCACTTCGTGACCCGGGCGGTGTCGGCCAGCGGGAAGGTGCAGCTGGTCGTCATGATCGACACCGGGTGGGGGTGCAGGGCGAGCCGGAAGCGGGTGACGATGCCGCAGAAACCCGGGCCGGCGCCGCGCGCGGCCCAGAAGAGGTCGGGGTGCCGGCTCTCGCTGCAGTCGACGGTCCGTCCGTCGGCGGTGACCACCCGGACCTCCTGGACGTCGGCGCAGGAGACGCCCCAGGCGCGGGAGTTCCAGCCGAGGCCGCCGCTGAGCAGGAATCCCCCCACCGCGACGGTGGGGCAGTGGCCGACCGGGAAGGCCAGTCGGTGCGGGGTGAGGGCGGCGACCAGCTCCTGGCCGGTGACGGCGGGCCCGACGACGGCCGTCGGAGGGCCGGGGCCGTCGGCCGGTGTCAGGGTGCATCCGCGCAGTCGGGAGAGGTCGAGCAGCAGCCCGCCGTCGCGGAGCGGGGCGCCGGACCAGTTGTGCCCGCCGGAGCGGGTGGAGAGGCGCAGCCCTTGGTCGCGGGCGTAGGCGACGGCCCGTACGACGTCGCTCTCCGAGGCGGCCCGCACGATGACGTCGGGGAGCCGTGCCGGTGTGACACGGTTCCAGACCATGTCGGCTCGGGTGTCCTCGTATCCGGTATCGCCCCGGCGGATCAGGGTCCCGTCGAGGTCCGGCGCGGACACCGGTGTCCGTCGGCCCATCTCGCCTCCTCGATGCGCTAGCGGAACTTCAGGAGCGTCAGTGGGTGATCAGGGCGAAGACGGCGAGGGACACGAGATAGCAGAGGGCCACGGCGGCGATGCCCGCCAGCTGCGACCGGCGGCCGAGGGTCCGGCCGGGCGCCAGCCAGAACCCGAGACCTCTGTTCACCAGCGGCATCAGAAGCCAGGTCAGCGCACTGACGCTGAGGATGTTCGAGAGGAACATCGCGAGGTAGAGGGGGAATTTGACGCGGTTCAGTGCGTCTCCGAGGGTCAGCGTGAGCACCATGACGGTCGGATAGAGCGCCAGGAGCACGGTCATCGCCTGTTTCCAGTTGGGCGGCGCGCCCTCACCGTTGCCGTGGCCGAACCTGAACCAGCCACTGAATGCCGAGCTGACCTTGCGCACGTCATAAGCGGTGAAGTACTTGCGCCCCTCCTCAAGGAGCACGGCACGCACGTCCGATGCGAGCCAGTCGTCGAGATGCTCGCGGGAGTCGAACCGGAAGACGACCACCCAGTGTTGCTGAACGCCCTCGACCGGCTGGAAGAGCTCGGAGCCCATGAACCCCGGCGCCTTCTCCTGGGCCTTGAGCGTCTTCTCCTGCCATTTGAGGAAGCCCTGTTCGCGTCCTGGTTCGACGTCGTGGGAAATGACGGCGGTGACGGCCTTCGGCGTCTCCTGTGCCGGACTGCCGCCGCGCAGCACCTCCTGGGTCGGAGGCGCTTCGAAGAGTCCGTGCGCTTCCTTGAGCAGCGCCGCCCGCCGGTCCGAATCGAGCCAGGCCGTCAGGTGGTCCACTCCGGAAAAGCGGAATACAGTGACCCATTCATTTGCACCGCCGGCACCGGGTGGGTATACCTCGGCGCCCACGAAACCCTCGAATTCACGGGCCGCATGGTTGGTTCTGTCCTGCCAGCGCCGGTACTCATCGGCCCGGCCTTCGCGGACCTTCTGCGAGGTCACCACGGTGGCAATGTCGGCCGAGGAGTCACGGCTTGCACGGGCACTCACCTTGAGTAGCCTAGTACATAACGCATTTAAACGGCAAATGGGGCATTTAATTCCCGGTTCTCGGAAAGGCCGATTGGTCGACGTCGAGGGAGACTCCGCTATGGAACACAAAGAGCTCATGGCCGAGGCAGTACGACTCGCCACAGAGTCCGTCGAAAAGGGCTGGGGCGGCCCGTTCGGGGCGGTGCTCACACGCGATGGCGAGATCATCGCCCGTGGGCAGAACCGCGTACTGCTGACCGGCGATCCCACCGCCCATGCCGAGGTGGAGACCATCCGGAAGGCCGTGCAGACGCTCAACCCCGAGGCGCCGTCCATCTCCCCGGACCACCAGAACGAGACCACGCTGGAGTATGTCCCACGCCCCGAGGGCTCGCCGGACCCCGTCCCCGAACGCGCCCGTATGCTGCAGGGCTGCTCGATCTACATCAGCGGCGCCCCCTGCCCGATGTGCATGAGCGCCATCTACTGGTCGCGGATCGACGAGGTCTACTTCGGCTGCGATCTGGAGGAAACCCGGAAAATCGGCTTCGACGACTCGTTCCAGTACGAGGACTTCACCAAACCGCTCGACCAGCGCCGGATCAAGATCAAGCAGATCTACCCCGAACTGGGTTCCAAGGCCTACGCGGCATGGACGAACCGTCAGGAGCGGCACTCGTACTAGGAGCGGCCGCCCTGCCGGGTTCCCCGTCATGGCACGGCGTTCAGGACCTTCCGCACGCGTCGGCCGCCGCGGTCACTGGACGCGGATGACGCTCTTTCCGCGGGTGGTACCGGTGGCCAGGTTCGCGATTGCGGTCTCCACGTCGGCGAGCTCGTGTTCGGCCGTGATGTCGATGCGCACCGAGCCGTCGGCCACCAGCGCCAGCGCTCCGGCGGCACTGCCGGCCAGCCGGGCCGGGTGGGTCCGGCTCAGCAGGTTGCTGTTGTAGGTCATCACCGACTGCCCGTTCATGAGCAGGTCGTACGTCGGGATGTCGACCGGGTCGAAGGTGGCGATGTTGCCGTAGACCACGAGCCGGCCGTGTGGCGCCAGGAGCGCCAGGCTTGCGGTGCGGGTGGGTCCTCCGACCGGATCGAGGATGGCGTCGAAGGTCTCCTCGCCGAGAGCCTGCGGGAATTCCGCACGCGTCAGGACCCGGTGATAGCCGAACTGGCGGGCATAGGCGGCCCGGTCGGCGTCGCCGGCCACGCCGATGATGCGCCGCGCTCCCGCCGCGGCGGCGAACTGGGCGGCCAGGGTGCCGACTCCGCCGGAAGCCGCGTGGATCAGCACGCTGTCGCCGGAGCCGATTCCGGCGACGGTGTTGATCAGGTCGTAGGCGGTCGGGGCGATCCAGCCGAACCCGCCCGCGGTGCGGACATCGATGCTTGCCGCATTGATCGCCAGCACGGACGGCGCGAGGACGACCTCGGCGTAGCCGCCTCCACCCACCAGGGCGACGACCCGCTCCCCCACCCGGCTCTCCGCCACTCCCTCGCCGACCGCGGCGATCCGGCCCGCGACCTCGAAGCCGGGCACGAACGGTCGCGGGAGGGGGAAGTGCCCCGCCCGCACCAGCACATCGCCCCACTGGACGCCCGCGAAGGCGACCTGCACAGCCACCTCGCCCGGCCCGGGAACCGGGGCGGGGACCTCGGTCGGACGGAAGTGATCGTCGGCACCCAGGACAACAGCCTTCATCGAGCTTCAACCTCCTGCGTTGACTCAGTAACCTGATACTGCTGAATCTAGAAATCTCAGGTAGTTGAGTCAAGTAAGGGAGTTGAGTTATGTCCGAGGTGCCTGTCGAGGAGTACCTGTGCACCCGCCTTCGCCGTGCGGAGCAGGCGCTGATGGCACACCACGAGGCGGTTCTGCGTACCTATGGGCTCACCATGACCCAGTACACGGTGCTCCTGACGCTCTCCCGCACGGACGGCCGGTCCGGCGCTCAACTCGCCCGGGCCTGCGGCGTCTCCCAGCAGAGCATGGCGACCGTCCTGAACGGCATGCAGACCAAGGAACTCATCAGCCGCAAAGCCTCCGCGGCCCACGCGAAGGTCATGATCGCCACCCTCACCGACACCGGGCGGGACCTGCTCGACCGGGCGTACCAGGAGGTCATCGTGCTGGAACGCGCCCTCACCGACCGCTTCGGCGCCGACGAACACCGCCAATTCTGCGAGTTCCTCGACCGCGCCACCACCACCCTCATCGAGCAGACCCCGACAGCCCCGGCACGCTGACGACGCCGACCGGGAGCCCGGCAGCGCGTGGTCCGGCGGGTCGGGAGGGAGAAATGCGGGGCACCGACTGAACCGAAGAGCGGGGCCTCACATCTTCCTGCACGATAGCCGGAAACCAACCCCCCACCGGTTCATGTGCCGCCGTGCGCCACCCCTGCCGCACGGCATCCCCGATGTCGGCAACGATCGAAGAGACAATTCCTCACTCGCCCACGGGGAGCGAGGACGATGCCCGACACCCCAGGAAGAATGAGGAATCGCGGTATGCGCTTGGTCGCGCCTGACGGTCCGGCACCTTCGGAATCGGCACTCGAGCGACCCAGACTCTATGTGCTCGACGGGCTGCGGTTCGTGGCGGCACTGATGGTCCTCGGCTACCACTACCTCACCCTTCGCGACGGGTGGGGCAACGATCCGCGGGCGTTCTCACCGGAGCTCTACCACGTCGCACAGTTCGGCTGGCTGGGTGTCGAAGTCTTCTTCCTGATCAGCGGATTCGTCATCTGCATGAGCGCATGGGGCCGCACCCTCGGCGATTTCGTGAAGTCCCGGGTTTCGCGCCTTTATCCCGCTTACTGGGTCGCCGTCCTCCTGACGGCTTCGGTCCTGACGCTGTGGCCCCGCGTCCGCAGTGCGGACAGTCTGGAGACGGTGCTGACCAACCTCACCATGCTGCAGCAAGGCGTGGGGGTGTCCGATCTCGACGATGTCTACTGGTCGTTGTTCATCGAGCTGAAGTTCTACCTGCTCTTCGCTCTCGTCGTCTACAAGGGCGTCACCTACCGCAGATGCGTACTGTTCTGCGGCCTGTGGACGGTGGCCGGTGTGGTCGCCTACAAGGCCGACACCAGCTTCCTTTCGGTATGGGCCATCGCACCGTACTCCCCGTATTTCATCGCGGGAATCGCCTTCTACCTGATGCACCGCTTCCGGCCCACGATGCTGCTGTGGGCGATCGTCGCGGTCGAATTCCTGCTGGCCCAGCACTACGTCAAGGGCCGCGTGGTGATGAACCTCGGGGACAAGGCCGCGACCGCACACGACTGGCCCGCGCGCATCGGAGTGCTGTTGGCCTTCCTCCTCATGGCGGCCATCGCGCTAGGGGTGTTCGACGGAGTGCGGTGGCGCTGGCTGAGCCGGGCCGGCTCGTTGACGTACCCGCTTTATCTGCTGCACATGTACATCGGTTTCACGCTCATCGCCCTGCTGCGGCACCGTCTACCGGCACCCGTGCTGCTCCTGTCGATCCTCGCCCTCATGCTGGTGCTCTCGTACGCCGTCAACCGGTGGGTGGAGCGTTCCGTGGGTGGCTGGTTGCGCGACGGGATCGACAAGGGGTTGCAGGAGATGCGCCGCGGATCCCGGGCGGCTCCGCCGGCGGAGCGACCCGGGGCGTGGCGCGCGGGCCGGCAAGGTGGCGCCCGCACCGAGGAGGATGCAGGGAAGCAGAGCCTCGCCTGCGCGGAGCAGGTCGACCGTTCGGAGAAGGAGAGTGACCGGGTGGGGACACTCTCCTGACTGCGGACCAGCTCCGCTCATTCCTCTTCCAGAAGGTCTACCGGAGCGTCCAGCGTTGGGATGGGCCCCCGGTGCACGGCGCGGTGGAGACGCGGTCGTTCGCCATCCGCGCGAGGCACTTGCGGCTGACGCTGTTCCGGATCAGAACGGGTTCGGTTTCGTCGATTTGCCACTGTGCTGCCTGGTCAGCGGCGGCGCAGGGTTTCATGGTCAGTCGGTCGTTGCGCAGTGTCAGGCACAGCTTGGTCGCCACCTGCCGCAACGCGGTGTACTCGTAGTCGTCGTCCCAGTGCCACCTTTGGTAGTCGGTGCGGTTGCAGTTGAAGACGTAGGGACCGTAGTCGGCCCGGAAGTCCAGGCACGGCTTGTCCGTGGCTTGATTCCGGAAACCGGTGGTGCGCGGGATTGCGTTCGCCGGTGTGCTGCTCAGGCCCACCATGAGCGCGATGCCCGCCCCCACGGCGGCCAGCCTCTTCAAGAGCATGAGTTCCCCCTCTGCTCGACACGTCCGACGAGATGCTAGCGAGATCCCTTCTCGACGAGCCCGGAACGGGCAGACCTCCACATCTCTCCCCCAATGGCGCGCATCACCTCGCCGGCGCACCCCGGCGCGAAGACGCTGCGAGGACGTGCCACGTCCCATCCGTCACTCGCTTCACGGTCCTCGGTGTTTCGGCCAATCCCCGTCCCCGCCGCAACGGCCGTAGCGCCGCTCCCAGGACGTCAACTCCTGGCGTTTCCAGGGCCGCAGGCCGTCCGGAATCGAGCGCGTTCGATTCCGTCGGCCTGTCGTTATGCCGTGCACCGCCGAGCCATCCAGGCGCGGCGCCCGCCCCAGGGAGGATGCAGATGACTGTGACCGACGCCTCGACCGCCCACGCGGAGAATCCGCCCCCTCCCCCGCCGGCCGCCCTCACCTTCGAAGGAAAACACGGCAAGAATCCGCTGGCCGAAGCCAGTTTCACCGCCATGTGCCGGCGCCTGCCGGCTGTGCTCGGTCACACCGCGCGGATGGCCTGGTCCGTCGACAAACCCGCGGTCGCACTGTTGCTGATCTGCCAGCTCCTCACGGGCGCCTCGGCCGCCTTGGTGCTCGGGTTCACCGCGAAGGCCATGACGCACCTCCTCGGGCCGGGCACCGTGTCCCCACGTCTGCACGCCGCGCTGCCCGCCCTGATCGTGGTCGCAGCCACCGCGGGTGTGGGCCGCATCAGCAGCGCTCTGTCGTCCTACGCCGACGGACGGATCACCCCTCTGCTGATGACCGAGGCGGACGTCGCGCTGGTCTCCGCCGTGTGCCGGGTCGAGGCGTCCGCCTACGGGGAGAGCGGGTTCGCCGACCGGCAGGAAGCCGCCGAAGTCGGCGTCACACGCACCCGGATGATGGTGCAGGACGCCCAGCGCTTCATGGCCTCCCTGATCCGCATGATCGCCGCGAGCAGCGTCATCACCGCCTTGCACTGGATGATGCTCCCGCTGCTCCTGCTCGCCGTCATCCCCGCCGGCACCGGCGCGGTGCTCTGCGCACGCGTCGACTACGAGACCCACTACGCCAACGTGGGCGACCGCAACGTCCGCGGCATGATGCGCTGGTGGGCCACCTACTCCCGGCACGGTGACGAAGTCCGTGCCAACGGCATGACCGGCTACCTCACCTTCTGGTACCGCGCCCTGTCCGAGCGCATCGACAAACGGACCCTGAGCGCCGCGCCCCGCATGCTGCGCATCGTCCTCGTGACCAGTGCGGTCGGCGGAGCGTTCCTCCTGGGCACCTGGGCGACCCTGGCCTGGCTGGCCACCACCGGCCGGGTCGCGCTGCCCGTCGCGGCCACCGCGGTCGTCGCCGTTCAAACGACACTGGCCGCGCTGTCCCAATTCGTCATCTACGGCGCCGCGTTGTTCCACACCTCCCTGTACCTCGCCGACATGCGCAGTTTCCTCGACATGGCCGCCGAGCGTGCGCCGAAGCGTGGCGAGCTGACCATCCCCGACCATGTGGAGGAGATCCGCCTCGATGAGGTGGTGTACCGGTACCCCGGAAAGGACGAGCCGGCGGTCAACGGAGTGTCCCTCACTCTGCGCCGCGGCGAGATCCTGGCCATCGTCGGCGAGAACGGCTCGGGCAAGTCCACGCTGGCCAAACTCATCACCGGAATCCTCCTGGCCGACAAGGGCAACGTCGTGTGGGACGGCATCGACCTCGCCCACGCGCACCCGGACGCCGTATGGAAACGCACCGCACTGGTCCCGCAGAACTTCGCCTGCTGGCCACTGCGGACACGGGAGAACATCACCCTCGGGCAGCCCAAGACATGGGACGACGAGGCGGTGTGGGAGGCCGTGGACGCGGTGGGGATGCGCGAAGCGATCGAGAAGCTGCCCCGACAACTCGACACCCTGCTCGCTCGGGAACTCTTCGGCGGGGTGGAGCTGTCCGGAGGACAGTGGCAGCGCCTCGTGTGCGGACGTGCTCTCTACCGGCGCACGCCCCTGTTGATCCTGGACGAACCGACCTCGCAGATGGACCCGCGCGGCGAACACCAGATCTTCCTTGAGGTCAAGCGCATTGCCGCCGAGCGCATGACGATCGTCGTCACCCATCAGCTGGAGAACACCCGGCTGGCGGACCGCATCCTGGTGATGCGCGACGGCCGGGTCATCGAGCAGGGCGGATACGACGAACTGGTCCACGCCGGCGGGTTGTTCGCCGAGCTCGTCGCGCTGGCCAAGGACCGGTGACGGCCGTCAAACCGGCTCTTGTGTGAGGTCGGCACCGGTCATGCTCTAAGCCGCGGGTGTGCGGTCAGGGCGACCGGAAGGAGCTGCGGGAGGAGTGCGCTACTGCCCCACCCGGCCGTCGATGCGTTCGCGCAGCAGATCGGCGTGCCCACAGTGGCGGGCGTACTCCTCGATCCGGTGGACCAACAGCTCCCGGACGGAGTTGTCGTCGCGACCCACCCGCGCACCCAGATCCGGATACCCGTCCAGCACCGCATCGGTCGCCGCCTGTTCGCGGGCCAGATCGGAGAATGCGCTCTCGACCAGTTCCGGTTCCGCAACGGCTCCCTCGAAGTCGCCGTCATCCGCCCCGTACAGCTTCGGGGCCGGGTCGCCGGGCAGGATCCAGTTGCGCCAGTCCCGCTCCACCTCGGCAAGATGGCGGACCAGCCCCAGCAAGGACATGGTCGACGGCGGCACCGAGCGGCACGCCAGTTGGTCCGGTTCCAAACCCTCGCACTTCATCCGGAGCCACGACAGCGTCCTGGATCGGCGTCGCGGCGATGGGTGGCACTGTCATCGCCGCCCTCACACTGCGACAAGGCCCCGCACGACTACAGTGGCCGCATCACCGAGCAACAACCGCCCTGCTGCCGGTGGTTGAATGCTCGGAGGGACCTTGGGGCGAGGGTATGGAGGCGGTCGCGGCATGAGCACCCTCACCGCCCGGGCCATCCGCACCGCGCGGCTGGACCTGCTGCCCCTTCGCGTCGAGCACGCCGAAGAGATGGCAGCGGTACTGTCCGATCCGGTGCTGCACACCTTCATCGGCGGCGCCCCGGACACCCCGCAAGCCCTGCGCTCCCGCTACCGGCGGATGACCGCGGGCTCAGCCGATCCGGCCGTCTCCTGGCTGAACTGGGTGATCCGGCTGCGTGACGAGGACTGCCTGACGGGCACGGTTCAGGCGACGGTCAGCCCTTCCGGCCACGGCTCCCTCGCCGAGATCGCCTGGGTGGTGGGGACCCCGTGGCAGGGAAGAGGCATCGCCACCGAAGCAGCCCGAGGACTCGTCGACTGGCTCGGCCAACAGTCCGTGCAGACCGTCATCGCCCACATCCACCCCGAACATCAGGCGTCAATCGCCGTCGCCACCGCCGCCGGGCTCATGCCCACCGATGCATGGCACGAGGGCGAGTTCCGATGGTTGCGCCGGCAGGAGTAGCGGGCGACTGCTTCACCACTCCGTGGGATTGACGATGCGTCAGGGATGGGTGCGAGGTCCCAGTGGCCGCCGGGAGTAGGAGCGGCTTCTCGGTCCCGGGAGGTCCGGCAGCACAGCGGTGATGCGAGCCTCGTTCACGGTGCGATCGTCAATACCTGGTCCACCGGGCGGCGCGGGGTGCGGGGTCCCTGTGGGCCGTAGCCCAGGCGGAGGAGCATGTGGACGTACCCGGAGCCCGTGACCGGGTCGCGCAGGATCCATCGCAGGTCCGGCCATTCGACGGGCTGCGTCGCGAACGAACCGGCGACTCCCTCGGAGGTGGCCACGAGCAGGACGCGTTCGAGTGCCTGGCCGGCGCGCAGCCAGTCGGCGGGGCCGTCTTCGGCGGTACTGAGCGAGGCCAGTTGGGGGCTCTGCTCGAAGTCGGCGTAGCCACGGTCGGGCACGGCGTGCCGGCCGGCGAAGTCCCGGACGGGCGTGTCGCCGGCGCGTTTGCGCGGGCCGAAGGCGTAGGCCGGGATGCCGTCGTCGGCGGACGGTCCGGTGCCGGTGTCGCGGGTCCAGCCGTGTTGTTCGGCGTCCCGGGCGTCGTCCATGCGGTTGTAGCCCTCGGCGTGCTTGATCAGGTCCAGTACGGTCTCGCGGTGTGCGGCGGTGAGGAAGCTCAGCCGTGCGCCTTCCCGGGCCGCGGCCTCGGTCAGGGCGGTGCGGAGGGTCTCCGGGATCTGCCGCTCGGTGAACGGGTAGCGGCTGGTGTGGCGTTCGCGGATCGCCGGGTGGAGGTCGGGGAGGGCTTCGTCGGCGTGGCCGTGCGGGTCGTCCAGACGCACGGTCGCCAGCAGTGCCGGGCTGTCCGGGTCGGGCAGCAGCGTGGTCCACGTGCGGTGGCCGGCATGGGCCGCAGCCACCCGCAGGTTCAGCAGCGCCGCTCCGCAGCCCAGGTGCATGCCGCGGGTCGTCGGATCGGCCTGCGGTATCGCGCGGTCCAGGTCGGCGGAGAGGGTGAACGTGCGGCTGTGGCGGGCGTAGCGGAAGTGCCACGGCTGGGCGTTGTGCATGGACGGCGCGGTGACCGCGTCGGCGACCAGGCTCGTGACCAGGGTGTCGTCGAGGATCTTGGTGAACACCGGGTGCCTCCCTAACCGGCAGGGTGGATCGCTGAACCTCTTCAGCTTCGCCGGTACGGCCGGGACCGCGTCAGGGTCCGTAGGGCCCTGTCCGTGGGCCACCCGGGCCTTTTCGGGCCTGCCGGCCACCGCTCGGGGCCGATCGGCTCATCCCCCGGCCGGTCCGCTGCGGCCAGGCTGGCGCAGCACCCGGACCGGCAGCCGTACGTGAAGCGTCTCGGCCGTAATCGCCGCGTGAGGCGTCCGGGCCGTTTCGCCGGACGAAACCGCTCACGGCGGGGCCGGCATGGTGGTCGCCCCCGGCGCGCACATGTCGGCCAGCCGGTGCCGGGTGGCCTGGAGGCGGCGTGCGAGCATGCCGAGGACCCGGCGGGTCACTGCCAGGCCGAGATCCCGGTCCGCCTCGCACAGCGCACGCACGGCCGTGGCGTCGAACTCGTAGGCGCGCACCGGGGTGGCGGCCTCCGCGCCCATGCGCCAGGTGTACGGCGGGACCAGCCAGGACCAGCCGACCAGGTCGCCGTGCCCGAGCATGTCGACGACCGTCGGTGGGCCGGGCGCGATGTGGACGTCCAGGTTCACCGAGCCGGTGCGGATGATCCAGAACCGGTCGGCGAGCCCGTGCTCCTCAAAGATCCGCTCTCCTGCCGGGAACGACACTTCGTGGGCGAATCGCATCAGGCGTTCCCGCCCTTCGGCCGGCAGCGCTGTGAGCAGTGGCTCCGTGGTCATGACGGTTGCTCCCGGTTTCCGGCCGGCGGCGTGCGGGCCGGCCTTCCGCAAGTCGGTCAACCTTCAGCGTGCCCACGCGGACGGTGCTCCGGGCAAGGGCTGTTCGGCGCGGGCCGGTGGGCCGAACAGCCCCCCTGGCCACCCGGCGACGGACCGCCGGACGGGAACCGGGCCCGCACCGCCACCCGGCCCCCGTCCGGGCCCACTCGGCCCATGGGATCCGTTCCGGGCTGCGGCGATGCTGGAACGAGGAAGCCGGTATCCGGGCCCTGGGTGCGCGGAGGTACGTCATGGGCGGGTCTGTTGTCGTAGGTCTGGACGGCACCGGGAACAGCGTGCCGGCCGTGCGCTGGGGTGCCGCGGAGGCGGCGGCCCGGGGCGTTCCGCTGCACCTCCTCCATTCCTGGGTCTCACAGCCGCTGAACGCCCCCGGCGCCCGGGCGGCCACGGACCGGCAGCGCCACGGGGACGAGGTGCTCGGAGCGGCCGAAGCCATGGCGCACGAGCTGCATCCGGGCGTGGCGGTGACGACCGAGCAGGTCTCGGAGCAGGCGGTAGACGCGTTGGTGGACCGCAGTGGTCTGGCCACGATGATGGTGCTCGGATCGCGCGGGCACGGCGCGATCGCCGGCTTCCTGCTCGGTTCGGTCAGCCTTCATGTCCTGGGGCGCGCACAGTGCCCGGTGGTGACCGTGCGCGAGGAGGAGAGCGCCGCCTACGAGCGGCCCGAAGTCGTGGTCGGCGTCCAGGAAGCCGGCTCGCGAGGCGAGGCGGTGCTGGAGTTCGCGTTCGTCGCCGCCCAGGCCCATCACACGCGCCTGCGTGCCGTGCGGGCCTGGGAGCCGCCGGTGGTGGAGTGCGTGCCCACCACCGTGCCTCCGGTGGACGAAGCGGAGCTCGCGGCGGAGGAGGAGCGGAAGCTCGCCGGGATTCTGGCGCCCTGGCGGGCGAAGTTCCCCGATGTCGACGTCGTCGCCCACCTGCAACGGGGCCGGATCACGCCGGTCCTGCTGGAGTCCTGCTCCCGGGCGGGTCTGCTGGTCGTGGGGCGGCGTGTGCAGCGGACGCCGATGCTGCTCGGGCCCGTCGTGTTCGCCGTGCTGCACCATTCCCGCTGCCCGGTGGCGGTCGTGCCGCGGATCTGAGCAGGCCGCCCGGACGCGCCGTCACGGGCCGGGCCAAAGGTCCTCTCAGTCGTGGGGTACCACTGCCACCGGACAGGTGGCGTGGTGCATCGCGGCGTGCGCGACCGGGCCGACCCGGGGTGCGAAGCGCGGATGGTTCCTCCTCCGGCCGACGACCAGGAGCTCGGCGCCCGGGACCGTCTGCACCATGGCCCGGGCCGGGTTCTCCGGCAGCACGGTCAGGCGTACCGGTACGTCGGGGAAGCGCTCCCGCCAGGGGCGGATCGCTTCCCTCAGCTCACTGTCCGCCTCCTTGGCGATTTCCTCCGCCACTTCCGGTTCGATCCCCCACGGCACGTAGGCGGTTGCCGGAAGCGCACGTCCGTGCACGGCCTGCAGTGGCAGGCCACGGCTCGCCGCGGTGTCGAAGGCGAAGTCGAGGAGGGGGTCGCAGGGCCCGTTCAGGCTCACCCCGACGACGATGCGTGGTTCCGCGACGTGTCCCTCGGATCGCGGTGCCTCGGTGGACCAGCCCCCGCGGACGAGCACGACCGGCCGATCGGCCTGGCCCACGACGTCCAGGCTGACATCGCCGAGCACATAGCTCTCCCATGCCGTCAGGGCACGGGTCCCGAGCACGACCATCCGCGAATCGTTCGCCGCGTGCAACAGCGCCGGCAACGGCTCCGAACCGACCAGGTCCTCGATGACCTGGACGTGGGGATGGCGGTCCCGCACCTCTTCCCGTGCCCGGCGCACGAGGCGCCGGGCGCCGGCGTTCTGGTCGCGATCGGGAGGCGTGTCGGGTGCTTCGGCTGCCAGCAGGACCCAGGCATGGAGGAGTCGCAGCACCCAGCGCCGCCGGTCCGCTTCGTCGGCTGCCCACTGTGCCGCTGCCAGACTCTCGGGAGAGCCGTCGAGCCCCACGGTGATCACTTCCGGCTCCATGGCTGTCCTTCTTCCAGCGAGGAGGGGATACGGGTCGCGATGCACCCGTCCCACGTATCGAGCTTGCTGAACGCTCCCCCGGCCGGCAATGAGCCGAAGGGTGCCGCCAGGAGGCCGAACGGCCCACCGCCGCGCTGTCCGACCGGTCCGGCGCCCCACACGTCCGGCACGAACGTGCTCGTCCCGCCGCGGTCACTACCGTGGAAGTGTGGCCGCGGATTCCGGGGCGGCCACCGCGGAGGACATCGTGGCTGGCGAGAGGCCTGACCGGGGCGACGGGGCGCACCTCAGCCTGGGTGCGTTGCCCCACGATCTGCAGGAGCGGCTCCGGGCGATCGAAGGCACCTCGGACCGGTCGCCGCATCTGCTGCTCGAAGCGGTCATGTCCGTGGGTGGCAGGCTGGAGCTGTCGCAGGTGCTGCGCCGCATCGTCGAGGTCGCGGTCGTCCTCGTGGACGCCGAGTACGGGGCGCTCGGGGTGATCGGCGAAGACACCCGGATCGCCCAGTTCCTGACCGTCGGGATCCCCGACGCACAGGCCGAGGCCATCGGTCATTTTCCGGAGGGGCACGGAATTCTGGGTGAGTTGATCCGCCACCCCAGGCCGCTGCGCCTGACGGAGCTCGCCGCCCATCCGGCGTCGTACGGATTCCCGCCGGGCCACCCGCCGATGCGCTCCTTCCTCGGGGTGCCGATTCGGGTCGGCGAGGAGGTGTTCGGCAATCTCTACCTCACCGAGAAGCGCGGCGGCCGTCCCTTCGACGCCGCGGACGAGACGGTGCTCGCGACGCTGGCCGTGGCGGCCGGTGTGGCGATCGATCACGCCCGTCTGTACGACGAGGTCCGCTACCGGGGGCAGTGGCTGGAGGCCAACAGTGAGATCGTCGCCGGTCTCCTGCCCGGGCCGGGTGAGAACGACGTCCTCGAAATGATCCTCGGCCACGCCGTGCGCATTCTCGCGGCGGATCTCGGCGCGCTGGCCCTGCCGGTCGACGACGACCACGTGAGCGTCGCACTCGCCGTCGGCGTGGAGGCCGATGCCCATCGCGGTCTGGTCCTCCCCCTCGACGGCTCCTTGGTCGGTACGGCGCTTCGCACCGGACGTCCGCTGACCAGCCTCGATGTCGAGCACGACCGGAGGATCACGGCCGGTCCGCCCCGCTGGAGCGGTCTGGGGCCCGCGATCGCCGTGCCGATGATCACCGGCGACCGGATGCGGGGCGCGCTGCTGCTGGCCCGGATCCGCGGCCGCGATCCGTTCACCGAGCCGGAGACCACACCGCTCGTGACGTTCGCGGGCCAGGCAGCCCTCGCGATGGAGATGGCCGACCAGCGCCGGGCCGCCGAACAGCTGGCTCTGCTGAAGGATCATGAACGCATCGCGCGCGACCTGCACGATCTGGCCATCCAGCGCCTCTTCGCCACGGGCATGACGCTGCAGAGCACGCTGCGTTTCGTCGATCATCCGGAGGCCGGTGAGCGGCTGATGCGGGCGGTCGACGATCTGGACGAGACCATCAAGATCATTCGTTCCACCATCTTCGGGCTCCGCGCCCACGAGTCCGCCCGTGTCTCCCACGGCCTGCGGGCCCGCACGGTCAGCGCCGTGGAACGGGCCGCGAGGGCACTGGGCTTCGCGCCGTCGCTCCGTATGGAAGGCCTCCTGGACACCGAGGTGCCTACGGAGATCTCCGAGCAGGTACTGGCCGTACTCGACGAGGCGTTGAGCAATACGGCGCGACATGCGCACGCCGGTGCTGTGGCGGTGTCCCTGGTCCTCCGCGACCGGACGCTGACCCTGACCGTCCAGGACGACGGGGTGGGCATCCCGGCGGGCGGCCGGCGCAGCGGTCTGCGCAACCTGGCCGAGCGGGCCGAGAGTCTGGGTGGCGCGATGGCCGTCGAGACGCCGGTGGGGGGTGGCGCCCGGCTGGTGTGGCAGGTGCCGGTGCCCGCCGGGTGACGCGCTCCCGCACGCCTCGGCCGCCTCGTGTGGCCCGGTCGTGCCGCCTCAGCCGTGCTGCCGGCCGGACGCCCGGCCCGGGGCGGGGGCGACCTGGGTGGCGAGCACGGCAGCCTGGATGCGCCGCTCCACGCCGAGCTTGGCAAGCATGCGGGAGACGTGGTTCTTGACGGTCTTCTCCGAAAGGTAGAGCCGCTTGCCGATCTGACGGTTCGTCAGCCCTTCGCCGATCAGGCCGAGGATCTCCGTCTCCCGCGGAGAGAGGCTCGCCAGCGCACCGGCTTCGGACTGCTCGTCGGCCTCCTCGCCCCGCAGCGCGCTCATCAGCCGCGCGGTCGTCGCCGGGTCGAGCATCGAGCGTCCGGAGGCGATCGTGCGCACCGCGGCCACGAGGTCCGCACCCTTGATCTCCTTCAGGACGTACCCGGCCGCACCGGCCATGATCGCGTCCAGCAACGCCTCGTCGTCGTCGAACGAGGTGAGCATCAGACAGGCCAGACCCGGCATGCGCGAGCGCAGCTCCCGGCAGACGGACACCCCGTCACCGTCCGGCAACCGCACGTCGAGCACCGCCACGTCCGGCCTCAACGCGGGTCCGCGGGCCAGCGCATGGCTCGCCGTCCCCGCATCGCCCACCACCTCGATGTCCGGTTCGGCATCCAGCAGGTCCTCGACGCCACGACGGACCACCTCGTGATCGTCCACGAGGAACACCCGGATCGGTCGCTGCGGTGAGAAGCCGGCTGCCTCGCTCATGGCGTCCTCCGGGCTGGTGGTACGGGCCGACGCCGTCTACCCCCATCGTGAAGCACCCCCGAGGGCCGCGCCAGGCCCGGGCGGCCCCTCCGCCCACCGGCGATTCCCCACGCGTCTCCCGATAAGTCCGTTCGGCCCTCGCCCGCGCTCCCCGGGTGTGCCACGCTCGGAGGGCAGGGCGAAAGAGGTGTGCCATGCCTCTGACGAAGATCCGGTGGTTGTGGCTGCGTAACCCGCTCAAGCGCGGCACGGACGTGGCGGAGTCCTGGCTGCTGCTGATCACGGGAGTGCTGATCGCGGTGCTGGCCCCGGCCGGCGGGGTGGTGGCCGCGGGGGTCGTGAGCCGTGCGGCCGAGCAGCAGAGCCACGCGTCGGTGCCGGTGTCCGCCGTCCTCGCGGAGGACGCCCCCACCGTCATCGGTGTGGACTCCCCGGGCGGCACCGCCGGCCGGGTCCATGCCACGGTGCGGTGGACGGCCCGGGACGGCACGGTGCGGACCGGAGTGACGGCCGTGCAACCCGGCCTGCGGGCCGGCGACCGGACCACCGCACGGGTCGACCGGCACGGAGCCCTGCTGACGGACCCGGTCACTCCCGAAGACGCCGTCGTCCAGAGCATCGCGGTCGGCATCGTCGCCGCGTCCACCACCGGTTTGCTGCTGATCGGCGCGGACAAGGCCGGAGTCGTCCTGCTGAACCATCGGCGTTACGGCCAGTGGGAGAAGGACTGGGCGGAAACAGACGCCCAGGGACGGCACCGGCAGCCCTGAGCCACGGCCAGGTACCGAAGGTTCTGCCGAGCGTTCGGCGAGCGGCTACCCAGGCCGGCGGTACGGCGCCTCCCGCGCCGAGGTCAACCGATTGACCACCGCGGTGACCCCGTCGACCTGCCGGGTCATCTGCACCGCGACGGCCACCGCGCCGCTGCTCTCCAGATGCCCGCTGAGGGTCACCACCCCGTCGTGGACCACGACGTCCATGCTCCGCTGCCCCAACCACAGCGCCCGCACCACGATCTGGTCGATCACCTCCTGGCGGATGTCCGCATCCTGCCGGGCGAAGATCTGCAGCACGTCCCGCCGGGTGACCATGCCCACCAGACGGGCCTCCTCGTCCACCACGGGGAGCCGTTCGACGCCGCACGCACACATGAGGCGGGCCGCACGGACGACGGAGTCGTCGGCGCGGACCGTACGAGCGGGAGCGGACATCACCGCACCGGCGGTCAGCCTGCCGGCGCCGGCCCCCGAGCCCCGTTCGTCCGCCAGGTCCGTCCCGGAGATGACGCCGATCACCCGGTCCTCGGCGTCCACCACGGGCAGCCCGTTGATGTCGTACTCCGCCAGCCACCGCGCGATGTCCTCGGTCGAGGTGTCCCGCCGCGCACTGACGACGTCGTCCGTCATCACGCTGCCGACCCGTCGCTGCTTCATCTCGGCCCCGCCGCGGGCGGCTCCGTCAGGTCCGGAGTCATGGCCGTGACGTCCAGCGTCACATCCACGACGCCCTCCACCGCCCGCACCAACCGGGCCGCGACGGGCAGCAGCGAGGCCGCGGCGAAACTGCCCCGGAGCGTGACCACACCATCGGTGACCACGGCTTCCACGTCCTCGGCGGCGCCCGCGAACAGCCGGTCGATGACGTCGGCACGCACCTCCGCCGCCAGTTCCTCGTCCGAACGCAGGAAGACCTTCAGCAGGTCGGAACGGCTCACGATGCCCTGCAGCAACCCCTCACCGTCGACCACGGGAAGCCGCTTCACCGACTTGTGCGCCATCGTCCGCGCCGCCTGGGCAAGGGTGTCGCCGGGGTGCACCGTCAGGGCGGGAGCACTCATCAGGTCCCGGGCCGTCACGCCGCCGGCCTTGCGCACATCCTCCAACCGCCGTGCCTGTTCGAGACGGCTGGGCACGCTGCCCCGGAACTCTTCCTTCGGCAACAGATCGGCCTCGGAGACGACGCCGATCACCCGCCCTTCCCCGGCCAGTACGGGCAGCGCGCTGACCTTCCACTTCTCCATGGTCTCGACGATCTCCTTGAACCCCGCCTCCTGCCCGACGGCCACCACGGCCTGCGTCATGACATCGCTGACGGTGTGCGGAGAGTGCTCCATGACGCCTCCTCGATACGGACCGCGGAAGCACGGCCGTGGTCCCACCTCCAGCCTGCTGCCGTCCGCCCGCGCCGGGCAGGGGCCGTCCGGCCCCCACCCTGCCGGCCGGCCGATCCCGGACGCGCCACGCCCCGTGCCGCGCCCCGAGCCGGATGCCCCGGCTCCGTTCAGTCCACCTGCCCGAGCCGGGAACCGGCGTTTCCTCGTACCGTCGTCTCATGGCGAAGGAACGAGGCGACAAGGACCGCGCCAAACTGCCCCGGGCGGTCTACGAGCGGGAGCTGTACCGCCTGCAGACCGAGCTGGTGGCGGTGCAGGAGTGGGTGCGTCACGAGGGTGCCCGGCTCGTCGTGGTCTTCGAGGGACGCGATGCGGCCGGCAAGGGAAGCGCCATCAAGCGGGTCACCCAGTACCTCAACCCGCGGGTCGCACGGATCGTGGCACTGCCCAGGCCCACCGAACGCGAACGCACCCAGTGGTACTTCCAGCGCTATACGGAGCACCTGCCCGCAGCCGGCGAGATCGTGCTCTTCGACCGCAGTTGGTACAACCGCGCCGGCGTCGAGCGGGTCATGGGGTTCTGCACGCCCGCCGAGCACCAGCGGTTCCTCCGGCAGTGCCCGGTCTTCGAGCGGATGCTGGTGGAGGACGGGATCCTGCTGCGGAAGTACTGGTTCTCGGTCAGCGACGAGGTCCAGGAGCAACGGTTCCGGCGGCGGCTCAAGGACCCCACGCGGCGCTGGAAGCTGTCCGCCATGGATCTGGAGTCGCTGACCCGCTGGGAGGAGTACTCACGGGCCAAGGACGAGATGTTCGTGCACACGGACATCGCCGAGGCGCCGTGGTACGTCGTCGAGAGCGACGACAAGCACCGGGCCCGGCTGAACATGATCGCCCACCTGCTGTCCACGGTGCCCTACCACCACATCTCCCCGCCGGAGCTCGACCTTCCGCCGCGGCCGCCGAACACCGGCTACCAACGCCCACCCCGCGACCTGCAGCACTACGTTCCCGACCATGCGGCCGGGCTGGAGTGACGGCTCGGCCCACCTCTTGCCGATCCGCCGCCCCTGCCCTGCGCGGTCAGATCCGTGGTTCCCCGGCCTGCGCATCGGGCCGCACGGACGCCGGCCCGGTGACGTCGAACGCCACGTCCACCACCCCTTCGACCGACCGCACCAGGCGTGCGATCACCGGGATGAGAGAGGTGTCGCGGACCTGCCCGCTGAGTGTGACGACACCGTCGGCGACCTCGACCTGCAGACCTTGGGCCGGTGGCGCGAACAGCTCGCTCAGGACGTTCCGGCGGACCTCTTCCGCCAGCTCCTCGTCCGAACGCAGAAAGACCTTCAGCAGGTCGGCGCGGCTGACGATGCCGCGCAGCACGCCGTGCCCGTCCACCACCGGCAGCCGTTTGACGGACCCGCGCGCCATGATCCGCGCGGCCTGGGACAACGTGGCGTTGGCCGGAACCGTCAGCGCGGGGGTGCTCATCAGCTCCCCCGCCGTCACCGCCTCCGCCCGCCGGACGTCGTCGACCCGCCGTAGCTGCGCCAGCCGTTCCGGGTCCGACTCACGGAACTCCTCCTTCGGCAGCAGATCGGCCTCGGAGACCACCCCGACCACCCGCCCCTCCCCCGCGAGGACGGGGAGGGCGCTGACCTTCCACCGTTCCATGGTCTCCACGATCTCCTTGAACCGCGCCCGGCGGTCGACCGCGGCCACGGTCTCGGTCATCACGTCACTGACGATGTGCGGAGCGTTCAGCATGATGCCTCCTCGGTAACCGGACCGACGGCCCAGGACCGCCATGACACCTCCAGCCTCCAAAGCACGGCCCTCCCGGGACAGGGGCCGTCCGGCCCTTTCCGCTGCCGTTCGGCCGGCCGCGGGGGCCGCGGGGCCCAACTCCCGCGCCGCGCAGACACGTCACGGCGTTGCAATTCATTGCACCCGGTCGGCAGCAAGTTGCACCGCGGTGCGTGTGTGCCTATCGTCTCGCCGCAGAGGCCCTGTAAGTGGGCCAGAGGGGGTTGACCATTGTTCGTCATCGCTCGTGCCGCTACTCCGTCCACCGGTGAGACACCGTGCCGTCCCGCGCCAAGGAGCCGGCATGGGCACTGACCGGAACAGTTCGCTCTCCAGGAGCTCACGCCAGCGGCTCCCTTTCCTCGTGTCCCCGGCACACCAGCCGGTCAGCCAGACGCTCCACGTGCTCCTTCCGCCCGCCGCCGGGAGAACAGCAGCCGGCGCACAGCCTGTTCCGTTCCGCCTCGGAGGGGCCTGGCAGGTCGGAGAGAGCCTCTACACCCAGGTACAGGACGACTTCACCGGCCGGTTCGCCGTGTTCGCCACCCGCGCCTCGGGGCACGTGGAGCGGGTGACGGGCTACTCCTGGGACATCAACCCCGTCTGGCGCCAACTCACCGGGCCGAGCGCCCCGCGAGCCACCTGGTCCCAGCTGCGCCACGAACACGTCGTCCACGATGCCGCGGCACGGGAAGAGCTCGCCGGCGATGACGCGGAGACCTGCGAGTACCTGACGGAAGGACAGCTCTGTCCGCCGCCGGCCGACGGCTGCGCGGACCACCCTCCCGTCCTGCAGGCTTCGCTCGGGGCCCGGGATCCGCTCGAAGACCTCTGGGAGGAGTCGGCGCCGAGCGGGGGCAGCGTCCAACAGGTGGCGGAAGGAGTCGAGTTGCTGTACTCCCGGGTCGCCCGCTTCCTCGACGGGCAGCATGTCCCGCCGTTACACGAGCGGCCGCACGCCCAACACCCGGACGCCGCCCTCTCCTCCCAGCTCCTGCGGGCGTACGACACCTACAGCAGCGCGCTGGTGCTGCAGTGCGCACCGCAGGCCGCATGGTTCGGTGCCTGGGCGTACGGGATCGCCGAGGAGTTGGTCTGGCGGAGCAGACTCGGGACTGCCCGCAAGGAAGCCGAACGGATCATTCGCCGGTCCATGCAGTACCTGTCGTACGAGAGCCTCGACCTGTCCTCGACCGTGGTGGCCTGTGCCGGGTTCCGCTCCGCGTACGACGAGACGCCGGGCTACTGACGACTCGATCCGCGACGGCCGGGGAGGCGGCCACCGCTTCATCCGACGCGTACGGGGAGTTGCCTGAGCGCATGTGACCTGAACGAGGCCCGCCACTGCAACGACTCGGCGGGCACGGCGAGTTGCACGTTCGGGAACCGCCGGAGGAGGGTGGCCAGGGCGGTGCCGATCTCCAGCCGGGCCAGGGCGGCTCCGGGGCAGTAGTGGAGTCCGTGGCCGAGGGCGAGGTGTGCCACGTCCGCGCGGCGGATGTCGAAGCGGTCCGGCTCTCCGTAGCGGTCCGGGTCGCGGTTGGCGGAGGCGAGGCAGAGCAGCACCGTCTCGCCGCGAGGGATGGGCACGCCGCCGATCTCGATCGGCTCGGTGGGAAAACGGCGGATGGCCATCTGGTTGGGGTGGGCGAAGCGGAGGATCTCCTCGACCGCCCCGGGCATCAGGTCCGGCCGGGAACGCAGCAGCGCCAGCTGTTCGGGGTGGCGCAGCAGTGCCAACAGGCCGCTGCTGATGAGGTGTTGGGCGTTCTCGCTGCCGGCCATGAGGATGAGGAAGGCCAGTGACACCAGCTCGTCCTCGCTGAGCCGGTCGCCGTCGTCGCGGGCGTCGATCAGCGCGGAGAGCAGATCGTCGCCCGGGTGCGCGCGTCGGGTGGCGATGAGGTCGAGCAGGAAGTGGTGGATACGGTCGATGGATTCGGCGGTGTGGCCGGGGTGCTGGGGGGCGAACATCGCGCTGACCCACTCGGAGAACGGGCGGCGGTCGGCGGGCGGGACATCCAGCAGGTCGCCGATGACGACGAGGGGAAGCGGGTTGGCGAACTCGCTGACCAGGTTCGCCTGCCCCAACGCCGCGAGGTGGTCGGCGAGGTCTTCCGCGGCGGCGGCAATCCGCTCCCGCAGTCGTTCGACCTGACGCGGCGTGAAGCCCTTGGAGACCAGGCGGCGCAGGCGCAGATGGTCGTCCGGGTCGATGTTGAGCAGATTGCGGTCCAGGGCGGCCGGCAGGGAGAAGCCCTGGTAGCCGGTGGTGGAGTGGGCCTTGTTCACCGACAGCCGCAGATCGGTCAGGGCCGCCCGCACATCGCGTTCGCGGGTGACCAGCCAGGCGGAGGAGCCGTCGGGAAGCGCGACCCGGTGCACCGGTCCCTGTGCCCGCAGCCGTGCGTAGACGGGATACGGATCGTTGAAGAAGTCCTGGTCGAACGGCTGGCTGAGGGCCGGCGACGGGATCTGCCGGGTCATGATTTCTCCTGGACGGACGGGCCGGGCACGAAGTCTGCGGCCACGGCGGCGACGACGGGGGACGTCGCGAACGCCCGGGCCATCTTGCGTTGGAAAGCCAGTTCCGCGGCCAGGTCTTCCGGTTCCGCCACCCGCGGCGAGAGGGTGTGCGGGACCGGCTGCCGTTGCGCGGCCCGGGCCTGCACGGCGGCCTTGAGCTGTGCGGCTTCGATCGTGGCCGCCAGGTCGGTATCGGCCAGCCCGGCTGATCGGCCGCGCTGCTCCGCGGCTTCGGCGACGGCGGCGGGGGTCCAGGTGCGAAGGGCCCACTGGGCATCGCGGATCTCGACGAGCCGGCGGTAGAGACGGGTACGCAGTTCCGTGTCGGGCTCCAGATGCAGAACGGGCTCCGGGACGTGCCCGGTGACCTCCCGGTGCAGGGGTGCCAGGTCGCGGTAGGCCCGGCGATCGTCGATCCGCTGCCAGAGGTCGCTGAGGCTGCGGCCCCAGTCGGGGAGGACCCAGCCCAGTGTTTTGGTGAGGGTGGCGATCGTGACGGCGACCTGGGCGAGCGGTTCCCATGCCTGCCCGCTCACGCCGAACTGTGCGGCAACGACGTCCGCCGCGCGGCAGCCGGTGTAGATGAGCGCGAAGGGCAGGGTGGCCGCGATGAGATACAGCCCGCGGCGCATCCAGGGATGCGGGGCGATCCTCGCGTAACGCCAGCCCAGCACGCCGACGTCCACTTGGTTCGCCGCGTACGCCAGCAGATAGATGGTGAGGTAGGCGGGGTAGTACTGGGCACTGTCGATGGCGAAGTCGTCGGGCTTCTCGCCCCGGCTGGTGGCCGCGACGAACAGGCCCACCATGCCGGCCAGGACCAGGGCGAGCGCGATCAGGCGCGGCCTCGCCTTGCGCCAGGCGGTGGGGGCTTCATGACTCAGGTGCAGCAGGACGACCTGCTGGCAGGCAGTCAGCAGAATGACGCAGCTCTGCGTCAGCAGGCCGGAGAAGTTGACGACGCCCACGGCCTGGCTCGTCGCCACCCATACGACGGGTGTGGAGACGGTGTAGGTGATGGCCAGGAAGAAGAAATTGCCGACGAGGGCGACCTGGGTGACGGAACGGTCGGTGCGCAGCACGCGGAGCTTGTAGAGGAGTGCCAGGAAGGCTATTGCGGCGCACAGGGGATAGAGAACGCTATTCATTGCTCCCTCGGAAGGCGGGGTTGTCCAGCGCACTGAGCCGGGCGGCGAGTTCTTGCATTTCAGGGGGGACCGGCCGGACCTGCTCCGTCGTCCAGGTGCCGATGCGGCGGCCGATCAGCGTGCCGATGTACTCGGCCTCCACCTCGGCCGATGACTGTGAGTGCTCCCGTCCGAGCGTCCGCCGGATCAGGTCGGGATCGAGCGAGGGAAGGAGGAGCCGGGACGCTTCGGGGGTGAGCACGGGGGTGGCTTCGTGGTCGCAGATGAGGTGTCCCAGTTCGTGGAGGACGACCTGCTGCTGGTGGACCGGGGCGAGCCGCTGCTCGTAGATGACGTACTCCGCCCCTGCCGCGGAGACCCACAGGCCGTCCGGGCTCCCCAGTGGCAGGGGGAAGGGCATGAGCTGGATGGGACGCCCGGAGAGCCGGCTGAGGTGCTCGCACAACGCATCGACCGACAGCTTCTTGCCGACGGGCAGCCCCAGCGCGTCGACCCGTCGTTCGCACTGCTCACGCAGCCATATCGCCTGCAGGTCCCCGCCCTTGCGTCGCCAGCGCATCACTATCACGACTGAGTGTCGTCAGGGAGGTCTTGTCTGGGCAGGTCCTCAAGGGTCGCGCGGGCCGCCTCGGCGGTGCTGACCAGATGCGTGATGAGGTGGCTCAGCTCGTTCAGGGAGGAACCGGCCGGCGGTCCCGCAGGCGCCGACTGCCGCAGGGCGACGCTCTCCACCCGTTGGCTGCGCATCTTCTTCAGCCACTCCAGCTCCGAGTTGACCTGGTCGAAGACCTGGTCGTCCAGGAAGTAGCCCACGCGGGAGATCCCAAGACTGTGCGCCACTTTGACGAGGGTCTCGACGGTCAGATTCGTCCCGTCCACGGACTCGGCCGACGCCAGCGTCCGCTTGGAGATCCCGGCACGTTCCGCCAACCCGGCCATGGTGAAGGGACCCTCGGGATGCTGCTGGCGGATGTACCGCAGCCGTCGGGCAATGGCGGTCTTCGTGGCCTGCATGGTCTCGTCGAGACCGGCCGACGCGTCTGCTGAATTGGCGAACTCTCGGTGATCCAACCCTCATCCCCCTCCGACAACACCTGCGCTACAGGGTGACACGTACCGAAAGTGCCCTCCGCAGGGGGCGCCGAGCTCCGAAGGCGGTCGTGGGGGACGAGCGTGCACGAACCGGCGCCGTCTGCTGCGCGTGAGCGCGCGCCGGTGGAGCGCCTCCAAGGGTGTTTCCCGGGCAGCACACCTACGGTTTGGCGGAAAGCCAGCTGGGGCGTGGCTGAAAGTCGCTCGACGGCACGGAGCCATGGCCGGAAAACTCCGCGGTCCGCTTCACCACTGGCCGATCCGGCCGGGCGGCTCCTACATCGGGTCGGCTGCTCGGCCCCTCCGTACGAAGCGCAGCATTCCGCCGCCACCGGTGGCGACCCCGCCGACGGGCTTGCGCGCGGAGCGGGAGAAGGGCGGCGTGTCCGGTCGGCAGGTCGCTCCGGCCGGCGGGAGGCGGCCGTCGATCAAGTAGCGGCTCTCATGGGCGTTGACGCAACTGCTGGGGTTGACCAGTGCGGTGTGCCCGTATCCGCGGTGGGTGAGCAGCCGGGCGTGGGCCAGCTCCTCGGCCATGGCCTGTGCGTCCCGGTACGGGGTGGCGGGGTCGTAGGTGGTGCCGACCACCAGGACCGGGTGTGCCGTCGGCTTGTTCCACGGGCCGCGATAGCGGTTCGCCGCTACGGCGGGCCAGGGGGCGCACCCCGCGGTGGCCCACGTCCAGAAGCGTCCGGCGTCGCCGGCACGGGCGGCGCTTGCCTCCTCCAGGGCGTGGTAGGCGTCGGGGTCGCGCGGGTTGGGGCTCTCGGCGCACACCACCGCGGCGGCCTGTTCCTCGCCCAGGTAGGGATGGGGATGCGGGACCGGTGGTGCGGGTGGGAGGGGGGACCGTCTTGGGACGCGGCCTTGCCACAGGTCCTGCAGTCTCCCGGCGAGCTCCGGCCATCCGGGATGAACGACGTAGAGGCTGTTCACCACGTCGCCGACCGTGCCCGCGTAGGTCCACCTGCCCACGGGACGCTTCCGCAGCCGCCGCATCAGCTGGTCGAACTTGTCCCGGGTCGCCTTCGGGCCACCGGCGGAGAAGGGGCAGTGACTGGCGGTGGCGGATCCGCACAGGGTGAGGAACTGGTCCAGGGTTGCCGCCGCGCTGCGGTCCGAGCCCATGCGCAGGAAGGTGGTGAGTCGGGGTGCCTGGTCGGAGGCGTCATGGGTCCAGGCCGGTGGGTCGATGTTGCTGTCGAGGACCATGGCGCGGACCTTGCCGGGGAAGAGATTGGCGTAGGTGGCGCCCAGGATCGTGCCGTAGGAGATCCCCTGGTAGGTGAGTTGTGACTCCCCCACGGCTCGGCGAAGTTGGTCGAGGTCGCGAGCGGTGTCGGCGGTCGACACATGGCGCAGGAGCTCGGGGTCACGCCGCTGACAGCGCCTGGCCAGGTCCTGGTACGCGGCGGTGAAGGCCGTCCGCTCCTGCTCGCCCACCGGGAAGCCCGCGGCCTTGCTCGCCCTCCAGTCAGCGGCTTCCCGGGGACTGGCGAAGCAGTTCACGGCGGTGCTGTTGCCCACCCCGCGGGGATCCCAGCTGACGATGTCGAACCGCTCCCGCACCTCGCGCGGGAAGGCCCGGTAGGTCTGTGGCATCTGCACCGTCCCGGGCCCGCCGGGGCCGCCGGGGTTGAAGAACAGGGTGCCGATGCGCCGTCCGGGGCCGGTTGCCTTCCGTCTGATGACCGCCAGCTCGATGGCTCGGCCACCTGGGTGGCCGTAGTCCAGGGGCACCTGCGCGGTCGCACAGTCGAACTCGCTGCCGCGCACACAGGGCCTCCAGTCCAGCTGCGGGGCGGGCACCGAAGGTGTGGGCATTCCGTCGGCCGCGGTGAGGTCCTGCCCGATCAGTACGTTCGAGCAGGTCACCAACGCGGCCAGGGCAACGACACCATGTCGGCGGCGTGCTACGAACCGGGGTATGCGGGGCATGGCCGTCTCCGTCCGTCCTTCTCCATGGCGGAGCGCCCCAGACCACCGGGCCCCGAATCCCGACACGCGCCCGTGTCCACGACACTACGATTCGGCGGCGGGCGCGCGTCAGCGCCCCCGGACGGCCCAGTCCGGGGGCATGACAACAACGACGAACCGTACGGCGGACGACAGCGAACCGCCGTACGCCGGCCGAGCCGGAGCCTCAGCCGTCGGCCAGGGTGCGCTCCAGGAGGGGAAGCAGGCAGTCCCAGTGGCGCTTCAGCCCGGAGGCGCTGAAAGCGTCGGTGTCGGACATG
The DNA here is from genome assembly GCF_040652715.1 of Streptomyces sp. NPDC048196. Taxonomy (NCBI): domain Bacteria; kingdom Bacillati; phylum Actinomycetota; class Actinomycetes; order Kitasatosporales; family Streptomycetaceae; genus Streptomyces; species Streptomyces sp. NPDC048196. The sequence continues at coordinate 89,139 of NZ_JBEZMM010000001.1, read as the reverse complement.
GTGAAGCCGTGGACGGTGCCGGGGTAGATCTCGGAGGTGTGGTCCACGCCTGCGGCGTCCAGGGCCTGGTTGAGTTCGCCGAGGTCCTCGGGCGTCAGGTCGGTTTCGGCGTGGCCGAAGTGGACCTGGGCGGTGAGCTTGGAGAAGCTGTCGGGCCCGTCGGCGCCCACAGGTCCGTGGAATCCGGCGACGGCGGCCACCTGGCCGGGGTGGGCCGCGGCGGTGCGCACCGCCAACAGGGCGCCTATGCAGTAGCCGGTCACCGCGACCGGCCCGGCACCGACCTCCGGCTGGGCGGTGAGGAACCTGAGGTAGGCGTCGGCGTCGCTCAGGACCCGTTCGGTGGTGTGCGCCTCGATCAAGGGCATCAGCTGGGTGACGAGCGCGGACCGGGCCTCTTCTCCGATGTACGCGGGAAGCTCGACCACCGGCGCCGGGCCGTGCCGGTAGAAGAAGTTGGGGACGAGCACGTAGTACCCGTGCCCGGCCAGTTCGCGGGCCAGCTCCCGCACCACGGGCCGGATGCCGAAGCCGTCCGCGTACATCAGCACGCCTGGGTGCCGCTCAGCACCGTCAGGGAAGGCGACGAAAGCGTCGGCCTGACCGTCAGGGGTGGGAATCTGCACTGTCTTGGTGGGAATGACGAATCTTCCTTCCGGGAGTTCGCTCAACGAACGTTAGGCGCACTAACGGCGTTGGCACGAGCGAACGTACATCGTTAGTGGGACTAACGCAATGGATAGGATGGGCGCCATGACCAGAGCCGAAGCCGTGGACACGCCCGACGACGGCGCGCCCGAGACGCCCGACAGACTGCGTCGACGGGCGAGCCGACTGTTGTCGCAGCTGACCACTCGGTCGGACCGGCTGATCAACGAAGGGCTGGCCCGGGCCGACGCCCGCAAGTGGCACTACGCCGTGCTCGCCTCGCTGCAGGAGTGCGGGCCCGGCAGCCAAGCGACGCTGAGCCGGCGCAGCGGCATCTACCGCAGCGACATGGTCAGCGTGCTCAACGAACTGACCGAGCGTCAGCTCGTCGAGCGGGCGCCGGACCCCGACGACCAGCGCCGCAACATCATCACGATCTCCCCCCAAGGCCGCCGTCATCTGCGCCGGCTCGACAAGGTCCTGGACGACCTCCACGACGAACTGCTCGCGCCGCTGAACCCGGCCGAACGCGACCAGTTCGTGCAGCTGCTCACCCGCCTGCTGGACCACCACTCCCGGACCTCCTGACCCCGGCCGGCGGCATCCGACATCCGGCATCGAACATCCGGCATCCATGCTGCCCTTTTCACGAAGTCCCAGATGTGGACCTCCTCGGACACCGCTGCTCCGGACGACCCGGCGGACCGGTCTCCACCCGGCCGGCCCACAGCGGGTCACGATCCGGGCAGGTCAGCGCCCACCCGGCCACACCGTGGAGAACCCGCGAGCGAGGGAGGCCGTCAGGGCCTGGTAACGATCTCGCCCGCTCAGCCGCGGGCTGGATGGAGTAGCACTGCGTGATCTTCAGGAGACGTGGTCGTTACCGCGACGAACCCGACACAAGATCGGGACGAGCACAGGAGGAAACAGCACCGTGAGAAAAATCGGTCGGATCGTTTCGGTGGCTCTTGGCGCGGGCGCGCTGGTGTTGTCGGCAGTCGGCGCGGCGAGTGCTGAAGGCGGGCGGTCGGCGTACGACCCGTTCGGGCTGGGTCATCGCCAGTGCGGCGCCCCGTCGTTCAGTCTGCTCTTCCCCAGCCGCAACGACTGCCGCACGTTCCTGTTCATCGACAATGAAAGGTTCACCGACGCCCACAGGCGCTACTCCCGCTTCGACTTCCACCAGCGCCTCGACGGCAGCACCATTTCCGGCGACTTGATCAATGACCTGGGCGGCCGCGGAAGAGGCCGCGGCGGCCGTTAGGTCCTGCCCGACGGTCCACGGCCGGGCCGTGTGCGACTCCGTCCAGGTGGTGCAGGGATGAGCGTCGAACGATTCACCACAGCGTGATCGACGGTCCTCCCTTCCTGAAGCGGACGCCACCCGGGGCCGGAGCCTGGCCGGGACACCTCAGCCACACCGGCGAGGACATCGACACCTGCCTCGTCGTGGCGCGCGAAACGGTGCGCCGGACGGACGGTTACCGCCCGCCCGGCGCACCGCCCCCGCATACGGACCTGCGCGCTGCTAAGCCGTCCGGGCACCGCCCCGGGCGTCACCGCCGTGCTCGTGCCCACAGGCGTCGTCGAGGCCGTACGTCTCCCAGGACGGGAACGGGTCGCACAGCCGACCGGCGGAGTCGCCGTCGTTGAGGAGGCAGGCGGTGAGCCGTTCGGCCAGCGCCTCTTTGCGCAGGCCCGTGCCGATGAACACCAGCTCCTGCGCCTGCTGATCCCCGCCGCGGACACCGGCCGGCTCGAAGCGTGCGACGACGCCGGCCTGGGACCACAGCCCGGTGACCGCGGGCCGGGTGGCGAGCCGGAAGAAGCCCTTGGAACGCAGGATGTCGCCGTAGACACCGCCGTCCAGGTCTTCGGTGACGAATCGCCACAGTCGATCGGGATGGAACGGGCGAGCGGAGCGGAAAACCAGGCTGGAGATTCCGTACTCCTCCGTCTCCGGGACGTGATCACCGTTGAGTTCGGCGACCCAGCCCGGGGCCTGCTGGGCCTTCTCCACGTCGAAGCGTCCGGTCCCGAGAACGCGGGCCGGGTCGATCCGCCCGTGACTGACGGGCACGATCTCGGCGGCGGGGTTCAACCGGGACAGCGTGGCTCGCAGCCGCTCGGCTTCCGAATCGGCAACCAGATCGAGCTTGTTGAGAACGATGACGTCGGCGAACTCGACCTGGTCCATCAGCAGATCGCTGACCGTGCGCTCGTCGTCCTCGTACTGGTCGAGGCCCCGCTCCGTCAGTTCGTCGCCGTGCGCCAGCTCGGGAAGGAAGTTGGCCGCGTCCACGACGGTGACCATGGTGTCCAGGGCCGCGACGTCCGCGAGCATCGCACCGTCGTCGCGCGCGAAGGAGAACGTGGCGGCCACCGGCATGGGCTCGGAAATCCCGCTGGACTCGATGAGCAGGTAGTCGAACCGGCCCGCGCGGGCGAGCCGCTCCACCTCCTCCAGCAGGTCGTCCCGCAGCGTGCAGCAGATGCAGCCGTTGGTCATCTCCACCAGCCGCTCCTCGGTGCGGGACAGCGCCGCTCCCCCGCCCCGCACCAGCGCCGCATCGATGTTGACCTCGCTCATGTCGTTCACGATGACCGCCACGCGCAGTCCCGCGCGGTTGTGGAGTACGTGATTGAGCAGCGTGGTCTTGCCGGCGCCGAGGAATCCGGACAGCACGGTGACGGGCAGACGGCGGTGGGACGGGACGGCGGGTGCTGACACGGTCCGGCTTCCTTGTTCGTACGGAGCGGGGTGGGGGTGGAGGGCGACGAGGGCAGACGGCCGTCAGTTCTTCTCGGGGAGCGGCAACAGCCCTCGTTCGTAGGCGCGCACGAGTCGTCGGGGCACCTGGTACTCGACGCCGTCGATGTGGATCGGGGCGAGCTCCGGAGTGCTCGCCTTCCACTGCGCGCGGCGGTGGCGGGTGTTGCTGCGGGACGTCTTGCGCTTGGGTACGGCCACGGTGGAAACCTTCCGGGAGGCGAGGTGGAGCACCGAAGCTACATGAAAACGAATGTCGTGCGCAAAAACGCTGCCGGTTCCATTGAACGCGGAGGAGGGGTTTGGGCGGCGGCCGCCGGTTACCTGCCCGGGGCCCCGTTGATCCCCGGTTGCCTGTCGGCAGCACGGTCGGCGAGCGCGCGCAGTTCGCCGGCGTAGGTGGCCCAGACATCGCGGGCGAGGAAGTGGCCGACCCCGGGCAGGGTGCGCAGTCGGGCTCCGGGGATGGCCGCGGCGATGTGGCGCGCGGCCGCCACCCGCAGGAGCGGGTCGCTCTCGCCGTGCAGGACGAGGGTCGGCGCGGCGATCCGGGCGAGCCGGCCGCCCTGCCACTTCGCGCCGATCTGGCGGCTCTGCGCCACCTGGTCGCGGAAGCTGGCGACCTGGTGCGCCGCTTCCTTGTCCACGAACTCGCACACATCGCGCTCGTCGATGTGCTGGTCGGTCGCGGCCAGGATGCGGGCGATGGCCACGGCCAGGTCCAGGTCGCCCTGAGGTGTCTGGGGGTAGTGGAGCCGGGCGAAGCGGGGCAGACATGCCGGGCGCAGGTAACGCAGCACGCTCAGGCCCTTCGCGTCGCTGGGGACCGCCGAGGAGGTGGCCAGGCTGAGGACGCGCTTCGGATGGCGGATCGCGGTGCGCTGTGCGACGAGCCCGCCCAACGAGTGGCCGAAGAGGTGGGCGCCTTCCCAGCCGAGGGCATCGAGGACGGCGACCGCGTCGTCGGTGAGGTCCTCGGCGCTGTAGGCCGGAGCTTTGCGGTGCAGCAGGGCCTTGACCGGCGGGCCGACGCGCCGGTTGGGCAGGTGACTGGATTCGCCCGCGTCGCGCTGGTCGTAGGCCACGACATGGAAACCGCGGCCGACCAGTTCGGCCACCAAGCCGTCCGGCCACCAGAATCGTGAGGCCCCCAGGCCCATGACCAGCAGCAGCGGGTCGCCGCCCGTGCCGCCAAGGTCTTCGAAGGCGATCCGGATCTCGTCGTTGTGCGCGAAGCGCGGCATCGCGTCCCTCCCCTTCACAAAACCGTTTCGCTGTTCGCATACGATGTTCGCGAACGACGTATGCGAACACCGTATGCGATGGGTAGGCTGGTGGCAACGTGGGAGGTGGCAGTGGCAGAACAGCAGGAGCCGGTGATCTGGATGCGGCCGGAGCAGGCGCCGGTCGGACGCCGGGCCGAGCGCAGCCGTGCCGAGATCACCGCCGCCGCGGTGGAACTGGCCGACCGGGAGGGCCTGGAGGCCGTCTCCATGCGCCGCGTCGCAGCAGTCCTGGGGACCGGCGCTGCCTCGCTCTACCGCTACGTGGCCACCCGCGACGAGCTGCTCGACCTGATGACCGACAGCACCGCGAGCGAATACCACCTCGCCGCTCCCAGCGGCGACTGGCAGGCCGACCTGCTCACCCTCGCCCGCCAGGCCCGGCAGATCATGCACCGTCACCCATGGCTACCCGCCATGGTCATGGGCCGCCCCACCCTCGGCCCCCACGGGATCGACCTCCTGGAGCACGTGCTCGACGTGCTCGCCGACCACCCGGCCGACCCCGCCGCCAAACTTGAGGCATTCGCCCTCATCAGCGGCTTGACCGCACTGTTCGTCCAGAACGAAAGGGCGGCCACGGACACCAGCGCCACGCGCCGGTCCGCCTACCTACGCCACGTTGCCGCCACAGGAAGCCACCCCCGCATCACCGCCTTGCTCGCCGCTTCTCCGCCCGACGGCAACCCCCGCGATCGGTTCGACGTCGTGGTGGTCCGAGCCCTGACCGGCGTGCTGGGCTGACTTGGTCGCAGTCGGCCATACTCCTCGGCGAGCTCCCTGACCCTGGTTCTGGTCCTGTCCAGGCAAGGGCAGGTCAGGTCAGCTGCCCAGCAGACGAGCCGTCGCACCGGCCGCGGTGGAACAGAGGAACAGCAGGCAAGCACAGGCGGCATGCCGCCTGAGCAAGGCGCGGCGCAGTGCGGCGTAGCGGGCCTCGTATTCGCCGCGCAGGCGCTTGGCCCGGTCGGCGGTGGCCTGGAGCGCCTGGCGTGTCAGACCGAGGCGCTGCTCGGTGTAGTGGCGGGCGAGCTCTTCGGCCTGCCCCGTCGTGAGCCAGGTCAGACGCGCGCAGAGAGCTGCGGCCTCGCGTCGTGCCTGCTCACGTTCGGCTTGCGCAAGGAGATAGCCCTCGACCTCGTTGGCGAGTGCGGCGCTCTGCCGGTCCAGCGGTGCCCCTTGACGGCTCGGGGAGGTCACGGCCGGTCGCCTTCATGTCCGGGTGCTTCCACCGCGTCACGTTTGCCGAGGTACGCCGCGTGGTCCTGTTCGGCGATCTCGGGGTGGTGCAGGTCGAACGCCGGGGATTCGCTGCGGATCCGCGGCAGGGTGAGGAAGTTGTGCCGCGGCGGCGGGCAGGAGGTGGCCCATTCCAGCGAACGACCGTAGCCCCACGGGTCGTCGACGCCCACCGGCGTGCCGTACTTGGCGGTCTTCCAGACGTTGTAGAGGAACGGCAGCATCGACAGGCCCAGCACGAACGAACTGATCGACGAGACCGTGTTCAGGCTGGTAAAGCCGTCGGCCGCCAGATAGTCCGCGTAGCGCCGCGGCATGCCCTCGGCGCCGAGCCAGTGCTGGACGAGGAAGGTGCCGTGGAAGCCCACGAACAGCGTCCAGAACGTGATCTTGCCCAGGCGCTCGTCGAGCATCTTGCCGGTGAACTTCGGCCACCAGAAGTGGAAGCCGGAGAACATCGCGAACACCACCGTCCCGAAGACCACGTAGTGGAAGTGCGCCACCACGAAGTACGAGTCGGACACATGGAAGTCCATCGGCGGGGAGGCCAGGATGACACCGGTCAGACCACCGAAGAGGAAGGTGACGAGAAAGCCGATCGCCCAGAGCATCGGCGTCTCGAAGGACAGTGAGCCCTTCCACATCGTGCCGATCCAGTTGAAGAACTTCACACCGGTCGGCACGGCGATGAGGAACGTCATGAAGGAGAAGAACGGCAACAGCACGCCACCGGTGACGTACATGTGGTGCGCCCACACCGTGGCCGAGAGGCCGGCGATCGAGATGGTCGCGGCCACCAGCCCGATGTAGCCGAAGATCGGCTTGCGGGCGAACACCGGGATGACCTCGGTGACGATGCCGAAGAACGGCAGGGCGATGATGTACACCTCTGGATGGCCGAAGAACCAGAAGAGGTGCTGCCACAGCAACGAGCCGCCGTTGGCCGGGTCATAGACGTGGGCGCCGAATTTGCGGTCCGCCTCCAGGGCGAACAGCGCGGCGGCCAGGACCGGGAAGGCCAGCAGGACCAGCACACCGGTCAGCAGCACGTTCCAGGTGAAGATCGGCATCCGGAACATGGTGAGACCCGGGGCCCGCATGCAGATGATGGTGGTGATGAAGTTGACCGCGCCCAGGATGGTTCCGAAGCCGGAGAAGGCCAGGCCCATGATCCACATGTCGGCGCCGACTCCCGGGGAGTGGGTCGCGTCCGACAGCGGGGAGTAGGCGAACCAGCCGAAGTCGGCCGCGCCCTGCGGGGTGAGGAAGCTGCCCACCGCGATCGTCGAGCCGAACAGGTAGAGCCAGTAGGCGAACATGTTCAGCCGTGGGAATGCCACGTCGGGCGCGCCGATCTGCAGCGGCATGATCCAGTTGGTGAAGCCGGCGAACAGCGGCGTCGCGAACATCAGCAGCATCACCGTGCCGTGCATCGTGAATGCCTGGTTGAACTGCTCGCTCGACACGATCTGCAGGCCCGGTCGGGCCAGTTCGGCGCGCATCACCAGCGCCATCAGCCCGCCGATGAGGAAGAACGCGAAGGACGTCGCCAGGTACAGGGTGCCGATGGTTTTGTGGTCGGTGGTCGTCAGCCACCTGACCACGACGTTGCCCGGCTCTTTGCCCTTGAGCGGGATTTCGTTTTCGTACGAGTCCTCGGCTGCCGCGGCACCGTGGGGTTCGTTGCGGATGCTCACTGGTGGGTCTCTCCCGATGCTCGCGGTTGGCTCGCCAGTCAGTCGCCATCCTGGCCGCGGCAGGAGCCGGACAGCCGTCTTCAGCGGTCGAAACGCCGCCAATGGGATGCGGTCATGCCCTGACTGGAGTACTCAGGGCCTTGTCGTCGCAGATCGAGGCGGTGCCGGTGGTGAAGGCGGCGCGGGCCGCGGCCAGGTAGGTGTGCTCGATGCCTCACGCCTCCAGGCGGCTCAGCGCTTGCATGGCCTCGCGTTCCAGACGTGAAAGAGCGCCAAGGATCGTGCCGGCCTGCAGGAGGAATGCTGTCTCACCCGATTCGCCGGCCCTGGTGATCAGGGCTGCCACCTCCGTCCACAGGGTGGCCGCCTCCGTGTACAGCCCCAGGCCGGTGCGCAGACGGCTGCTGTCGTGCAGTTCGGTGCACTCGGCGAGGAAGTCGCGGTAGAGGTTGCGGAACAGGGCGCCGCCGGTGCCGGCCTTCTCCATCAAGAGCGCGGTCTGCGGGAGGTCCCGTTGCGGGGCGTCGGTCCGCTGGAGCCAGGTGGGTACCAGCTTGCCGGCCTTCTCGATGCCCCGGTGGCCGAGGTTGGCGATGGGCGGGTTGAGGAAGGCGTCGGCGCAGGCGGTGATGGCGGGAACGATCCGGCCCTGTGGGGAGGGCAGGTCCCTCGGGGCGGTGAGGGTGAAGGAGCGGTGCTTGGCGGTCATCGGGCCCCGCGCGGCCCTGGCCTGGGCGAGGCTGGTCAGGCTGGTGGATACCGCTCCGCCTTGCTGGTCGGTGTCCACCAGGTAGGCGGCGTGCTCGTCATAGCCGTACATGGCGACGACATGGCCGCCGAAGTGCACCTTCGAGGCGAAGTAGTCCAGGTGGTAGCAGTCGAGCTGCAGCCCGACGGGGTGGCCGGCGTCGAGGGGGGTCGCCACGTTCTCCCAAGCCCTGCGGGGCGAGGTGGTCTCCTGGACCTGGAGTTGCAGCCCGAGTCCGGTGGCCAGGGTTCTGGTGAGGTCGAAGGGCTTGACCCGTCCCCCGAGGAAGGGGAAGCCCATGTTCTTGCTGTCCCAGTAGATGAAGGACAGACCGGAGCCGAGGCCGAAGAGCATGGGCTCGGACAGATCGAGTCCTTGGTGCCGTAGCAGTACCCCCAGAGCTGTCGTCTCACAGTGCTGCGTACCGCGGGCATCGATGTCTCTTACGGTGGTCATGCCATAGCTTCCTCCACCACAGCGGCGGCTCCCCCCTCTTTTCGAAGTTCGGCGCCGCCCCTGTGGTGCGTGAGGGTTCGCTTCATCGGTCCGGCTCGGTCCGGTCCGGTCCGGTCAGACGAAGTCGATGCGTTCCTCGCTGATGGGATAGCCGACCCTCGCGAAATGTGCCGCCATCGGAAGGTTCGACTGGTCGGTGGCAGCCGCGATGCGCGTCGCGCCCCGCGCCACCAGGTCGTGGGTGCACTCGATCAGGAGGTCTCGCGCATAACCGTTGCCGCGCTGCTCAGGCACGACCCCGATGAAGCCGATGCAGGGGCCCGAGGGATTGTGGGCGGGGACATGGAGGCCCGCCAGTTCGCCGGCCGGCGTGTAGGCCAAGCGCCACCAGTCGCGCGGGGAGGGCATCCAGCTGAGGATCCTCAAAAGCTCCTCGACGGCGCCATCCCTGCCGTATGTCGCGATGTCGTTCACGTCATGAGCGTCCAACGAGCCCTCCTGGATCCGGCGCACCACGCCGCGCAGGACGTCGTCGTCCGGCTCCGGCCGGTACGCCAGGCGCCCGGTGCGCTGGGGCAGCGCGCAGTCGGAGGTCCAGCTGTAGCGGTAGCGCTCGACCAGCTTCCGCAGGCCGGCCGCCTCCGCTGCGGCCGTTCGGGCCTCCGCTGCCGCCCGCACCTCCGGCTTCTCGCGCCAGTCCGGCGGCAGCAGCAGGCTGTATTCGGCGTGCAGCGGGGCGGTGCGCAGCAGTTGGACAGCGGCCTCGGCATCGGTGAAGTCGAACCAATCGAGGGCGATGGGCTTTTCGTCCCCCGGCTTGGCCCACCAGGCTGCGCGGGCGACCACGACGCCGTCGCGCAGGGCGACCCAGGTCCATTCGGGCCGGTACTGACCGCCGTCGGCGATCATGCCGTACACGTCGCCGAGGACGGCGCGGCCGACGAGGCCGGGGTCGGGCAGCGAGGCGAACAGGGGCGTCTCGCCCGCGATGAGCGGACGAATGACCAGTTCAGTCATGGATGAAACAGTCCTTCGGGAGAGTGACGCGCTCCCGAGTCAGACCAGCAACGCCCGGTGGACGGGGCGGGAGCGCATGGTTGTCGCGATCGGCATCGCTCTCGCCTCCTTCCTTGTGGTCATGGGCGTGCGCTCAGCCTAGGCGAGGCCGCTCCCGGACGTCCATCGAATTCCCTCCAGGGTTCGCCGCCTCGTAGTTGCTGTCGGCCGCGGGAGCTACGGCGCACGCCTCGCCACGCTCGATCGGTTGCCCTCGTGATCGATTGAGGACAGAGGCTGACCTATATAAGCCTTAGCGTGGTCTCACCGACGCAACAGGAACACCCGAAAGGCAGCGACCATGAGCAGCAACGAACAGGCCATCCGTGACCAGGCAGAGCGTCCGGCCGTCAGCGGCGAGCGCGCCGAATGGCTTGAGGCACTGGACAAGCACCGGGGCTTCCTCCGCTTCACCACGCGTGACCTCACCGACGAGCAGGCCAGGCTGCGGGCCACCGCCAGCGAACTGTGCCTGGGCGGCCTGATCAAACACGTCACCGCGGTTGAGAAGAACTGGGTCGACTTCATCCTGACTGGTCCTTCTGCGATGCCGGACTTCACGGCGATGACCGAGGCCGACTGGGCCAGTCGTGCAGACGGCTTCCGGCTGCTGCCCGGTGAGACGCTGGCCGGTGTGCTGGACGACTACGCGGAAGTGGCCCGCCGGACCGATGACGTGGTGGCCACTCTGCCCGACCTGGGGGCCTCCTGGCCGCTGCCGAAGGCCCCCTGGTTCGAGGCCGACGCCCAGTGGTCGGCCCGCCGGGTACTGACGCACATCATCGCCGAGACCGCTCAGCACGCCGGCCACGCCGACATCATCCGCGAGTCCATGGATGGCGCCAAGAGCATGGGCTAGTGCAGAGCGGGCGGGGACGGACCCTCATGCGGGCCCATGAGGGGGACGCCCATGACGTGACTCAGCAACGCTGGTCATGGGCGCTCCCACCTGCTCGGTGGTCATGGCCAGCAGGAGCAGCGCGTCGTGTTCGGCGGTGCCGGGCGCGGCCTGATAGACGAGCATGCGCTGGCCGTCATCGGCGATGCCGAGTATCTCGTTGGCCAGGGTGAGCGGGCCGATGACCGGGTGCTGGAACGCGGTCTGACCGCCGCGCTTCACCCGGACGTCGTGCCGGCGCCACAGCGCGGCGAACTCACCGCTGGCCGCGCACATTTCGGTGATCAGGGCGGCGGTCCGCTCGGGTGCGGTGACCTCGGCGGTGTGGAGGTGCGCCACGCAGTTGCCGGCCACCCGGTCCCAGTCGGCGAAGACCGTCCGCGCGGCCGGGTGCAGGAAGGTGTACCGGATCGTGTTGCGCCGGGCGGGGGGCCAGTCGTCGAGCCCCGGCATCAGGGCCAGGCCCTCCGGGTTGGCGGCCAACACGTCGTTGACGTCACTGAGTACGTACGCCGGGCCGGGCCGGAGCGATTCCAGCAGCAGTCGCACCGCGGGGCGTACGGGCTGCGGCTCGACGGGCCGCCGCCGCGGCGTCCGCCCGGCGGCGCGGTCGGCCAGGGCGAGCAGGTGAGTGTGCTCGTCGTCGGTGAGCCGCAGGGCTCGGGCCAGTGCGTTGAGCACCGCGTCGCTGGGCGCGGTCTCCCGGCCCTGTTCGATGCGGGTGTAGTAGTCCATGCTGACCCCGGCGAGCGCGGCCAGCTCCTCGCGGCGCAGTCCGGGGGCCCGCCGGGCGCCCGGCCCGATGGGCAGACCGACGTCGGCCGGGCCGATCCGCCCGCGCCGGATCCGAAGGAACTCAGCCATCGCGTTCACGCCGTCGAGTGTGCCATCGGGGAGCCGTTCCTGGGTGGCCGTATCGCACCCAGGAACCGCACGGCCTTCCCGGCCCGGCAGCGGACGGCGGAACCTCGGCTCATGACTGACGCACTCATCATCGGAGGCGGCTCCGGCATGGGCCTGGCCCTGGCCCGGACCCTGCTGGCCGAGGGCATGGACGTAACGATCGCCGGCCGGTCCGCGGACCGGCTCGGCGCGGCGCAGGCGGAGTTGGAGCGAGCCGCAAGGGGAAAGGTCGGCACGGTACGGGCCGACATCGGGCGCGAAGAGGAGGTGGCCGAACTGTTCGCCGGGGTGGGGCGGGTGGAGCATGTGGCGGTCACCGCGATGGACGCGAGCGGGGCCTACGGCCGGACCGCCGAGGTCGCCTCGGCCACCGCGAGGTCCGTTGTGGACACCAAACTGCTCGGGGCGTGGCTCGTGGGTAAATACGCAGCAGGCCGGGTGACCGGCTCGATCACCTACACCTCCGGCATCAACGCCTACCGGCCGAACGGTTCCAACACGATCGTGGCCGCTGCCAACGGCGCGCTCGCCTCGCTGACTTACGGGCTGGCGATCGAACTGGCCCCGGTGCGGGTCAATGTCATTTCACCGGGCTGGGTGGACACCCCCATCTGGGACCAACTCGGCATGGACAAGCAGGCGGCGTTCGCCGAGCTGGCCGGACGGCTCCCGGTCCGGCGCATCGGCACCCCCGACGACATCGCCCAGGCATTCGTCTCGGTGATGCGCAATGGATTCGTCACCGGGACAGTCCTGCATGTCGATGGCGGCCACCGCCTCATGTGAACCCGCACCGGCGCCGCCGCCCGTCTCGCGGTCGGCGCCGCGTCATGTCTGTGAAGGGACGCATCATCCCTGGTTACGGCGGACGTGGTTACCGTGTAGCCCCCGACCACATCGTCCCCACCCGCAGGGCTCAGCGCCGCCACCACTGCGCGTTCTGGAACGCCCTCGGGTGGCCACGGAGGCGTGCCGTGAGCGATGAGCCGAGCCTCATGCGCGGGCGAGGAGGGCGGTGGCCTGGGCGTAGAACCTCTCGTCCGCCGCGGTGTCGTGGCGGAAGCGCGTGCGGGTGGGCCGGCCCGGGTTGTCCAGACGACGTGGGTCGGCCAGCTCGTCGCGCAGGAGGACGGCCAGTCCGGGTGGCAGTGGCGTGGCCGGGTCCTCGCGATCGAGTCCGGCGGCGATGACGGAGCGGACCGAGCGATCGGCCTGCCACGCCGTGAGCAGCGCGGCGTCCGCGGCGGTCCGGTCCGCGGCGGGCCGGTCCGCCGCGTTGCCCGTGCCCGCGGTCATCGCCCGGAGGGCCAGCGCCGCGCGGGCGGCGGTGAGCGTGCCGGCATGCGGCGCGTCGAGGCAGGCTCGGACGGCGGGCGCCAGTGGGGTCGTCGCGGGGCCCATCACCGCAGCCAGCTCCAACGCCTCGTGACCGGCGTGCCAGTCATGGGTGTTCTCGACGGTGTTCTCCACGGCGGCGGTGAGCACCGGCAGTATCTCCGCCGCGTCCTGTCCGGCGTGCCACAGCGCCCGAGCGGCACCGACCCGGGCGTACGGGGAGGGGTCGGCGAGGAGGCGGCACAGCAGCCCTGTGTGGTCGGCGGCGTCGGGACCGATGCCGTCCGGTGACGCGAGAAGGTGGATTCCGGCTCGGTGCAGTCCGGTCCCCTGCTTCTCCGCCTGCTCGGCGAGTGCGTCGAGGAAGGGTGCGATCACGCCGGCGGATTCGTCGAAGCCTGTCGACCGCAGCGCGGACAGCAGACGGGCGGCCTCGTCCAGAGCGTGGTCGTCCCCCGGTTCCTCCGCCGTTCGCTCGGCGATTTGCTGTAGGCGGGCCCCCAACTCCGGCACCATCCCGGCGGCATGCGGGCCGAGGTCCCGGCACCAGCCGGGCAGCCCCTCAGGGAGCGCCCTGCCGTACAGCAACTCCCCGAGCAGCCGGGCGCCCCGCTCGTCCTCGGCGGCCACCAGGAGCTGGAGGCACTCGCCGCCGGCGTCCCGCTCCCATCCGTGACCGGTGCGGTAACCGGAAGCGTCGGCGATGCGGTGGGCGGCGTCCAGGATGCCGGCGGTCAACGGCAGGCAGCAGCAACGCAGTTCCTCGGCCGCGGCAGCAGCGGTGGCCGCGCTTACTCGTGCTTCCGAGCCGGGGGCGGCTGCGGTGACGCGTGCGTCCGAGCCGGAGGTGGCTGGACTGACTCGTGCGTCCGGGCCGGGGGTGGCCGCGGATCCGGCGTCGTCGGCCGTGCCGTCCTCGGTTTGCGTCTCCATGGTCTCGGCGTACGCCGCGAGCACCCCACCGAGGAGGGCCGCCGCCTCCGCCGCTTCCGGCTTGGGCACTCGCCAGCCGCCGTAGAGCTCCCTCACCCGGTCGAAAACGTCGCTGCGCACGCAGGGCGCGGTACGCCGCAGATCGTGCAGCACCAGCCGATGGCGGTCGTGCAGCCGATCGCCGAGCGCTCCGTGGAGGTCGTGTACGGCGTCCACCAGCCGCGCCTCGATGGCCCCGGGGTAGGCCTGCGCGCGCAGGTCGCGCAGGTAGGAGAGCATCGTGCCGGAGTCCGGGCCGCTCTCCGGGGGCGGCGCCGGCCGACCGCTCGCCCGGTCGAGGGCCGCGATGGCCCGGTCGGCGACGTTCGGCGGCAGCGCGTCGGGGGCGTGCGCCGCGAGGGCGGTGAGCGCGGTGAGGACGGTGGCTGGATCCTCCGTGAGGGCCGATGCCTTCGCGCGATCCGAAGCCTTCGCGCGACCCGATGCCTTCGCGTGATCCGATGCCTTCGCGAGGTCGGACGTCTCCGCGAGGGCTGGCGGCTCCCCGGTGCGGTCCGCTCCGGAGTCGGGGCCGGTCGTGGCCTCGTCCGACTGCGCCCCGGTGGCGAGGCGGCGCAGCAGGTCGACCGCCTCTTGGACATGCCCGGTCCGCTCGCCGACCCCGGTGCCGCGGCCGGCCTCGTGGTCGGTGAGCCGGCCGAGCAGGTCGGCCAGGTCCTCGACGAGCGACTGCCGGGTGGCCGGGACCGGTTCGGCGCGCAGACAGCCCGTCAGCGCGGGCAGCAACGCCTCCGGCTCGTCGGCGCACCGCACGAGGAACGTGGCCGCCGCCGCCCGCACGTCCGGGTCGGCGTCCGTGAGCAGCCGCACCATCGACGGCACCGCGGTGGCCAGCGCCCGCCCGGCGAGCAGTCCGTGGGCGCACGCGTACTCCTCCCACCACTCGTCCGGCTCCCACCCGGCGGCAGCCGCCTCGGCGAGCGCCGCCTCCGGGTCGGGCATGGTGTCCCCGGCCTCTTCGGCAGCAGCGTGCGCGGTGGCGCCGATGCTGGTCAGCAGACCGATGACGGGGCCCCGGTCGGGCGCGCCCGGGTCCTGCACGAGGGCCAGGAGGTGGGGTATGCAGGCGAGCGTCGAGTCGTACACGTCACCCTGGTGGTGCACGCCCCCATACAGCGCGTCCAGCGCGCGCTCCCGGGTCACGGCGTCGTCGGACCGCAGGTCGTGCAGCAGGCCGGGGACGTCCTCGGCGGTTCCGTACGCGTGCGTCAGCTCGGCCCAGTCCACGTCGTTCATGTCGCAGAAAACTAACAGCGCGACGAGGCCGTGGGCCTCCCGGGCCCGGGTAACGGGATCCGCGCTACCCGCCCCTGACGCGACCCCCGTTGACCGGGTGGACGTCGGCGAGCGCGGATCCCGGTGTGGGAACCACTCCGGCGCTCCGCGCCCGTCTGATCGACGGGAAAATGCTTTGCCCTTGCCTGAGGGCGTTGTTACTGTCACGCGGCGCAGGAAGCGCGTGATCACGGGACAAGGGAGGTTGATGAATATGGCCGCCGACGGCTCTCTTCAGCATGCCCTTCTCCGGCCCGCCGCGTGAGCAGAGCGCGGCCCGGGTCGTTCCAACGACCAGGAGTGACACATGGCTTCCTCCCTCACATCCCCCCACGCTGAGCTGACCACCGACCGCCTCGTTCTCCGGCCCTGGACCGCGGCCGAGGCCACCGCAGCCCTCGACGACACCAGGTCGCCCCATTGGGCCGACGACTTCCCCGCCGAAGGCGACCGAGTCATCGCGGGCCTCCTCGACCAGCACCCCGGCTGGCTCGGCGAACACGGCCACCGCCTGATCATCGAGCGCGCCGGCGGCCTGGTGGTGGGCTCCATCGGCCTGTTCTGGCCGCCCAACGAGGGGATCCTCGAAATCGGCTACGGCATCGTGGCCTCCCGCCGCGGCCGGGGCTACGCCCCTGAGGCCACGCGTGCCCTCGCCGCGTTCGCGCTCACCGTGCCCGGCGTCCACACCGTGGTCGCCACCGTGGAGTTGTCGAACCCGGCCTCCGTCCGCGTACTGGAAAAGGCCGGCTTCCAGCACTGTTCGACCGAGGAGAACGTGGCCCGCTTCAGGGTCACGAAGCTGAATCCTCACGACTGATGACCCCGTGGGTCGGCGGCCTGCCGCCGACCCACCCGGTCGCTGGTCGCTCAGTCGGGTTCGTCGGCGCGGAGGATCAGATCGAGCAGCCCGGGGAAGCGCGCGTCGAACTCCTCCCGGCGCAGTCGGTTGACCCGCTTGGGCCCCTCGTCGCGCTGTTCGACCAGTCCGGCGCCGCGCAGGACCGAGAAGTGGTGACTGAGTGCGGCTTTGCCGACCGGTACGTCGAAGCTGCCGCAGCTACGGGTCCAGTCGGCGGAGCCCGCCAGCTCGCGGACCAGCGTCAAACGCACGGAGTCGGCGAGCGCGGACAACGCGGTCAGGAGGGAAACGTCCTCGGGATCGGTGTGCACCGGCGCCGCGCGGTGGCTGCTGCCCTCAGTCTGGTTCGCCATATCCCTCTCCTCACCGTGCGCGTCGCGTCGTCGCCGGACACCTGTGTGGCCGGCCGCTTGCCGAGTGTTCGATGAGCATCGTACAGTGCCAGTGTTCGCTTTCCATTGAACACTCTGTCGAAGGATGCGTCCCACCCATGCGTGCAATCGAGTTCCAGACGTACGGCGGCCCCGAGGTACTCAAGGTCGTGCAGGCCGAAGCCCCCTCCCCGGGGCCGGGCCAAGTCACCATCGACACCGCCTATGTGGGCGTGAACTTCGCGGACCTCAAGGCACGCGCCGAGGGGTACCGGGTGGCCTCGCTGCCGTTCCGGCCAGGTCTGGAGGTCTCCGGACGGATCCGGGCCGTCGGCCACGGCGTCGAGGGGCTGCGTCCGGGGCAGGAGGTCGTCGCACTCGTCAACAGCGGCGCCTACTCGGAGGTGGTGGCCGCCGAAACCACCACTGTCTTCCCGCTTCCCGAGGGCCTGGACCTACGGACCGCGGCCGCGCTGCCCACCGTATTGCCGACAGCGCATGCCCTGCTCCACGAGGTGGGGCGCCTGCGCGCCGGAGAGAGCGTGCTGGTGCACGGCGCGGCAGGAGGTATCGGCACCGTGGCCGGACAGCTGGCCCGGGCGGTCGGCGCGGGTGCTGTGTACGGTGTGGTCTCCTCCACGGCCAAGGCCGGGCACGCCCTCAAGCACGGCTACGACGAGGTATTCACCGCCGACACCTTCGCCGACGACATCCGCCGCGTCACCCGCGGCAGGGGCGTCGACCTGGTACTCGACCCGGTGGGCGGCGATACCCTCCGCCGCGGGCTCGACGCGCTGGCCGTCTTCGGCCGCCTGGTCTCCTTCGGCAACGCCGGCGGGGCCGAGCCGTGGCAGGTCGGACAGCCCGAGCTCTACCCGCAAGGCCGTTCCGTCGCGGGCTTCTCCATCCTGGCGCTCGCGCAGTCGGCACCCGAGGCGCTGCGCTCGCTGGCCGAACGGGCCTTCCGCACCGTCGTCGACGGCACCGTGGCGCTCCCGATCACCGCGGAGTTCGCCCTGTCGGACGCGGCCGAGGCCCACCGGCTGATGGGCGGGCGCACCTCGACGGGCAAGCTGCTGCTGCGCACGACCGACTGAGCACAGCGCAGCGGATCCCCGACGCTGTGCTCGCGGTCGAGCCAGACGCCGTCGTCAGGGGGGCATCGCTGCACTCCCGCGGCCGTTCTGGGCGCCGCACCCTCCGCTCGCATCATCCCTACAGCGGCACCTGCCCCTCCGGGTCCTGCGACAGGAACTCCGCGACCAGATCTGCCGGGTTGGCGGCTCTGGTCAGGGTGAACATCTCGTCGGGCTGGAACATGTCGTAGAGGATCACCGGCACCGGCCGTCCCAGTCGTGCGGTGATCCCACCGCCGGTGTGCAGCTGCCGCGCCAGGTCGACGCAGAGTGCGTGGAACCCTTCGTCGAGGCGCTCGTTCCGCGCATCCCGCTCCGGGCCGGTGAGTTCGTCGCCGTCCTCGTACCACAGGCCCTGCGCCCTCGCCTCCCGCCGGTGCAACTCGGCGCCGAGTGGATCGAGTTGGCGATGGTGGCCACAGATACGTATGCCCTCCAGCCCGGACGAGGGGAAGTAGGCGTAGTGCCAACGGGCGTCCCAGGGGTCCGGCGGGCTCGGCGTCGCCAGCAGTCGGCTCACCTCCGCGTCGGTGTTGTAGCCGATCGCCAGGTATGGAAAGCGCGGGTCCTGGTCGACGCTGTCGATCCGGAACGTGACGGCATAGATCCCGGAGGCCGGTTCCTCGCGGAACTCCGCCAGGGCACGCGCCGCCCTCTGCACCATGTGCTCCCGGAACGTCATCAGTTGCTCTCTCCGGGAACAGAGACGGATGGCCAGGCAGATGGGAAGCCGTGGAGGGAAGAGTGGAGGGAAAAGCCGGGTCGAGAAGCCATGTTGCTCAAGCTAGCGTGCGTTGGAGGGTGTGGGTCACGCTCAGCAGCCGCCCGGAGCCGAATCGTCGCCGCTGCTGCGCCCCAGATACCTTTCCGGCGTGAGCAAGACAAGCAAATCTCCTGCGGACCCGTACGACGACCGGCCGACGGGCCCTCCCACGGCCCCCGCGAACGCGCACGCCACCACCGCTCAAGCAGCCACCGGTAGGCAGCGGAAACTCCCCTCATCGCCGGTGAAAAAGCCGAGTTGGGATGCCTGGGCCGCCGGCAAGTCGGCAGGGATGATCCTGCTGATGCTTCCCGTACTGGCCGTGGTGGCCTTCGTCGCGCAGATCCTTGAGGCGCTGTATTACGCGGCGTTGTGCGTCTTCTACGTGGTCACCAGCCCGTACTGGATCAGCCGGACCGTCTGGCGGGCCCTCCGCCCGGTGCGGACGGCCGAGCACGCGGCCCGCCGGACCGAGGCGCGGGAGGCCATCAGCGCCACGTCGAAGGGCTGCGGCTGTGTGCTGGCCGGCCTGGCGATTCCCGCGGTGATCATCGTCGTGGTGGCGCTCGCCAACTCCTGAGCAGCAACTCCTGACCAGCGACTCCTGAGCAGACCCGGCCGGGCCGGACGATCCCGTTCTGCGCCCCGGGAAACCCGGCGGGTGCGCTCAGGAGGGTGGAGTCGACTCCGGCAGGGAGGCGGCGGCGAGTTCGAACAGGGCTTCCTCCGGAGTGTCCCGGACCGGTGTGGTGTAGCTGATCCCCGTCAGGTCGAGCAGTCTCCGGACGGTCGGTGACACGGCGGCCAGATGCACACTCCCGCCGACCTGCCGGGTGTCGTTGTGCGCCCTGATGATGACGTTCAGCCCCGAGGAATCCATGAACGGAACCTCCCGCAGGTCGAGCACGAGATACCGCCGGCCGTGCGCGAGCTGATTGGCGAGCTGGTGGTGCAGGGCGATACCGGTGTCGGTGTCGAGCTCACCGCGCACCGCGACCATCGCGGTCCGCTCGTCGATGACGGTGACTTCCACGCTCAACAGATCGGAATCAGACATGTGTGGGGCTCCCTCACTGTGTCGACAATGCGCTGTGTCCTCGCGCATGCGCTGTGCCTCGCTCATGCACCGGGTCCTCGCGCATGTGCTGTGTCCTCGACTGTGTCCTCGCTCGCCGAGTGGACACCGAACACCCGGTCAGGGGCGGTCGGACGGTTCGTTCGTGGTCTTCCGGGGGATCCGCTCCAGCAGGCCGCGCAGGTCGTCGGCGTGTTCCTCCTCCTGCGCGAGGAGTTCCTCGAAGACCCTGCGGGTCGTCGGATCGCCGTCACCCAGCCACTGTGTGATCTCGGTGTAGGAGGCCACGGCCACGCGTTCGGCGACCAAGTCCTCCTTGATCATCTCGACCAGGTCGGTACTGGCGTCGTACCCGGCGTGCGCACGCTTCGTCAGGGTGTCGGGGTCAAAATCCGGTTCACCGCCGAGCTGGACGATGCGCTGGGCCAGTTTGTCGGCGTGCTGCTGTTCCTCCGCGGCGTGTTCCAGGAACTCGGCCGCGACGGGCTCCGAATACAGCCCCGACGCCGTGTAGTAATGCCGCTTGTACCTGAGCGTGCAGACGATCTCCGTGGCCAGGGCCTCGTTGAGCACCTGGAGAACCCGCTCCAGGTCCGCGCCGTAGGCATCCGTGATCGGGCCCTTCTCGATCTCCATGCGCGCTCGCTCGCGGATGGTTTCGATATCCGTGAGGAATTCAGCCATGACCTTCTCCGGTCCACCTCTCCGTCCGAACCGTCACCCGTGCTCCGGGGGAATTCCCCTCACCTCGCTGGGAGATCCAGTCACTGCGATTCCGCGAACCGGGAGAACGGATGTCGGATGTCGTGCTTGATCTGTGCCGATGCATCGCCTGCCCCGATGATCAGGGGCTATTCCTGGTTCCTCGAACGGGACCCGCGTCACCGGTCGGCCGCCGGACGACTTCCGGGCAGGCGCGGAAAGGGAGTTGGGATGCGCGGTGAGTGCCTGGTGGGCCGGGCCGCCGCGTACGCGCTTGCGGCGTTCAGGAGGGTGCGAGCCCCCGGCCGGGACGGCCCGTCCTCACATCCCGGTCATTCCGCCGCCGGTCAGGCCCGGGGCCAGCGCCGGAACCCAGACCACGGCGACGGCCAGTGCGAGCGAGGCGATCCCCACGGCGCGGGCCACCAGGCGACCGGCCGGAACGAGCTTCTCGGCGGTGATCACGGCGGCCAGCACCACCATGGCCCACAGGTTCATCAGCCCGAACGCCGCCAGCAGCACCATCAGCGACCAGCAGCAGCCCAGACAGAAGGCTCCGTGGTGGGCGCCGGCACGCAGATCGCGCGAGCGCCCCGGGTACGAGGCGTAGCGCAGCATCAGTCCGAGCGGTGAGCGGCACCTCGCCAGGCAGCGGTCCTTGAGCGGCGTCAGCTGGTAGACGCCGCCGACCGCGAACACGGCCGCGGCTGCTGCGGTCCCCACCCCGGCGGGGAGGCTCGCCGCCCGGCCGAGGCCGACGGCCAGCGCGTAGGCCGGCAGTCCGGCCGCGGCCCAGACGATCAGGTAGGCGACCGTGAAAACGGCCATGCGCGACGCCCGGTGCACGGTGAGGGTACGTGCGTACAGCGCGGCGACGGGAGCCGTGGCGGGCAACATCATCGCGGCCATCATCAGCGTCCACACGGCCAGGAAAGCGGGCAGGCCCAGGCCCATGGTGCCGGGCATCGCCGGCATGCCGCCCCAGCGCGTCACCACCCAGACCCACGCGGCGGCCGCCGCGACCAGCAGCAGCCCGGAGGAGCCCGCCGTGCCGCGGGCGGTGACCGGTCTGCCGGTCACGCCGCCCACGTGAAGGGCGCGTAGTGTCCGTTGCCGCCGGTGAAGTCCCAGGACCGGCCGTACACACCCGCGCCCGTCGCCCGGGTGGACCGGGCGATCGTCAACGTGCTGCTCGCCGGATGGAACATGCCGGTCAGACTCATCACCGGGCCGTCCTCGCCGTACTGCGGGGCGACCTGGTCCTCGATCTCGATGTCGATGGCGTCGCCCACCCGCGCGGCATGGCGGCGGCCGTCGTCGCGGTAGGCGATCGGAACGCGCTGCACGCCGAGGACCCCGCCGATGAACGGAGTGAGCACCGACATCGGCCCGCCTGCCTGGCCGGAGAAGATCTTGCCCAGCGCCTCTGCCTGACCGTCGTCGGCCGAAGCATCGATGTACAACGCCACCTGCCAGTCACCCTCGGCCATCACCCGGGGCCCGTCGACGAAGACGGCGACGCTGCGGTCGGACACGTCCACGCCGTCCACGTTCCCGCTGTCCACATGGAACGCGAAGGTCACCTGGCAGCGCTCGTGGTCGGCCGGAGCGGTGAGGCCCGAGGTGGTGCACGGGCACACCACGTCGCAATTGCAGCTCTCCAGGTACGTGCCGGTCAGATTCCAGGACATGGCTCTTCCTCCCTGTTTTCGCGTCCCCGCCGCGAAGGGAATGCATCGGGCTGTGCGCCCCGTCCCGGTGTCGCTCTCTTCCATGCTATTCCCGACGGTCCTGCGTCGCGCAGATCCGCTGCCAGGCGATCACCGGCTCAGGTAAGCACTGACTCAGGTAAGCACCGACTCAGATGATCACTGGCTCGGGTAAGCACCGATTCGCGTGATCACAGCAGTCACGAATTTCGTGGGTCTGCTCCTCGCCGGACGAGGAGCAGACCCGCGTCGCTCTCCCCCGCGCTGGACGCGTGGTCACCGGATGAGGGAGCGCAGCACCGGGATGCTGGCGCCGGCCGCCGCCATCCCAGCGACGACCGCTGCCGCGACCGGCGTCCCGGCCAGAGCCGTCAGACAACCGACGACGATCCCGATGACGACGGACGTCAGCAGCACGACGGTGGTGTGCACGGACAAGAACGGCGCCTCCGGCTCGGGCTCGGCCCGGTCGGTGGAAGGCGCAGGGACAGCTGGCGAGTGGTTTGAGTTCGACATGCCTCAACTCTGGCCCGGAGCACCGCCATGACCTGCATCGATCGAACGAACCCGCAAAGCGCTGATCAGCTCGGTACAACCGTTCAGCAGCGGTCGTGTTCAGTCGAACACTTTCGCGTTCAGGCTTGTTCAGGAAAGTTCACGTCCGTTCGTCGGGGGAGCTCTAACCTGCTGTTCCGGGACGCAACGGGGAGCAGAGCGTGGTCGACCAGCAGGTGGCAGAAGGCAGTTACGAAGAGGCGCTCGCGGACTTGGGGACGCGTCTGACGCGGCTGAAAGCACAGCGGGGCCGACCCTCGCTGCGCAAGATCGAAGCGCGCGCGAAGAAGTTGTTCGGCGAGGCGACTTCGTTACCGCTCGGGACCCAGAGCGCCGCGTTCAACGGCAAGCACGTCAGCATCGACACCCTCATCCTCCTCGTGCGCACCCTGCTGTCCTGGGACGAGTACGGGGAGGAATGTGCTCCGCCCGACCGCAGAGCACCGGCGCTGGACGAATGGCGCACGCGATGGACAGCTGCGACCGCGTTGCAATCGAGGCGCCGAAGTACCGCCCTCCTCACGCCGATCCCTTCCGAACGGCCGGAGCAGGACGCCGTCATGGATCGGGAACGCCCTGAAGGGGACTCGACGCCTGTGCCGTCCCTGCGCCTGCGCGACAAGTACGGCCTGCCGATTGTCGACGGCAGCCGCGCCGTCTACTGCCTGGCTTTCTCCCCGGACGGGCGCTGCCTGGCGGCCGGCGGCGCAGACGGGACGATTCAGCTCTGGGACACCTCCACCACGCGCGGTGGAGGCGACGCGAAGCCGCTCGGCGCCCCGCTCACCGGACACCTGGGGCCGGTCTACGGGGTGCACTTCTCGCAGGACGGGCGGTACCTGGCGACAGGTGGCGCCGACGGCTCGGTGCGCCTGTGGGACACCTACTCGCGGGAGCCGGTCGGCGACCCCCTGGCGGGCCACGACGGTGCTGTCCACGCCGTCCGGTTCCGAGGCAACGGAAGCCAGGTGGTCGCGGCCGGCGCCGACGGCACCGTCCGGCAGTGGCTTACGTACTCGCTCAAGCCGTACGGCACACCACTCGACGGGCTGGGCACCCCGATCATCGCCCTGGCCACGCCCGGCTCCGGTCTCGCGGCCGGTGACGCCAACGGCCTGGTGAGGTGGTGGGCCCGGGACTCCGACAAGCCCACCCGGTTCCTGGCGGGACACGGCCCGGTGTTCGCGATGGCCGACCAGGCATTCGCCCTCGCTGTCGGGCACGCAAGTGGGACGGTGTACGTGAGAGACACCAGCCAGCACGACGCCGCCAAGGTGATGACCTTGAGCCCTCCCGGCAGCGCCGTGTACGCAGTGGCGATGCTTCCCGGGAGCTCACGTCTGGTGGCGGCAGGGAGCCATGACGGCACGCTACGGGTATGGGCCCAGGAGGACGAGACGGGTCCGTTCGTCGCAGAACTGCACGAGGGCCCGATCTTCGCGGTCGCCTTTTCCCCTGACGGCACGTTCATCGCTACTGCCGGCGCCGACGGAGACGTCCAGCTGAGGAACTTCACCGTGGAACTCCTCGGTAAGGCCCTGCACGGCCGGCGGGCCTTCGCGCTCCCGACAGCCGCCCGCCCCACGACCTCCCGCACTCCCACTCCTGCCGGGGACGACCACCCGCAGCCGGAGGAACCGCTTGGCACGAGCGCGGTGCACTACGCCCTGCGGCACGGCCACCACGTCGCACTCCCTCCGCTGCACTGCCCGCACAGCGTCCGAGCGGTGATGTTCTCGCCGGACGGCCGTCTCCTGGCCACCGGAGCAGAGGACGGATCGGTGCAACTGTGGGACCCCCTCACCCGCGAGCCCGTCGGTGCCCGGCTCACCCAACGCGGCGGAATGGCCCGGTCGTTGGTCTTCTCGCCGGACAGCCGGTTGTTGGCCGCCGTGCACACCGGCAGACCCGTCCAGCTATGGGACACCGCGACCCATGAACTCGTCGGTGAGCTTCCTGCCCCCACCGGCTCGATCAGGTCAGCGGCGTTCTCCCACGACGGCAAGGTGCTGGCGACGGGCGGCACCGACAGCGCGGTACGCCTGTGGGATCCCGCCACGCAGGAGGCCGTCCGGGAACCGCTCATCGGCCACGGAAGCCCGATCGAGTCGTTGGCGATCTCTCCAGGCGGCCTCCTCGTCGCCGTCGAGCGCGGCAACAGGGCGTGGATGTGGGACATGGTCGCATGGGAACTGACCCCGGCCGACAACAGCCTGCAGCCGTTGCTCAGCGCCGGGCCCTCCGTCACGGCCATGGCCCTCTCGCCGGACGGCCGGGTCCTCGCACTGGGTGGCTTGATGGAGGGGGTGCGGCTCTGCAACCTTCAGACCCGCCACCG
Source organism: Streptomyces sp. NPDC048196 (assembly GCF_040652715.1). Taxonomy (NCBI): domain Bacteria; kingdom Bacillati; phylum Actinomycetota; class Actinomycetes; order Kitasatosporales; family Streptomycetaceae; genus Streptomyces; species Streptomyces sp. NPDC048196. Next base: position 64,327 of record NZ_JBEZMM010000001.1, on the reverse strand, counting down.
CACCTGGACGATGATCCACGGCAGCCATGTACCGAAGGTCCTGGCACCGAAGGCACTTGCTTTCTCACCGGACCAGAAATGGCTGGCCGTCGGAGGCGAGGAGCACTCCGTGTGGTTGCTGCGGACGGACGGGGGCGACGGGGTCGGCGCGGAGCTCACGGGCCACTGCGACACCGTGCGCGCCCTCGCGTTCTCACCGGACAGCTCACTGGTCGCCACCGCTTGCGACGATCGGCGGGTACGGCTGTGGACAGTCCCTCACCACCGGAAGCCCGAAATCGACACGACGCAGACGTCTTGAGTGCCCGACGGACGAGAAAGCCCACCGCCATCGCCGAAGCCGCCAGGTAAGCACCGGCCCCGTCCGTCGCTGCGTGACGGGGCGGTCCCCGGGTATCCGACGGTTTACGGCGGGCGAGGGCCTGCCCCGGAGGGAGGGACCCAGAATGGCCGTCGCCAAACGCAGCGTCCTGGTGCTGGATGCTGCCGAACCTGAGGAACTGGCCGAGTTCTACGCCCGATTCCTCGGCGGCGCGTCACGCGTCGGCAGCCACCCGGACTACATCGAGATCGTCGAGTCCGCGGGCGTCCGCATCGTCGTCCGACGGGACCACGGCGCCGCGCCGCCGAGCTGGCCCCGGCCGGACACCTCACAGCAGGCACACCTGCACTTCGTCGTCCCGCAGGACGACATGGACCAGGCGGAGCGTGAGGCGATCGACCTCGGTGCGCGTCCGCTGGAGACCCGGGACAACGGCGGGTCGTTCGACATCCGGCGATACGCGGACCCCGCAGGGCATCCCTTCGTCCTGGCCGCCCTTGAGGGCCACGGGACCGCGTAACTGCGGTCACGGCCCGGTCGGATTACCCACCACCGAGCCGCCAGCCCCCCCCAGCGCCTTCCCGAGGTGCGATCCCCCGTCACGCCCCCTACCAGGCCATTCATCGCAGCGGCTCTCGCCGGACGCCGGCAACGACCGCGGTCACGACCTTGCGGACGGTCGCCGGCCTCCGACGGCGTGCTGTGCCGGTCGGCGCACAGCAGGTGCACGGCCCCGATCAGCGATCAGCGTCGGTGCGAGCGTTTCCACGTCGGCGTCTGCGGTGATGCGGTCGAGTTCAGGCTCGGCGGTGAGGTAGGAGGCGATTGGGGTCGGGGCATCGGTCAGAACGGGGAGGCCGGTGGGTCCGGGCCCGGCTCCGTCCATACCGCTCAATGGATGCCTCGCACCCGCCACATAAGAAATACGTGAAAGGAAAGGTGTGACGGCGGGAGGCGCGGGCACACGCCTTTTGGAGGTTGATAACTATGGTTCCCCTTCTTCTGGTTCTGCTTCTTGCCCTGCTTCTTTTCGGCGCCGGATTCGCGCTCAAGGCCCTGTGGATCGTGGCTGTGATCGTGCTCGCGGTGTGGTTGCTGGGCTTTGTCGTACGTTCGGCCGGACCCACCGGAAAGCGGGGTCGCTGGTATCGCTGGTGACGAGTGGGGGCCAGTGAAAGTCCAGTGAAAGGGCTGGGCCCCGGCACTGTTGGTGCCGGGGCCCAGCCCTTTGGCCGCCGGGTAGGCGTCCCTGCGCAGACATTCCCGTTCCCTTCCGGCCCACATAGACCGAAAACGGTGGTGAAGTACGGCTGTGAAGCACGTCTTCACGGGTAAACGGCACTCGATGTCGATCTCCGCGAGAGAGGAACTGCTGTGCTGAAGCCCCATCCGGCAATACTGCGGGATCTTGTGAAGCAGTACGAGGAGCTCCGTGCCCAGAGCTCGGACCGGAGTTCGCCGGAGATCAGGCGCCGCACGGAGGACCTCGCCTACACGCTCTGCGTCTCCACCGGAACCCGGACCGTCGAAGCGGCCCTGGACTTTGCCGCCGAACAACTCGAAGCGGATCTGGCGGAGTCGGCGTACGCACCGGGCGCCCCGTCGGTACTGCCGCTCGCCATCTGAGGACTTCCGGCTGTTTTTGGTCTCCGGCCGGACCGGCAGGAATTATCGGCCCGACAACGGACACCAGAGAGGTATGGCCGGCGGGTCCGGGAGCGCGGACACGAAATTGTCGATGAATCCCGATGAGATCGGTTAAAGGAGAGCCCGATGAGTGCCGAGGAAAAGGCCAAGGCAAAGGCCGAGCAGGTCACCGGAAAGGCGAAGAAGGCGGCGGGCCGCGCCGTGGGGAACGAGCGCGTGGAAGCTGAGGGCTCGGCCAGGGAAACCAAGGGCGATCTGCGGGGCGCGAAGGAAAAGGCCAAGGACGCCCTTGATGACTGAGCACTGAGAAAGTGCTGAGCACGGTGAGCAGCACTGAGCACTGAGCACTGAGTACCGCAAAAACGTCGCGCCTGTCGGGTGCGGGTCCGTCCCAAGGGAACTGGCCCGCACCCGACAGGCGTTGTCTTACCCGTGCGCAGACGCCGTCCGCAGACCGAGGGCCAACCGCCTCCGTCGCGGCACGGCATGCGCCGGGACCGCCGGCGCGGTCAGTCCGTGCGGAGCATGGCGGTGCGCAGCTGGGCCAGGCAGCGGTTGAGCAGGCGAGAGACATGCATCTGGGAGATGCCGAGGATTTCGCCTATCTCGGCCTGGGTCATTTCCTGGCCGAAGCGGAGTTCCAGAAGCCGGCGGTCGCGGTCCTCCAGCCGGTCCAGCAGCGGCTTGAGCGCGTGCAGGTCCTCGAAGAGGTACATTTCCTCGTCGTAGTCACCGAGGAGGTCCGCGAGCGGCACGTCGTTGCCGTCGTCCCCCAGGGTGACGTCGATGGACGAGGCGCTGTAGCCGTTGGCGGCGACCTGTCCCTCGATGACCTCTTCCTCCGGGATGTCCAGATGAGCCGCCAGCTCGGAGACCTTGGGGTCCCGGCCCAGCTCGTTGGCCAGGTGCTCATTGGCGCGGGCGAGGTCGACCCGCAACTCCTGCAGCCGCCGGGGCACCCGTACGTCCCAGGTGGTGTCACGGAAGAAGCGCTTCATCTCGCCCGTGATGTAGGGGATGGCGAGGGTGGTGAACTCCACGTTGCGCGACAGGTCGTAGCGGTCGATGGCCTTGATCAGGCCGATCGTGCCGACCTGCATGATGTCTTCGAGATCATCGCCCCGATTGCGGAACCGCCGGGCGGCGTAACGCACCAGCGAGAGGTTCATCTCGATGAGCGTGTTGCGCGCGTACTGGTACTCGGGCGTGCCCTCCTCCAGCTTCTCCAACTGCTCGAAGAACAGGTGGGTCAGTTCCCTGGCGTCGCCCGGGGCGAGGTTCTCGGGCGACTCGATCAGGGGCAACTCGGCGGGCGGAGCGGGTACCGCGGTCGGTCCGTCGACGACACCGATGTCCTGCGCGGTCTCCGCCCTCGCGCTGCTGACGCTCATGAGTGACTCCTTCCCGTTCGTAAGGCCCCGGTCGAGTGAGCTCCTGCCCCGTCGGACACCGAGCATGTACATCTTTTGTGAGGTCAGACGGTGAAGCAGTCGGGGTCGGCCGCCGACCAGTCCGCGGCCCAGTCCTGCGGGGGAACGGCCAGCAGCTCGCCCGGGGAGAGCCACTCGTACAGCTCCTCGTACGAGCGGACGGTGAGCGGGTCGAGGCGGCGGCGCACCATGTGGGGGCGGAGTTCGTCGGGGTGCTGGACACCCATCGAGCCCATGATCTGCAGGGCGCTGTCCACCGTCGCCTTCTGGAAGCGTTGGACGCGCGCGGACTTGTCGGCCACGTCCAGCGCGCGGGCCCGGTACGGGTCCTGGGTGGCCACCCCGACCGGACAGGTGTTGGTGTGGCATCGCTGGGCCTGTATGCAGCCGACGGCCATCATCATGGCGCGTGCCGCGTTGGTGAAGTCGGCGCCCTGGATCATGCGCTTCACCATGTCCGCGCCGGTGGCCACCTTGCCGCTCGCGCCGATCTTGATCCGGTCCCGCAGGCCGCAGCCGACCAGGGCGTTGTGCACGGTGATCAGGCCCTCGGTCAGCGGAGCGCCCAGGTGGTCGGCGAACTCCAGGGGAGCGGCGCCGGTGCCGCCCTCGGCGCCGTCGACGATGATGAAGTCGGGGGTGATGCCCTCCTGGAGCATGGCCTTGCAGACCGCGAGGAACTGCCGTCGGGAGCCGACGCAGAGCTTGAAGCCGGTGGGTTTGCCGCTTGCCAGTGCGCGCATCCGGGCGAGGAAGCGGACCAGTTCGCGCGGGGTGGAAAAGGCCCGGTGGTAGGGCGGGGAGGTCACCGTCCGCCCTTCCGGCACCTCCCGGACCCGGGCGATCTCCGCGCTCACCTTGTCGCCGGGCAGGACGCCGCCGATGCCCGGCTTCGCGCCCTGGGACAGCTTCAGTGAGACGCACTTGATGCTGTCGTGCGCCGCCTTGTCGGCGAACTCGGACGGTGAGAAGGCGCCCTGCGCGGTCCGGCAGCCGAAGTACCCGGTCCCGATTTCCCAGACGAGATCGCCACCGTGCCGCAGGTGGTACTCGGACAGACCGCCCTCCCCGGTGTCGTGGGCGAAGCCGCCGAGGGCGGCACCGCGGTTCAGGGCGAGGATCGCGTTGGCGGACAGCGAGCCGAAGCTCATCGCCGAGACGTTCAGCAGCGCCATGTCGTACGGCCGGGTGCAGTCCGGGCCGCCGAGCCGGACCGTGGGGTGCCGGTCGGGAACCGGCTTGGGGGCCATGGACGGCACCATGAACTCGTAGCCGGCGGCATAGACGTCGCGTTCGGTGCCGAAGGGCTCCTCCGCCTCGGTGCCCTTGGCGCGCTCGTAGACGAGGCTGCGCACGTCGCGGTCGAAGGGCCGGCCGTCGAAGTTGCGCTCGACGAAGTACTGCTGCAGCTCCGGCCTGATCGCTTCCAGCGCGAACCGCAGATGTCCGATGACCGGGTAGTTGCGCAGCACCGAGTGCCGACGCTGCGCCAGGTCGGCGGCACCGACCGCGCCGAGGGCGAGGAAGACCAGGGCCGGCGGCCACCACCAGGGCGATGCCAGCACCGCCGCCGCGACGAGTCCGGCGGCGGCCACGAGCAGCGCCGCCACCGAAAGCCACCGGAAGAGGTGGGCAAGAGGACGCATGCGCGCGCCGCCCGGCCGTCCGCCGGAGCCGGCCCGCGAACCGCTGACGCCAGCATTGGTGGTCACCATCAGCTCCCGAGAAGTAGGGCGACGGCCCCGCATCGCGACGGATACCCAGGAACGGGCGGGCTGGACGGGCCGTTCGATCAATGCTGGCCGTTTACCCGCCCGCTCCCGCTTCAGTCGGAGTCGTGCAGGTCGTGGGGTCGCCGGTCGGCGTACCGCCGGCGCACGTCGCTCGCCGGTCCGCTGGAACTCCGCCACGAGCCGGCGGACTCGACGACCAGCACTCCCTACGGGCGCTCCGGGTGCGGCGCTCCGCTGCCCACGTCCGGCCCCGCACACGCGCCCTTCGTCACCCGGCTCCCGCCACACCGCCGCCCGGCTTTCCGCCCGGGGACCCAGCGCGCTCACTCCCACGGCGCCGGGCCGGTACCGGACACCCAGCCGACGAGGTCGTCATGGTCGAAGCAGAGGATGGCGCACTGTTCCGCGTATTCCCGCGCCGGATCGGTGAAGGCGCTGGTGGTGACGACGGCGGCGACATCGGCTCCGTGGACGGTGAAGCAGGTACCGCCGAAACGCTGCAGTTCCTGGGAGCCCACCTTGTTGTCCGCGCCGTAGCGCTTGCACTGGATGACGACGCTGCGGCCGTCGGGTGCCACGGCCACGACGTCCGCGCCGAGGTCGTTGGCGCCGCCGACCACCCGGACGTCCTCGCAGCCGTCGCGCTCGCACAGGCCGGCCACCGCCTCCTCGAACGCGTCGGCGTCCATTTCGGCGTAGTCGTCGATCTCCGGCGGGCGAGGGTCGACGTCCACCACCGGGCAGGGGCCGGCATCCTCCGTCGTTGGCGCGTCGAGCTCCTCCACCGCGCCTGGACCGACGGGCTCCCCCAGGGGTACGAGCACACGTTCCCCGGCCACTCCCCCACAGGCCGCGCACGTCCGCCCGGCCGGCACCCTCCGCGCGGCGGCCCGCCGGAGCCGTCCCCGACGCAGCAGCAGCGCCAGCGCCAGCGCCACGACGACGACCAGCCCGACGCCAACCGCGGGGCCGGGGTGCGCGCTCGCGGCGGCCATGGCCTTCTGCAAGGTCAGGCCCACTCCGGTGACGGCGATCGCGAGGAGCCCGAACGAGAGGGACAGCTGCCGCAGACTGAAGGCGGGCCGACGGCGCGGGGGCCGCGGCCGGCGTATGGGGGTCACCATGGTCTGTTTGCCTCTCCCAACGGTCGACGAAGATCCTTTGGATCTTGTGCCCCCAACTCGGGGCTCCTCACAACAACGGGGAGACCGGGGGAGGTTGCTCTTCCCCGGAGCAACCCGAGCGCTCCGAGCGCTCCGAGCGCCCGGTCACCCCCGTCCTCCCCGGGGCTCTCCCGCCCCCCCGGGGCACCCCAGGCACCCCAGGCACCCCGGGCACCCCGGGCCCCGGGCGAGGCGCCGTGTCAGGGCAATCGAGGGACGAGCACTTGGAGCGCTCCAACCGTGGACCGGCCATCGCCCCGCCGTAGAATCGCGCCTGCGCTGCTCGGCGGGGCCCGGCACCACCACCGCATAAGCACTGCTGGGCGGGCCGTACGACGCCGGCGCAGCGCTCAGCTCCGCAGCGTGTCACCCATAACGCTGTGCCATTCTCCGCACCGAAGGAGCCAGGGCCAGGCAAGCTGAACCTTGCCCGGCCCCTCCCAGTCCGGCCAGCTATCGCTGCCCACCGCTTTCGTGGCCGCCCTTCTGGCCGGCCTCCGAGGCACGCTGCGGGTCATTGGCGAAATTGCCGCCGCTCTCGTGGCCTCTTTGTGGAGCAGCGTCAGCGGTCCCAGCGCGGTCAGCACACGGGATGCGTGCGGCCACCCGCGCCATGCTGGGTCCGTCGCTCACGTCGGGGCGGCGCCTGCCGTGGCCAGCACGAGCCGGTCCACCACTCCCGCCGGCCCGGCCCCACTCCTGCCCCAGGCCCGCTGCCGACTCGCCCCGTCACCGCGGGCCGCCAGCCGTTGGAAAAGCGCTGTGACCTCCGCCAGGTCCCCGTACTGCTCCAGCGCCGGGCGCACGTGGCCCACCAGCCGTTCAGCAACTTCCGACACCGGACGAACCTGCCCGGTCAGGGCATCGAAACCACCGTCGTTCCAACCATCCCGGGCAGCACGCCAACAAGCGGCTCGCAGCACCTCACCGTCCCAACGAGGGCCGGGGTCACCGCGCCGTACCTGTTCCGCTGCGGTGACGACCAGCGCACGGAACAGCACGGCGACCGCGATGGTGTCGTCGATGTCCTGCAGCACGTCCATGGACCGGATCTCCAACGTGGGCAGCCGGGGATTGGGGCGCAGGTCCCAGAACGGCATGCCGGGTTCCAGCATGGCCTCCGTATCGGCGATCAACACGGCGAGCCGCTCATGCTCCTCCCACGAGCCCGCGTACGGCGGCGGTCCCAGGCAGGGGAAGCGGCCTCTGATGACCGAGCGCCAGCTGGCGTAGCCGGTATCACGCCCGTCAAAAAACGGGGAGTTGGCACTCAGCGCGATGAAGGACGGCAACCAGGGCCGCACATGATTACCGGTCAGCACGGCCAGTTCCCGGTCAGGGAGGTGGACGTGGACGTGGAGCGCGCCGATAACGAAGTCATCCAGCATGCTGCGGTACTGCTCCCGCCCGGCCCGGTAACGCGGGTGGTCGCCCACTCGCGGCGGGCCACCTTGCCTGAGCACCGGGGTGCCCGAGGCGCACAGGCACGAACCTCTGGCACGCGCCGCGGTGACCAGCGCCCTGCGTACCCGCTCAAGTTCCCCGCGCAGCTCGCCCGCGGTCCGGCACGGCGGGGTACGCCCCTCCACCTGGCATTCCGCAAACTCATTGGCGACGAGATCGCCGACTACGCGAGAGGCACGAGCAGCGACCCCAGGGCCGGCGGGGACGGCAGCACGCGTGTGAGGATCAACGAGGAAATACTCCTCCTCCACGCCGATCGTGGGCAGGTCACCGGTGTGTGGGGCAGGGGGCATGGAACGGGACTCATCGGTCACTTCTCCAGCATCCCGCGAACTGCCCGTCCTGTCGTCCGGCACACGCGATGCCTGTCAGCCGGGCGCGCCGCATGCTCGCTCCTCCGGACCTATCTGTCTCCTCCGGACCTGTCCGTCCGGTCATGGGCTCACGGGATGGCGGCGCGGAACTTCTTGGTGAGGTCGGCACCCCGTATGACGCCACCTTCCTTGTACTTGAGTCCCCAGGCGTCGATCAGCGATCCGTCGCCGAACATACAGGCGGCGACGGCCTTGTCCGGATGCGTTTCGCCGGGCACCGCCCAGCCTCCGCCGTCGGTCGGCCTCGGGCCGTACATCGCCGTGCCGTTGAGGGTCTGGCAGTAGGCGATGGACGGATTGCCCGGCTTGCCCCCGGGGTCCTTCGGCGCGTGCACGTAGGCGAGGGCGGCCAGGGTCGGTTTGTCGGCAGCCAGTGAGTCGGCCGCGATCATGATCCGGGAGCCGTCCTTGGCGGTGAACGTACACATCACCCGCTCACCGCCCAGCTGGACCATCTGCGTGCCGGTCTTGGTGTAGTAGGGAACTTCCTTCTGCGCGGTGCCACCCTGCTTCTCGCACCATGACACGGCAGTGGGTGCCTTGGACTGTGGCTCCGCGGCGTGGGCGCCTGCGGCGGCGCAGGTGAGCAGGATGAGAGCGCCGACGGCTACCGCTCGGGAGCGTTGCATGCTGCCTCCTGGGGCAGGGTGGGGAAGGCGATCCCACATCGTTGAGCGGCACCGATCCAACCGTCAACGGATGCACACAACTTCCCGTGCACCGAAGCAAGTTGGCGTGATACGTGCCGCCTTACCCACTTGACGAAGCCACCGCGCCCGTCGCGTAGCGAGTGGCGTTACTGTCATGGCGTGTCTCAGGGCGCATCCGACGACAGATCCGACGACAGATCCAACGACACGTCCAACGCCGTATCTCAGAGAGGAGGAGTCCGAATGGACATCGAGCAGGCCCGCGCACGCATTGCCGTCATTCGAGCGGCCGGCGAACGCGTGATCGCAGACGAGTTGGACCAGCTGTGGGCGGTGCTGGAGACCGTGCGGCCGGAGGAGATCCTCGGCTCTTGGAAGGGCTCCGCATTTCTCACCGGGCATCATGTGGAGGACATGTTGGCGCAGGCCAAGTGGCACGGCAAGCGCTTCCACTCCGCTTCCGAGGTGCAGCCGCTGATCTGTCGAAACGACAATGGGGAGTTGTTCTCCCACACCGAGCTGGGCGGCGGCGAGGCAAGCCTGTGGATGGTCGAGTTTCGTGGTGAGTCGACCGCCACCATGGTCTACGACGGCCGACCGGTCCTCGACCATTTCAAGCGGATCGATGACGACACCCTGATGGGCGTGATGAACGGGCGCGGTGTCCTGGACTCTCAGGGTCACCACTTCTACTTCGTCCTGGAGCGGGAGCCCAGCTGACTCCCCCACCCGTACCACCACGAACCCGCGACCGACCGCGCCCGGCGCGCCGGCCAGTCACTCACTTCCGTCGCCCCGTGCGGGCGACGGCCGATAGTTCAGGGGGAACCAACCTATGCGCATCCAGGCAGCCCTGGTGGAGTCCGTCGGCGGTCCCTTCACCCTGCGGGATGTCGACATCGACGAGCCGCGACGCGACGAGATCCTGGTCCGGATCACGGCAGCAGGGATCTGCCACACCGATCTCAGCACCCGGCAGGTCTGGGCACGCCTTCCCATGGTGTTCGGGCACGAAGGCGCCGGCCTCGTCGAAGCCGTCGGCTCGGCCGTGACGACCGTCGCCCCCGGAGACAGCGTGTGTCTGAGCTACCGCAGCTGTGGCACCTGCGGCAACTGCTCCTCCGGTCGGTCCGCGTACTGCCAGGCAGGCATCCACGCCCTCAACGCCGGCGGTACCAGGCCCGACAACAGCACACCCCTGTCCCGGAACGGTTCCCCGGTCTTCGGCAGCTTCTTCGGGCAGAGCAGCTTTGCCACTCACGCACTTGCCTACGAGAGCAACTGCGTCAAGATTCCGGCCGACCTCGACCCGGTTCTCGCCGCCCCGCTCGGGTGCGGAGTGCAGACCGGCGCCGGTACGGTCCTCAACGTCCTGCAGCCGACAGCGGGTTCGACGCTGGTGGTCTTCGGCGCCGGAAGTGTTGGTCTGAGCGCGGTCATGGCGGCGGTTGCTCAAGACGCCTCCGTGGTCGCCGTTGATCCGGTCGCTGCGCGGCGCGCGGTGGCACAAGACCTCGGCGCCGTCGCGGCACTCGACCCGGCTCACGTGGACGACGTGGCGACAACCGTCCGTGAGATCACGCGGGGTGGGGCGCACCACGCCATCGACACCACCGGCCGGTCCGCCGTGATCTCCCAGGCCATCGGCTCCTTGCGCCCGCGAGGGACGCTGGCGCTGGTGGGTATCGGCAAGACGGCCGAGTTCGACATCATGACCGTGATGACCAAGGGCATCCAGCTGCGAGGCGTCATCGAGGGGGACGCAGTTCCCCAGAGGTTCATCCCCCACCTCATCGCCCTCCAGGAGCAAGGACGGCTCCCCGTGGAAAAGCTGATCACCCGGTACCCCTTCAGCGAGATTGAGGCGGCTGCGCGCGCCGCGGCTTCCGGTGAGGTCATCAAGCCGGTCCTCACGTTCGGTTGACCAGTTCCAAGAGTCTGTAGGGGCCGGTGTCTGAAGGCGGGTTCACCAGTCGCACGGAAAAGCCCCGAAAAGTGCTCAGCGAAGTTTTCATCGAGCTGAGCAGTCGTCACCCGAAACCATTTTTTGACGGACTGCATGTCACCCGCGCCGATCTGGCCGCCCCGCCGGGTGATTGCCCGGACGTGCCGTGTGTCACCCGGGCGAGTACTGGCGTCCGTCGCTCGACAAGCTTCGTGCCGGGGGCCCACGAGCCCGCCTTCTCTCAGCGGCCGCTTGGGAGGTCGTCCTGATGGGTGCGACCGCTGCATCGTGGGGCCCTCGCGCTCTTCTAGGCTCACTGTATGAAGATCACTGTGCGACCAGCAGTCGAAGCGGACCGGTCAGCGCTGCTGGCTCTCTACGGCGAACTGAACCCGGACGACGCACCGTTGCCCCAGGCATCTGAAGAGGCGATCTGGGCGGCCATATCGAGGCAGCAGGGGCGGACCGTCCTCGTGGCCGACGCTGACGGCAGCGTGGCCGGAACGGCGGATTGCCTCGTCATGCCGAACCTCACCCGCGGTGGTCGGGCGATCCTGTTCGTGGAGAACGTCGTGGTAGCCAGCTCCTTCCAACGACTCGGCATCGGCCGCCAGCTGATGGAAGCGGCCATACAGCTGGGTGAAGCGGCAGGCTGCTACAAGGTGCAGCTTCTGGCAGCGGACGAGGCGTACGTCCACAGCTTCTACGGAGCGTGCGGGTTCAATGCCCGCGCGCATGGCTTCCGCCACTACATCGCCGCGCACGCGACATGAGGTCGTAGTTGTCATGGGGGCAGCTGGACTTCAGGAAGCCGAACGCCGAGTGCTTGCTCTGCGCCCTCCCTCCATTCCTTGTGTCGGCACTCGGTCTGACCGATGAGGGCACTCGGTGCGCGCTGGGCGCCCTGGTGTGTCTGTTCGGGGGGCGTAGGTCTGGACGAGGTGGGTTTCTTCGGCGTCGCTGGGGCGAGGAGCCGTACGGCTGTGTGGGCGTGGGGATGTGGCGCGCGTGGTGGCCAGTCGGGTGGAGGGGGGGCTCGCCGCTTCTGGGCCGCGCGCCGGGGTCGGCTCGGTGCGCGTCGCGGCTGGCGCAGCGCGGGGCGCGGGGCGGTAGTTGGGGCGAGGGGTCGTGGAGGCGGGCGTTGGTGGTTGCGTGGTGGTGCGGGGCCGGCGCGGGGCATCCGTCGGGTGCGAGGGAGCGGAGGAACGTAACCCGGCGGCTCCCGGCGCTCTGTCATGCGCCCGCACTACTGTGCGCGATGCTGTGGTGGTGACTTGACTGGAGTCATGACGGATCATTCCCGGTTGTTGGGTAATGACCTTTGCAGTCCCATAACACTGGATATGCCAACGTAAAACGTTGTCAGCATGTGCTTGGAGGCACGTCATGGCCGCCCGACCTGTGTTCGCGCGTCAGAACAATCAGCGGCTGCGGTCGCTCATCCAGGAGGCGGCAGTGTCCAACTCCGCTCTCGCCCGGCAGGTGAACGTGCTGGGGCGCGAGCAGGGGCTCGATCTCCGGTACGACAAGACGTCTGTGAGCCGGTGGTTGCGAGGCCAGCAGCCGCGGGGCCGCGTCCCTGCCATCATCGCCGAGGCGCTGAGCAGCAGGCTCGGGCGGACGGTGTCGACCGACCAGATCGGAATGGCCAACGGCAACAGCGTGACCTGCGGCGTCGGGTTGCATTTCGCCGCCGATGTGAAGGATGCGCTGGGACAGGTCCGCGAGCTGTGGCAGATGGACGCGGAGTCGAGTGAGGCGTTGTCCGGTACGACCATGGGCACCGCTGCGTTGGTGGAACCCACCCGGGACTGGCTGATCAGTGCCGTCGACCCGGAGGTGGCGCAGAGCCGCCGGCTGGGGCCACGAGCGGGGCTGGAGGAGGTCGAGATGGTGCGTGTGACGACCCGGGCGCTGGAGGAGCTCGACCACAGGGTGGGGGGCGGCTATGTGCGGCCGGTGGTGGTGTCGTGTCTGAACAGCGTGCTGTCGGGGCTGTTCGCCGGAAGCTACAGCGAGACCACCGGACGCCAGTTGTTCGCCGCTGCCGCCCGGTTGACCGAGCTCGCCGGGTATACCGCGATGGACACCGGCCGGCCCGGGCTGGCGCAGCGGTACTACATCCAGGCGCTGCGGCTCGCGCAGGCAGCGGACGAGAGGTGCTACGGCGGTTATGTGCTGGCAGCCGGGCTGAGCCGGCTCGCCGTTGACGCGGGCTGTGCCCGGGAAGCGGTGCAGCTCGCGCGGGCCGCCCAGGAAGGGACGCGGGGGCAGGCGCCACCGGCCGCGCAGGCGCTGTTCTACGTGGCCGAGGCCCGCGGATACGCGCTGCTCGGCGATTCGCGGACCTGCGGGATGCTCAGGGACAAGGCCCTGGAGGCGATGGCACATGCGGATCCGGTCGACGCGCCTGAATGGCTGGCGCACTTCGACCGGGCCTATCTGGCTGACGAGTTGGCGCACTGCCACCGTGATCTGCAGCAGCCCCGGCAGGCTGCTCGCCGGGCCGCCGAGGCGCTCGCCCGGCATCCGCGGACGCGGGTGCGCCGCCGGGCGATCGATCTGCTGCTGCTGGCGTCGGCGCAGGTACAGGCCGGTGAGGTGGAGGAGGCGTGCCGGGTGGCCGAAGAGGCCGTGGGGCTGCTGCGGCAGCTGCGGTCGGCGCTGGGCAGGAAGTACCTGGAGCAGTTTCTGGCGGGGCTCCGTCCCTACCGAGATACCAAACCTGCCAGTGAGTTCGCCGTCCTGGTGCAGGAGTGCGAGGCACATCTGCCCACGCAGCGTGCGTCCAGTGACTGACGGGCCCGGGAAGTGGCGCCGGCAGCCAGGCAGATCGTCCCGCTCCGGAGGGGAGAGAGGGAGTCGAACCTGTCTGGCCGTCGACCGTCGCGGCCGGTGCGCGGAGCACGGGGCGCGGGCAGCGGGAGACGCCGGTCATGTGCGGTCACGGCTGCGGGAGGCAGCCGACGGGTGCGCAGGTGGCCAGCGGCACCGTTGCCCAGACCGTGCAGCCGTCGTCGGTTTCCGTCCGGCGGCCCCACTGCAGGCAGGACTTGGCGACGAGTTCCAGCCCGCGGCCGTTTTCCTGGCCGTGGTCCGGGTAGCGTCTGCGCGTCACCCACGGGGTCCCGCCGCCGTCGTGGACCTCGATGTGTACCTGCTGCGCGGATCTGCGTAGTCGGCAGGTGATGCGGAGGGCGCCGGAGTGCTGGACGGCGTTGGTGACGAGTTCGGACAGGGTGAGCAGGATGAGGTAGCGGGTGTCGTCGGCCTGGATCTGCTGCCCGTCGAGCCAGGCACGGGCCAAGGCGCGGCAGACCGGCACCGAGCGCTCCAGTGGTGGCAGGCTGAATGCGGTCTGCTTGCCGGAACGCCAGTGGTCGGGTGACATGACCGTGGCCTTCGCTTCGGGCCAGTTCTCGATCTGGTGGGCCGTCAGTTCAATGCCGGCCTCTTGCATGATGGGTAACACGACTACCCCTTTCTCAGGTTCCTCTCGGACCCCCGTACCCATTGGAGAACCCTCAGGCGGAATAACGCCCGGGATTCCTCGACTGCTTTTCCACATTCATTGAAACAGTACGGAGGGCGTTACGGAAGGCGCATCGTGCAGCGCAAAAAGGGGTGCGGAGACATGGGGAAGCGAAATACTATCACCGCAAGAAAACGTTGTGCGGGAGTGGCGGGAATAGAGAGTAATTGGTGCCGTAACTGAATAATCGTCGCCGGACAGCACCGCGTTCGGCGGATACCGTCGAGGTGTCCGCCGAACGGGAGAGAGCGTTCCGTGCCGCGTTATGTGCCGGTCAGTTCCAGCCCCAGAAGTTCCGCAACGCCCACCGCGAGATCGGCCAATGTGGGGTGCTGCCACACGAAGTTCCGTGACACCGAGACGGCGAAGGTCCGCTCGATGCGCACCCGCATCTCCATGGCCAGGAGGGAGTCGAATCCCAGGGATTTCAGCGGGATCTGCGGGTCGACGGTGCCGTCGCCCAGGCGCAGCACCGCCCGGACGTGGTCCGCCAGACGCTCTTCCAGTGCTGCTCTGCGCGCCAGGCCGGTGGGCAGCGCGCTGAGCCAGGCGCGCAACTCCCCGGTGTCGTCGGGGGCTTCGGTCCCGTTGGCTTCGGTCCCCTTGGCGGGCCGCTCGGTCGAGACCGCGCTGAAGAACGGGAGGTGCCGGCCCGTGGGAGGGAGCCAGGTGTCCGACGGCCCGGGGAGCACACCGGTCTGCACACGCCGCCGGGACAGCAGGGCCTGCAGCGCGGCCATGCCCTGGTCGGTGGGGATGGTGTGGTAGCCGCGCCGGCCGAAGTCGGTGGCGACGCCCGTCTCGCCCCAGGGACCCCAGTTCACCGCCAGCGTGGGCAGGCCGCGGGCGGTGCGCCAGGCCGCGAAGCCGTCGAGCCAGGAGTTCGCCGCGGCGTAGGCACCCTGGCCGGCGTTGCCGAGCAGGGAGGCCATCGAGGAGAACGCCGCGAACCAGTCCAGCGGGCACCCCTCGGTGGCGTGGTGCAGCCGCCAGGCACCCGCGGCCTTCGGCAGCCAGATCCGTTCCAGCTGTTCGTCGGTGACGTTGGGGAGGGCCGCGTCGTCCAGGACCATGGCGCAGTGCACCACCCCGTGGAGCGGGAAGCCCCCGGTCGCCGCGGTCGTCACCAACCGCTCCGCGGTGCCCGGTTCGGCGATGTCGCCGAGGACGACCGACACCTTGGTGGTGTCCTTGCCCAGGTCGGCGATCTGCCGTGCGGCGTCCGGGGAGGGCGCGGAACGCCCGTTGAGGACGAGGTGGCCGGCGCCGTGCGTGGCGAGCCACCGTGCGGTGGCCAGCCCCAGTCCGCGCAGTCCGCCGGTGACGATGTAGGCGCCGCCCTTCCGGACCGGCAGTCCCATCTCGGGCAGTGCGGCGCGGGCCCGGCCGGCGTGCGGGACGGCCAGCACCATCTTGCCGATGTGGTCGGCGGCGGCCATGGTCCGGAAGGCCGTGGTGGCTTCGGACAACGGGTATTCGGTGCAGTGCAGCGGGGTGAGCCGGCCGGCTTCGAACTCGTCGAGGACCTCCTGCCAGACCCGGGCGAATGCGTTGGGACGGTGGCGGCGCAGCTCGATCAGGTCGACGGTGCGCAGGGTGACGTTGTGGCGCAGGGGCAGCATTCCCAGCGGGGCGTCGGACAGGATGTCGCGCACCCCGAGCTCCACGAACCGGCCGAACGGACGGAGCGTCTCCAGTCCGGTGCGGATCGCCGCGCCGGAGAGCGAGTTGAGTACGACGTCGACACCGTCGCCGGTCGCCTCGCGGACCTTCTCCCCGAACTCCAGGGAGCGGGAGTCCATGACGTGCCGGATGCCCATGCCGTGCAGGTAGCGGCGTTTGTCCTCGCTGCCGGCCGTGGCCAGCACGTCGGCCCCCAGTGAGCGGGCCACCGCGATCGCCGCCAGCCCGGTGCCGCCGGTGGCCGAGTGGATCAGCACCCGCTCCCCGGCCGCGAGGCGCGCGACATGCCGCAGGGCGTACCAGGCCGTCACGAACGCGACCGGCAGTCCTGCCGCGGTGACCGGCCCGAGACCGGCGGGGATCGGCGCCACCCCCTCGGCCGGGACGGTCAGGAACGAGCCGAACGCCCCGCCCCGCAGGTCGATGGCGACCACCTCGTCGCCGACCTGCACATGGTCCACGCCGGTGCCCACCGCGCTGACGACGCCGGAGCACTCGAACCCGATGCGGTAGCGGACGTCCTCGTCGCCGGGGAGCAGGCCCAACGCCGTCAGCACGTCCCGGAAGTTCAGGCCCGCCGCGGTGACCCGCACCTCGACCTCACCACGCTGCGGCGGGCGCCGCCGGACCACGGCGTACTCCAGGCTCGACAGATCGCCGAGCCGGGACGCACGCAGCCGGAACCCGTCCACGCCGTACTGCACGGCGCACGGGGTCAGCGGCCGTTCCTGCTCGGCCGGGGCCCGCCGCAGCCGGGCCACCCACCGGTCGCCGGAGCGCAGCGCGACCTCGTCGTCACCGGCGTCGGCCAGCAACTCCTCGGCCACGTCAGCGGGGTCGGCGTTGCGGGAGTCGGCGTCCACCAGCGTCGGGTGCAGTTCCGGGTGCTCCAGGGCGCCGACCCGGACCAGCCCCCGGAGGCTGCTCTGCCCGATGTCGACGGTGTCGTCCGGCAGCACGTCCCGGGCGCCCTGGGTGATGACGTACAGCCGTGGTGACGACGCGCTCGCGGTGACGGCCTGGAGGACGGCGAGCAGTCTTCGGGTGCGCCGCAACGATTCCTCGGTCGGTTCGGCACCGCTCTGCCGGCCGCACACCAGCACCACGCCGCGCGGCGGCTGGAGTCCGGCGGCCAGGCGTTCGCTGAGGGAGTTGCGGAGGGTGTCGAGGGGCGTGTCGTCCAGCGGCCGGTCCCAGACGCTGGTGCGGGCGCAGCGGGTCCGCAGTGCGGCGGCCAGTACCCGGGCCGAGCCGTCAGCCTCCCCGATGACGAACCAACTGCCCGGTGCCTGGCCGGCCTCGGTGGTGGACCGGGGAGAGGAGTGCCAGTCGATTTCCAGCAGCCAGTCCTCGGCCGCCGGTGCGTTGCGTGCGGCCCGCCGGGTGAAGCGCAGGCCGTTGACGGCGAGCACGACCGCACCGTCGCCGTCCAGCAGCCGGACGTCGGCGACCACGCTGTCCGGCGCGTTCTCGCTGATGTGCGCGTGGCAGTACTCGGCCCGTGCGGCATCGCCCAGGACGCGTACCGCCTGCACGGCGACGGGCAGCACGGGTGCGCTGTCGTCCTCGTGCATCAGCGGTGCCACCGCGAGCTGGGCGCAGACGTCGAGCAGCACGGGGTGGACCGCGAGGCCGGGTGCGGGGTCCTTCGCCCGGGCCGGGAGGGTGACCTTGGCGAGATAGCTGCTGTGATGGCGTTCGGTGCGCAGTTCGGTGATGCCGGTGAAGGCCGGACCGTGCTCCAGGCCGCGCCGGCGCAGGTTCCGGTAGAGATCGCCCGGGTCCAGCCGGACCGGATGGCGCACGGTGAGGGCCTCGATGGGCCGGGGCCGGGTGTCCGGTCGTACGGTCAGCCGGTGCAGCACCGCGTCGGCCTGCCGCTCCCAGTCGCCGTCGTCGCCGCGCGCGAGGATCTCGCAGTGTGCCCGGTCGGACGACGCCATGGTCACGACGGTGCTGAGGTCGGTGTGCGGGGCGAGCCGCAGCAGTTGCTCGAAGTGCACGTCGGTGATGTCGACTTCGTGCGGGGCGGTCCCGAAGGCCTCGGCGGCCGCCGCGAGCGCGACGCTGCAGTGGGCGGCGCCGGGCATCACCGGGTCGCCGTGGACCCGGTGATCGGCGAGCCAGGGCAGTGCGTCGGTGCCGGCGTCGGCGCGCCAGCAGTGCCGTACGGGCTCGCCGGGCACTTCGGAGTGCCGGCCGGGCAGGAGGGAGTCGTCCGGGCCGGTGGGCGCGGTGCGGCGGGCGGCCTCGGCCCAGTGGTGGCGCCGGTCGAAGGTGAGGGTGGGGGCGTCGACGAGGTTGCCGCCGTCGTACAGGCGCCGCCAGTTCACCGGGACTCCGGCGCAGTGCAGTGCGGCGAGCTGGGTGCGCAGCGTGGTCGGTTCGTCTTCCTCGCGGCGGAGCGTGGGCAGCACGGCCGGGGCGGTGACCAGCCCGGAAAGGCTCCGCTCGACGGAGTGGGTGACGACGGGATGGGGCGAGAGCTCGACGTAGACCTGGTGCCGGTCGGCCGCCGCGGCGGCCACCGCCTCGGCGAACCGCACGGGGCGGCGCAGGTTGTCGCACCAGTAGTCGGCGTCGAAGGACGGGGAGGCGCCGGCCTCCACCACGGTCGAGTAGAACCGCACCGCGGGCGGCCGCGGCGTGAGCCCGGCCAGCGCCGAGCGCAGTGCGGGCAGGACCGGGTCGACCAGCGGGCAGTGCGAGGCTACGTCCACGGCGATCGGGAAGACCGGGATCCCCCGGGCCTCCCAGGCGGCGGCCAGTCGGCTCACCTCCGTGGTGCGTCCGGCCACCACGGTCGTGTCCGGCGAGGACAGCACGGCGACGGACACGGTCTCGGCGGCGCCGTCCGCGAGTTCCTCACGGACCGCATCGGCGCTCAGCCCCACGCTCACCATGCCTCCGGTGCCCGCGATGTCGCTGAGCAGGCCGGAGCGGCGGCAGATCACCCGGACTCCGTCGGCGAGCGTCAGTGCCCCGGCCACCACCGCCGCCGCGACCTCGCCCATGGAGTGGCCGATGACCGCGGCGGGTTCGACCCCGTACGAGCGCCAGGTGGCGGCGAGCGCGATCTGGAGCGCGAACAGCACCGGCTGCACCTCGCCACAGCCCTTGACGGGCTTGCCCTTCCGGATGGCGTCGACCACGGAGACCTTGCTCTGTGCCCGGATGAGTTCGCCGACCTCGCTCAGCGCCTCGCGGAAGGCAGGTTCGGTCTTCAGCAGGCCGCGTCCCATTCCGGGCCACTGGGAGCCGTGGCCGGAGAACACCCAGACCGGTTGCCTCTCCACCGCCGCGCCCACCGCCCCGGTCACCACCGCGGGGTGGCGCTGCCCGTCGGCGAACGCACGGAGCGCGCCGAGGAGTTCGCGGCGCCCCGACGCCACGACCCCCAGCCGGCCGCGGCCGGTGCAGCGCCGCAGGGCCAGGGTGTGCGCGAGGTCCCGCAGGGGTACGTTCGCGCCCTCACCGGACACCCACTCCGCGAGTCTGCCGGCCGCGGCCGGCAGCACGTCCGGGGAGCCGGCCGGTACGAGGAAGACATCGGGTGCTGTGGGCGCCGGCTCTTCATGGCGTCGGGGCGCCGGAGCGCTCGGGGCCTGCTCCAGCAGTACGTGGGCGTTGGTTCCGGAGAAGCCGAAGGAGGACACCGCCGCCAGCCGGGCCGGCGTCGGCAGGGGCCAGGCGGTCAGCTCGGTGGGCACGAAGAAGCGGGTGTCGGCCGCCGAGATGGCCGGGTTCCACTGCCGGAAGTGCAGGTTCGCCGGGATGGCGCCGCGCTGGAGGCACAGCACGGCCTTGATCAGCCCGGTGACCCCGGCGGCCGGCTCCAGATGTCCGACGTTGGTCTTCACCGAGGTCAGGGCGCAGCGGCCGGGGCCGTGCCCGTAGACGTCGGCCAGTCCGGCGAACTCGATGGGGTCACCCACCGGGGTCCCGGTGCCGTGCGTCTCCACCATCCCGACGTCCTGGGGGTCGATCCCGGCGCGCGTGAGGGCTTCCCGGTAGAGGGCTCGCTGGGCGGCGGCCGAGGGTGCGGCCAGTCCGTCGGACGAACCGTCCTGGTTCGTCGCGGACCCGCGGAGTACGGCCAGTACGCGGTCGCCGTCCCGAACGGCGTCACCGAGGCGTTTGAGCACCACCACGCCGCAGCCCTCGCCGCGGACGAAGCCGTCGGCGCCGGCGTCGAAGGTGCGGCAGCGCCCGCTGGCGGAGAGCATGCCCATCCGTGCGAAGGAGCGGGTGATGCGGGGCTGGAAGGTCAGGGTGACGCCGCCGGCCAGTGCCAGGTCGCACTCGCCGGCGCACAGTGCCTGGCGCGCCATGTGCACGGCCACCAGCGAGGAGGAGCAGGCGGTGTCCAGGGCCACGCTCGATCCGTGCACTCCCAGGAGGTACGAGACCCGGCCGGCCGCCACGCAGTGGCCGTTGGTCAGGATCGATCCTTCGAGTTCCCGGGGCGTCCCGGTCAGGTGGTCCATGTAGTCGCCGTAGCTGATGCCGGTGAAGACGGCGGTCGGGGTGCCGTGCACCCGCTCCGGCGGGACGCCGGCGTGTTCCAGCGCCTCCCAGGTGACTTCCAGCAGCAGGCGGTGCTGGGGGTCCAGGACATCGGCCTCCCCGCCTGCGACACCGAAGAAGGCGGCGTCGAAGCCCGCCACCTCGCGCAGGTAGCCGCCCGGCAGGAAGGCCGGTGTCGTGGGATCTCCCCGGCCGAGCGAGTCACCCTGGACGAGGCGTCGGCGTTCGGGGGGAAAGTCGCCGACCGCGTCCCGGCCTTCGGACAGCAGCCGCCACAGGGCGGCGGGCGAGGGGGTGTCGCCGGGGAGCCGGCATCCCATACCGATCACGGCGATGCGCTCGGTGTCGGTCGGGGTCTGCGGCGCGGCGGCCGGAGGAAGCGTGTGGTTGCTCATCGGGTCTCCGTACGTAGGCGTGGTCCGCGGTCACACGACCTGGGTGCTGCCGAGGAGGATGGCGTTCTTGACGCCGCCGACCTGGTAGTTGAAGTTCAGCGCGTAGTCGAAGTCGAGCGGGCGGGGCCGGACGCCGGGGACGGGGTCGAAGGTGAGGCCGTCGGCGGGTTCCTCGCAGTTGGCGGTGGGGCAGACCTGCCCTCGCTCGATCATCATCAGCGTCAGGGCGACCCCCGTGCAGCCCGCCGGGGCGCCGTTGTGGCCGAAGCAGCCCTCCTGCGACGTCATGAGGGGAGGGTTGTCGGCGCCGTACAACTCCTTGATGGCGGCGGCCTCGAAGGCGGTGACGACGATGTTGCCGTCGCTGCCGCCGTGGACGTACGGCACGTTGCCCAGGTCCCACCGGTCGCCGAGGCAGCGGCGGACGGCGGCGACCAGTTCGCCACCGGTCTCGTCGCAGGCGAGCGGGTTGGCCAGGCCGTCGCGGGCCATGGCGGTGGAGAGCACCTGGCCGTAGATGTGCGCACCGCGTCTGGCTGCGTGGTCCCAGCTCTCGATGATCACGGTGGCCGAGCCCTCGCCGTGGTTGATGCAGCTCGCCCGGCGGTCGTACGGGCGCATGAGGGAGAGGAAGGACGGCACCAGCTCCGGCATCCCGGGTGCCCGCACCGACTCGTAGGTCTGCTGGGCGCCGTGCAGCAGCCGCTGGATGTTCTGGATGAGGTGCATGTTGAAGACGTCGACGCCGGTGACGACGGCGATGTCGGCCTCACCCCGGGTGATCATCTGCCGGGCGTTGCCGATCTGTACGGCGGACGATGCGCAGCCGCACGAGACGGTGTAGGTGGGTCCGTTGGAGCGGACGAGTGCGGACTGGACCAGGGCCACGTCCGAAGGGGTCACCGCCTGTTGGGCCGCGACGAACAGTTCCATGGCTTCCGGTGCGCTGGTCGTCGCGGGATCGGCGCGGAGCACCGACAGATAACTGTCGATGTTGGCGTCCACTCCCCCGCGTCCGACCAGAATCGCGGCATCGCTGAGTTCCCCGTCGCGGAAATTCAGTCCGGCGTCCTCGCAGGCGTGCGCCAGCGAGAGAAGGCCGTATTGGTGTGCCGTGGTGTAGTGGCGGGAGAAGAACGGCGGAAGGTCCGGGAAATGTTCGTCAAACATTTCCTGGGTCAGGCCGACGGAACCGTAGTAGACCTCGTCGTACTGCAGGCACGACCGGCCGTTTGAGGCCACGTCCCATGCCTCTTCGGCGGTGAAGACCGGTTTCGTCGGGCCGGGCAGACAGAACCCGACCCCGGTCACCACGGCCCGGCGGCCGGTGTCGTGGTCTTCGGGGTACACGGCTGGTTTCATGGCAGGACTCCGTCCCTCACGAGGATCGCCTTGTGCCGTCCTCTGTGACTTGGTTTCTTCGTCGGGGCGCGCGATGCCTACTCGGCAATGGACGTGCGGTAATGCCAGCGGTACACAGGCACTTGTTCGCCGTCCAGCTCCGCGTATTCGCCGTAGAATTCGAAACGCTCGTAGCCGCTGCCGCGCACGAGCCGGACCGGATCCCGGGCTTCTTCACGCGAGTTCTGGGGAAGGGCCGTTCCCCCGGCCTCGTCGACGAGAATCACGATTCTTTTCCGTGGCATGGTCCACTCCGGGGTTTTTCGCAGGTTTTCTGGTTCGCAGCCGGATTTACGGCCGATGGCGATGCAGATGCGGTGGGGGAACCTGCGTGGAGGTCACCGCGCGGGCGGCGGCTCCGGAGGGGCGACGAAGGCCGGGCCTGTCGTACCGGCGGGGCTGCGCCGGTGAGGGGGGTTCGACAGCGGCGAAGGCGGTGGCCGCTGCGCTCGTGGTGGACTTGGGGACGGTCACCACGCTCGATCGCATGGCGCCCCTCGCTCGGCGGTGGGGGGCCGATCAGCCGGCGCCGGAAAACCGACGCCGGCTGACGGATCCAAGACCCTCCGCCGGGGACGCCCATACGGCAACGGTCTGACTCGTAACCAGGCACTGGGCCGGGTCAACGAGTAGGCCGGATGCCGCTCCCCGGAGAGGGTGGGCGGCCCACCGGTTGGATGCGAATAGTTATCCATGCGCCCAGGGCGGGCTACAACAGTCAACCGATAAGGCCACCCATTCGGAGCAGCGCGTAAAACTGCGAACTCGCACCGACCAACTTGCGCACCGGCATTGATGGGTGCTTTTAATTCACTCATGACCGATGTAGCGCCGCCATGCCTCCTCCAGCACTGCGGCGAAAAGATGACGTGCGCCACCGCCAACTCGCCGCTGCGGATTCGCGCGCAGGGAGCTCGGGCACGACGGAATCGGTTGCCTCAGGACGTTAACCAGGCGGTACCGCCGGCCTGTGACGCGGCATAGCACATCTTTCTGAAGTACCCACGGCCGGGCGCCGCCTTCACCACGTACGAATAATTCCCGCCATCCCGGCACGGCTCGACAACACCCCATCAGACAAGGGTAATTGGAGAATGACGATTGTTTTCCCGCCGCGGTCTTCCCGCGCGGTCGACAGCCGCACGATGTCACTCGCCGAGTACGGGGGATATCGGTGGGCGGCCGCGATGCACGGGCTGGAGCCCCTCACCATGTGTCCGTACGAGGCCGGATGGCGGCTGCGTGTCCTCCCGAGCCTGGGACACGTCCCGGTACGGAAGATGACCCGACGGGACGTCAACCGGGCGCTGCACTGCTGGATCGCCGACGAATACGGGCTGTCGACGGTGAAGAACAGCCTGGCGGTGCTGGTGCGGGTCCTCGAACAGGCCGTGCACGACGGGATCCTGGACGCCAATCCCGCGCGCATCGCCGGCTGGCAGCGGGAATACCAGCGTGCCCAGCGCGAACGCACCACACCGCGGTCGCTGGCGCTGCCCGACCCGGCGGCGCTCGACCTCCTGGCGGCCAGGCTCGTCCAGCAGTCCTCGGACGGTTACCAGGGCTGGGGCGACATCGTGCGCTTCACGGCCTGGACGGGCACCCGCTTCAGCGAGGTGTCCGCCCTGCGCGCCGAGGACATCGACCCGGCGACCTGGACCTGGAACGTGAGCCGGCACACCGTCTTCGTGCCGGACGGCCTGACCGAATGCGCGTGCCGCAACCGGAGCCGGCGAGCGGTGCCACTGCGTCCCGCGGCACGGATGCTGCTGGCCCGGCGGTTGCAGGCGGCACGCCAAGCACCGCAAACCCGGCTGTTCACCGAACCGTCCGGTGGCCGCTTTTCCACCCCGCTGCTGAGGGAGGCCACGAATTGGGACGACGTCGTCGTGGAGCTGGGGCACGAGTTCCTGCTGCGCAACGACCTACGGCCCACCGGACTGACGTGGATGGCGGACGCCGGGATGTCGCTGTCCGAGTTGCACGACGTCGCCGGGCGCCCTTCGCCGGACGAGGTCCGGCGCTACCTCCCTCCGAACGCCGGCCCCGCGCGCTAGGACGCCGCACGGTGCCCGGCAATGGCCCGGCCCCCGTCCCGGAGGGGGACGGGGGCCGGACGACGGGGACACCACGCCCGGGGCGGTGCCCTGGGGAAATCCCCTACCTCAGAGGTAGGTGAACCCGCCGGGGACGTCGGCGCTGCCTCCCGGTGTGGTCACCACGACCGGGACGTTGCCGCCGCCGTCGGGTCCGGCCGGAGTGATGCCGAACAGGAACGTGCCGGAGGGGTCGGCGCCCAGGACGGTCGCGGGCGTGTCCCCGAACGTCACCGTCCCGTTCTGCAGACCGGAGCCGATGATGGTGAACAGGGTGCCGCCCCCGGACGGTCCGGTGATGGGGATGATCGCGGTCGCCTGCGGCTCGGCCGGCGGGGCCTGCTCCACGTAGACGTAGGTCACCGGGTTGGTGGTGCCCACCGCGTTCGTGGCGGTGACCTGCACGGGGCCCGGGTCCTGCGGCGGGGGCTGCACGGTGACGGTCAGCCCGAAGGGGTCCTGCCCGACGATGGTCGCCTCTTCGTCCCCGAACAGCACGCTGGTCGTTCCGGCCAGACCCAGTCCGAACAGCGTCACCGTGTTACCACCGTCGACGGGTCCCGAGTTGGGCAGCAGGGCGATCAGAACCGGGCCGAGCCCCGGAAACTTGATCTGCGGGGGCTGGAGCTGAGCGAGCTGAGGGGTCGGGAGCAGCGCCTGGGCCGCCTGCGGATTCGGCTGGTTCGTGCATGTGCACATGGAAGTCCTCCTGCTGTCTGCGGGGTGTCGCCCGGCTCGGCTCGGCTCGCGACGATGCGGTGCACGAGCCCGGAGTCCGGGCACTGGCAGCAGCCGGCCGTACCGGAGGAGAACACCGGCGGCGCGCAGCGGGCCTGTTCCCACTCGCGAGGTGCGAGGGCCGTCACGCTGTCGGGTTTTCCTTCACAGCCCTGCACACAGAGGGCTGGCGGGTGGACCGACCACTGAAGCCCGAGGGGGATGGACGGCCCACCGACCAGGCATCCCCCAGTAACCCAGAAGGGTTTTCAGCGGGCAATGTCCTTGACATCGGCCCACTCGTTCGGCGCAGCGCGCATTTCCGCGGAATGACAACCCGAGGGAACACGAGGGAAAACGCAGTGGGGGCCCGGGCATGCGGCCCGGGCCCCCACCTGTGTACGGAAGGGTCAGCTGGCGTTGGCCAGAGCGCTGGTGATAGCCGCAGCAGTCGATTGCTCCGAATTCAGGGCGGCGGCCGAGGCCCCCAGCACGTTGAACACCGTCGCGGCGACGTTACTGGTCGTGGCGGTGAGGACGTTGGCCGTCACCCCCGACGGCTGCCCGAGGCAGTCGACCGCCGCCGAGAGCAGCGAGGTGGTGGTGGACAGGTTGTGGACGCGGGCGGCGTTGGTGTTGTTGGCCTGGTCCGCCGCAATGGCCGCGTTGTTGGAGTTCTGGGCGGCCTGGAGGTCGCTCACGCAGGCCGAGACAGCGGCCTTGGCGGGCGCGGCCGACGCCATGGGGGCGACGCCCAGGGCGAGAGCTATGGCGACGACGGACGTCCCGGTGGCGGCAGCGATACGGACACGGTTCATGGGGAACTCCCTACAGGTGTCGTCCTCGCCGAGCGGCGAGGATGATGAGTGCCGGAGGAACACCGGGTCCCTTCCAAGGGCCTGTGGGAAAGCGGGCAACGGCCGCCAAGGGCTTGCCTGTTGGGAGCGCGAGCGGGCGGGCGTCAGGACGCCGACTTTCCCGGGGAAGGGATGGGCGGCCCGCCGGTTCGGATGAAGCCAGTAAACCAACACGGACCGGCCCGGGTAACGGAAACCGACCACAAGGCACCCGTTTGGCCTAAGCGCCAACGCCGCGGAACGACAGGGTGGTTCAGTCGTTGCGCTCGACGGCTGCCAGGACCCGTCCGGCACCGTCCTCCGCTGCGATCAGCGCGGACAGGCGCCGCGCGCGGTGGCGGTACCAGGGATCGCGTACGGCACGGCGCACGGCCTCCGCCAGTCTCTCCGCAGAAAGTCGCCGCACCGGCAGCACACCGGGACTGACACCGAGGGCCCTCAAACGGGACGCCCAGAACGGCTGGTCCAGCATCACAGGCACTGGCACCGCCGGCACCCCCGCGCGCAGTCCGGCCGCAGTGGTGCCTGCTCCCGCGTGGTGTATCACGGCTGCCACCTGCGGAAACAGCTGTGCGTGCGGTACGGCGCCGATCGTCAGCACATCGTCCCCGTGGAGGGACAGGCCGGCCCGGCCCGCCTGCACCACACCGCGTACCCCGGCGAGCCGCAAGGCACGGGCCACCAGACGCCCGAGATCCTCCGCGTCTCCGAGGTTCATGCTGCCGAAGCCCACGTAGACCGGCGGCGGGCCGGCCCCCAGGAAATCGGCCAGTCCGGGATCCGGCGTCCAGTCAGGGTCCTCTGCCGGCCACCAGTACCCCACCACGTCCATACCCGGCCGCCAGTCGGAAGGTCTCGGTACGACCCTGGGACTGAAACCGTGGTAGACGGGCGAGGCCGCCCGCCTTTGCTCGACGGCGTGCGCCGACACGTTCAGCCGCCGCCGCAGATGGCGCGCCGCCGGTGCGTAGAGGCGGACCAGCAACGACTGGGCGCAGTGTCCTGCCGCCCGGTTGCCCAGCGGCCCTAAAGACGGAAGGCCGGAAACGACCGGGGGGAACTCCCGGGTGGGGGCCAGCGGTTGCAGGAAGACTCCCATGCTGGGCAGTCCCACTCCTGCCGCTGCCACCAGCGCCAAGGGTGCCAGGCCGCTGGAGAACAGCAGGATCTCCGCACCGGCCGCACAGGCATCCGCCAGCGCATCAGCCATCGCCGGGCCCAACTCGCGTACTATACGGAGCTGTTCGCCTGCGGGGAGGCCGGCCTTGGGCGGTGAGCGCCGGGTGCCGGGGCCGGTTGTCGCACCCTGGTCGAGCGGCAACGGAAGAAAGCCGAGTCCACAGCGGCGGACCAGTGCGGCGGACCGCTCGTGCGTCGCCACCGCCACCTCGTGCCCGGCTGCCGTCAGACGCGCTCCCAGACCGGTGTACGGGGCCACGTCCCCGTGCGAACCCGCGGAAGCAATGAGTACACGCATGGCCAACTCCCTTCATTGGCGGGCGTGTTGTGCTTGATCAGTTACGGCGCGCGATCACCCGGTAGGCGTTGGACAGGCGGGTGCGGCGGATGAGGGGCGCCAACAGAAGGTCCAGTGCGAAAAGGACGACCAGGTTGGGTGCGGTCTGCAGGAGCATCGCCCTGCGGAACCAGCGGCTGAGCGGGCCCGGTCTCCTGGGTCTCCAGGGCAGATCCTCGGGCGGCAGAACGGCCTTGAGCAGGTTGGCCGCCGCGGACGTGAGGTCGGTGGGGACGTGTGGCTCGCGCCGGTCGACGGACACCACCGTGAATCCGTGCTCGCCCAACTCCTCGCAGAGGTTCGCCAGCGGAAACAGATGCAGGTGCTGGGGCTGCAGCCAAGGACCCCACCAGCGGCCGAGCAGACGGGCGGAGAGGGACTGGGGGTCGGGCACCTCGATCAGCAGATGGCCGCCCACGCGGAGCGCCCGGTGCGCTGCCGCCAGTTCTCTTCGCGGTGCCGGTGCGTGTTCGAGGTAGTGGTACATGCTCACCGCGTCGTACCGGCCGGCGAGCCGCTGGCTCAGTTCGGTGAAGGAGCCTCGGTAGGCCCGTGCGATGCGGCCCTCGCGTCCGGCGCGCAGCACGCCCTCGCCCCGGTCGAGCCCATGGAACTCGGTGTCGGGATGAATTTTTCGGGCCACGGCGCAGAAGTGGCCCTGGCCGGTTCCCACGTCCAGCCACAGTGCCGGGCGGCCGTGGGGCAGCACCGCGCGGGCCCGTGTCCGGTAGAGCCTGTTGGCGAGGGGCGAGGAGGCCAGTCGCGCCATCGTCGCGTGTCCCAGGCCGTCGTAGCAGTCACGGTAGTAGAACTCCAGCCCCTGCGCGTTGAGCCTGGGGTTCTGGAAGACGTGCCCGCAGCTGCAGCACTGATCGAGCACGAAGACCCCCGGTTTCTGTTGGAGGTGATCGGTGCTGCGCAGGCGTCGGCGCAGGCGGTCGGAGGCGCACCAGGGGCACACGGTTCGCCGGGGTTCGAAGAACCGCTCCAGGCCTTCGGCCAGCTCGCTGCGGTAGTCGGCTCGGAGGGCGGCAACCCTCTCGCTTCGCTTTTTCGTCTTCCTCATGCGTCACCTCATGCATGACGGGTTCAGATGGTGGGGGGAAGTACTCGGGAGTAGGTCAGGGCGGGGCTGGTGCCGCCTGGGGTGGTGACGGTGATGCCGACCGGCCCCGGTGGTCCGGGCGGGGCCACGGCGGTGAGCGCGGTGTCGGAGACGACGGTGAACGCGGCGGTCACGGTGCCGAAGCGCACCGATGTCGTCCGGGCGAACCCACTGCCGGTCAGCGTGACGATCTCACCGCCGGACGCGGGCCCTACTGCCGGGCTCAGCGCCGTCACTACGGGCGCCGCGAGGTATTCATAGGTGAGGCCTCCGCCCGTCCCGCCGGGAGTGGTGACGGTCACCTGGACCGCACCGGCAGTGGAGGCCGGCGGCGCGACCGCGGTGATGCGGGTGTCCGAGACGACCGTGAAGGGGGCTGCCACGGCTCCGAAACGCACCGCCGTCGCGTTGAGGAAATGACTGCCCGTCAATGTCACGGGGGTGCCGCCGCCCAGCGGGCCCGACGCCGGTGTGACGCCGGTGAGGACCGGAGCGGCGAGGTAGAAGTACGTGGCGCCGGGGGCGCTCGTGCCGCCGGCGCCGGTGACGGTGATCTGCACCGCTCCGGCCGCTCCGGGGGGAACGACAGCGCTGATCCGGGTCGGGGAGTCGACCGTGAAGCTGGTGGCTGTTGTGGTGCCGAAGGTGACCGCAGTCGCTCCCGAGAAGTTGCTGCCGGTCAGGGTCACGGTGTTCCCGCCGAAGACAGGTCCCTGATTCGGGCTCACGCTGCTGACGACGGGCACCGACCCATACGCGTACGTCAGCCCGTTGCTCGTCCCATCGGGCGTGGTCACCGTGATCTGCACGGCCCCCGAACCCGCCGGGGCCACCGCCGTGACCTGTGCGTCGGAGATCACTGTGAACGAGGGCGCAACCGTCGAACCGAACCGCACCGCCGTCGTGTGGGACAGGCCCGAACCCGTCAGCGTCACCACCGTCCCGCCCGCAGCCGGCCCGGACGCCGGGGTCACGGAACTCAGCACCGGCACGGTCACCTGCGTGTACGCGTACGTGACGAACTGGGAGCTGATGCCCGCGGGGGTGGTGACGGTCACCTGAACCGTTCCGGTCCCGGGCGGCGCGATGGCGGTGATCCGGGTATCGGAATTGACGGTGAAGGACATCGCCGCGTTCGCCCCGAAGCGCACATTGCCGGCTCCGGAGAAGTTCGTGCCGGTCACCGTCACGCTCGTCCCTCCCGCGACGGACCCCGAAGCGGGCGAAACGGAGAGGACGGTGGGCGGGGGCACGGCCAAGGCGGAGGACCCCATCGACAGGTATCGAGATGCGTTCAAGGGGTCCGCTCCTTCGAGAACGTGTCGGTCGGTGCGGGCGCCGGGCCCGCGAGAAGGCTGGTCCGGTGTCTGCAGCGAGGGGAATGCGCGGGGGCCTGCCCGGTGGGGGTTGGGGGGATCCGGGGAGGCCCCCGCGCGCCTGGCCGGGGGGACCAGGCTCAGCGACCCGTATGTCAGATGCCGGGCCCTGCGGTGTAGGTGAAGGCGCCCGCAGCGGTTGCTGCTCCGCCTGTGGTGACCACCGTCACGTCCACGGCGCCGGCGGGACCGGGCGGGGTGACGGCGGAAATGGTGGTGTCGTTGATGACGTCGAACGGCGCCGGGGCACCACCGAAGGAGACCGACTGGGTGGTGGTCAACTGGGTGCCGGTGATGGTCACTCCGGTCCCGCCGGAAGTCGGCCCGGCCGTCGGCGTCAGGGAGGTGACGGTGGGAGCGTCGACGTAGGTGTACGACAGCCCGTTGTTGGTGCCGCCCGCAGTGGTCACGCTGACGCCGACCGACCCGGCCGCCGCGCCGGCCGGCACGGTGACGGTGAGCTGGCTGTCGTTGATCACGGTCGGCGCGGCGGAGGCCGCGCCGAAGGCGACGGAGGTGGCAGTGGACAACCCGGTGCCGGTGATGGTGACGGTATCGCCGCCCGCGGTGGGACCGGTGACCGGACTCAGGCTCGACTTGAACGGCGCCCCCACGTAGAAGAAGGGCAGCGGGTTGCTGGTCCCGCCGGGAGTGGTCACCGTGACGTTCACCGTACCCGTCCCGGAGGGGGAGATGACCGTGACCGAGGTGGGGGTGTTGGCCGTGATCGTGCCCAGCTTCGTGCCGAAGTGGACGGCAGTGGCGCCGGCGAGGTTGGTACCGGTAATGGTGACGGTTGTCCCACCGCCGGTGGAGCCTTGGTTGGGGCTGATGGGCATGATTGCCTCTTCTCGTCATGGAGTTGGACGGGTGGATGGCCCGCGGGGCCGGGCGATCTGCTGTGCACGGTGATGCGCCGCGCCGATGCCGCAGCGAGCCGGTGGTGCCGTCCGGCTGTCCGGTGTATGTAGTCGGGTGGTGCCGTCAGTCCGCGCAGCCCGGGACGCTCGCCGCGGGAGCGCAGTTGTTGGGCGCGTTCCGGCTGACGTCGCTGACCAGCAGGCTCACCACGCCGGAGTTGCGGTAGATGCCGCCACCGGCGGAGGTGGCGGAGTTTCCGGTGACGCTGCTGGCCGTCAGGGACACCGCTCCGTTGTCGACGTAGATGCCGCCGCCGGCCACGGCACTGTTGCCGGTGACCGAACTGGACACCAGGGTCACCGCACCGCCTCGGTCGGTGATGCCGCCGCCGGGGTAGGGAGCGGGCGCGTTGCCGCCCCGGACGGTGATCGCGGCCAGGGTGAGCTGGCCGTTGGTTCCCGGAACGTTCGCGTCGCCCTGGACCTCCAGCACCCGGAAGGCCGGTGCTGACGGGTCGCGGGCGATGACCGTTCCCAGCCCCGCCATGGTGATCGAGGTGGTGATGGGTGGCAGCCCGACCGGCCCGTCCGACGCACTGCCGTGGGCAGAGGTGAGCGAGTACGTGCAGAAAGGAGCCAGGGCCAGGGTTTCTCCGCCTGCCGCGTTCGCCACGTTGACGGCGGCCACCAGCGCGCTTTCGCTGCACAGAACAGGGATCTGGGCATGGGCGGTGACCGGTACGGCCATCAGAGCTGCGGTCAGAGAACAGACCACGAGTGCCGACCGAAGAACACGGGCAGTTGGCATGACGCCCCCAAGCGGTCATGCGAGCCGCTGCTCCCCACCCTGCTGACACGAAGCACAGGTGGACGACGCAGGTCCCCTGCCGAGGGAACCTGTGAGGGATCGCCGTCGTGGGACCGGTGGGGCTGGGGCTCCAAACCGGCAAGCGAACAGAGACCGCCGTCACTTGCTCCCCCGGAGAAGATGGGCGGCTCACCGGATTGGACGCACCAAGTAACCCACCAGGGTGACGGGACCGGCAATGTCCCCGGAGAAGCGTCATCCGAATGGCCGCGCGCGAAGGTTGCGCGGCCCGGCGCGTGACATCAGCGCGCTCTTACGTCGACCGGATCCACCGGCAGGGGGCGACCTGGTGCCGCTTGCTTCCAAGCTGTGCCCGGAAACCAGCGACGGCCTGTGGGCCGAGGTGGTACCACTGGACCAATCGGCGCCTGACGGCGGTGATCCGCCAAGGAATCAAGGGGGTTGAGGTGTCCTCCGGCTTACGGGCGATCGCCCGAGTGGTCACGGCGATCGCAGCCGTCACGATCTACCTCGCGTTGCACTTGGCGGTCACCGCATGTCTGGACCTGCGGGCCCGTGACCGTTTCCGCGAGGCTCCGACGCAGGGGGCAGCGTTCGTCGCCGCGCTGGACCGCCACGCCGACGGAGAGGAGCCGACACGCGCTCAAATCGGGCGGATCGACGACTGGTTCGGCGAAAACGCCCCCTCGGGGAGGAGCCGGTCCACGATCTCCTCCGCCGCCGGCCATGCCGAGGAGGGCAGGGTTTCGCTGGCCCGCAAGGAGGTCGCGGGGCTGGCGACGGAGATCGAACGGGATCAGGCGCGGCTCGACCGGGAACTCAGCTCGTCGACCGCGGTCGCGCTGTACTGGGCGGTGCCTGCCGGGGTGCTCCTTGTGCCGGCGCTCCGGCTGCGACGACGTCGCCGGTCCGGCGCCGCGGAGATCGTTGAGGTGGTCAGCCAGTTCGTCCCGCATCAACCGTGGTGGCGGCGACCGGTGTTCCTGGCGGGCAGCTGGGTGGGATACGGGCTGTTCGCGACGGGCTCCATCGCAGCCGCCACGTCGGAGCAGCGGGGTTACACGATGCCGTTGGAGACCCAGGTGCTCCTGCTGCTGGGCGGCCTGGCCGCGTTGGGCGCCGGTGTCCTGGTCCTGCGCCACTGCCGCCCCCGCTCGGCGCGCAGTGCGGCCCAGGCGCTGCTGGCCGACGGCCGTAAGCCCGTGCTCTACCTGCGCAGCTTCGCCGACGACGACACGACGGCCTCGGTCGACGACGGGGTGCCTGTCAACATCCATTCGCGGGAGGAGCAACTCGCGGGCGCGTTGAGCGCCTTCGGCCCCGTCATTGCGGTGGGCAAACCCGGGGAGCCACTGCCGCGCCTGGGTGCGGCACGGTTCTATCTGCCGCCGGACGACTGGCAGCCGGTGGTCCTGCGGCTGATGGAACTGTCCCAACTCATCGTGCTGGGCCTGGGGTTGGGCGAGGGGCTGTGGTGGGAGGTCGAGCAGGCCCGCGCCACTCAGCCCGCGCGGAAGCTGGTGCTGCTGGCGCCCGGCGGGCAGCCGGGCGTGGCCGCGCGGCTGGACGAGCATCTGCCGACGCCGTCCCGACTGGACGAGGTGATCGCGGGCGACTCCTGGATCTCCGCCGTCATCGCCTTCGCCCCCGATGGGATGCCCAAGGTGCACCCGGTGGGGCCCCGGCCCGGCACCACGACCCGACGGGGCGTGCTCGCATCCCTCGCAGCCGGCGTGCGAAAGGCCGGTCGGACGTGGATGACCCCTCTGAGCACGCCCGCGCACCAGGTGGTCCGCGCCATGAAGGCCGCTCTGGCGTCGGTAGGGGTCCGTCGACGGATGTTGGTCTGGAAGGGCGTTGTCGCCATGCAGACGGCGTTGTGGAAGGGCTTCGCGCTGGTCGTGGCCCTGGCCCTGATGTCCTGGCTCGTGGTCCGGGCACTGCCGCTCTTCGATCACTGACAGCACCGTCCTACGGCTGAGGCCGAGCCGGTCCGAGCCGGTCCAAGTCGCCGCCGCGGTATGACTGAGGGCCGTGCCTGGGTCCGGGTTGCCCGCCGGTCAGGGCCGGACCGGCCGGTTCCGGCTCGTCCACGGTCGGGCAGCCGTGGCGGAGGTCACCTCACTGCTGCCTCGCATTCCGGCCGTGGCCCAGGCGTCCGTGCCAGTCTGGTGATCGACATGGCAGAACGGGAGGGGCCTGATGGGTGCAGCGGGGCGGGTCGTCGTGGTCAGCGGGGGCGGCACCGGCATCGGCCGGGCCATCGCCGAGCGGTTCGCCCGGCAGGGCGACAGGGTCACCGTGCTGGGGCGGCGGGCAGCGGTCCTGCATGCGGCGGTGCGCGAGATCGGGGGCGCGCACCCCGTGCGGGCAGTAGCGGGCGACCTGGCCGTGCCGGAGGAGGTCGAGCGGGTAGTGGAGGAGCTTCCGGCCCACGTCGATGTGCTGGTGAACAACGCGGGCGGGCGCGGCGGACCCGCGCAGGAGGGGGGTCTCAAGGAGATCGCCGAGCAATGGCGCCGGGTCTTCGACGGCAACGTCCTGCCGGCTGTCCTCCTCACCGAGGCGTTGCTGCCGCGCCTGGCCCTGCCCGGCGGCCGTGTCGTCACCATCGGCTCCGTCGCCGCCCTGCGGGGCAACGGTGCCTACGGAGCCGCCAAGGCGGCCCTCATGGCCTGGAACCACACGCTTGCCCAGCAGTTGGGACCGCACGGTGCGACAGCCAATGTGGTGCTGCCCGGCTTCGTCTCGGGCACCGAGTTCTTCGGCGCGCCGGCCGACGACGAGGAACTCGCCAGGCGCCGGGCCCAGACCCTGGTCGGCAGGGTGGGAGAGCCGGCAGACATCGCCGCAGCCGTTGCCTTCCTGGCCTCGCCGGAGGCCCGCTACATCACCGGCGAGTTCCTCAACAGCAACGGTGGCGCCGTACTCGGCCGCTGACCTTGCATGCACCGCGTCACACGACCCACCGGAGGCCCCCTCATACGCCTGGTACTCCCCCGAAAACGGCGGAACGGGGGACGTGTGAGGCGCCGAGGAGTAGCATCCGCTCCAAGGATTGTTCTGCGATTGCGCGGGATTCGGGGGAATCATGGACGGTCCACAGCAGGCTACGCCGGCGAGCACGGGCCCGGCCGGTCCGGAACGGTCCAGGACGGTGACCGGCCCGGCCACCGCCGCGGCGGCACTGATCTTGCTGGTGCTCGTGGGTGAGGTCTTGGGCTCGGTGTCCGACTGGCGCGACTATCTGGTGGTCCACGACTACAAGGCCGGCGTGGCGACGATCGCGGACCTCGAAGCGGCCGACTCGTTCAGCCAGTTGGTGTCGATCCCGACGGTCGTGGTGTGGATCTCGGCCGGTGTGGTGTTCCTGGTCTGGTTGTGGCGGGCGCGGGTCAACGCCGAGTTGTTGGACGGTGCCGACGGGCAGCGTCGTGCCCGGGGCTGGGTGGTGGGCGGTTGGTTCACCCCGGTGGCCAACCTGTGGGTTCCGTACCAGGTCCTGTCGGACATCTGGCGGGCCAGCGCAGCTCGACGGCCGGTTTCCAGTGGCCTGGTCATGGCCTGGTGGGCGCCGCTCCTGGTGAGCACGATCATCGGCCGGGCCGTCACGCGGATCTACCTGTCCGAGGAGATCACCGAGGAGAGTCTGCGGAGCGCCGCGAATCTGTCCACCCTGAGCACGGTGCTCGATGCAGCCGCCGGTGTGCTGCTGGTTCTCATCATCAGGCGCATCACCGCGTCGCAGACCCAGCGGCTCGTTCAGCACGCGGTGTGAGGGAATCACCTGCGCGCGGCATCAGGCCGTTGGCTTGCGCGAGCAGCCTTCCCCAGCACAGCAGGCAGTGCAGGAGAACAAAGCTCCACGGGATGCTCCGCTCATGGTGAAGGAGTGAGCCGGGCCAGTCGGCCCGGCTCGTCAGGCGTCCCCGCAAGGGCCGGAGGACTACGTGGGTTCGCAGCCGCGGGGCAGCAGCAGTGCCGAGTCCGTGTGGAGCGTGATGCGCACCGGGGCGGAAGCGGTGGTGTCCAACGGCGATTCCCCGGTGCCCAGGTTGCGGACGTAGCGCGGATGGGCGCCTCCGCTGATCTGCCAGCGTATGCGGTGGCCGACGGCGAAGCGGTGGGCGGTGGAGCTCATCGGCACGGTGACCTGCGAGGGCGTCTGCTCGCCGGTCCGAAGCCGGCCCAGCCCGTCACAGATGTTCCCGGAGCGGCCCTGTGGGTCCACGTCGCACAGACGGGTGAACACGTCGGCGTGGCCGGTGTCCGTGGAGAGGGTCAACCGCGCGGAGACCGGGCCGAGGATGTCCAGGGGCTCGGTGAGGGGCGGGCCGGTGAACGTCAGAACGTCGTCGCGGGCTTCCAGGGTGCCGTTGTCGCGAGAGCCGGCGGTGCGGGAGAGCAGCGGGCCGCCAACGGACGGGGTGGGGTCGGCCGGGTCGTAGCGGAACGAGGCCAGTGCTGCGGAGTCCGTGGGAGCCTGCTGGGTGAGCTGGCCCTGCGGGAGGGGAAACCATGGTGTGACGGCCGGGGCCGGCGGCCAGTCATCGATGTCCCGCCAACCGTCCTCGCCACCGATGTGCACGCGCACCCTTGTGGGGCGGAGGCCGGAGGGGTCGCCGTTCAGGTGGGCGCGCAGCCAGGCGAGGCTCTCGGCGAACACCTCGGGCCACCCTTGTTGCACTGCGGAGGTGTGGGTCCAGGGGCCGACGAGCAGGGCGGTCTCGCAGCCGGCCCGGCGCAGTCGGCCGTACTGTTCGAGGTTCTGGTCGAGCAGCACGTCGTGCCACCCCCCGATCAGGCTCGTGGGCACCTTCAGGCGATCCGCTGACCTGGCCAGCGATGTGCCGTGCCAGTACGGATCGTTGGCGTCCGGATGCGTCAACACGTCGTCCAGCCAGGGTATTTCGCCGAGGACTGCCACGTGTGCGCCGCGCAGCGGCCGCGCGGTGGTGATGTCGCGCAGGCGTCTGTGCAGACGCAGGCTCGCTTTCAGCAGCGGTGCGATCCCTTGGTGCTGATACGTCATGCCTGCGCCGACGGCCAGGGCGTTCTCCAGGTGGAGCACACCGTCCGTGTAGAAGAAGGCGCACGGATCGTGCAGTCCCATCTGCACCACCATGGCCTTCAGCTCCGGTGGCGGATCCGCTGCAAGGGCCCACTGCACGTAGCCCAGGTAACTGGGGCCGATCGTCCCCAGAGTTCCGTTGAACCAGGGCTGCTCGCGCAGCCAGGTCACCGTGGCCTGGCCGTCGGCGGCCTCGTCGCGCCACGGACCGAACTCACCGCCCGAGCCGCCGGTGCCGCGGCAGCTCTGCAGGACCACGTGAAAGCCCTGTTCGGCGAAGAGCATGCCGTACATGGGGGACCACGGCAGGCCCCTGCCGTACGGCGAGCGCACCAGGAGGGTGGGGAAGTCGCCCTCGGCACGCGGGAAGTAGTGGTCCGTGATCAGCGGAGTGCCGTCGGCGGCCGGCACGACCAGTCCCGGTTCCCACCCGGCGTCATGCAGTTTGGCCGGGAGACGGCGCCAGGTCGCCCTCAACATCCGTGAGGACAGCGGCGGCTTTCCCGTAGGCGGCACCCAGGACGGCCTGGCCATGGTGTCAGGCATGCGTGAGGACATGTTCCCCCTCCTTTATTACGTACACTGTACGAGGATAGGGGATGTTCGGGTGCCCTTGGCAAGTGCCTCCACGAGACTGAAGCGCCTCCGCAAGGCCGGAGGACGGAGCAGGATGACTGGGCCCTTCGTCGACCCGCGACGCACCGCGCCGGCAGTGCGATGCGGGTGAGGGGTACCTCAAGCACGTGGAGAAGTGCGAGGCTGGGAGGCTGGTCTTCGTCAGTCGTTGAGCAGCCGTCATACGGCGAGGGGTACCGCCTTCACAGACGGGCCCGGCAGGCAATGACAAAGGCAAGGAGGTCATCCACTCCTTGCCACTCTCAACATATAGCGCACGGGGGGCCTTGCGGCAAGGCCCCCTTGGTGCCGCAGAATCACCGGCCGAAGCATTGCGCGTCATGACCTCGTGGCGCCAAGGCGTCGTGGGGTCGTGGGGTCACGGCCACCAGTTCCGTCACACCAGTTCCAGACTCCTTGCCGCGCGCAACGGTCGCGAGCCAAGCGACCTCAGATCGGAGCCAATGCCGTGAACCCGCTGACCACCAGCGTGTTTGACCTTCCCGACCACCTCTCCCCCAAGGCCGACCCGACGCTGATCGCTGGCGACGAGCAGCACTTCGCAGCTATTGCGGAGAGCCTTGAGCAGACGATCGCCGAACTGTCCGACCGCCTCGATGCCGAGCGCAAGGCGCCCGGCGGCGTGGGCCGGCAGGCGATGGACCGGGACGCGGAGATCCACCGGCTGACCGCTCGCCTGCGTGCCCTGCGTCGCTTCGGTTGGGACCTGTGCCTCGGGCACATGGTCGGCGCGGACGACCCCGAGCCCGTGTACATAGGACGACTTGGCCTCACCGACAGCACGGGCCGTCGGCTGCTGGTCGACTGGCGCTCCCCCGCCGCCGAACCGTTCTTCGGAGCCACCCACGCCAACCCGATGGGGCTGGCCAGTCGCCGCAGGTATCGCTGGACCCGCGGCCGGATCAGCGACTACTGGGACGAGGTGTTCACCGCTGACGGGCTTGCACGGCACGCCGCGCTCGACGACCAGTCGGCCTTCATCGCCAGTCTCGGCAGCAACCGCTCGGCACGGATGCGCGACGTGCTCGGCACCATCCAGGCCGACCAGGACGCCATCATCCGCGCCGGGTCCCGCGGCGCTCTCGTCGTGGACGGCGGTCCCGGTACCGGCAAGACCGTCGTCGCCCTGCACCGCTCCGCCTACCTCCTTTACTCGGACCCTCGCCTCAGTCACCACCGCAGGGGCGGGGTGCTGTTCGTCGGACCGCACCGGCCCTACCTGGCCTACGTCGCCGATGTCCTGCCCAGTCTCGGAGAGGAGGGGGTGCAGACGGCCACCCTGCGGGACCTCGTCACCGAGGGAGCCGCAGCAACCCTTGAGGCCGACCCGGACGTGGCCCGCCTGAAGTCGTCCGCGGACATGGTGAAGGCGATCGAGACGGCCGTCAGGTTCTACGAGGAGCCGCCCGCCGAGGGGATGACGGTCACGACCGACTGGTCCGACATCTGGCTGAGCGCCGATGACTGGGCCGAGGCGTTCGACGCAGCAGAACCAGGCACCCCGCACAACGAGGCACGCGAGCAGATCTGGGCGGAACTGGTCACCATACTGCTGGACAAGCTCGACGCCGACATCTCGCCCGACCTTTTCCGGAGGTCGCTGGCGCACGACGAAGAGCTGGTCACCACCCTCAACCGCGCCTGGCCGCTGCTCGAAGCGGCCGACCTCGTCGGCGACCTGTGGTCGGTACCCGCCTACCTCCGGATGTGCGCTCCCTGGCTCGGCCGCGACGAGATCCGCAGACTGCAGCGCAAGGACGCCCCCCAGGCCTGGACGGTGTCCGACCTGCCGCTCCTGGACGCGGCACGGCAGCGGCTCGGCGACCCGGACGTGGCCCGGCGCAAGCGGCGGCACGAGGCCATCCTCGCCGCCCAGCGCGAGCGCATGACGCAGGTCGTCGACAACCTGATCGAGGCCGCGGCCGCCTCCGGCGCCGACGGGGACGACGGCGAAGGCCTGGTGACGATGCTGCGCGGCGCGGACGCCCAGGTCAGCCTGGTCGACGAGTCCGAACTGCCCACGACCGACCTGGACCGGCTCGCCGGCCCGTTCGCACACATCGTCGTGGACGAGGCGCAGGAACTGACCGACGCCGAGTGGCAGATGCTGCTGCTGCGCTGCCCGTCCCGGAGCTTCACCATCGTCGGGGACCGCGCCCAGGCCAGGCACGGATTCACGGAGACCTGGCAGGAACGGCTCGAACGGATCGGCCTCGACCGGATCAACCTCGCCTCCCTGAGCATCAACTACCGCACGCCGGAAGAAGTCATGACGGAAGCCGAGCCGGTCATCCGCACGGTGCTCCCCGATGCCAACGTGCCGACCTCCATCCGCAGCAACGGCATTCCCGTCCTCCACGGCTCCGCATCCGATCTGGACTCCCTCCTCGACACCTGGCTCGCCGCCCACGCCGACGGGATCGCCTGCGTCATCGGCGCTCCCACCTTCCGGACGACGTCCCGCGTCCGGTCGCTGACCCCACAGCTGTCGAAGGGACTCGAATTCGACCTGGTCGTCCTCGTCAACCCGGAAGAGTTCGGCGAGGGCATCGAAGGGGCGGTCGACCGCTATGTCGCGATGACCCGAGCGACCCAGCAACTCGTCATCCTCACGAGCCCCTGACGCCGGCTGCCGGGTGACCGTCCGCTGCCAGTGGGATATTCGCTCCTCCCGGAAAGGCGGTTCCCAACCCGGTGTGAGCAAGGTCGGTGATTGGCATCGAAATTCCGGGGAAGCCACTCGTAGTCTGTGACACTGCAGACATCGCCAACACCGCTCATCCCACTGTCAAACACTGTCAACACGAAAGAGCACCGTCTCACCTCGTGCCTTGTGACTGTTGGGACGGTACGGTGTCGTGCGATCACGCTCATCGCTGTGAGGTTAGGAAACGCATGACTGACTCCGTTCCCATGACTGATTCCGTTCTCGTTCAGACAATCGAAAACCTCGAAAACACCCTGCCCGGACTTGAGGAGCAGGAAAGGCTGTTGCGCGAGCAACTCGAAGGGGTGGTCCAACGCGTCAGGTCCACCCGCGAGGCCCTGGAGCACCTGCGCGTCCTGACCGGGACCGCCGCTCCTGTCAGCCATTCTTCGCCCGCCGCCGCCTCACCGGCCCTTCCGCCCGAGGAGCCTGCGGCAGTCGAACCGACAGACAGCGCCGGTCAGGACTCGCCCGGGCCCGACGCGACTGTCGCGCAGGAAGCGGCCGAAGAGCCGGAGCGAACGGCGTCCGTCGTGCCACAGCCTCGTTCCGCAGGCACGACGCGCCCCAAGTCCAGCACCGCCAAGTCCAGCCCCGCCAAGAAGCGCAACACCAAGAAGGCGACGGCGAAGAAGGCGACACCGGACAAGCCCAACAAGGCGAACCAGGCGGCAAAGAAGACTGCCGCCGCCGCAAAGCCGAAGGCGAAGAAGGTGGCTTCGAAGCGGGCCGCCACCGCCCAGCCGGCTGACGAGGGCGCGGGCAAGCTCATTGATGCCGCGCTCACCGTGCTCAAGAATTCGAGGGTGCCGATGCGGGCCCGTGACATCAACGCGGCCCTGGGTCGGGAGGCCACGCCGGGGCAGATCGAGTCGGTCCGCAACACCCTCGACCGCGTCGCGCGGCAGCAGAAGCTGGTGACGCGTCCGGGGCGGGGCACGTACGCGGCGGTCTGACTCCCCACACCTGCCAGGCAGGCTGCTCACCTGGGTGTCTCCTCGGAACCCCATCGGTACCTGCCGGCGGGTGAGGCGTGCCGCAGCGGGATCGAAGCCGTCTGTGGAGCGCCGGGGCGGGAAACGCTTCCCATTCCTCGGAGCCAGGACAGCAGGCGCCCGGGAGAAGGCAGCCGGTTGCCTGCCGCGGTAGCCCCAGGGCGACTGTTCCGGGCTTTCTGAGCCAGCCGGTGTTCGTTGGCCTGGCGTATGAGTTCCTGGTGGCGGAAGGAAGGCATCTGGGAGCACATGCCGCTGATGCTCCGGTCTTCCCCAAGGGGAAGGTCAATCAGCTGACTTGCCGCCACGGCCCGCTGGGTGAGCACCACGGTCCGCTGGTCGCCGACCGGGAAACCGATTGAGCAAGCGATCTTGGCCGTGGTACCACTTCGTGGTTCCTCACAGAGTCACGGGATGGGTAAGGGGTCGGTGGCATGCCACTCGGAGAACTGGTCAGACTGCGGGCCATGGGGCCGGCGGACGCCGAAGCGCTGTGGCGTTGGAATCACGACCCCGAGGTCATGCGGTGGATGGACGACACGTATGCCCACTCGGTCGAGCAGGTCCGCAGGTCGCTGGAGGAGCGCCCCCGCAACGCTTACGGCGACTTCCTCGTCGGCATCGAGGCGCTCGCCGACGACACGCTCATCGGTCTGGTCATGCTGCAGGACGCGGAGCCGGAGAAAGGCATCGCGAAACTCGATATCTACCTGGGCGAGAAGCCGTATTGGGGCAAGGGCTACGCCACTGATGCCATACGGACGATCTGCCGCTACGGCTTCGAGGACATGCGCCTGCACAAGGTGACACTGACCGTGGTCACGGAGAACCGTGCCGCGCGCAGGGTTTACGAAAAGGTCGGCTTCGTCGAGGAAGGCCGACTTCGTCAGGTCTTCCGCCGTGACGGCAAGTGGTACGACATGTTCACGATGGGCCTGCTGGAGAGCGAACTCCGCTGAGCCGATCAGTGGTGGATCTGCCGGTGGAGTGCGGGAAGTCGATCCACGAAATCGGTTTGCTGGAGCGGGGCCTTCGGCCAAGCTGGGACCATGCCTCGCAGAATCATGTTCGTGCAGCTCAAAACGGGCTACGACACCGATCGCGGACCCTCGTGGATCGGGTGGGTGGACTTCTCCAAGACCTGGAAAACGGCCTACTTCCAAGGGCGGACCCTGCGGCGGGCCAGCGGCCTCGGCTTGTCCGCCGCAAACTTCTACGACGTCGAAACCCATGAGGACTTCTGGATCTCCGGACCGAAACGCGACCGGAGCGACACCCGGTACGGACCGGACGGGCCGACCATAGAGGACGATGCCGCCGACGCTTACCGGGCCTTTCTCCAGGGGGCGCCGCTTCCCGGCCGGGAGGACGGTTAGGTCAATTCCCCAGGGGCGGGAAGTTGCTCCGCTGGATGCGACATGACCGGACGCCTGCATCGTCTCGCGCGTCAAGCGCCAGCGCCCGGTTGCTCGGCTTGCGACGGGCCGAGAAGGAGGAACTCGTTCCCTTCGGAGTCGAGGAGCAGCTGTCGGCGTGACGGGTGGCCGCCGGCGTCTTCCCGTCTGACGTCCACGGGTGAGGCGCCGGCGTCCAGCAGGCGGTTCACTTCGGCCGAGGGATCGGTATCGGCGCCGGCCGTGAGAGCCAGCTGTATGCGGTTCGGGC
The DNA here is from genome assembly GCF_040652715.1 of Streptomyces sp. NPDC048196. Taxonomy (NCBI): domain Bacteria; kingdom Bacillati; phylum Actinomycetota; class Actinomycetes; order Kitasatosporales; family Streptomycetaceae; genus Streptomyces; species Streptomyces sp. NPDC048196. Next base: position 21,631 of record NZ_JBEZMM010000001.1, on the reverse strand, counting down.
CCGTTTTGGGTGCCACTGGCGGGCCCATGACCAGTGTGGGGCCGTCACCGGCTGCCGAGATGAGACTCACGCCCCAGTCGCCCTCGTCCACGACGGACCAGCCGCTCGCCTCCGCCCAGAACCGGCCCTGGCTGCTCGGATCGGCGGCGTCCTGGCATATCTGGGCAAGCCGACCATGGACGTCCGCCCTGGGCAGGACGCAGAATTCGTTGCCTTCCGGGTCGGCGAGCACCTCCCACGGGACCGCGCCCTGTCCGATGTCCAGGCAGGTGGCACCCAGCGCGAGCAGGCGCCGCACTTCGTCCGCGTCGCCCGCGAGATCGAGGTGAACGCGGTTCTTCGCGGTCTTCGGCCGCATGGAGGGGACGAACAGCAGGCCGACGTCGCCTGCGTCGGGCGGACGGATGCCCGTAGCGTCGGCGAGCGGGCCATCGATGATCGGGCCGTGGGCGGTGGGTTCCCATTCCAGGGCCTGTGCCCAGAAATGGGCCAGGCGCAGTGGGTCCGACGCCTCGATGACGACCGTGGTCAGCTTGGTTGGCATATGAGGTCTTCTCCTGTCAGCCCAGCAGTTCCCGTGCGGGTGGCTACGCCCCGTTCGCGTAGCGGCCGAGGTGATGCTCGCAGGCGTCCCGGGCCGCGGCGGACAGCAGGTCGTACGAGCGGGCGAACAGCCGGTAGAGGGACGGGCCGTAGCGCTGGGCCAAGTCGGTGTTGTGCGTCAACACGTCGAGTTCGTTGGCGGCGGTGATCTCGAGGAAGGCACGCACGTACGGCTCCGGCGGGGTGTGTTCCTGGCCGGTGTAGCGGTTGCGGAAGCGGATCGGGCGTTCGGACCCCAGCCGTGGATAGACGACTTCGCGGTCGCAGCTGGCGTAGAGGTGGACCAGCGCTTCTGCCCGGTCGCCGATCAGTCGGGCCAGGACCGGGCGCTCGGTGACGTCCAGCAGGGTGTGGGCGAACCCATCGGTTCCGTATGCCGCGTGGCACAGGCCCGCGACCTGCACGGTCGGGTCGGCGCCCCACTCGCCCAGTAGTTGGGCGACGCGCCTCAGGTGTTCCAGGAGTGTTCCTCCGGGGTGGGGCATCCGGTCGGCACCGCGGGTGCGCAGGAAGTCCTCGATGTCCGGCCAGGCCGTCCCCCACCCCGAGCCGCCTACCGAAGGGCCATCGTCCAACGGGTCCATGCGCGGCATCACACCACCTCGTGTCCGGTGCGGGCCACCTCTGCCACCAGGCGGGCCATGACCGGGGTTTCGACGCCGTGGGCGGTCCCGGCCCGCAGCACGGCTCCCCCGATGGCGTCGAGCTCCAGCGGGCGGCCGGCCTCGGCGTCGCGCTGCATCGAGGACTTCATCGTCTGCGGGGCGCCGTCGAAGAACGACAGCAGGGATTCGACGGTCATCGGCGCGCCGGCGGCCCGCGCCACGGCGGTGATCTCGTCGAGCACCGCGACCAGTTCCGCCCTCCGCTCACTGCGGACGGCTCCGAGGTCCGCCGCGTAGCGGGTGGTGAGCAGGGCGAACGGGGCGAGGAAGGCGAGCTTGTCCCAGATCATCGCGGTCTCGTCGGTGCGCAGCGTCACCCCGAGACCGACCTGCCGCAGACGGTCCGCGAGCCGGTCGAGCGGTGCCGCGGACCCGGCGGGCGGCGCCGCGAGTTCGAGGCGGGCGAAGGGGCTGGTGTGGACGATGCGGCCGGGTGCCGTGCGGGTGGCCTCGACCTTGATCGTCCCAGCGGCGACCCTGGCCGAGGGGTAGCGCCGGCGGAGTACCGCGAGGTGGTCGAGGCCGTTGAGCAGCGGGACCACCAACGCGTCGCCGAGGACGTCGGCCGGTACCCGCTCCAGCGCCTCGTCCAGGGCGGTCTGTTTGACCGTGACGAAGAGGGCGTCCACCGGCTCGCGCAGACAGGTATCGGCCTCCACGGCTGCGGTGAAGTTCCCGTACTGGGTGCTCTCGACGCGCAGGCCGACCCGGCGCAGGGTGGCTGCGGTCTGCTCGCCGGCCAGGCAGAGGACGCGGTGTCCGTCGCGGGCGAGCAGTGCGCCGATCAGACCGCCGACACCGCCGGGTCCGAGGACGGCCACCCTTGGGTTGGTTGGGCTCATGTGTGCTCCTGTCCTTGTTGCGGGTCGGCACCCGCCGTACCTTCGCGCGTCCGGATCACGCGAAAGCAGCGGGCGGGTTGCCGCCCTGGGCCCTGCAACGATGATCAAGCCTCACCGAAACCCAAGTCAATCCAGGGGTTTGCTGGGCGAACCCCAAGCAATAGCTTGGGGTTCGTTGTGGCTCTTCAGGCTGTGCGACGCCAACTCCTGCAATCTGTCCAGTGGTTGGGCGGCACGGACGACAGGGCCGGGCCCCCTTGACTGCTGTTAGCCCGTTATCCATTCCCTTGCGGTGGTGACCTCGTCGAGGAGTTCGGTGAGCGGCTCGGTGCCGAGGCCCGGGCCGGTGGGGACGTCGAGGTGGCCGTCGCTGAGGACGAAGGGCGGCGTGATGTCGGTGGCGAAGTAGCGATGGGAGCCGGAGGTGTCGCCGGGAAGGGTGAAGCCGGGCAGGGCGGCGAGGGCGACGTTGGCGGCGCGGCCGATGCCGGTTTCGAGCATGCCGCCGCACCAGACGGGGATGCCGTGGGCGCGGGCGAGGTCGTGGATGCGGCGGGCTTCCAGGTAGCCGCCGACCCGGGCCGGTTTGACGTTGATGATGGAGCAGGCGCCGAGGGAGATCGCGGCCGCAGCGTCGGCGGCGGACTCGATGGATTCGTCCAGGCAGATCGGGGTGCGCAGGATTTTCGCGAGCTGGGCGTGCTGGACCATGTCGTCGTTGGCGAGGGGCTGTTCGATCAGCAGCAGGTCGAAGGCGTCGAGCTTGGCCAGGTGCTGGGCGTCCACGAGGGTGTAGGCGGCGTTGGCGTCGACCTGGAGGAGGAGGTCGTCGCCGAAGCGTTCGCGGACGGCGCGGACCGGCTCGATGTCCCAGCCGGGTTCGATCTTCAGCTTGATGCGGACGTAGCCCTCGGCGACGTAGCGGTCCACGGCGTCGAGCAGCTCCGGGACGGAGTTCATGATTCCGACCGAGACACCGCAGGGCACCCGGTCCCGGGCGGCGCCGAGGTAGGAGCCGAACGACTCGCCGGCGATGCGGAGTTGGGCGTCCAGGACCGCGGTCTCCAGCGCGGACTTCGCCATGTGGTGGCCGGTGAAGGGCTCCAGTATCCGTCCCACGGCGGCAGCGTCCACGCCGTCCTTCGGCAGGGCGGGGATGAGGAACTTGCGCAGGACGTCCTGTGCGCCGTCGACGTACTCGGAGCAGTAGCGGGGCTCGGACATGGCCGCGCATTCGGCCCAGCCCTCGCCGTCGGGGGTGACGACGCGGACCACCAGTACGTCGCGGCTGGTCTCGACGCCGAAGGAGGTGCGGAACGGTGCGACGAGCGGCATCGCGATCCGGCGCAGTTCGATGCCGCAGATCTTGGTCTTCATGGTCGGGTGACTCCTGTTGAGGGGTGGACGGTTCGAGGGGTCAGGCGGGGGGCAGGCGGGGGATCAGGTGGGGGTGCGATGGACGACGTAGCTGCGTCGGTCGTGGAAGCCGATGACCTGGGCGCCATCGGCGAGCAGGCCACCCAGGGTGTGCCGGACGGCCAGTCGCCAGGCGCGGGCGGCGCCGGGGTCCTGCCGCCGGAGGGCCTCGATGTCGTCGGGCAGGTCGATGAGGACGGTGGCGGCGTCGGCCGGTGCGGTTTCGGGGCGGCCGCCGTGGTTCCGTAGGGCATGCACTGCGCCGGTGAGCCCTCCGGATACGTTGCCCGGATCGGGCGTTTCGGTGGGGGCGGTCAGGTCCCAGGCGGTGAGGACGCGGTCGGACTCGTCGCCGCCGTTGATGGCGTCGTCCATGGCGCCGTAGAAGGAGGTCAGGTACTCCTCGGGGCGGGCGCCGAGTTTGACGAGGTTGAAGTAGGCGTTGCGGCGGATGAGCGGGTCGTAGGTCCAGGTGATGCGCTTCAGTCCGCGGGCGAGCGCCCACCGGCGCTGGTGCAGTTTGAGGGCCAGGCCGATGCCGCGGCCCATGGAGGCGCCGGTGATGTGGGAGTGCAGGGTGGTGGCTATGGGGTCGCCGAAGAAGGCGACGGAGGCGCCGACCAGCCGGCCGTCCTCGTACGCCCCGGCCACGTAGTTGCCGGCGTGCGACAGGGCGCGCATGACCTCGGCGGAGACGGGCGGGCCGGTGGTGTCCGTTCCCCAGATGCCGGCGTAGAGATGACTGGCGGTGGCGAACTCCTCCATGGCGTGGAGTTCGCGGATCTCGGGTCCGTTCATCGCAGTGCTCCGACGAGGTGGGCCAGGAGCCGGGCGCGGGCCGGCATGGCGGCGGTGCGGACGTGTTCGTGGTCGGCGTGCGCGCCGTCACCGACGGCGCCGAGTCCGTCGAGGGTGGGGCAGCCGGCTCCGGCGGTGTAGTTGCCGTCCGATGCTCCGCCGACGGCCGCTTGCCGCAGCGGGCCGAGGCCGAGCTGCGCGGCCTGTTCGGTGGCCAGGGCGAACAGTTCGCGGGAGGCGTCGGCTTCCAGGGGCGGACGGTTGGGGCCGCCGTCGACCTGCAGACGGGCGCCGTTGGTCTGCGGCTGCAGGGTCCGGATGAGCTGGTCGACCGCTTCCTGCGCCGCGGCGTTGGGAACGCGGACGTCCACATGCAACTCGGCCCGGGCGGGCACGGTGTTGCTCGCGGTGCCGGCCGACATCAGCGTCGGGGTGAGGGTCGTCCCCGGTCCGGTGCGTGCCGTAACGCCGTCGGCGATGTGTTGCAGGGCGAGGAGCTGGTGGGCGAGTTCGGTGGCCGCGTTCACGCCCTTCTCGGGCTCCAGCCCGGAGTGGGCGGCCCGGCCGTGCACCGTGATGTCGTAGGCGGAGACGCCCTTGCGGCTGGTCTTCAACCCGCCTCCCGGGGCCGAGGGTTCGAGGACGAGGGTGGCCGTGCACTGGCGCGCGAGGTCCTCGATGAGCCGGCGGGAGGTGTCCGAGCCGACCTCTTCGTCGCCGGTGACCAGTACGCAGAGGCCGTCGAGGGACGGCAGCGAGGCCAGCGCGTGGAACATCTGGACCAGGCCGGCCTTCATGTCGAAGACGCCGGGGCCGCGGGCGATGCCCTGCTCCACCGACCAGGGATGGGTCTTGAGGGAGCCGATCGGCCAGACGGTGTCGTGATGGCCCAGGAGCAGGAGGCGCGGCGTTCCGAAGGTCCACTGGACGTGAGTGACACCGTCGATCACCAGCGTCTGCGCGGGGGTGCCGAGCAGCCTGCCGCCCTGTGCGGCGACGACCTGGGCGCTGCGGGCCACGGCCGCGTGGTCGGCGGAGTAGGACTCGCAGGTCACGAGTTCTTCGAGGTCGGCGAGCATGGCGTCGAGGCCCGCCGGATGGTCCGCCGGTGCGGAGCGGGAGTGGTCGTGGTCAACCGGCATGTGAGTCCTCCTGGGGTGGGATGACCGCCACGCTAGGCACGCCGACCAGGGCCCGGTTGGTAGCCCGGTGACAAACTGAGGCGCCGGTTCGTGCCCACGACCGAAGCCGTGGAGGGCGGCGGTGCCCGGCGGGTCGGACGGCTCGCCGGGCACCTCTGGAATAGCCAGGCGCCCCTGGAATCGCCAGGCACCCCTCGAAAAATGCGCCGGCGAGATGCGCGGGCGTCAGTCAGCCCATGTGCTTGCTCATGAGCTGCCGCAGGTTCCCGCCGAGGACCTTTTGGATGTCCTCCTCGGCCAGCCCCCTGCGGACCATCGCCTCGGTAACCAGAGGCATACCGGCCGGGCCCTCCAGTCCGGGGAAGTCGAACAGGGGATCTTCGTCGTCGAGGTTCTCGCAGCAGGGCGGGGTGACGTCCGCCATGACCTCGCGGACGAAGTCGGATCCGAGCCCGACGTGATCGATGCCGGCCACGGAGGCGATGTGCTCGATGTGGTCGACGACCCGGTCGGCGCTCACCTTCGTCCGGTCGTCGGTGAGGAAGTCCGGCACGAAGTTCACGCAGATCACGCCGCCGGCGGCCGCCACGCCCCGGATCTGGTCGTCGGTGAGGTTGCGATGGTGATCGCGCAGGGCGCGGGCGCAGGAGTGGGTGGCGATCAGCGGCCGGGTGGCGAGCTCCAAGACGTGGGCGACGCCGCTCGCGCCCAGGTGGGAGATGTCGAAGAGCATGCCGAGGCGCTCCATCTCGCGCAGTGCTTCGGTACCGGGAACGGTCAGCCGGCTGCCGGTGGCGTCCTCCCGGCTGCCGTCGGCGAGCGGTGTGCGTCCCCAATGGGCGATCGAGGCGATCCGTACGCCGAGCCGGAACAGGGTGGAGAACAGCTCCACGGAGGCGTCGATGCCTGGTGCGCTCTCCAGGGCGAGAACGAGGGCGATCTTGCCGTCGGCGAGGGCCGCGTCGATGTCGGCGCCGTTGCGGCACAGGGTGACCTGGTCGGCATTGGCTTCGGCGAGGGTGTGGGCGCACTCGATCATGCGCAGGGTCTGCCGGAGGGCGCCCTCGGGGCGGTACTGGTCGTCGATGAACACCGGCAGGACCTGGAGGTCGATGTCGCCTTCGCGCAGCTGCGGCAGCCAGCGTTCGCGGAAGAAGCTGCCCCAGCGCTTCGGCGGCCGCGCGGCCACCGCCATGAGCAGGTCGTTGTGCGCGTCGGCAACGACGGCGCGGTGGTGCAGGTCGTGGGACACAAGGGGCCTTTCTGTGGGTGGAAAGAGAGACGGTGCGGTCGCACCTCCCGCGTCAGGCGCGGGTCAGTCGCGGGACCGCGTTGAGCAGGGCGCGGGTGTATTCGTGCCGAGGAGCGCTGATCACGTCTTCCACCGGGCCGGACTCCACCAGCTGCCCGTGGCGCATGACGGCGACGGCGTCGCAGACGTACCGGACGACGGCGAGGTTGTGCGAGATGAACAGCATGGTCAGGCCGAGTTCGGTGCGCAGTTCGCGGATGAGGTTGAGCACGGCGCCTTGGACGGACACGTCCAGCGCGGAGGTGATCTCGTCGGCGATGAGCAGCTCCGGCCGGGCGGCCAGGGCGCGGGCGATGGCGACGCGTTGGCGTTGGCCGCCGGAGAGTTCGCGGGGGTACTTGCGCGCGTACGAGGCCGGCAGGGACACCAGCTCCAGGAGCCGCTCGACCTCTGCCGGCCGCTGTGCGCGCGGTACGCGGGTACCCTCGGCGATGGTGGCGCCGACGCTCATGCGCGGGTCGAGTGAGGAGTACGGGTCCTGGAACACCATGTGGACGCGGCCGCGTTCGGCTCCGGTGATCGTGCCCTGATAGGGCGTCAGACCGGCCACGGCGCGGGCGAGGGTGGACTTGCCCGAGCCGGATTCTCCGACCAGTCCGGTGACGGAGCCCTCGGGCACCTCCAGGCTGACGCCGCGCACGGCGGTGAAGGAGCCGAAGCGGACGGTGAGGTCGTTGATGTTCACGCTGCCTCCCAGCAGGCCAGCTTGTGCCCGTCGGTGGTGGTGCGGAGGTCGGGGCGGGTCGCGCACCGGGCGGTGGCGAGGGAGCACCGGTCGGCGAAGGCGCAGCCTTCCGGGACGTCGCCCGGGGCGGGCTGGCGGCCGGGGATGGTGGTGAGCGGCCGGGTGCGGTCGGTGGCCATGTCAGGAAGCGAGCCGATCAGCGCGCGGGTGTAGGGGTGCCGGGCGGTGGTCAGGGCCTGGGCGGGGAGCTCCTCGACGATGCGGCCGGCGTACATCACCGCGATCCGGTCGCACAGTTCGCCGACGACGGCGATGTCGTGGGAGATGAACAGGGCGCCGGCCCGGGTCTCGTCGACGACCTCCCGCAGCACTCTGATCACCTCGCGCTGGACCGTGACGTCCAGTGCGGTCGTGGGCTCGTCGGCGATGACCAGACGGGGCGTGCCCATGAGGCCCATCGCGATGACGGCTCGTTGGCGCATACCGCCGGACAGCTCGTGCGGGTGCTGCTTGACGACCTGGGCGGGCCGTGGGATGTGGACACGGCGCAGTCGCTCCACGGCACGGGCCCGTGCCTGGGCCGGGGTGGCGCCGTCATGCAGGGTCGCGACCTCGGCGAGCTGGCCTCCCACGCGTAGTGCGGGGTTGAGGGCGGCGGTGGGGTCCTGGAAGACCATGGCCAGGGACGATCCGAGCAGCTTGCGGCGCTCCCTGTCCAGCAGACCGTCCAGGTCGACACCGCACAGCCTGCTGCGCGCGCTGCCGGCCAGGCCGGGGTGGGGCACGATCTGCCCGATGGCGGCGGCCGTCATGCTCTTGCCGCTGCCCGATTCCCCGACGAGGCCGATGATTTCGCCCTCGTGCACGGTCAGCGACACCTGGCGCACGGGGGTGATGCCGCCGGGGAAGGCGACGGTGAGGTCGCGGACCTCCAGGACCGCGCCCGGCACGGGGGTCTCCCGGGCCGGGGCCACCACGGGTGCGACGGGTGTGCCGACCGGGTCGCGGGAGCCGGCGGCGGCCTGGGCGAAGGTGTCGCCCAGCAGCATGAAGCCGAGGCCCGCGAGGGCGACGGCGAGAGCGGGCGCGACGACGACGGACGAGGTCACGTAGACGTGTCCGAAGGCTTCGTTGAGCAGGCGCCCCCAGTCGTAGGACGGTGCCTGAACTCCCATGCCCAGGAAGGACATTGCGGTCAGGCCGAGCAGGGCGGCGCCCATCGACTGGGCGGTGTTGAGGATCAGGGGTTCGGCGATGTTGGGAAGGATGTGCCGGGTGAGGATGCGGCGGCGGGGCACCTGGAGCATGCGGGCGGCCGCGATGTAGTCGGCGCCGGCGAGGGACGCGGTCAGGGTGTGGGTGAGCCGGGCGAAGGTGGGGGCGAGCGCCACTCCGATGCCCAGCACCGCGCCGCGGGCCCCCAGGCCGGTGACGACCGCGGTGAACATCGCGAGCAGCAAGGCGGGAAAGGCGACGAGGAGGTCGACCACCGCGATGACGACTCGCCCCGCCGGCCGTGGCAGGAGTGCGGGCAGCGCGCCCAGCAGTACGCCGGAGACGGTTCCGAGCACGGTGGCGAGGAGCGCCAGGCCCAGGGTGAGCCGGGTGGCGACCAGGGTGCGGGCGATCAGGTCGCGGCCCAGGGCGTCGGTGCCGAGCAGATGCAGGGCCGAGGCGCCCTGGTTGATCCGCTCCGGGTCGATCCCGGCGGCGGTCTTCCCCCATATCGGCGGGCCGATGACTGCGAGCAGGACCATGACGGCGACCAGGGTGGCGCCCAGCAGGCCGGCGGGGTTTCTCAGCGGACGGCGCATCAGCCCTCCTGGCGGGTGGCGGCGGACAGGGCGGACTTGGGATCGAGGACACCGAGGAGGAGATCGACGAGGAAGTTGATGACGAGGACCAGGGCGCCGTAGACGAGGATCATGGCCTGCGCGACGGGATAGTCCTTCTGCGTGATGGCCTCGACGGTCCGCTGTCCCAGGCCCGGCCAGGCGAAGACGTTCTCCACCAGGACGCTGCCGGTGATCAGCCCGCCGAGCAGCAGACCGCCCATGGTCAGGGTCGCGGTGAGGGTGTTGGGCAGCAGATGCACCGCGTACAGCCGCCAGGGCGGCAGCCGCTTGGCGCGGGCCAGGCGCAGGTAGTCGGTGTCGAGTTCGCGCAGGGTCTCCACCCGCGCCAGACGCGCGATCATCGCCGCGGGGGCGATCGAGAGGGCGGCCACGGGCAGGACGTAGGAGGCGGGGCCGGTCAGGCCGGCCGGCGGGAGCAGGCCCAGCCCCAGGGCGAAGACGAGGAGCAGCGTCAGGCCGTAGAGGTATTCCGGGATGGCGACCGCGGCGCCGGTGAACGTGGCGAAGGCGGTCTCCGTGCCGCGTCGGCGTCCCTGATGGGTACGGACGGCGGCCCATATGCCCAGCGGGACGGCAACGGCGAGCGCGACGAGCGTGGCGAGTACCGCGAGCGCCAGGGTGTGCGGCAGGCCCTGGCCGATGATGTCGCTCACGGGCTGGGAGGAGAAGAAGGACGTGCCCAGATCACCGCTGCACACGTGCTGGCCGTAGTGGATGAACTGTGTCAACAGCGGTTCGTCGAGGCCGAGTTCCCTACGGCGCAGGTCGACGAGTCCCTTCGGAGCGGTGGGGCCGAGCATCTGCCGCAGCGGGTCGCCGGGGATCAGGTGGATCATCGCGAACGACGCCACGAGGAGCACGGCGAGCGAGACGGCCAGCCGCAGCAGATGCCGGGCGAGGAACGACGGGGTCAGCCGCCGGGTGCGCCGCGGGCGGGCGGGAGCCTGCGTGGTCGCTTCGGGCACGGTGGTCACTTCTGGCCTCCCGTCATGCGGATCGACGTCGGGTCGAACAGCCCCGCCGTGATGCGGAACGTGGCGTGGTGCGCGGCGGTGGTCAGCGTCTTGTCGACGACCGGCACGAGGTCGGCGCTGTCCAGCAGGGCACTCTCCGACCGCGCCCAGGTGGGACAGCCCGAGGTACCGGGAAGCCGGCTCGCGGCAGCGGTCAGGTCCTCGTACTTCTTGTTGGTCAGGTGGGCGAAATTGCCCCCGTCGGGCGTGAAGCGTCCCGACAGGGAACCGATCAACTGGGTGGGCAGGGTGACGCCGAGCGGCGCCCAGTCCACGTCCCAGTCCTGGGTGACCGTTTCGACCTCCCCGTAGGCGGCGTCGGAAACGGCCCGCAAGCGGACATCGACACCGGCCCTCTTCCACGCGTCGGCGAGGTACTCGGCCGCGGCCGCCATCGTCTCGCCGGCGGAGGTCGCGTAGATCATGCGGACGGTGAGCCTCTTGCCGTCCTTACGGCGGAGACCGTCGGCGCCGCGGCGCCAGCCCGCCGCGTCGAGTCCCGCCGAGGCCGCGCGCGGGTCGAAGGCGGGCAGGTGGCCGGTGACGGTGTCACCCGGGCAGGGCCGCGGTGGCATCACCAGGCCGGTGGGCCGGCGGCCGGTTCCGCCGGTGCCGATGGCCCCGAGACCGGCCAGGTCGACCGCCTGGAGCAGGGCCTTGCGCGCGGCGGGATCGCTGCCGGGGTGCCCCTTGCCCTGGTGGAAGAAGAACTCCTGCGTGCCGTTGGCCTGGACCGTGGTGGTGATGCCGGGGACGTTGGTCACCCGGGCGCGGTCCGGGCCCGCGAACTGTGCGGCGTTCAGCTGGTGGGAGAGCAGCAGATTGGCCGCGGTCGCCTCGCTGCCGACGACCTTGAGGACGACCGAGCCCGGCATGGCACGGGCCGAGCTGGTGGCCCCGCCGGGGCCCCATGCGTAGTCCTTGCGCCGGGTGAAGGTGTAGCTCTGGTTAGGCCGGGCCGACGTCAGCCGGAAGGGGCCCGATCCGGAGGTGCCGTGCTTCAGCAGCGAGCGGTTCTTCAGCCCGGCGCCGCAGACCATGAACAGGTAGCGGGTGCTCTGCAGGATGAAGGCGTACGGCTGGGGAGTCGAGAGGGTCACGGTGCCGGCGGTGTCGTCCGCTTCGCGGTCAGGCCCGCGGGGACCACGACACCGTAGGCGGGGGACCTGGTCGCCGGATCGGTGAGGTGGGCGACGTTGGCGGCGATCGTGCTCGCCGTCACCGGGCTGCCGTCCCCGCAGGTGACTCCCCTGCGCAGGGTGAAGGTGACCGAGGAGGGCTTGACGTTCCACTTCTTGGCGAGGCCGGAGACGACGCGGCCGTTGGGTGCGACGTGGACCAGGGTGTCGTAGGCCAGGGACAGCGCGGTGTAGGTGTTCGTGTTCTGCACCTGGGCGGGGTCGAGCAGACCGGGATCGCTTTTGATCGCGAAGCTGAAGGCGTCACCACCGGTCGACCCGGCCTGGCCGCTGCCGCAGCCGGCCGCCAGCAGCGACGCCGCGAGACAGGCGGCAATCGCTCGCGCTCTCTTCATAGGGGCTCCTTGAGGCGGAAAGGGTTGCCCCACACTCGCGACTGCTGGCCGGAAATGATTCAGAGCGGACGACGAAGTCCTCGGACCGGTTTGGGAGCGCCGTCCCAAGGAGGAGCAGCTGCCTGGGGGTGGCGACCGGCCGTCGGCACGATCCCTGAGAGAGGGCGCGGGAGGCCGCCGATATCCTGCTGGACATGTCCAACTCGTATGCGGGCCTTGACGATGCAGGGGTCGCGAGCGCAGCGGCCCGAGCCGGCGCGGACGTCGTGCACAGCATGTACGGCCGGCGGCTCGTCCGCATCGACAAGGGCGCCGGGGACTTCGCCACCGCGGCCGATGTGGCGGCCGAGAAGGCGATTCTCCACGTCATTCGTGCCGCCCGGCCCGACGACGCCGTCCTCGGCGAAGAGGGCGGGCAGCAGGGTGCCGCGAAGTCCGAACGCCAGTGGCTGGTGGACCCCTTGTGCGGCACGCTGAACTACGCCGTCGGCACCATGCTGGTGGCCGTCAATGTGGCGCTGCGCGACGGGGCGGCCGCGGTGGCCGATCCGTTCAGCGGCGAGATCTTCTGCACCGACGGTGCGACCGCCTGGGTGCGGCATGACGGTGCCGATGCCCGGCTGGCCCCCACGTCCGCCAGTCACCTCGTGGACGTCAACCTGGACCCGCCGTTTCCCGGTGCGCCAGGCTTCCGGGCCGTGGACCTGCTGGCCCACCCCGGATTCGTCGAACGGTTCCGGCCCCGCGTCGCCTCATCGACACTGGCGTTGGCCTGGGTCGCCGCCGGCAAGCGCGCCGCTTACGTCACCGACGGCGGCGATCTGTCGGAGAGCGTGCATTTCGCCGCCGGCATCGCCCTGTGCCGGGCCGCCGGCTGCGTGGTCACCGGTATCGACGGCGCCCCGGTCGGACAGACGGGCTGCGGCCTGGTCGTGGCCGCCGACGGCGAAACCCACCACCTGCTGATGTCGATGGTCGGTGGCCGATGATCCGGGCCCGAAGTCGGCGCCGCGTTTGAGAGTTCATCGCCGAACAGGCCGTAACTGCCTTACTATGACCGCTAATTGATTGAGCGTCAGTTCCGCAGATGGTCGAGGGCGGCCCTGGCGGCGCGGCCGATCGCCCGGTCCGCGAGGGGCTGTCGGTCCGCCGGGGACATGGTGCGCAGGAACACGGCCACGGCGTATCGCTTGCCGTCGGGGTACTGGACCACGCCTGCCTCGTTGCGGACCGCGAAGTCCGTGCCCGTCTTGCCGGCGATCCGCACACCGGCCTCGGGGAAGCCGGAAACCAGGCGGTGTTGCCACACCTGCTGTTCCATGAGGTCCCGTACTTCGGCACAGGCTCGCGCCGGGCCGGCCTCGTCGCGCCAGATGGCGGCCAGCAGGGCGGTCACCTCGCGGGGCGTACTGGACGGGCTGCGAGCGGGGTCACAGGCGCCGAGGGCCAGCAGCCGCTGCGGAGGGATGTCTGCCAGCTGGTCGTCGAGGGGACGGTCGGGGGCGAGGCCGAGTTCGCGGCGGATGTCGTCGTCCAGGGCCCGGCAGGAGGACACCCCGAAACCCTCGAACCCCAGCCCGTCCAGGGTCGTGCGGACCCGGTCCGGGCCGACGACGTCCAGGAGCAGGTCGGTCGCGGCGTTGTCGCTGAGCGTCATCATCAGGAAGGCCAGATCGCGGGCGCTCAGCTCCACGTCGTACGCGCACCCGTCGGTGCCGCTGCCGCCGGCCCGGTAGGCGGCCGTCACCATGTGCCGTCCGGCCGGGTCCAGTCGGCCGGCGGCCGCCTGGCGGGCGTACTCCAACGCGATGGGAATCTTGAAAACGGAGGCCAGGACGACCCGCGAGTCGGCGCGGTGGCCGAACTCCGCGCCGGTGTCGATGTCCCGGGCGTGCACGAAGCCTTCGGCCTGCGCCTGCGCGAAGAGGGCCGAGAGCTGGGTGCGGACCTGCTCCTCACCGGTCGGGTGGGCGGCTACGGACATGTCGTCTCCTCGGAGTGGGTGGTGCCGGGCCGGATGCGGCGGAGGTGGTCGACGGCGGTGCGGGCGGCGCGACCGATCGCGGCGTCGGCGGCCGGATTCCGGCCGCCGAGGGCGGGTGTGCGCAGGAAGACCGCGACGGCATACCGTCCGCCATCGGGGTACTCGACGACGCCGGCTTCGTTGAGGACTCCCCACAGGGAGCCGTTCTTCGCCGCGACCTTGACGCTGTCGTCGAAGCCCGCGACCAGGCGGTGCTGGGACAACTGCCGGCTCATGAGATCACGGACCTCGGCGCAGGCTTCGGCGGGTCCGGCCCGGTCCCGCCAGATCGCGGTGAGCAGCGAGGTGATCTCGCGCGGGGTGCTGGAGGCGGAACGGGTGGGGTCGAGCATGGTCAGGCCCCGGAGGCGTTCCTCACTCACCCGGTCGAGCTGGGCGTCGAGGTCGCCGTCCGGGTCGATGCCGAGCTCTTCCCAGACCGGATCCCACAGGTCGCGGTAGCGCCCGACCGGCAGGCCCGGACAGCCGAGTTCGGCGACCAGGGCGCGTACGCGGTCCACGCCCAGGATCTCCATGAGTTTGTCGGTGGCCGCGTTGTCACTCAGGGACAGCATGAAGAACGCGAGGTCGCGGGTGCTCATCGTGACGTCGTGCCGGCAGCTGTCGGTGCCGATGCCGCCGCCCTCGCGGTTCGCGGAGGTGATGGTGTGCCGCGCCGCCCGGTCCAACTGCCCGGCCGCTGCCTGGCGGGCGTAGGCGAGGGCGATGGGGATTTTGCGGAGGGAGGCGACGATGACGGGGGCGTCGGCCCGAAAGGCGATCTGGTGGTCGGTATCGATGTCACAGGCGTGGAGGAAACCTTCGACACCGGCGTCGTCGAAGATCTCCTGCAGAGGGGCGGTCGGCGGGTGGGCGGCGGAGGGTGGGGCCATGGGGTGGGGTTCCGATCGTGGTGGGTTCAGCGGACCTTGGGGGTGGCGCGGCCGCTGTGGTGCAGGTAGGAACGGCCGTCGCGGCGGTTCTCGAACACCACGGCGTCCCACGTCGAGTCACCGTCGGACCGGCCGACGAACGTGGTCGCGTCAACGGGGGTGAGCTCCAGGGTCCGTGGCTGGGCGAGACCCACGAGGATGCCGGTGGGTTCGGTGCGCAGGCGTAGCCGCCCGTCGCGGGAGGCGGTCACGTGGACCCGGCTTCCCGCGCGCTCGTAGACGCCGGTGAACGCGTCCACGTCCGCCTGGACCGGTTGGGTGGGCGGCGCCAGTGGGTCGGGGACACTCAAGTGGTGGAGTTCCCACAGGAGTTCGCTGACGAGGTGGTGCTGGAATGCGACGCTGCGGCCGCCGTTGATCAGCACGGCGATGACGGTTCCCGGGCCGGGCAGGGCCCACAGCGCCGCGTGCTGGCCGATGGTGTCCCCCGTGTGGGAGGCCACCTCGTGACCGTCCCAGTCATCCAGGCTCCAGCCGATCCCCCACTGCCGGCCGCCGCCGTAGGGGTTGGGCAGGTCGGCCTGCGGCTGTCGCATCGCCGCGGGGTCGGCGAGCAGCGCCCCGGGCGTGAGGAGGGCGCGACCGAAAGCGACCACGTCGGCGGCGCGTGCGCAGATGAGGCCCGCGGGGCCCACGGACCGCGGCAGTCCCCAGGCAGGCGCTACCGCGCCCTGCTCCCCGTGGCCCATGGCGGCACCGAACCGCAGCACGTCCTCCGGCAGCGTCCAGGTATGCGTCAGCCCCAACGGCTCGCAGATCTGCTCGCGAAGCGCCTGGTCCCAGACCATGCCGGTGAGCCGTTCGATCACCCGGCCGGCGATGACGAAGCCGGAGTTGCAGTAGGAGTGCGAGTCTCCTACGGGGAAGGTCTGCGCAAGATCCGCGCACGCCGCGACGTACCGCTCAAGACAGTCGTCGCCGCGGCCGGTGTCCAGGAAGAGGTCACCGTCGATGCCCGAGGTGTGGGTGAGCAGATGGCGCAGGGTGGTGCCCGCCGTGGCCTCGGCGTCGGCCACCCGGAACTCGGGCAGTACGTCGACGACGGGGGTGTCCAGAGCAAGGCGGCCCTGCTCGACCAGCAGCATGATCTGGGTCGCGGTCCACACCTTGGTGATCGACCCGATCTGGAACAGCGAGTCGGTGCGCACGGCGGCGCCGGTCATGGTGTTCAGGACGCCCGTGGCGCACTCGTACACCTCGCCCCCGTACCGGAAGGCCAGGCTCGCGCCCGGCACTTCCGACGCGGCAGCCAGCGCCGCCAGCCGGCTCGCCCAGTACTCGATGTCGGCCTTCACACGCGTCCTCCGGGTGGGCTCGATGAACTGGCCGGCAGCGTATGCACGGCGGGCGCCTGGGCGTTGGTCGGCGCGTACGAATGCCCTGGCCCGGGCTTGGTCCGGCGGACGACTCCGCGGACGGCTGCCGTTCCTAGGGTGGCGGGACCCCGGAGTACGAGGAGAGACGACGATGCCGCTGATCGACCGTGATGACTGCGCACTGGTGATCATCGATGTGCAGAGCAACTTCTACCCGCCGCGGCGGGTCGATGTGGACCGGCAGCGGTTCCACGAGATGGTGCGGCGGATCGCCTGGATCGCGTCGGTGGCAGACCGCCTGGGGATCCCGGTCGTGGTGACCGAGGAGGACCCCGGGGCCAGCGGTCACACCGTGCCCGAGATCCGCGAGGCGCTACCGGCCCAGGCAGTCACCCTGCCCAAGAAGGCCTTCGCCGTCTGGGACAACCCCGACATCGCCGCCGCCATCGACGCGACCGGCCGCACCACCATGGTGCTGGTCGGCATAGAGACGGACATCTGCGTGACGCACTCGGCGATCCAGCTGCACCATGCGGGCAAGCGCGTCGTGGTCGTGGACGACGCCGCCTACTCACCGGGACAGGCACATGAGCGGGGCCTACGGCGCCTCGCCGGCCGAGGCATCGAGACGCTGTCGGCCAAGGAGCTGTTCTACGACTGGGTGCGCACCATCGAGCACGCGCACACCTTCCACGACACCCACACGGATCTGGCGGTCCCGCCGGGCGTACGTCTCTGACGCCCGGCCCATGGAGCGGCTGTCATTCCGCCGGCGCGGAGGGGGTGGAGGCAGTGGGAGTGGGGCAGGCAGGGGGAGTGGGGGCCGTGTCTCCGGCGCGTGCCCCATCGCTCTCGGCGGGGCCCATCAGGCGGAGTTGGAGCATCGCGGCAAAGCGGGCGGACGGGTCCTGCAGGTCCAGCTGCCCCACCTCGGCCACCCGGCGGATGCGGTAGCGGAACGTATTGGGATGGACGAACACGCTCGCTGAGGCGGCGATGACATCTCCGAAGGCGTCCAGCCAGGCCCGCAGCGTCTCCACGAGGTGGGCGTTGTGCTTGGTGTCGTAGGCCGCCAGCCGGGCGAGCGGGCCGGAGAGCTCGTCGCGGTTGGCGATCGCGAGGTCCCGCATCTCAAGGAGGAGGGCGTCGACGTACACATCGGCGATAGAGGCGACGCGCTGGGCGCTCTCGCCGCTGAGCAGTACGCGGAGCGCCCGGTCGGCGTTGGCCCGTGAGCGCGGGAGGGCGGCGGGCTCCTGGGCGACCGAGCCGATCCCGATGACAGCCCCGGCCCGGTCACCGGTGCGCTGGAGAAAGTTCGCCGCCACCTGCACGGCACGTTCCCGGGCGTGGGCCGCATCCCCGGTCGCCGGGAAGAGGGCGTACGCCACGTCTCCCAGCAGCGCCACCGCGGAACGGGGCTGGACCGCGGTGAGGTGCACGGCCAGGGCGCTCGTGAGGCGCTGGCGCTCGGCGGTGAGGTGGGCATGGTCCTCGCCGGCGCCGCGGGCCAGTCCCATGGCCATGACCAGGGTGGGTTCGGTCACCAGGCCCAGCCGGCCGAGCGCGTGGACCGCCCCTCCCCCGCCCTCCAGAGCGGTCGTGACGAGGTCGGCGCGCAGTCGGTTCTCGGCGTCGGTACCCGCGCGGAACCGGAGCATGTGGAGCGCGGCGAGCTTGGCCGCCTCCCGGAACGCCTGGTCGCGCTCGGGCGTGAGCGGTTGCCGCAGCGCCGCCCACACCGACCCCAGGATCTCGTCCCCCGCACGCACCGCGATCGCCACGCGGGGCAGCGCGACCTCGTCACCGATGGTCGGCGGAGGAATGTGCACCGGGCCCTCACTGCGGTACAGCTCCTTGAAGACCCCGTCCTCCTCGTGGACGCGCAGATAGCGCTCGGGCACCTGCCGGGCCAGGATGCTCTCCACGCGGGCGGTGTCCGCCTCGTCCTGCCGGCCGGAGAAGGCCAGGATCCGCGAGCGGCGGTCCTCGATGGTGATCGGGGCGTCCAGCAGGGTGGCGATCGCGTTGGCCAGCGCGAAGAGGTCACCGGACGGCACGCCGCCGAGCGTGTGTGCTCCCGCTTCGCCGACGTCGCCCTCGGACAGCAGCGTGCGCAGCATCGCCGCCAGCTGGGCCCAGGACGCTCCGCGGGTCAGGGCCAGCAGCGCCACACCGGTCTCGGACACGACCTCTTCGAGCTCGTCCGCGTCCTCGACCGGGCCCCGCACCACCAGGGCCGCGGCCCGATGGGCGGCGAGGTCCCGCAGGAGACGGGACGTCTGCTCGGCGCCATGGACCCCGACGCCGAGCACGATGGCGCGCTGCGGATAGTGCTGCTCGTCGTGCGGATCGTGGATGCCGACGCCGCCGATCTCCCCGGCCGCCTCGGCGTCGCCGTGCTCCAGATCCAGGAGGGTGGAGCCGAAGTCCTCAAGCACCCGGCTCAGGCTTCGGGCGGGGTGCGTCGACATGTGCCTGATCATCTCCGCAGGTTAGGACCGTTCCAGGCCCCCGGCTTGGTGCGTGCGGACGAGGATAGGCGAGGAAGTCCGTATCGGGGAACGAACTCGGTCGATCACGACCCCCGTCCCCCGGGACTCGTTGATCAGGAACTTGCTTGATCGAATGGATCGGCTCGCCACAACCGGGAAAGAACTGCGTCGACCAGCGCCTCGGTCGAGTCGACCAGCGGCAGCACACCCGCGGCCGCGCCACTGACCAGCGGAATCTCGGTACATGCGGCGACGACCACCTGTGCGCCCTGCCCCCTGAGATTCCCGGCGGCCTCGGCGATCCACCGCTCGGGCCCCGCCAGATCCGCCCCGCCCTTGACCGCACGGATCGCCGCATCGACGTACTCCAGCTGAACGCGGTCGGGCACCTGGATCACCTCGACACCCAGCCGGGCACCGGCACGCTCATAGAGACCGGCCAGCCGCGTCCCCCGCGTCGCGAGGATCCCCACCCTCTGCACCCCGGGCACCTTGCCCGCCGCGGCCTCCAGCGCCGCCTCGATCATGTCCAGCACCTCGACTCCCGCGGCCTTCGCCAGCTGCTCGACATAGGCGTGCGCGGTATTGCACGGAACGGCGACGCAGCTGGCCCCGGCCCGCCGCAGCCACCGGGCGCCCTCGACCAGCGCGGGCACCGGCGAGGGGCCCTCACCCAACAACGCCGCGGTCCGGTCGGGAACGGCCGGATCGGCCCACATCAACACCGGCAGATGCCCCTGGTCCGAGCCGGCCGGAGTGCGCTCGACGAGCCGACGGTAGAAGTCCGCCGTCGCCAACGGCCCCATCCCGCCGAGGATGCCGAGAGCGGGACGCTCCCGCCTCATCCCCGCACCACCTCGCGTCGAACGGCCCCGCGGTTGCCGGTGGCAGCCAACCACCCGAGCGACGGGAACGACGGGCACGACGGGCACGACGGGCACGACGGGCACGACGGGCACGAGACCAACGAATCATGAGCACTCAAGGGAAGCGGCCTTTCGGAATCATCCGTGAGATCCCTCGATCCTGAGCCACCCCCGGGCCCGAGACGTCGTCGCGGAACCCGAAACCCGCGGCCGGCATTGGGCCGCGGGTCCAGAAGCCTGTCCGTACCAGCAGTGGCTGTCCGAAGTCCCGGACTGTCCGAAGTCGGCCCTACGCCTCGGGCAGCGGCTGGACGGTCAGGTGGTAGTCCTGCAGGATCCGGCCCTCGTCGTCCAGCACGAGGAAGACCCGGGCGGCCCAGGCCACCTCACCGACGTGCGGACCCTCGGCGTACCTCAACTGGACGGTGAACAGGACGACATCGTCGTGCACGGAGATGTCGTCGTCGCACGCGATCTGGTACTCGCCGGAGGCGACGAACAGCCCGTACGCCTCTGCGACCCGGTCCAGCAGCCCGTCGTGGCCGCGGAACTGGGTCCCTTCGACGGACATCGCGGTGCTGCGACGGACGTCATGGTGCTGCGGCGGACGTCACAAGGTTTCCCTGGACCTCATGGTGTGCGTACGAGCGCGGGCAGGTTCGTCAGCCGACGAGGCGTTCCGCCAGCAGGAACCCGCCGATGACGATCATCATGGCGCCGGAGACCCGGGTGACCGTCCGGGCCGCCGAAGGACGGGTCTTCAGGACGGTGCGGGCCAGGACGCCGACGGAGAGGTAGACCAGGGCGCAGGTCGTCATGTGCAGTGCGCCGAGCAGCCCGGTCTGCGCGGCCACGGGCCAGCCGCCCGCGGGGTTGATGAACTGCGGGAACAGCGAGAAGTACAGCAACAGCGCCTTGGGGTTCAGGCCGCTGATCCCGACACCCCTGAGCATGATCCGCCCGCGCGAGGCGGCCATCGACGAGGAGGCCATGGTCTCCGTGGACGTGCCCAGGGCCCCCGGCCGCGACAGTACGCCCCAGCCCAGCCAGATCAGATAGGCGGCACCCGCGACGGTCAGTGCGGTGAGCACGGTCGCCGAGCTCGCCACGATCATCACCAGGCCCGCCACGGCGAGCAGCGTGTATCCCGCGTATCCGGCTATCAGCCCGGCGACCGCGGGAACGACCGACCGGTCCCGCAGCCCCGCCGAGATCGCGAAGGCCCAGTCCGCGCCCGGAGTGAACACCAACAGCAGATCCACCGCCAGAAAAGCCGCCAGCGTCGTCGTGTTCATCGATCGTTCTTCCCTCTCACGTACCTTGTTCTGAGAGGGAAGGCTAGGCCGGACATGCCCGAAAGTGTTTGCGTTCTTACTCCAAGATCGCGGGCGGTGAGGGAGAATCTTCTCCATGGATGCCCTCGACCGGAAAATTCTTACCGAGCTACAGCAGGACGGCCGCCTGACCGTCACCGAGCTGGCCGCCCGCGTGCAGCTGAGCGTCTCGCCCTGCCACCGCCGCCTGCGCGACCTGGAACGGGAGGGGGCCATCCGCGGCTACCGCGCCGTCGTCGACCCGGCCGCCATCGGTCTGAACTTCGAAGCCCTCGTCTTCGCCACTCTGCGCTGGGAGGACCGTGACACCGTCACCGCCTTCGAAGAGGCCGTGACCGCCATCCCGCACGTTCTCCAGGCCCAGCGCCTCTTCGGCGAACCCGACTACCTGCTGCGCGTCGCCACCACCGATCTGGCCGCCTACCAGCAGCTCTATGACGAGCAGCTGGCCAAGCTGCCGGGCGTCCAGCGGCTGACCTCCACCCTGGTGATGAAGCACGTCATCGACGACCGACCGCTGCCCGAGTAACCGACCACTGCGCGAGGTGCAGCCCCGAACTGGTGACTGGAGAGGTCGGGACGGTGAGCTCGTTACTGGAAAAGTCGTGACTGGAATGGTCGTGACTGGTCCGTATCGGGCGAAGGAGTCCAGTCACGACCTGTTTCCGACCGGGGTCCCTAGATGTATTGACCTGGAGCGTTGTTCACGCGGCTGATGGGTGGCTTGCCGCCGAGTGCGGTGTGGCTGCGGTGGTGGTTGTAGGTGTGGAGGAAGTCT